>CAYLSB010000174.1:0-1953 GCA_964386005.1 uncultured Pirellulales bacterium | reverse complement strand
ATATGAATTTTCCAAAGATTTTTTCACCCCCTGCTTCATGGGGCTATAATGATACCTTTTTACTTGTCAATCCGGCTGAAATTACCCGTTGGGCCCTGTCGTAGGGTATCAAAACCCATCGGATGCCTCAGGCGGCCCTACGATGATACGATTTCAACAGGCCGCCGAGGCGTTCCACACAAATAATCGTTCCCGATCCGAGCTGGTATTCGGCCCTTGGCTCGATGATCCGGCCCAATCCTCTATGAAACCGCTCGTGATGATAATAATCGAGATACTCGTCGAGCACATAACGCAATTGGGCTTCGTTGGTCAAGATCAACTTGTTCAAACACTCATACTTGACGGCCCGCACAAATCGTTCCGCATGGGCGTTCATCATTGGCGCCGCTACGGCCGTCGGTACAGGAGGTACGCCCCCGTCCTTGAGCATTTCTTTAAAGGCCTTTGTGAACAACGGATCCTGATCCAGGATCAGGAATCGCTTGCCCCGCAAAAACCCTTCCTCGCTGTCCGTCAGATTCCGGGCCACCTGCTTCATCCAGTCCCCATTAGGATTGATATGGATCCCGACGATCTGCACCTTTCGTGTTGCGATATCAATCACGAACAAGACCATATATCGAATCAGGCCTCGGGTAGTCAGCAATTCGATCGAGAAGAAGTCCACGGCACAGAACACATTCCAGTGCGACTTGAGGAATTGGTTCCAGGTGGTTCGTTTGAAATCCTCCGGTTCCGGATGGTAGCCGTGATCCAGCAGGATCCGCTGGACCGTGGCCCGGCTGACTTGGAATCCAAGATAGACCAGATAGCCATGAATCCGGCCGTAACACCACTGGGGATTTTCCTTCTTGAAGCGAAGAACAAGATCAATGATTTCTTTGCAGACTTTGGGCCGGCCGCCTTTGCGATTGGCTGAGCCGTCGTACTTTTGGCCGACCAATTTTCGGTACCAACCGAGAATCGTATCGGCGGAGAACAGGGTGGTCGTTTCAGTCAGGAGCTTTCGGCCGAGGGGCTTGGCCTTCACGGCCAGGATACGACGCTCCTGGTCGGTCAGGATCAATCGTTTCTTGCCCAGTTTGTGGTAGAGGATTCGATTCTCCTCCTTCAGATATTCGATGGTTTGCTGGGCGTGCTTATCCACCAGATAGGTGAGTACGGTCAAAATGGCAATCCAGAATCGTTTCATAATCATAAATGGGATCGTAGCAACCAGAAGGTATCCATGCAAGGCCGGATCTGACATTTTGTCGAAGAGTCTTTATGGACAAGAACATATGTCAGATTTGTTTTGATATCCTACACCAGAGCCCCAATACTCCAAACGGCAAACATGATTCGGATATCCATTTCTAAGGTTTCCCGTCGGATTTCAATGTATCCACCACTGTAATCCCCTCGATCTGAATATCTTTTCCGGCCCGATCAATGCCCCGATCCCGTACAATCGTTTCAAAGATATGCAGCCGCGGATCGCCGCCGGTTGTCAGCCGAATCTGTCTGGCGGTCTTGTCGTAGGTGAACTCGCTCCATGGCTTGCCGTCGCGCGACAACTTTTTGGGTTCGGCGGCCGACGGCGCAGACCAACCGCCGTCCCCGTCTCGCTTCCAGCATTCGATCAGGTCCGCCCCGCTGATCGTCGCCGACGCACCCGAATCCGGAAAATTCGATGCATCCTCCGTCCGTTTCGCTATAATTCCACCAAGAAAGGATCCCGAAAAGGGCGTAAAGATTTACCCGAGAGCGGAAGCCCCCGGATCAATGCTCGAACTCAAACGCAAGTCGCGAAAAGGCGATCGAATCCGCCTTTGTCGCTGGGTGTTTGTGCATGAAAAATAGCGTTTTGGAATTTCTCCGTTATTATGTTTGAAGTTGCTTCGGATATCGTGCTTGGTATCCGTTCACAGTAATTGAGGATGCGATTTCCGGGTCCAGTGGGCCTGAATG
>CAYLSB010000173.1:0-2093 GCA_964386005.1 uncultured Pirellulales bacterium | reverse complement strand
GTTAGGCCATTTTGTTCATCGAAAATATTCAGATTCGGTGAAATATCCGGGTTAGTGAACTTCGTGAAGCCAGTTGAGGATCAGGAAATACAAGTCATCCAAAGTCACGGATCCATTCCGGGTGAAGTCCTGGCCGTCGCACCAGTCCGGATTGATGCATCCGCTTTTTGACCATTGTGCGGCGAAACGGGCCAGGTCTTCCATGTCCACAAATCCATCCCCGGAGGAGTCGGGGGATAACCCGTGTTTCAATTGTACATTGTCGATCCAGGTTGTTTCGACTCCGGATACATAGTCGCCGATGATGTACAATGCCTCCAGATTGGATAATACGGAATAAAATATCGGCATTGACGGTTCCGGGCCGTTCGGCGAGTTGACGTGCCAATCCGACGGAATCAGAGAAAACGTAAACCGTTGCCAGGATTCCGTCGGAACAATCCACGGGCTGCAGAGAACCGTACCGTTACCGACAAGAAATACCGCCGGGCCGTCGATTCGCATTCCAGTCGTCTGATGCTTCATGTCGAACGCGATTTCACCGCCGAGCCAATCAGACCTGTCGCCGAGAAATTCCGCGGGAGCGACAAAGGTTGTCCATTGGTTGTCGTTGTCTGACAAGCTGATCGATTCGGAATCCCAGAAAATCGGAAGTACCTCCACAACTTGAGACAAGTTGTTGACGGACAAGGCGGCACCCGTCCAGCCATGATCCTCGGATTGGAAACGGCTTTCGATGGTCCGACGGGGAGGAACGATCGTCCATCCGGGCTGGCCGGCGATCCGGTGGTTATCGGCGTCAAATTCCGCGATGATCTGGTATTCGCTGTCTCTCAGGATCGAGCCGGTGTAGTGAAGTGTATGGAAGAAATCAAGGGTGCCGCCCTGGTTCTTTTTCAATCTGGCGCCCGTGGCATACAAAGAGGCATCCAAAGTAACCTTTAGATCAATCAGGTCGCCGCGGTATCCGGAAATCGTGAAGCGATAGTCGCCTTGGTTATCGAGCGTGGCATACAGGGTCTTCGGTTCCTGGTTGCTTCCGCGGGCCGACCAGGCGACGCTGAGAACACAGTCGCTGCTCGAAAACCAACCGGAAATATTTTTGGCACCTTCTGCGTGAAATACCAATTCAATGAAATAATCCTCGTCGGGATTTCCCCATACCCCCGATGACGGCACAAACCGGATTTCGTCGGTATAATACGCACGACCGGCGCTTTCAAAATTTAATGAGGTGCTGCCGGCCGAATACAAAATCGTCGCGAAGGCCTTCAGCGTTCGGTATGCCGCATGGGCTTTGGCCTGAGCGGTAAGGGTTGCGGCCCAGTCGGAATATTCCACGATGCCGGTATCGACTTCGGTGGAATCGAATGAGTCCACAAAATGCGCGCCAACACCGGTTCTTTGCATTCGCACCGACGCGGATGCTTTGGTTTGAAGGTCCGCCGATACGGTTGCCGGAACCAGGACGATTGTGGACACGAAGGCAAGAAAATATACGAGGTGCATTGCGGCAGGGGATTGAATCATTGTACCTATCTCCTCTCAATAGTGTTGATATCCATTCATTCCGGTCTCCATGGCCGGATGAAGGAATTATCGAATTTAAAACAGGGATTATAGACATCGAATGCGATAAAGTCAAATGATTTCCCGATTTTTCCGGTCTCTTTCTCTTCGTCGCAGTCGTTACAATCGTCGTAATCGGTACAATCCTGTCATGCCATCCGATGCAGCTCACCGGAACGAATCTCTCTGAATCCACGCGGGGATTCCCTGTAACTTTCAGGAAGACTTCGCACTCCTATGTATTGACGCCGCGATTCGGATTCTCTTTGAGATGAAAAGATTATCGTTCTCCTCGCGAGACGTAATACGGACAACACGGCGAAAAGTCCGAGCCGAACACCTAACTCTCCTCCTCCTGGGCTCGGGCCGTGCGGAGCGGTAACCCGTACCCCCGCACTCCATCGTGTTGACTAAAGGGTCTTCGGTGCAACGCCGAAGGCCCTTTCCATTTGTGCGCCCGGCAGGGCGCACCTGCTTGGAGATGCAAGTTCTCTATAGGCCCGGCAGCGGGAACTATTAGCCGG
>CAYLSB010000172.1:0-2320 GCA_964386005.1 uncultured Pirellulales bacterium | reverse complement strand
CTGGGTTGTATATAACTTCCTTTCCTTTGTCAAGAGAGAAGCCTAATCATACAGTTCATGACGGACAATCCTTGTTCAAAATTCAATTTGTCCTATTATATCAGCAATCGTAGAGGCCGGCAATCTCTATCTCTCAAATCGATGGATATCCGCTGACGTTCACATGGATCCAATATCATTTGCCTTCATAGCGAATTCCATATTCGTTTTCCTGAATACTTATTGGACGCTGTATGGGCCATCGATTGGAGATGCTCCATCTGTCACAACAAACAGCAAAAGAAGAGAAATTTGTGTCCATTATCGTTATTTCGCTAAAAAAAGGCATCTGTTCCGATTTTTTATTAAATTGGTTTTATCTCAATCCTTATTCGTAAACAATTTTTATCTGAATCTGCTGAAGAATATTTCCGAATAATGTTACGGTCTGAAACGAATCTGCTGGAACGGATGATGTATGGCGTCTTCAGGTATTTCATCAGGATTCGGATGTAAATTCGTTATTGTGGGTAATTTAAATATAAATATCAAACGTGAATATCGGGATAACGGGAACTATCAGTAGGTCAGGGATCGACGCCTTGAACCCAATTCGGTTAGGAGAATAGGTATGGTAGAACAGGCTGTGGCGCAAAACACAAGCTCAGTGAGCAAGGAAGGCAAGTACCTGACCTTCGCTTTGAGCCATGAAGAGTACGGACTGGAAATCCTCAAAGTTCGTGAGATCATCGGTTATATGGAGATCACCGCCGTGCCGCAAACGCCCGCTCATGTCAAGGGTGTGATCAACCTTCGCGGCCAGGTCATCCCGGTTATCGACTTGCGGATGAAATTCGGCATGAACGAGGCCGAGGTCACCGAGGAAACCTGCATCATCGTCGTGGAGATCACCCAGGGCGATCGCCATTTCCAGACGGGGATCGTGGTCGATCGCGTCAAGGAAGTTCTCGACATTGACGGGGAGAATATCGAAGACGCGCCGCAATTCGGATCCAATGTCGATACCAATTTCATTCTCGGCATGGGCAAAGTCAACGGGTCGGTCAAGATCCTGCTGGATATTGACAAGGTTCTGGGGAATGAACAATTCGCGCTGGGGAATTAGTCCAAAGAAAATCATGTATCGAAAACGATCGCTTTTTCAGGAGAATACGCATGTTCAAGAACTTGAAGCTGTCTGCAAAAATGGCAATGGGGTTTGGGATTTTGGTGGTGATTTCCGCCGCACTGGGATTTGCCGGATGGAACGGTTTGACCGGTCTCCACAAGATCGTCGTGCTGAACGAAAAGGGTAATGAAGCGCAGAATAACCTCAATACCTGTGCTACCCTTCGGCGGGATTTTGCTCTTCATGGATTTGAAGTTGCCAAAGGAGAGACGAAAAATGCCGCCGAGAAATGGCAAGATGCTTTCAACGATCTGACAAAGACCGTTCGTGATCTGCAAAGCTCATCGGGATTGCGCTCCGAGGATATGGCCCAGATAAACCAGATTCTTCAGGATACCGATGGATACAAGAAGGCATTTGATGCCGGAGCCGCCGCCCAGAAATCCAAGGATGAGGCCTTCGCCACCTGGGGCAAAATCGGCTGGGCCATCACCGAAAGTATCGGAAACGCTTCGGACAAAACCATCAAGCCGGCCATCGATAAAGCCCGGAAAGACGGCAATGCTGCGGACTTGGCCAACTGGGCCGCAATCCAAAATGAACTCAATGAAAAGGTGGTTCAAAATTTCCTATTGCAGCGAGTCGTGGCCGTGTATTTTCGGGCCACGGAAGCCGATGCCCAATGGGATGCCTATCAGAAACAATTGGCCAAGACGAAAGAGGGAATCGCTCAGTGGATGGACATGGTCAAGGGAAACAGCGAATTGGAAAATGCCGCTCGTTCAATCTCTCAGTCGATTAGCCAGTATGAACAATCCGGTCAGCAGTACCTGGCCGGCGTCACAACTCAGCGCACCGCGAATGCGGACATGGGTCGTGTGGCGTCCAGTATAGTCAGTACAATGAAACAACTGAGTCAAGGTTTGGCCGAACAGATGAGTTCTGTTTCGGCTCAAACGAACACCCTCTTGATCATCATGGCACTGTGCGGTGTATCATTGGGGATCGTGATGGCAATTCTGATTACCCGCAGTATCGTCAAGCCCATCAATCGTATCATCGCAGGGCTCAACGAAGGCGCCGCTCAGGTTGCTTCGGCCTCCACGCAGGTATCCGCGGCTTCGCAATCGCTGGCCGAGGGAGCGACGGAACAGGCGGCCGGTCTCGAAGAGACTTCCAGTTCGCTCGAAGAGATGGCCAGCATGACCAAAA
>CAYLSB010000171.1:0-2500 GCA_964386005.1 uncultured Pirellulales bacterium | reverse complement strand
AAGTCTCTTCGAGACCGGCGGCCTGTTCCGTCGCTCCCTCGGCCAGAGACTGCGAAGCCGCGGATACCTGCTTCGAAGCGGATGTAACCTGATGGGATCCTTCCTGCAACTGGTTGACCACCTGACTGATCCGACGGCTCAGGCCGTTGGCCATGAATAACCAGATGACCGTCGTCAGGACAAGCATCGAAATCCATACGCCGCCCAGAATCCAGTTGCTGGTCCGTCCAATCGACTGAACCTGATCCCGTGCCCGGTAGAATTCCTCTTCATAGGACCCGACACCGATGACCCAGTCCCACGGCTCAAAGTACATAATTCGCGCCACTTTCATCCGGGCCGTTGACTCTCCCTGATTCTGCCAGGGATAATATTGTTCGGCGACCTCGCCGGGTTTGAGCGGTTTGGCTTTGCGGATAATCTCCTGGATAAACAGATTGCCCGAAGCATCCTTGGCATCGAGAATATTTTCGCCGTCGCGTTTACCATCCTTGGAGATGACATATCGTCCTTCCGAATCCAGGACATAGACATAGCCGGTTTCGCCGACTTTGGTTTTCATGATGGCCTGACGAAGACTGACGACGCTTTCCTCCGGAACGCCGACATATAACATGCCGATGACGTCTCTGCCGGCGCCATAGATCGGTTCATACGCGGTCACATACCACTTGCCGACCACCTGAGCCCGGCCGCGATAGGTCTCGCCGCGCAAGACAGCCGACACGACGGGATTGGGTTTGCCGTCGGTTCCGACCGCCGGGATATAGGTTCCAATCGCCCGCGTACCGTCGGTCTTTTGGACATTGGTGCAAACGCGAAGCATATCTCCGGTCGCATTCATCTTCTGGAAGACGGTACATGTCCCGCCGACGAGCTTCTTGACCTTATCCACCAGCGGCGAGGGCTTGGCCGAATCGGTGTTGTTGCCCAGCCAGGTTTCTCCCACCATCATCTTGGGCAGATCCACTTTTTGTGCGGCGCTGGTTACCTGATTGGTCGCGTTCCATGACACCGTTTCCGAGGACAACGTCAGGGTTCCCAGCGAGGTCAGATTGTCGCGGGCCACATTCAGCGAGGAGTTGACATTCTGCTGAATCACTTCCTGCTGGGCCTGGCACATCGCATAGATGCCTTCGGCGATATGATCCAGGTCGGTCTTGGCCAGTTTCGTGTTTTCCGCGGAAGACACCGAGACCATCTGGTGATTCTGCCGGAAAACCACGACCGACACAATGAGCATGGGAAGCGCAGAAAGAGCGATTCCGGTTACCAGCAAACGCGTTCGTAATGTCATGTTCTTGAACATACCGAGCACTCCAAACAGGGATAATGATATTTCTTGTTGGTTCCGATGCGTCTATTTCGATTCCAGCGAAAACGTCCCGGCGCTGTCGCCGAGGACCTTGTCGATATCCAGAAGGATTTTGACGGATCCATTGATCTTGCCCATACCCAGGATAAAGTTGGTATCCACCTGGAAATCAAACTGCGGGGCATCTTCGATATTCTCGCCGTCGATATCCAAAACCTCCTGAACACGATCCACCACGATGCCCGTCTGGAACCGTCGATCGCCCTGCGAGATTTCGACGACGATAATACAGGTTTCCTCGGTGACCTCCGCGGCGTTCATGCTGAATTTCAGGCGAAGATCCACCACGGGAATGACCTGACCCCGGAGGTTGATGACCCCTTTGACATACGAGGGCGTCTGGGGGATGGCGGTGATCTCCATGTATCCGATGATCTCGCGGACCTTGAGAATCTCCAGGCCATACTCTTCATTGCCGAGAGCGAAGGTGAGGTACTTTCCTTCCTTGTCCCGAATTCCGTCGGATGATTGTTTTTCCGTTTGAATCGTATTCATCCTAATGATCTCCACAAAAATATTGATTCCCGAAATGGAAACCGAATAGAGATTGCGCGAGTATCCAGCAAAGCTGTTTGGTGTTTCGGAAGATATGGGAAATGACCTGAGCAGGATCAATTAGATTTAGCAACAGGTAACCGTCCGGTTTATAACGTTTGTAGGGAAACCGGAAACAAACACCTGATAATCCGTTGAATATTGCCGAGGAAACCCTCATTCATTTTTCATCCACATCGATAGAAACAAGAAAAAATCGGGATATCCCCATCAAAAATTTTTTGTCTCTGAATTGCTGCGTCCGATAAATGCAAGACCAATGTTGATTTGAATAACGGACAAATATAAGCCATAAACAATTTAATTGTATCTCAGAACCTTTTTTTCGTTGACCATGAAAACAAACGGCCGGAAATGACATTCAATCATCCCGGCCATTTATCAAGATTCCCAAAGTATTTTCAGGAGAAGATTATGGTTTCAATCGGATACGAACCGCTCGATTACCCGTTGAAAGTGTTGAACTCATTAACATCGGCGTCATCCAGCGGTATCGCCTGCTTGGCGGTCGGTGCCTTGGCCGTTTTCCTGCCGTTGGCGATTTCGTGGAACGTATGGTCCGACTTCAAC
>CAYLSB010000170.1:0-2618 GCA_964386005.1 uncultured Pirellulales bacterium | reverse complement strand
AGATGGCCGGTTTTCACCTGCCCACCCCTGGCCGGTTTTGCCCGCCCGGCGACAGGTTGCGGACAGAGCATGGATTGCAACGAAAATAATATACCGGATGAATGTGATATCATAACTTCTGGAGTATATGCCGGCACCCAGGGTGGAATTGGAGGAGGTGGGGCCAAAGTCTATCGGTACACAGGCGGAACCTCCTGGACCGATCTGACGCCCAATGGATTCGGAAACCCGCCCGTAACCGTATCAGCGATCATGGACATGGCCTATTATCATGGGCGGCTTTATGCCGGTGTTCAAACCCAAAGCGGAATGGGCGGTGGCTCTGGTCAAGGACAGGTGTGGCGGTATGACGGAAACGGCCAGTGGACGTGTGTCGGGAATATGGACACGTCCGTAATGGTCTTGGAAATAATGGGAAATCAGTTATACGCTGCGACAACAAATCATAATGAGAACAATGGAATACTCTACAATTGTCAAATATGCGATGGAAGCGATTGGCAAGCATTGGGCACGACATCAGATTACGGAGAGGGCTTTCGGTCAGGAATTGCTTCCTCATTGTGTGGGCGCAAACAATTATTCCTTGGTAAACTGAACACCGATAATTTTTGGAGATTCGATCCAATGACGAGTACCTTGGCTTTAATCGATAGCCAAGAGGGTAGCTGCATCTGGGATTTCGCTGAGTATAACGGTTATTTGTATGCCGGCGCATGGTATGGATACCAAAGCAATGGTCGGGTTTACCAATCTCCAGCGTTATTTACATGCGAATCTGAACCAGTGGATTTTTCAAGTGTTCATGACACAGGAGTGAACAACTGGGCCTTGGAGGTATTCCAGAACAAGCTCTATGTCGGCGGGGGTGCTTCGGCCGGTCCGCAAGGCGCGAAATTGTGGACATACGATGGAACAAGTTGGAACGGTCCTGTATTTCAACGACCAACCAGCGTATATGGTGAAGGGGTGTCTGCCCTGGCCGCCCAGAGCGATCAGTATCTTTACGTTGGGCTGGGGCTACCGGATGGTTATTACACCGGAAATGGACAGGCCGAAGTATGGCGAACGGCGGATGGCGTTAATTTCGAGTTGGTTTCGGCCGTTGACCAATTTGGCGGAGGAGTACAATGCCTTCTTGTTGCAGGTTCAATGGATTGTGATAACAACATAGTTCCAGATGATTGCGAATCCGATAGCGACGATGACGATGTAATTGACGCCTGCGATAACTGTCCAAATGTGTCCAATGCCAACCAAGCAGATATCGACGAGGATGGATTGGGCGATGCTTGTGATAATTGCCCGAATATAGCAAATCTTGCCCAGGACGATACCGACGGGGATGGGGTTGGTGACGCCTGCGACAACTGTCCCAGTGTGTTCAATCCCGCTCAGTTGGATTGTGATGAAGATGGAACCGGTAATGCCTGTGAAGATGGAGACAGCGACGAAGACGGTGTTCCGGATAATCAGGACAACTGTCCCTGCGTGGCCAATCCGAATCAGGAGGATTGCGACAAAGATGGCGTCGGTGACGCTTGTGATCCATCTCCCCATTCGCTTTTCGATTATGACGGCGATTGCGACGTGGATCAAGACGACTTCAGCCACATGCAGAGATGTTACACGGGCGATGGAGAGACCAATCAGGAGGAAAGTTGTAACAATACCGATGTGGATGGAGATGGTTATGTGGAGATTAAGCAAGATAATTCGCACGCCTCCTTGGCCATATTCAGCGACGAGGCGATGTTCGAACACTGTGCCAGTGGGCCGGGCATTGTCGCTTCCTCCACATGTGGCGATTGCAACGAAAACGGCATCTTTGACGTTCGGGAGTTAAATTCGGTGACTTTCCCGGACACCGACGGCGATAGGATCCCGAATATCTGCGATACATGTCCGGGATCTAATGATCTGGAAGATACCGATCGAGACGGTATCCCCGACGGCTGCGATCTCTATCCCAACTGTAATAATATCCCGGACTCGGACGAAGACGGCTTGCCTGACCGCTTGGATAACTGCCCACAAGTGGCCAACCGCGACCAAGCCGATGCGGATAACGATGGGAGCGGGGATGCCTGCGACCGCTGCGTTGGTTATGACGATCACCTCGATGTCGACCTGGATGTGATCCCCGATGGTTGCGATAACTGTCCGAATACGGCCAACCCGGAGCAGGCGGACGCCGATGAGGACGAAGTAGGCGACGCCTGCGATATCTGCGCCGGGCACGATGACCACGCGGATACCGATGAGGACGGCGTACCCGACGGTTGCGATCTCTGTGCGGGATACAATGACCATACGGATACCGATAGCGACGGGGTGCCCGACGGCTGCGATCGATGCGCGGGTTATGACGACAACGACGACGCCGATGACGACGATGTGCCTGACGATTGCGACAACTGTCCGAATGTGGCCAACACGGAGCAGGAGGACACCGACGAGGACGGACTGGGTGACGCCTGCGATCCGGACATGGATGCCGACGGGATACTTGAAGACGGGGACGCCAGCGGGGTGATCTACGACAACCCCTGTGCCCACTTGGAGACGATCAACTGCGACGATAACTGCCCGGGAACCTACAATCCGGACCAGGCCGA
>CAYLSB010000169.1:0-2642 GCA_964386005.1 uncultured Pirellulales bacterium | reverse complement strand
CTTCTGGCTTGGTCAACTCAAAACTCGCTCACGCAGCGAGAAACAGTTGAATGAGATCGCCGAGCTTTCGCTCGACATTCTGTTTCACACCATTTGTGGTTACGATCGGATCCGCGTGTGGAATTCCGATCGTCCACTCTCGCTGCTTTTTTGTAGTGGTATCAACTGTTTACTTGTCAAAGAACATTTCCGAAAGAAAGAGCGGCCAAGATCATTCACTGACACCCGCTTCTCTTGTCCGCTTCGGAAGTTTATCACTGTACCAGACAAGCTGAATTCGTCAAGGGCAATTTTGAAAATTTTTATAACTTTTTTTGCCCCCACCCGACGGCCATGCCCGGTCAAGGCGAGGCGAAACTATATCGGCCGAATGGATCGGGAGCAAGAAAAATATTTACCGAATATTGTATTTGTTATAACTTCTTATTTAATAGATGTTTACGGCATGATCATTTTGGTCAAATCAGCTTTTTCAGATGCCGCAAACTCTTGATGGCCTGTTCAACGGTACCGCATTCGACGCTGAAGACGATATCATTTTTTGCTTTTTTGCACACATCAATCACGGCTTGCCAATCGATGACACCCTCCCCGCAGGCACACCCGACGGGGGTGCCGGTGACTTTGCCGCGTTCATCTTTGGACTGCCGGACGGAGATATCCTTGGCGTGGAGATGAACGAGACGATCTCGGACTTTTTGGAGCCATTTGATCGGGTCTTCGCCGGCCAGGTAACTGTTACCGGTATCGAAGTTGACTCCGATAGCGGGCGACTTGACGAGCTTGAAGATCCGATCGAGACCTTCGGGGCTCTTGCTATACTGTTGATGGGGTTCAATGCCGATTTTAATGCCGCGTTTTTCGGCCAGGAGCGACGCTTCTTTCAGCGTGTACTTCATCAACGTGTAATCTTCCTCTTCGGTGGTCCATGGTTGCTTGGGACCTTCGTCGGTATTCACCACGGGGGCACCGCACTCGGCGGCAAACCGGATGGCCTGTTTGAGATATTCGACGCCGATTTCCGGCCGGGTCAAGGGTGTGTGAGCCGAAAGACCGGACAGTTTGATCCCCGCCTTTTGGCAGGCGATTTTTATCCGCAGGGGATCATCGTACATCGAGACACTGTGGAAGTATCCGGCCTCGCTAAGCAGTTCGCGTCCCAGATGGACCATCGGCTCGCAATATTCATAGCCGATTTCGGCGGCCTTATTGACCGCATATTCGAAATTTTTATCCTCGTGACGGATGAATTCGTTATTGACTCCCAGAAAAATTTTTCCCATGATTCTCTCCTATCCATATCCGCATCATCATAATACAATCGTCTGTTTCGCTGCGTCGAATTTGGCCACGGCCTGTTCCCGGAAGGCGAGCATTCCCATGATCATGGCGGTTTGAACCCGATAGCCCAACTCCATCGGACTGAATGTGTCCTGGCGACCTTCACGGTGGCACTGGATCAGATTGCGGAAAAATGCGGCCATATCTTCGCCATATTCGATATCGAAACTTTGCATCTTCTTGCCCGACCCCTCCGTGGGAATAAAAGCGATCTTGTTGGTTTTTCGATCGATGATCAGGGAGCCATCCCAGCCGCGGATGACGGGGATCCGGCCTGGGGCGCCCCGCTGGCCTTCGGCGACATAATCATTGCCCTGCGTGCCAAGAACGGCGACGGTGATCTTTTCCGGGTAGTCGATGAGCATATTGAAGGTGTCGGGGATTTCGCGTTCGTCGTAGCGGAATTTGCCGCCGGTGGCGACAACCATCGAGGGCATACCGACGCCGAGAATGTCGGCGACGGGCGAATAGGAATGCGGGAACAAATCCGTCACCGGCCCGCCGGCGTAATCTTCGTACATTCGCCAACGGAAAAATCGGCTGACATCGAAGGGCCGTTTGGGCCGGTCGCCGAGAAAGGCCTCCCAGTTGAGATCATTGCCGGGTTTGGCATTGGGATCGTCGATGGGCATGCCGCGTTCACCCCAATCGCCCACGCGGAAGTAACCGCATTCGGCATGAATCGGCTGACCGATAAGACCTTCTTTGACGAGTTGCTTCATTTTGTGCCAGGCACCGTCGCTCATCCCCTGCGTGCCCAGAAGAAACGTACATTTGGATTTCTTCACTTCTTCATGCATCTTCTTGAGCAACTCAAACTGCTGCCAGTGAGTGATGGGCTTTTCGCAATAGACGCCTTTGGCCGCCCGCACGGCATCGATGGTCTGCGGGGCATGCTGGTGGTCGGGAGTGGCGATACTAACGATATCGACGCGCGGATCGGCGAGCAGTTCCCGGTGGTCCATATACCCCTTGGCGGAAAATTTATCCGCGGCCTTTTGCATTCGCGGGCGATAGACATCGCAGACGGCGACGATCTCAATATTGTCGCCCTGGTCCTTGAGCCATTTCCACACATCCAAATGGTTATTGCCCCGCCCGCCGCATCCGATAACGCCGATGCCCAGGCGGTCATTGGGGCCTTTGCCCCACGTCTGCCGTGTGGATCCAAACGTGAATGCGGCCGCGGCGACCGAGGCCATACGCATAAATGTTCGACGATTCATCCCCGTCCGTTCTGTGGATTGTTTGTTCATGGTTCTTCCCCTGGTTTTATGTTTTCGAAACACTGATCCGGATCA
>CAYLSB010000168.1:0-2664 GCA_964386005.1 uncultured Pirellulales bacterium | reverse complement strand
GCCAGAAATACAAAGACTACCCCAGGGCGCTGGAGATGTATTTCCGGCTGCTCAACCGTTTTCCCAGGGCCTCCAATATCGTCCAGATCCGACGCTGTATCGTCGAGACCTATATCGAGATGAACGCCAAAGAGGTGGCTCTCGCCGAGGCGGCCGCGTTCGAACGGGACTTCGCCGCCCACCCGCAGTTGATGTGGGCCAACGCCGTCAGCGTTGCCGCGGGCATTCGTCTGGAAGACGAGACCACCCGCACCAAAGCCCTTGAGCAATTCATCCGGCATACCGCCCACCCCGAATTCCCGGCGGCTCTCCAATATGTCGAAGAACAATACATGGATCGCATCTCCCGCGGAGGTCGTCAGCCGACAACCCATGAGTGCCGCGTACCCATCGAAATCTATGAACAGGTCATGGCCGCCGCGCCGAATATAGAGCCGGAGATTCGAACTCTCACATTTGTAGCGATGTGTTACCAATGGTCCGGCCGGCCTGATAAGGCGACCGCGCTCTACAACAAGGCCGTCCTCCGCGAACCCAGAGCGGCCGACAGTAAAAACCGAATTGCCATCGCCGGTGATCGTTTCTGCGGCGCCTATTGCGTATGGCATCTCTTGCGTCACTACGGAACGACGGTTCCCATCGACGAGATCATTGACACAATGGGCATCCGCAACAAGGGTTATTCGACCGTTCAGGATATCGTCGATTATCTCGCCGCCCGCAATATTCCCGCCCAGCCGATGAATGTTGCCGCGGAGAACCTGGCTAGGATCGATACTCCCTTTGTCCAGTATCGAATCCCTCTGGCCGGTTCCGAGCTGGGCCATTTTGTCCTTTGTATCCCCACCGGCAACGGCAAGGCCCTCATCCTCGATGGAGCCAACGAACCGGTCCTGATTGATCTGAATGCCTTCACCGACAAGGATGTCTTCTGGGATGGCACCATCATCCTGATCCAGAAATCCCGCTCCGACTTCCTCTCGCAGGTCATCACCGAGCGGATGAGCTGGAAAACGACCTTGGCTATCGCCCAGTGCTGGTATGCCGCTGACAACCCTGATGACTGCATGAACCATGCAAAAACCTATTTCGCCTCCATTGCCGATCAGCAACTGGCAAATCTGAAGGGAGGGTGTTGGGATCGTGATTGTGTCCGTAACGGCCAAAGATGCGATTCGCGTACTGCATGCCAGACGGATGATCAATGTACACAGGGCAAGAGGGTCTGTACAAGTAATGCTCTTGGTTATTCATGCATGATTAGTTTTACTAGTTTGTGGCCCTGTTCCGAATGGACGGTCAATTGCAAGGGCTGGTCGGTTGAATCCGATAATTGTGATGTGGACATTGGCCTATGCGAGACTTCCGAAGGATCTTCTGATTGCGGGATGCCACTTCCGACATCGATTTCTCGGTGCAGTGGATAAACTATGCCATATACAAGGAAATAACCATGAAAATGAATAGATTTCTCTTAATAGTATGTATCGTCATTTTCGGTTCAACAAATTGGACCTATTCAGAAAACAACATATCTACCGAACAAATCCGACTGTTAATGGAGGCCAGCCGATCCAGATATCAAAATCTGGAAACAACAATTGAAATGAAAGAATATCGGGGAGATGAGATTCCTAAATCGGATGATAAGTTGATCGCCAGTCAGAATTTGACCCTTCGAAAAATGTCTCACGGCCTTTCCTTTCAACGAGATGCAGTTCAATATCAGGAAAACCCGAAAAAAGAAATCCATCTCAGGGATCAGGCGGCATGGGTGAATGGCCGATGGAAAGAGATGAACATCCTCACGGATCCGTCGGAAAAGATTGAAGACCGATCAGCGCAAATCAATTCCCATCGTCGTTTTGGGCCGTACCGAGGGGTGTATGAGGCGATATGGGGTTTGGCTGGATACGGAGACAGGAATTGGTTCAAAATGGGAGCGAGAATTCGTGCTGGCCAAGTCACATCCGATAACGGCTTCATCCGGTTAGAAATGAGGGCCAATGAAAAAGAAAGCGCTCCCTGGGTCCTTGTGTGGATCGACCCTGAAAAAGGTTATATTCCGTTCAAACACACGGTATTGTATTCGGACAAACACACGGTTTACATGGTGGAATCCACTGCAAAATGGGTTCAAATCAATTCCTTGTGGGTTCCTCTGTCGTTCAGTCGATATATTGCTCCGTTGAAAACCCGTCAGGAATACCGTGTCGACTCGATCCGAGTCAATGAACCTATTGCGCCCGAGCGTCTGGATTTCCAATTTCCAGAAGGAATAACTGTGGTTGATCGGGTTCTCGGTGTTGAATACAAGTTTCAACAATCCCAAACAAGCGGCGCCGACATTCATTCCACGAATCTTCCTTCCATGGGCAGGATCAGTCCCTCTTCGGATCCACAATTGGCTGAAGCGGCGACAAAAGCCATGGATCTTGTGCTTGAAATCCAAAAATCCACAGCACCTACGGATGGGAATATCCAGTTCGTACAAGAATATGTCTGGGTTCTGCCGGGTAAAAATCAATACACGCTCGAACTATCTACAGATACCAAAACCAAACCGGTTCTCTCGAGAAAATCTATTTCCGATAGTCCGCTGGTCCTTTACGGCGTGGATGATCAACTGGCCACATCGGGCAAACTGATCGTGACCCTCGAACG
>CAYLSB010000167.1:0-2711 GCA_964386005.1 uncultured Pirellulales bacterium | reverse complement strand
GGCAGCCAGTTTGTCGGCCTCGGTGGCGTCGGCACCCGGCACATCGTTTAACCATAATTCATACGAATTCCGCAAGGCATCGATCCGCACCCAGAGATTGTACCATTGATCGGACACCAGGGCCTGAAGAACTTCATACTTTCCTTCTTCATCGTCCCAGACGCGTAAATCCAGATTTTTGGCGCTGTTGGCCAATCCGATCTCGGGGGCAAAGTCACTGAACTCGCTTGGATAGCGAAGTCCCGATAGACCTACGGCGAAGGTCTGTTTCTGACTGACGCGAAATCGCAAAAACAGCATTCGGGCCGTTTTGTCCAGGATCCCGGTATGTTCGGATGGCAGGGATTTGCGGATGATCGAGGATTCCGAGGGTACATAGAGGACTTGATTCATCGGATCGGAAGGATCCTCGACAATACGGTTGTCTCCACCCTGTGAATACCATGCATCCTGACCGTTGAGGGGACCGATGGATTCATCCTGGAAGTCATCGAACAGCCGGTAGATTGCGGTTGCGTTTCCGTTCATGCATAGAACCCCCATAACCATGACGATTCTCATTAAGTGATTCATTGAATATCTCCCGGAAACGGTAGTTCGAAAATCCTGCCTGACGATCCATGATTATTTTTTGACCGGCGCACTATATACTTCTATGGTGTCAAAACCCTCAATCAACACCGTCTTCTCGCCATCCCAGAAAGAACCGGCCAATGAAACAACGACCTCTCCATCAAGGTTCGCGGCGAGAATCTGCTGGATAACAGTATCCTTGTTAAAGTAAATGTGCAACACATCATCGATTGCACAATAATCATACCCAACCGCATCAATTTCCTCGCCTCCCGCGATCGAGATCGATGCCACCAAATCCTTCACGCTGGGAACGGAAATCAAAACGGAAACCTGCAGGTCATCCGCTTTTCCGGCGATGGAATTCGGAACAATCTTATCCGGTTCCACTCTTACTGTGTAGCTCAATCCGAACGATGCGATGCCCAAAACCAAAACGATTCCCAATCCCAATTTTTTGAACATGGTTTTCCCTTTCCAAATGCACTTCTCAAAATCGCCGCGACCCATCCGAAGGTCGATTTGTCCTTCTCCGTCTCGCTTAAATTCGTGCAAACCAGCCAGATCGAAAATGGCAGGCACTCCTCGCCAATGCCTGCCGTCTGTCAGAATACGGTTATCGACCCGATCTTCGCTGTATGCTATCGGCGCCGTAGAGTTTGAGACCGCTGCCGAGTTTGTTCCTGTTCCTGCTTCTGCTGTTGTGTCTGATCGCAGGTGCCGTCTTGATTCTGTTCCTGCTCCTGCTCCTGCTGTTGTGTCTGATCACAGGTGCCGTCTTGATTCTGTTCCTGCTTCTGCTTCTGCTGTTGTGTCTGATCGCAGGTACCGTCTTGATTCTGTTCCTGGTTCTGCTCCTGCTGTTGTGTCTGATCGCAGGTACCGTCTTGATTCTGTTCCTGGTTCTGGTCCTGTTGCTGGGTTTGAGTCTGTGACGGCGGCGGGGTGGGATATCCCAACATGTATTGCAGCATGGCCATCATGCCCTGATCATTTCTCTCTTCATAATAACGATACATATTCCGAAGCATGATTTCGGTAGCCGGTGTCATGGTCCGAACCTGCCTCCGAACCACATACCTTTCTTGTACCGCCGAGGTTTTTGCCAGTGTGGCATCGGCCACCAACAAAAGCACGGTAAATAATAGTAATTTTTTCATACGCAGCCCCTTTCCAGTATATGTATGTTCCTGTCTGAATCGGAAGCCCTTGCTTCCGGTTCATTTGTTTCCAATTCCGAATCAAATCCATAACAACGGTGCGCGCGGCGGGCCGATGTTACCAAGAAAAAAATTATTTCTGATGATTCCCATGGTTTTCCTGTGATGGCTCCCGAATCCAAACTTCCTGAAAATTTCCCATGAAATACGGACTCAAACCGCGGGAAGGCAATATCGAAGACGTTATATCGGATAGGTCTCGGGAACATTCATCGCGCGAGAAAATCAAACTCATTACCCCGGAGGCGTGTTCAGGCCTCCGATGATCCCCCTTGTTTTTTGTGGTCAAATGGCGTATAATGAAGTGAAAATGGTATCTTGAAGCCATGTCCCTTCGGAAGCGAGACCGGCTGTCCAGCGACGGGGAAGAAAAAATCAAGAAGTATGTAACATTTAGCCGCGGGGCGCACCAGTATCATGAAGATGTCCAATGGAAATGGATAATGCCAAACTTTATCAAGAATTGGTCCTGCAGATACGCCGGGGCGAATCAATCGCTCAGGATCGCATGGCCGCCTGTGTTCGCGCCCCATTGCAGGCCTATGTGTATCGAATTACGATGCGAGATGATCTGACACAGGACATCGTACAGGAAAGTTTATTGGAAATGTTCAAGATCCTGGGAAAATTGAGTGACACCGATCGCTTCTGGCCATGGTTGTGCAAGATAGCCCTGAACAAGATTCGCAATCATCACCGGATCCAGCAGCGTCGTAAACAGGCCGTCCTATCCAAGGCGGAGGTGGATCGGTCCATGGAACGGGCGAAACACGGGCTGGAAAACCTGGTGACCGAGGAATTCAAGCAGATCGTTCGATCCACAATGGATAAACTCCAGCCGAATCAACGGGCTGTCCTGAGCATGCGATGTTATGAGAATATGTCCTATGCCCAGATAGCCGAGATCATGGATTCCAC
>CAYLSB010000166.1:0-2764 GCA_964386005.1 uncultured Pirellulales bacterium | reverse complement strand
CTGGCCGCCGAAGGGGAATATCTGGCCCTGGTCGATCCGGACGGAAGGGTGGTGATGGAATTTGCGGATTATGAATTTGCGCCGGGCCAGTTCGGCTATCCTCCGCAGAAGGAAAATTATTCCTATGGGTATGTCGGCAACGAGAAACGGTACATGTCCACGCCGACGCCGGGATCGGATAATGCGGGCGGATTTCTGGGTTTTGTTGGTGATACGCGCTTCGGTGCGAATCGCGGATTTTACACCATTCCTTTCCAACTGAAAATTGAGACCTCGACCAAGGATGCCATTATCCGCTACACGACCAATGGAAGTACTCCGAGTGAATCGATCGGAAAAACCTATACGACTCCGATCGCAATCAACACGACAACTTGTGTGCGCGCCATGGCCTATAAACCCGGTTATAAACCAACGAATGTGGACACCCACACCTACTTTTTTGTGTCGGATGTCGTCAAACAGCCGGATTCCCCCGGTGGATGGCCGTTGGGCAGCATTAACGGCCAGATTCTCAATTACGGCATGGACACGGAAATCACCGGCTCGTCCACGTATGGCCACTTGGTGGATGATGCGCTGTTGGCGATTCCTTCCATTTCGATCGTGACGGACCAAAAACATTTGTTGGATCCAACCACCGGTATCTTTGTCAATTCTCAGGGAGATGGCATCGACTGGGAACGTCCTTGTTCGATGGAATTGGTGAATCCGGATGGGACCGATGGTTTTCAGATCAATGCCGGAATTCGTATTCGTGGGGGATACAGTCGTCAGGGAAGCAATCCGAAACATGCCTTTCGGATATTATTCAGTTCCCGATATGACGGCAATTTGCATTTCCCGCTTTTCGGGGACGAAGGAGTCGATGAATTCGAAAAGGTGGATCTGGCCTGTCCTCAAAATTATTCCTGGAGTTTTGACGGCGGCGGCGCGTCCCGCAACACGTTTTGTCGCGATGTCTTTTCACGCGATACACAAGGCGCGATGGGCCAGCCGTACTCCAAGTCGCGGTATTATCATCTGTATCTGAATGGTCTCTATTGGGGTATTTTCTATACCGACGAACGAACCGAAGATTACTTCGGCGAAAGTTACCTCGGAGGGGATGAAGCGGACTACGATGTGATGAAGGTGGCCGGGAGCGCGGGCGATACCAATCCATACACCGTCTATGCTACAAGTGGCGACGGAAATGCCTATCGCCGGTTGTGGGAAAAGGCGGTGGCGGGTTTCGCCGCCGATGGGGCCTATTATTCCGTCCAGGGTCTGAATACGGATGGTAACCGCAATCCATCCTATGAGCGGCTGGTGGATGTCGAAAATCTGATTGACTATATGATCTGTACCTATTATGTCGGAGATTTTGACGGACCGATCTCAAATTTTCTCAGCAACAATCGGCCGAATAATTTTTACGCGATATACAATAAAAACAATCCCGATGGCTGGAAGTTTTTCCGTCACGATGCGGAACATTCTCTGTTCGCGGGTTGGGATCGTACGGGTCCCTGGCCGGCCGGATCAGAGTTTCAATATTTTAATCCCCAATGGCTTCATCAGCAGATGACCACCAATGCCAATTACCGCCTTCAGTTTGCCGACCGTGTCCACAAATACTTTTTCAACGGCGGGATTCTGACGCCCCAGGCGGCGACCGCGCGCTGGTTGCGCCGGGCAAATCAGCTCGATACGGCGATCATCGCCGAGTCGGCCCGATGGGGCGACTCCAAGAGGGAGCCGGCATTTACACGTCAGGACTGGCTCAATGAAATCAACGGTCTGGTCACCAACTATTTCCCCACGCGGACTGACACCGTTCTGACTCAATTCAAAAATAAGACATGGTATCCGAATCTGACCGCTCCGGTTTTCAGCCAGAACGGGGGTGTGGTTACTCCGGGTTATTCGTTGGCCATGACAGGGCCGGCATCCCCGTCGGTGATCTATTACACACAGGATGGAAGCGATCCGCGCATATTCTTTGTCAAAAATCCCCCTGTGACCATAACCCTTGTGGCGGAATCTGCCGCGAAAAAAGTGTACCTTCCCACCGCGGCCATCGGTACAAACTGGACCGGGGGTAATGAACCCTACAACGATTCCGGCTGGACGGCCGGTACGCCTATTATCGCCGGAAAGACCGGCGGCGTGGGGTACGATCGATCCATCTCCAAACCCTATGTACCGTATATCAGTTATAATATCGAATCCGCCATGTACAATAAAGCGTCCTGTGCATTGATCCGGATTCCGTTTACCGTACAGGCGACGGATTTACCCAAGATTCAATCGATGGAGTTGAATATCGGGTACGACGACGGTTGCGTGATTTATGTCAATGGCAGCGCCGTCGCCAGCCGGAACTTTTCAGGAACCCCCCAGTGGAATTCGACGACCTCCAGCAGCCATAATGGCACGAGCATCGATGCCGTGGATTTGACGGCCCATATAAGTAAACTCAAAGCCGGTACGAATATCTTGGCCATTCATGGGATCAATCGACGGATAGCGGACACCGATTTTCTCGTTTCGGTCAGTCTGAAGGTGTTGACATCGGGCTCGGTGGCGGGAGGTGTTTCGCCGACGGCCATTCAATACGCAACTCCAATTACATTAAATCGAAGCTGCGTCGTTAAGGCCCGTAGTTACACGGCTTCCACCAAAACATGGAGCGCTTTACAGGAGGCAACGTTTGGCGTCGGAGACGTCGCGGAGAATCTTCGCATTTCGGAGTTGATGTACCATCCGGACGGGGATCCGA
>CAYLSB010000165.1:0-2996 GCA_964386005.1 uncultured Pirellulales bacterium | reverse complement strand
GGAAAACGGCCATCGCCATGGCCCAGTGCTGGTATTCTTCCGAAAATCCCTATGACTGCATGAATCGGGCACAAACCTATTTCGCATCAGTTACCGAACAGAAACTGGCCCGTCTAAAGGGAGGCTGTGAGTTGGATTGCGTTGCAACCGGTACACCTTGCGATACCGTACCTGCATGCACTGGCAATCCTACCTGTGCTGCATTATATACGACCCCAGTATGTACAGATACAACTCAGGCAGAAGCTTGTGTTTGGACGGCCCATGGGTTTCTTGGTTGTTTTATGGATCCGGGTCATACTTGTCAACCAAGAGGTACTGTTCGTACAACATGTAATATGTCTACCAGCAAATGCAATGTCATGCTAACACCGGAATCCACCTGTTGGGGTTGGTGGTTTACACAATGTCATAATGGATTGTGGTAAGAGATTTTCAAAACAATCATGAGATGGAGTCGATCTATGAATACGATATACAAATGCCAAAGGATATTGTTAGGGATGGCGGTGATATCCGGTATTTCTGTTTACGCCTCCGACAATCAACTTGTTCTCCAACCTGTTTTGATCATGAAGGCCTCCTATGGGCGTATCCAGTCCATCCAAGCCATGATGGATCTTTGTACCTGGCAAACGATATCGGAGGGTCAAACCACTCGCACCGAAAAAAATTGCTCGATGGTCGAATATCGTCGAGTCAAAGAACGGATATATTGCCAATCGACAAAACCCGTCATCTCTTCGGATGGAACCCAGGCGCCCGATCAGCGAGTCATAGCCGCATTCGATGGAACCAATTCGAAATTGCTCCGGAATGTTGCTGGAAGGGATCATTTCCGGGCTCAGCGGATGCCGGGAACCTTGCTTGTGGAGCAGATAACCTACAGTCCCGACATGATGATCGGGGGTATCTCGTTTCCCGACTGGGATGCGATTGATCAGAATATGGATAAGGTTGTGGTTTCAACGGATCCGGATACCGGCTGGATGATTCTGGATTATCCGGCTTTTGACGACGAGAAAGCCCCCCGGTTCCGAATCTGGATCGATCGGGAGAAGGATTTCTTCCCGGTGCGAAGGGAATCTCGCCTTTTCGATGGTACGCTGGCCTTAAAAGAAGAATGTCGCGGCTTGAAACAGGTCGATGGTTTTTGGGTTCCGACGGAATTTATCTTGGATGTTCCAGGCGCCGGTGTGAGATCAACCTGTTTAATCAAAGAGATCAAAATCAATCGACAGATAGCTCCGACGATGCTGGATTTTGATTACCCCGATAAAACCATTGTGAGCGATGATGTTACTGGAACACGATATGTTATCGATCGCCGGAAATCCCAGTTATCATCTGGCGGGAGCGTTTCATTAACAAATAATGCTCAAGTGCCGATCTCCGATGAGGCGTTGTCGGCATCCGCTGGTAAAGGCGACGAATTGCTTCGTCAAGCCATAAACATAAAGCAGCAACCATTGCGGCCAAAGTTGTCCCCCGCCTATGTCTGGGTCTTTCCCGGCGAAAACCAATACACCCTCGAATTGGCGCAGGAAACAAAAACCAAACCGGTTCTATCCGGAAAAACGATCTCCGATAGTCCCTTAATTTTGCGTGGTGTCGACGACCAACTGGCATCTTCCGGCAAACTGATCGTGACCCTCGAGCGGCCGATGGATCACAAGGACTTCGCCGACGCCGTCTTGACTCTGGACTTTGGCATGACAAAAACCCCGATCCATTTCGTTGCGGCGCCCTTGCCGTAAGAGGATGAATCGGCTTGTTGGAGGCCACAGTATGGATCGGATTCAAAAGATCGTATGGGGTCTGATGGGAATCATTCTATGCGGACAGGTCCTCGCCGCCGATACCCTGTCGCCTGAACAGGTTGTGGCGATTCTGAAAGCCCACGGCGATCGGATTACTTCCATTCAGGCCGTCATGGATGTCCACGGCCGTCATACGGCCGGACAGGGACAGCCGATGCCGACCCCGCAGGAGTACCAGACCGTTGTCGAGTACCGTCGTTGGGCTCGGCGGGTCTATTCGCAGGTGACTTGGTTGAAATCAACCGCCGAGGGCAAACTTGTCCCCGAACGTCGGCAAACGATCGTGCTGGATCAACAGGATGGCAAATTGCTCCGGGAAGAACCCATCGGGTATGAGTTTTCCCGCGGCCAGCGCGCCAAGGCGTCGGACCTTCGCCATCAATTATCTTTTACCCCGGACATGATCCTCGATTGCATCCGGAACTCGGGATGGGATTCCGTGGATCGGCAGATCAAAAAGGCCAGGGTCTCCACAGAAACGGATACCGGATTTCATGTGCTGGATTATCCCGAATCTGACCATGAAAAATCCCTATTATGTCGGATCTGGATCAACCCGACAAAAGAGTATTTTCCTGTGCGCAGGGAAATGCTTCGATCCGACCAAACCGTGTTTATGAGGGAAGAATGTCGCAATTTCAAGCATGTAGCCGGTCTTTGGATTCCGATGGAATTCATATACCAAGCGCCGGATGCCGGTTATACCAGTACCGTTATATTTCGCCAGTTTCGCATCAACGAACCCGTGGCCCTGGATCGGCTGGATTTTGAATTCCCCGATAAGACGATCATGCAGGATGATCTTACCGGATCGCATTACATGATCGCCCGTAAACTCTCGCAATCGGTGAACGGCGGAGAGAGTGGCATGACGGGCAAGGCGACTCCCGTTGGGAATCTGCCGGCACCGGCTACGGATGATGCCCTTGTCGCCGCCGCCGAAAAAGCCGAGCAGATGCTCAGTAAGATGTCCCCCGCCAAACCCGCGTCGGTTACGTTCCTTCGCTCCTATGTCTGGGTTCTGCCGGGAAAAAATGACTATGTTCTCGAACTCGGTCCGGAGACGAAATCAAAACCGGCCCTCTCGGGCAAAACTATTTCCGATAGCCCGCTGGTCCTTCACGGCGTGGATGATCAACTGGCCACATCGGGCAAACTGATCGTGACCCTCGAACG
>CAYLSB010000164.1:0-2998 GCA_964386005.1 uncultured Pirellulales bacterium | reverse complement strand
GTCGGCGATTCGGTTACATCCGCGCTATTCCGCCTCACCACCTGTACCGTTTCCAGTCGGCCGAGATCGTCATACGTATAAACCGTCCGAGTCATCGATGAGGTAAATGGAGTCGGCGTCGCCGTCGCATCCGCCAGAATCTGTGCGAATGTCATGGTTGACGGGTAACTGGCTGTACTCACCTTGCGACCGGTTTGTGGATTGTACTCGTAATACAAATCCCCCTGCGGCGATTCGAGGATCAAGATGCGCCCTTCGTCATCGTACTGCGTCACACACGGCTGAGGCCCTATAAACAGTCTATACTTTTGATCCCTTCTTTTGGATTCTCAGTTTTCCACTGGAGTATAACTGTGGATTTCCTTCAATTTGTGCAAGCAAATGCATCGATAACAAATTGTTTCCTCGCAGAGACACAAAATGTAAACCAAAATAGAGCATTACAGCAAGATGGAAATTATATCCTGAACCACCTTTCTCAACTTTGAAACATGAATAAGATAAATCATCTCCCCTCCAATTAGAGGTCTCCTGCGCAAGATAACTGTTTTCAAATGGAATTTTTTCTAAAATACATCCAAAGCTATTGATCCATTTTGGTAGCTCATTAATGCCGGGAACCATTTTTCCTTGAGGGACCGTCATCAACCAGAATACTTTATCACCTGTGTTGTCAACGTGTTCGGCACTGATCACACAATCGAAATTTTTCGGTTTCTTTGAATGCTGATATGCATTTCCTGGATGGGTACAATGTTCAAGAAATCCTACACTATACTGGAGTTTGTCATAATGGAGTAGTGTACGGGGGGTAGTTAGAGTTGCTCCATTGTTAAAGCCAAGAACATGATAAGGTAACCATCGTTCATCTTTTCTAATATGCGGCACAATGATACCACCGCCTAACGGCCCATTGAGTAAATCTGCTGGTTGAACCTCTTCGGGGAAGCCAAGAGATTTTAAACCATTAATCCCGTATGTTTGGGTCCCCATTTTGTCATACTTTAGTGGATTTGAAAGAATTCCTGGTAAGTCTTCCCAGTTATACGCAACTTTGAGCCACGAAGGAAATACGATATATTGACGATTGTCTTCTAATCGTAACATTAGAATAAACCCCTTCCCGCAAGCCCTTGAAGGGCAACCTGTCCTTGTAAACCTTTAATTCGTGCCATATCCGCCTTGATTGCATTTCCTACCATGTGAATGGCACCGGCCGACTGAACCATAAAATATAGGTTCCGGAAATCTTCGGTATTATACCGATAAGCAATAACCCCTCCTCCTGCATTATATGCTTGAATTCGTAGTAAACCTATGTTTCCAAACGCAGGTAAACTCAGCACATAATAATTAGTCTGCCTAGGCTGCCAAGTTCCAGGACAATACATTCTTCCGGGATATCGAAGGTCTAATAACGCTATATATCCCAATAATTGTCGTTTACCCTCAATAATTTTCTGATAGTTATCCGGTTTGATTTCATATACAGTCCGTCTTGAATGGTCCACTATATCTGGTCGAGACAAATATCCAGCAACCCATTCAATAAAATTCATATCTGGATCCTTGAATCGAGCAATTTGACGATTGATATCAACCTGATTAATTGGTGCACCAACCTCTCGGATATATGCATCCCCGAGAACATAAGTTATCTGAATACCAAGCAGAATTTGTACTGCCTTAGCAGCACCTACAATCTTGATCCATTTTAAGATTGCAGGATTTAGCATAATTTCTCCACTCGGATCAATCCCATTGATCGGATCGGCATGGCAGTAAAGATATTTGTGCAGTGTCTGCGGATCGTATGATGACCCGGCATACGGATCGACCGCATTAAACCGTCCCATCGCCGGGCTGTACCACCGCGCGCGGAGGTTGTACATCGACAGCTTGGTATCGTACATCTCGCCGGTGTAATACAGCCCGTCGTCCGAAAGCCCGTTGCATTCCTGCCCCCAGGCATCATACGTCAATAGCTTCGTGTCGTTCGTCGGTTGGCCCGGTTTATACACCTTATCCAGAATATCGAACCACTCCAGCGCGCCTGTGGAGTTCGCATGATTCCTCACGCTGCCGTGGCCGTCATAGATCAAGAACCTGACCGTCGATCCGGCCGCCTGCGCGATCACATCGCCGCCGAGGGTGTATGTCATCGCCGGTGTTGATCCACCCTCCCATGCCTCTAAAACCTGCGAATACCCCGTCAGGTTCATCGGATCGACAAGATACACCGTCGGCGTTTCGGTCCCAACCTGCCGTCGAACTCGAATGCCGTCGGGACTATAACCATACGCCGTCGTAACGCTGTCTGTCGTCACCGTCTGCAATCGATTCCGCAGATCATACACATACGTCGTCGTAGTTGTGCCTTGCGTTTGACTTGTCAAAGAGCCGTTAGCGTCGTACTGATACGTTATTGTCGGATTCGAACCGTCCGAATTCGGTCCTTCCCATTGTAACTGATCGCGGTCATTATAACCATAATATATCGTTACATCATCCTCATTGGACCGGCCGCCGATAACCTGTTTTACCCGATTGCCCGCCAGATCATACGTAAACGAGTTCGGATCGTGATCATTTCTCTGTTCCCAAATCAATCGCCCCAACCCGTCATACCGATACGCCATCTCACGCGTCAGATAAACCTCATTAACTGATGTGCCTTCCTTCTTCCAGCCTTTACATGTCTCCTTTGCAATAGCCCTCTGCCCATCGGCGAAACATGAATACTCAAACCGACTGAGCAACTCATCCTCTTCGTGTTCGTCATCCAGAAAATTGGTCAGCTTGTACAATCGATTCAGGGCATCATACTCATACACCGCCTCATTACCGTTCGGATAGATCACCTTCTCTTGCGATCCATTTATGTTATAGCGGTAAGTCGTAGCGTTTTCTGTGACCGCCGCACTATTGCGCCTTACCACCTGCACCGTTTCCAGTCGGCCGAGATCGTCATACGTATAAACCGTCCGAGTCATCGATG
>CAYLSB010000163.1:0-3049 GCA_964386005.1 uncultured Pirellulales bacterium | reverse complement strand
CGGCCGGGATTCGCGGCTACCGGGCGAAATATGAGTATGATCTGATCGGCAACCGTCAGAAGCGGCAGGTGAATCTGATCAATACCAACAATTATGAGGATGGCGGAGAGGTTCTCTCGACGGAATACACCGTGTACGACGACAATGATCGGTTGCGGAAGGAACATGACCTGAGTTCGGCGGTCTTTACGGCGCTGCCGTGGGATCGGGAAAATCGGGTGTATGCGTGCGCGGATGGCAAGGGGGGATTTGGGTATTATCGGCCGGGGATGGGGGCGAAGATCGGGCAGTTGACGGCGTTTTGCATGGGGCTGCCGTCTGTGTGCGATCGATGGGTGGTAGCGATTTTGCTGGTTTTGATTCCGCTTGTGTTTTTGTGGCCGGCCGTTGCGCCGATGGTGTTGCCGTGGAGACGAGACACGCGGGAACGGCCGACGCTGTCGCTTTATCATCGGTGCCTGTGCGTGCTGTTGGCGTACATTTTCCTGATCGGCCCGGAGACGTTTGTGCAGTTGGCCAATGCGGAGGTGCAGTATAACGATCTGACCACGCAGGCATGGGGCCATGCGGGGGACTATAAGACGTACTATTACGACGCCAACGGTTCGTTGACGTATACGATTTATTCGGATGAATCAACTTCGGGTGATCCGGCGACGATCGTGGCGGCTGATTCGAATCTGAAGTACGACCGGAACGAGTATAACCTGCAGAATCGGCTGTCGAAGGTGACGCGATACAGCAAGTCCGGCTCGACTGCCACTCGGCTGATCACGGAATATGTATATAATCCGGAAGGGATTCGGGTATCTTCCACTTCGTACACGACGACCAACAATGGAAATCCGGAAGACAAAACACAGACGGATTACCTCATTGACCCGGCCAATCACACCGGCTATGCGCAGGTATTGGAAGAGCGGACAACTTCGTTTACCACTTCGGATGTTCCGACGACCCAGGGCCGGATTCAGTACACTCTCGGTGACGATGTCATCTCGCAGACGCGGTCGGATTGGGCGTGGAGTACGGAAACAACTACATGGGTCCATCAAACAACGTTTGGAACGGAATATTTATTGTACGATGGACACGGTTCGACGAGGCAATTGGTGAATCATCCGGTCCCACCTGCACAGCCGACGGTGATCGACTCGTTTAGCTATGACGGCTATGGAGTGATGTTGGATAACACGGCCAATCCGGCAGATACTGCATCCAACACAACCCGGTTGTTATACTGTGGCGAGCAATACGACAAATCGCTGAGCCAGTATTATTTGAGGGCGAGATATTACAATCCGAGTAACGGAAGGTTCAACCGGATGGATTCCTTCGAGGGAAGCCCGTCCGACCCACAGTCACTTCATAAGTACACCTATTGCCACAATAATCCCATAAATGGGACAGATCCGACAGGTGAATCTTTGTTACTCAACTTTACGGCTTCAACGGCAATCATGGGTATAATTGCAGGCATAACGTTTGCGACAATGGGAGCAGTATGTGATATCTATCGAGGAGGTCTAAGTGCTTGGGAGATTGTACGAAATGCAGTAACAACTTTTGGAGTTGTGTTTACAACATTTGTATGTCCCTTGGCAATGATATTGGCTCTAGCTATTGGAACAGCAAGGATACTGACATCAATCGCTTCTGGAGAAATGAAAGGCCGAGATTGGGTTGAGTTAGGAAGTTATATTGTAGTTGGACTACTTTTGTTGATAATCTTTCGAAATGCCGGATTGATTGCAAGAAGCGGTGGCGCTAGTGGAGGTCATCATTCAATAATCCCGAGAGGAGGAACGGGTCGTTTATCATTAAAAGGATTTTTTAAGAATCAATGGGGGCGCTTTTTCCCGAGGTTTATTCGGGATGCGTCCGCGAATTTAATTAAAAAAGGGAGTACTCAAACTGAGTATTTGCTTTGGCATTTTCGAGTAGATCCTTCGTTTCGAGGTACTGCCGGATGGAAACCTCCAGCTGGAGCAACAAAGTATAATATTGTGGGTCGATTATGGCATGGGAGTCCGCCTTGGCTTCAGAATACCGGCTTATATCTTGTATTTACTGACCTATCAATATATTTTATTGGAGCAACCAAGTCGGAAAACCTTGCAGAAGATGTAGTTGAACCTGAGTATATAGAAACGGGCCACCCTGCGGAAAAAGTCCTTAATGAAGACACGGGTTTATAAAGGAGCATTCGATGAATTCTTATCACATAAGATCTATGAGCGAGGAAGAACATTCGTTATATCGAGAACACTGTTTTTCGGAGGGGAAATTAAGGACTATATGCAAGGTCTCTGGGGAGCAATATTTGTTATGGTTGTTTCCGATGGTGGTGGTTGTTGTTGTCCTGGGAATGATATATGAAAATATTAATATTAAAATATACATTATAACAGCATATGTATATCTGATCATTGCTGGACTCGTTACAGCGCTTCGATATTTTAAAGAACGAAGAACTGTCGAGGCTATGCAAGAGCAATCGAACGCTATTTATAATGAATTCGAAAAAAGAAAGGTGGAATCGTGTGATTTACATATAAACTGTGCCTATTTACTCGAAGAAGAAGAGGACGAAGGCCCTACGTTTGTTTTGGAGGTGGATGATGAAAATATAATACTTCTTTCTGAACATGGGAACTACCAAGTGGATTCTCTTGTTCCAGGTGATCATGTTGAAGTTATCCGTTTACCGGAATCTAAAAAGGTGATTGCAAAATATTGGTCAGGAACACCTATTTCAATCAAGAAGATAATCAGCAGACAATATATCAACGTTGATTGGATAGAAGGAGAATTTATCAATAGGCCATCTAATCTAAATTTATAGAAATGAATTATTCTTTGGCAAGTTAATAGAGGAAGATTAGTCCAATTTGAAAGATTTCAGATTTGCCGGTTTATGTGTATGCGTGCGCGGATGGCAAGGGCGGATTTGGGTATTATCGTTCGGGTATGGGCACCAGGATCGGGCAGTTGACGTGTATGATTAGGCTTCTCTCTTGACAAAGGAAAGGAAGTTATATACAACCCA
>CAYLSB010000162.1:0-3069 GCA_964386005.1 uncultured Pirellulales bacterium | reverse complement strand
TGACACCGTCAAAAAATTCATTAAAAATGTACGGAAAGAAGCTTAATTATACATTCTGACACATCTTTTCGAAATATTTTAATATCACAACGATCCCCTTGGATAATAATAGAATGCCGTTCACAAAAGTTATGCAAATAAACGACTATTGCATGCTGAATGACAGACTTCGTTACGGTAGCCATATAATATATGTCGTTTTTATTATTGGTTAACTCGCAACGTTCATAACTTAGACCACTTATTCCATAATCTTTAAATAATGATCCTAACTGGTCAGATATAATAAATTTGACCTCCAACAACCATGGCCCATGAATCCTTCCAAATTTAATTCGTGAAATGGTCTCACCATTGATTTGAATAGGGGATATAATGGTTGCTCCATATGGACATATTTCATTATCACATGTCGGACGAGTAATTTCATATTTGATATGTTTATCCCATTCAACACTGCGTACATCAATGTAATAATAAGCATATTTTGATCTTTCTTCCTCGGAGATTTCGATATTATGCCCCTTTCCATATACATAATTTTTAACATCCATTATTTTGTCCAAATAAACTACAACTTCTGTTTTATGGATATCAACATCAATGCAGTTTGAATCTCGTATATTGGAATGAAATAACAATTCTCTTCTGACAGTGTCAGGCAGTCGAGACCTAATATCAGAAATCGTTTTGCCTTTATTTCGAAAGATGCCCATTCCCGATGGTTTTTTTATTATTCCATAATAGGTGTAGTAATCAAGAATCATATACATCTTCCTTTAAAATATCTATCTAACTTAAAGACTTGACGCCCAACTATCTAATTTAATTCCTTTATAAATTAAACATGATTGGGTCAAAGCCTAACAGACTTCCGTCTCGACGACATTGCCCGCCTCATCGTACCAGTACTTGGTCGTAACAAGATTTTCATCCTTCGTCCAGTCCGCCTTACCGATTACAATCGATCATTCACAGATGAATTTCTCACTATTAACTTTTGAAATAGCCAAGATTTAAGACCAATGAACTTATGCATTGTACAAGAGGGAAAGCGAATTATCCGCCGATGAGGTTGATCAGCTAAGACATCTTATTTATCCTCCTTTAGGATTCGCTCTCGTAGGTAATCCATCGCGAATCGTCGCTTGCGCAATTCATGCGTTCGCCCGGTAAGCGTTTCTTCCAATGCCTTGATCCCATCATCCAATATCTTGATTGCGCCGGACTTATCACCTTCAGCAAATTTGATAGCCGCAAGCGTGGTAACTCGACTATCTAGTCCTAATCCGGAGTTGAACCAATCTTCCTTATTCGGAGATTCGAGCGATTTCCGAAGATCATCCAATCTTGCATAGCGTTCGATAAACGGTAGTGCGTATTTCCTGAGATCACGGAGGATTATGTCTCTCAGCTTATCCAAATCAGAAGTATTTAAAAACTCCCACTCTGTATAGATCTTGTCCTCACGAAGAAAGTGGATTGGCTTACCGAGTGTTGTACCCATTTCTGTCGGATCATCACTAAGCCATTTCTCAATAAGTTCGAATCGTAGTCCGACTCCTGCAGTGAATAAGCCGCTACCTTGGGCCGAGAGTCGTAGAGGGAATGATAGAATCGCGGTCGCGTCCTGTTCTCGACGGCTATACCTCAGGTTACCGATGGGACTAAATCCAACGGAATAAGCCAAGTCGGATGTGAACCTATTGAGTATTTGTTCGGCTTCCTTTAATGTCATTGTGGCCTCCAGAGAATTTTGCTCGTCCCCGCAATTCGTTTAATACCAAGATCTCGCCAATTCCCTACAGCATCCGCACCGGACTGATTGATCCACCGGTCAGCCGCAAACTGGTGACGAGCAGCGATATCGTTGCGGTTGAACGCACCGATCGATGATTTGACTTCAACACCATAATAGAGATCGGGATTCTTTGGATCTTGTAGGACTACATCGATTACTCGTCGCCCGAAAGGTGTTTGGACAGAAACCCTTCTTCCCGCAACTAATAAACCATTTGCTTGGGCATTGGCTACAAAATCGTTCTCGGCCGCTTGTCCGGCGATGTAGTTTTGGGTTGCTTGGGGGAGGTTGGCTGCAGTGGTACTTGCGGCCATATTGAATGCCGACCAATGTGAAGCAATGAAGCCAAATGAGGCCAATCCCAAATTGACAACAGCGAACGTTTTATCAACAGTATCTCCATAATTCATCGCTTCATTTAAATTCGCAATAGCTAGACCCGTACTCGCTGGACCTCCAATAAGCCCAACTGTCGTCCATCCGATAGCACCGGCTTCCCCAGCAGCAACACCAGCCCCTACAGCGGCAGCTGCTATGGCAGCGGCTGCACCATATGCAAAAGCTCCAAAAAGGGCACCTGTCAAGAATGCATAACCAGCCATTTTGCCGATCTGACGGGCTGACCACCCTTTCGCATATCCGTAAGAACTGACAAGAATCGATGAGATTAATCCTGAAATTCCCGCAGATATGAGCATTCCTCCAATGCTGAATTTCCCACTCGGATCAACATTGTTCACCGGATTGGAATGTGCATACAAATACTTATGCAAGCTCTGTGGATCAGAAGGATTTCCCGCAAACGGATCGGTCTGATTAAACCGGCCGTTGGAGGGATTGTACCACCGTGCGCGGTTGTAGTAGTGCTGGCTGCCGGTGTCGAAGTATTCACCCGCATACAACAGCTTCGTTGAGCCGGGACTGGCCGTCGTCGGATTGCCTCCCAGCATCATCCCGTACGCATCATAGCTGAAGTTGTCGATCACCCCCGGCAATGTTGGTGGAACCGGCTGATTACTCAACTGTCGTGTGCTGCCGTGGCCGTCATACAGTAGATACTCCGTATCATCCTGTCCATTGTTGTCGGCGTCGGCATCCCACGCACCTGTGGCGGCAACCCAAGTGGCTTTCGTCTGACTGATGACATCGTCGCCAACCGCGTAATTAATTCGCGTTAACGGGATGGGATTCGAGGGTGTAGTGACATTATATGCCGTTTCCTCTAACACCTGCGCATAGCCCGTATGGTTATACGGATCGACCAGATA
>CAYLSB010000161.1:0-3277 GCA_964386005.1 uncultured Pirellulales bacterium | reverse complement strand
GCCCAACAGCCCAACAGCCCAACAGCCCAACAGCCCAACAGCCCAACAGCCCAACAGCCCAACTTGCCGGGTCAGTGGTGTTCCGATGGAGGTGTGTCAGGCCTATGTCTTTGTGGAAGGAGAGATGTGCCGTGAAATATCTTCTTGTCAGCTTGATGGTTTTGATGGCTGCCTCCGCATCGGCGAAAGCAATCGTCCTAGGACAGGTTGACGATTTCCAGGATGGGACATTGAGCGGCTGGAGTAGCGGAGGGGCTCATCTTTCGAATATTGAAACTGGTGGGCCCACTGGTCCGGAAGACCGTTATCTCCAAGCCAGCACTCTGTCTTATTCCACGGATGTGCCGCTACGCATAGCGAATAGGGGATGGAACGGAGATTATACGGGGGTAGGAATCAGCTCCTTGGAATTTGACCTGATTAATCTTGGTACAATGACGTTGGAAATACGTATACTGTTAGGCTGTTCGGGAGGCGATTTCACTTCGACGAATTCTTTTCTGCTGCCGAGCGATGGCCAGTGGCATCATGCTATATTTTCTTTATCACTATCAGATATGACCTGGGGCGGTTCTTATGGTGATGGCGACTGCGAGATGGGTTTGCATGACGTTCGTATCCTGACAATACGACATCAATCTGGTCCTCCTCTCGGGAGCCATTGGGATACTCCGATCAAGGGAGCTTTCGGCATTGACAACATTCGCGCGACGCCCGAACCGGTAACCCTGATGATGTTTCCGCTATTGTTATTTGCCGCGTGGAAACGGCATCGGATACGAATGTAAGGCGCGGACTGTCGAGAGCCATGTTGTTTCGTAACGGCATAATCAAGCTTTCCAGGAGATGATGGCTGATCATTTACTTTACAGAGAGGGAGTTGTCGAATGTCGCAAATAAGTGATAATGTTATATTTATGATAATATTAATAATAATAATAACATGTCCATGTGGAATGCCTGTGCTACCCCTTCAGGCCCATTCCTCCCGGCCAGCGATGCCACCTCCCGAGCCCCAGCCCTTGGGATAGGGAATGTTCATGGGATTACCGAATTGCGCGTCCATGACTCCAGGAGTCGAAATCACCTGGGAAACGAATGCCAACACGCTGCTGAATAAACTGTTGGACGGCGGAATCGCCGGATTACCTCAGGGTATCAGCGTAACCGGCGTAAGTATTACCCCCAGCCCGGCATGTATAACAACAGACGAGACGATTGGTTATTATGAAAACTTCCTATTGGAGAGCGGCGGAGTTACACTGTCCATTCCTGATGGAATCATTCTAACCACGGGGGACTTTGTGGACGGTAATAATCGTAGTGTGGAATTCTGCAATGATTCTACACGTTTCAGTGGAGGGAATCAAAGCAACGGGGATCCCGGTGACACGGATATTGAGACATTGTTTAATAGCGTTCCTGGGATATATGACGGTGCATCCATAAGCATACAATTCACAAGTGATGCCTCCATCGCGGGATTGTCCTTCAAGATGATACTTGCATCTGATGAATTTCCAGAATTTGCCGAAACATCGCCGATACCATTCGATCTTTTCCAACAGCCTAATGATTTGTGTAATTATCCCGATACCTTTGCGGCATTCCTGAATGGAGTTCCCTTTACATTCGCCAAGGATGAGACTGCCACGGATGTGCTCGTCAGTGTTACAGAGCAAGTGATCAAATACAACAACAACTGGTCGGGAAATGAAGCTCATCGCTTGGATAATGAATGTGCCACGTTACATGCAGAAAAATACATCCAGGTGGATTTCAATATTCAGTACGATGGACTGACCGAAGTCATGGAATTTTCGACTCCACTGGTTCCATCAGGTCCCGGCAATCACCACACATTAAAAATAGCCATAAGCGACATCAGAGATTCTTTACTGGATACCGCCGCCTTTGTGTCTTCGCTAAAATTTATTACCTGCGGAGACCCGCCGGACAAAGATGAAGATGCTTTGAATGATTATTGTGACAATTGTCCAAATACTTACAACCCAAACCAAGAAGATGATGATGGCGATGGAGTTGGCAACGTCTGCGACAACTGCCCCAATGTGTTCAATCCCGATCAAGCTGATTGCGATGAAGACGGAATTGGCAACGCCTGCGAGAATGACGACGATGGCGATGGCGTTCCGGACGATCAAGACAACTGTCCTTGCATGCCTAATCCGGACCAGTTAGATTGCGACGGGGATGGTAAAGGCGACACCTGTGATCCCGGTGGCCGTTCGCTCTTCGATTATGACCTCGATTGCGACGTGGACCAGGGTGACTTCAGCCATTTTCAGGCTTGTTACGGAGAATATTATTTTACCTCGCAGGTAACAGATCTCGGCGATTGTGAGAATGCCGATGTGCTCGGAAACAAATATTATAACGGTTATCGCTGGGTTGTTGACATAATCGAGACGGATTTTGCATTGTTCGCCCACTGCGCCAGCGGGCCGGGAATTCCGGCCTCCTCCACCTGTGGCGATTGCAACGAAAACGGTATCTTTGACGCCCGGGAGATAACGGCGGGAACTTTGACAGATACCGACAAAGACTGGATTCCGGATATCTGCGATGCGTGTCAGGGCCCAGCGCCGGATCCGTACAATCCGACTGATCAATACAACGATCTGATCGATTTTGACCGAGACGGTATTCCGGACGGTTGCGACAACTGCCCGAACACGCCCAACCCCGATCAGGCGGACGCCGACGAGGACGGAGTAGGCGACGCCTGCGATATATGTGCCGGGTACGATGACAACCTGGATGCCGACGAGGACGGGGTACCCGACGGCTGTGACCTCTATCCCAACTGTAATAACATTCCGGATTCGGACGAAGACGGTGTGCCTGACAGTCTGGATAACTGCCCACAAGTAGCCAACGCCAACCAAGCAGACGCGGATAACGACGGGAGCGGGGATGCCTGTGATCGTTGCGTAGGTTATGACGATCGCCTCGATGTCGACCTGGACGGGGTGCCCGACGGATGCGATCGTTGCGCGGGTTACGATGATAACGACGACACCGATGAAGATGGCGTACCCGATGGCTGCGACAACTGCCCGAATGTGGCCAACCCGGATCAGGAAGATACCGACGAGGATGGTTTAGGCGACTATTGCGATCCGGACATGGACGCCGACGGGATACTGGAAGACGGAGACGCCAGCGGGGTGATCTACGACAACCCCTGTGCCCACTTGCAGACGATCAACTGCGACGATAACTGCCCGGGAACCTACAATCCGGACCAGGCCGA
>CAYLSB010000160.1:0-3334 GCA_964386005.1 uncultured Pirellulales bacterium | reverse complement strand
CTGGCTGTCCTGAATATGCCTGCTTATCCGGTCTATGAAATATCCGGGCTAATCCAAATATCGTGTCCATTTTGCGCAAGATTTTATTCATTAAGGTACTATATCCTTCTTAGCGCCTCGGCACCTTTGCGTTAAGCAATGCCCCCTACACATTAAACCGATAGCAGATGATATCCCCATCCTGGACGATATAGCCCTTGCCCTCCAGCCGCATCTTACCGGCCGCCTTGCAGCCCTTCTCGTCGCCGTAGTGCTGCATATCCGCGTAGGCGATCGTCTCGGCCCGGATGAACCCCCGCTTGATATCGCTGTGCACCTTCCCCGCCGCATCGTGGGCATTGGTCCCTTTGGGTATCGGCCACGCCCGCACCTCATCCTTGCCCACCGTCAGAAAGCTGATCAATCCCAGCGTCGAATAACAGCTCTGCATGAACTGCGCCGCCGCCGGTTTGGTAATCCCCAGGTCCGACATAAATTCCTTACGGCTGGCCTCGTCAAGCTGCGACAGCTCATACTCCAGCGTCGCGCACAGCGTCAGCGACTCCGTCCCCGGATCCATCGCCCGCGAAAGATCGAACGTCTTTCCCCGATCCGCTTCCGATACGTTGATCACGACCATCATCGGCTTGAGCGTCAAAAATCCCAGCGACTTGATGATCTCCAGATCGTGTCCTCCGGTCAGCGCCGATCGGATCGGCTTTTCCGATTCGATGGCCTCCTGAAGTCGTTTTTGTATCTCCAGTTCCGCCTTATCCTGCGCCTGGGTCTTGGAGGGCTTGTTCACCTGCTTTTCGAGCCGCTCGATTCGCGTACACACCAGTTCCAAATCCGCCAGCAGCAGTTCGGTCTTGAGCGTGTTCAGATCGCGCACCGGATCGACATCGGCCGAGTAGGCCCCGATCACCAGCACGAACATATCGACCGTCCGCGCCTGCGAAAGCAACCGCCTCGCCGCCGCCCTTCCGTGCTCGTCGCCGAAGTTCAGCCCCGGCAGGTCCAGACAATCCACCGTCGCGTGAACGGTCTTGTGCGGCTGATACAGCTTGGTCAGCCAATCCAATCGCTCGTCGGGAACCGGAACCACCCATTCCTCGATGTTCATGCCCCCCGCCTGCGAAAGCGTCCGTCCGCTCACCGCCGCCATCAGTGTGCTCTTACCCGATTGCATCAATCCCACAAATGCGACTTTCACGATGGACTCCTGACAGAATTAAGGGTTCGCTCCGCCGATCGCGGCCGGTCCGATACCGTCATACACGCTTTTTCCGAAGGCATCGTACGCCACGACGCATGGAAAATCGACAACTTCGAGTTTTCGTATCGCCTCCGTCCCCAAATCCTCGAAGGCGATCACCTCCGCCGACACGATATGCCTGCTCAGCAGCGCCCCCGCCCCGCCGATCGTGGAAAAATGAACCGCCCGATGCTCCACAAGGGCCTGTCGAACCCGATCATCGCGATAGCCCTTGCCGATCATCCCCTTGAGTCCCGCCGCCAGCAAAATCGGGCTGAACGCATCCATCCGTGCCGCTGTCGTCGGCCCTGCCGCCCCAATCGGCCGTCCCGCCGGCGCCGGCGTCGGCCCGACGAAATAGATGATCTGCCCCTTCAGATCAAACGGCAGCGGCTTTCCCGCCTCGATCAGCGCGCACAACCGTTTATGCGCCATATCCCGGCCGGTATAAATCACGCCGCTGATTCGCACATCCATCCCGGCCGACAATGCCTCGACCTGATCGCTCGATAATGGGGGACTCAGTTTCATCTCGGTATCCTTTGTACTTGACCCTATGGTACGCCACAAATGCCGTTTCGTCAACCTTGCTTTGGACCACCAATAGATCAAAATCCAAATCACGCGGATGGATAACATTGAAATGGTATATGCAGATGTTGAAATATGAGATTAACGGATTGGATCCCCGGCCGGCGTGCGATTCAATTGATACCGAAGCATCTTGAGCGGATGCGGCCGTTTTTCCTCGTACAAATCCTGACAAGACGTTTTCGTGATGTTCAGCAATATCCCCACAGCCGATGCGGTCAGCAATAAGCTCGTCCCCCCTGCGCTGACGAACGGAAGCGGAATGCCCTTGGTCGGCAGGACCACCGTAACCACCCCGATATTGATCGCCGCCTGGATTCCGATGGCCATGACAATTCCCGCCGCCAGCAGCTTGCCGAACCGGTCGCGGCAACGATAGACAACGCAAAGCCCGAGGAGGACGAGAGTTACGAATAAAAACAACACCACAACACACCCCGCAAAGCCCATCTCCTCGGAAATAACCGCAAAGATAAAATCGCTGGTGTCTTCCGGAAGATGACCATACTTGGTTACCCCCCTGCCGAGGCCGGCGCCTAACAGACCATTGCTGGATATGGCAATCAATGATTGTCTGGCTTGATAGGGTAAGTTCTCCGGATGGAGAAAATCCTTGATTCGATTCAGGCGTGTCGGTGATGTGACGATGGCGTAGTAGAAAGCAGGCACAAGAATCGGCAGAGGCGTAAGGAAGTGCCATAATCTTGCCCGGCCGATCAAGAGCATGAAAAACGATAACAAAGCGATAAAGGCCGCCGTTCCAAAATCCTGTGTCATAATCAATCCCACAAACAGACCTGGGACAATCCAGGCGGGTAGAAATCGCTTCCAGAATAGTATTATCGAATTGGCAAACCGGTCCAGATACGCCGCCAGATAAATCAGCGTGACCCACTTGGCCAGCTCGGACGGCTGAAAACTGACCCGGATGGATCCGAGGGGAAGATATAACCACCGGCGGGCAAAGGACTTCGTTTCACCGATGCCGGTCCCGATACCCGGAATCAAAACCAGAACAAGCAAAATGAATACAAGCCCAAGCAGCCAGACCGTCAACGAATGATACCATCGAATGCGGTTCAGATTCAGACGCCGATAATCGATGGAGGAGGTCAGATACATACAGATCACCGCCAGCGGGAAGTAGGCAAGGTTGCGGAGCCCGGTAAACCGATAAAAGTGTTTCCAATCGTAGGTGCCCTGTATCGAAGCGCTTGCCGAAAAAACAAAGATGGTCCCGATGGCCATCAGCAGAAGGACCACGGTCTCAATCCCGTTCAAAATATAGTTTTTTTGTGTCAATGATTTCATACTTCTGAGTTCTGCAGGCTTCTATCTCAGGATCTCAGAAATTATTTCGGCATTTCATGAAAAAGGACAACAATAATTCACTCCGAGGAAACGGTTTGGAGTTTCCTCATGCCTTAAATAGAAAGGTTTGTCGTTACCGGATATTATTGTCCCGGGCTTGGATTGGCCGCTTGCCAGTTCGACACATCGTTGCCATAG
>CAYLSB010000159.1:0-3381 GCA_964386005.1 uncultured Pirellulales bacterium | reverse complement strand
AAAAACATGTGCCCCTACACAAAAACATGTGCCCCTACACAAAAACATGTGCCCCAACGCAAAAACATGTGGCCCTACGCAAAAACATGTGTCCCTCCTTTAGTTAGAACGCTGTTGCGTAAAGTGTCCCAAGACAAAAGATATCCAGAATCGTAAGTCGTTATAGGATAAGGAATAATCGTTTTTGGGTACCAGCAAGAAAGTGACAAAACCCTGTTGCACAAATTGTCCTATGTTACTATTTTCAATCTACTATTATCTATTTACAATTTGTATAAATTGTTGTGAATACTGGGATTACGTTTAGCATAGATTGTTAGTGGGGTATATCGACGGATAGGCGGTTTTTGAGGTATCTACAAAAAATCTGAGAAAAATAATATGAAAAAGTAATATAGGCAAAATGGCTCATTGCCATAATGTGAATACAGGGAAATATTTGAGTCATTCTGGAGTATGGAGTTTCGATTCGGGCCGTGTTTATTTTGTTTGACGGGATATCGGAGCTTATGTATCTTTATTGTCCAACGAGTTTCCGGGTTTTGGTTCCTTGACGTTCTCAGATGAAATCATGCTGGAGACATGAGATGCGGGCTCATAAAAATTATATATGGATACAGATTATATTGATTGTCGCGTTTTCAGCCGGTATCGGATTGGCCGAACGAAACGAATGCGATATTCCGGACATCGGCGTTCTTTCACCCGGGCAAATCAAACCGAAATTCAGTCTGACGCATTACTGGCAACGGGCCGAGAACGGCGTCGATCATAAACATCCCAGTCGATTTGCGGGATTGTACGATTTCGATCTGTATTATCTGATCGACGCAGATGCGAACGAGGACATGAAGGGCGATTATGCCATTCTGGGTATCTCACTGCAAACCTCCTTCGGACACGGTATCGAGCGAAAGGTCGGTACTTTTTACGATCTGAACGACGGCGCCAAGGGAGACAATGATCTGTTCATCGACAAGCTGTTTGTCGAATTCACATCGCTGGATCGACTGCTGACTTTCAACATCGGAAAGATAGACTTGATCGATTATTTCGATCACTCGGCCGTGGCCAACGAATACAAGACGCAGTTTTTCGCCTACCCACTGGTTCAAAACCAGGCGATCCCGTTTCCATCCAAGGGACTGGGAATCCGCGCTGTATGGGAACCGAATCCATTCTGGTATGTTCAGGCGGCGATCGTCGATGCCCAGGCCCAGAAACGAGAGACGGGATTTCGCACGACGTTTCATGACGAGGATTATTTTTTCAGCGTATTGGAAGCGGGGATCCGTCCGCGATTCGGCGACCTTGCGGGGAACTATCGGATCACGGGGTGGTATGACCCGCGAGACAAGGAATATCCGGACGGAAGCGGCCGTAACAAACGGGACGATCTCGGAGTCGGCCTGAGTCTGGACCAGCAGATCACGAAAAAGACGACCCTGTTCTTGCGATACGGTTGGGCGGATGACAAGGTAAACCGCATCGAGGACTTTGTCAGTTGCGGATTCGAAATCAAAGGCCTGATCGAGGGACGGGATACGGATGTTTTCGCCGTCGCGTACGCCAACGGGCTGCGAAGCCCGGACGGCTTGGGCGCCTTCGACGAACGCGAATTGGATTTCTTCGAGTTATATTATCGTATATTTATCAACGAACATATCCATGTCAGCCCGAACGTTCAGTTCGTCATGGACCCCGGCAACAGCACGAATGAATCCCCGGCAACGGTTTTTGGTTTGCGATGCCGATACACGTTTTGACGGGGGATCGTTGGTATCGCGTCGCCGGATCTCGCGCGGGGATACCGATTTTTTACAGGGAAGAAGGATCGCGCCGCGGCGGACGGTGCGGACCGGCGACTGGAAGCTGTCCGGGGATTTGTATGGAAAGATTGGGCTCGCTATTTTTTCCGCAAGGCGTCGAGGTTGGTTTTCGCCTCGGGTGCCGCGTGATGGAACTGGTCGATCCGGGTACAGGGATACTCGGTACAGGATCCGCAGGTGGCGATGGATCTTGGCAGGGCGCATTTTCGGATCTCGCAGAGCTGCTCGCAGTAGTAGGTTTTAACGCCCGGGGAATGGCAGCCGGTACAGTTGATGTGTTCGGGCTTGATGGGGGCGTTGTAGAGCCGGCCCCATTCCTCGGCGACCTTGGCGCGAAGGGCGTCATCGTTTTTTTGCGTGGCGATGAACGCCCCGCACTGAGTGCAATCGAGACCACAGTAACCGATCATCGGATCTCCTTGAAATAAACGCATTACGATTTTTCCCGGGTTGTTCAGTACGTTGATTGTATCATAAAGTACGGTAAAAATCCATGCGTAATAACAGATATCCACAATCGCGGCATAGGAATCGTTCAACCGGAATATTCCTACTGTGTGGGATGAGTTGCCGGTTTCACACCGATAAAAGCAAAGCCACAGAAAATCGAACGGTTAGAGAGGGAAAAAATGCAATCGATACTATATTATAGCAATACAGGATGTTGAATTTTTCGTATTGAATACGAATCGCCGTTTATGGCCGGGGAGATAGAAGTTGGAATGCATCGGCTTGAAAGATATCGGATGCCATACATTATTCCAATCGTCCTATTTCCAGATCCTTCATGACCCCTATCAAGGTTGAGATTTTTGTATGTTTTGGATTGACAAGACCCTCGTAAACAGTATAATTTATAGAGCTTCAATGAATTATTATATAAGCCGCAGGCAGGAGCAGGAGTAATCGGGAAGGGATGATCCATAACAAAAGGCCGGTTTGCGTCAAAATCTCTTCGATTTGAAGAGCAAAAGGGCTATCTGTTATTAATTGACATTGAAGATATTTCAATGCGGGAATTTGTTGTGATCATCAATCAAATATACTCAAACCGGCATTATGAGATATGGCCCAGCTGGCATATTATTTATGAATGGGAAGATGTTCTTTCCCAACAATTGCATATTCCTATCACAAATAGCCCCGACAGCTTTAACACAACCATCAAATTTCTAAATCGAGTTTACCGCAAATTGTCCAAGCATGACTTTACGACGTTGAAAAAGAAGTTCAAGGTGGGGACCGATCTCTTTTTGTACTTTGAATTAAATCCAAAGTCCTATTTTAGTTTTTCAAACAGCTCGAATGCCATACCGGTCATCATTGATTTCTGGGGAAGACATACTGTAGGGGCATTGCTCAACTATTACCGACGTTGCCCGGTGGTTTTTATTAGCAGTCTCGAGGTATTAACCTATCTGAAAGCCAAACAATATCCGCTTAATCTGGCTCATTTCCCGCTCAGTTTGCCGGATAAATACAAGTTGGAGCCTACGCAGCTTGAGAGTACCGAGTTCCAGTCTACTTTGATCCCGCCTGTTTGGCAATCTGC
>CAYLSB010000158.1:0-3458 GCA_964386005.1 uncultured Pirellulales bacterium | reverse complement strand
GAATCCCGTATCAAGTTGGTAAAGAGCAAATTCCGGGCCGAACAGGATTGGGTCAAACCCTCAGACGCATTAAAGGGTTCGACCCCTGTTTTTGTACAATGGATTCCGGGGCAAGCCCGGAATGACAAGGATCAAAATTGGAATATCTATACAAAATGGAATCGGATTTATTTGTATCCGTGGTCGCGGAGAAAGCCGATGATCTCGGCGTTGACGGCCGAGGAGATTGCGGTATTGGCGGGGATGTAAATCGGAATTATTTTCGCTGAAATTTCCGCGGATGCATGGAGATAAGAAGGAATTTGAGGCTGGATTAATCGTATAATCCCTTTATACTTGCCTTCGATTGAAAACCGGCCGGGTCAAGGGGGATCGGGAAATGAAAACCATGATCGAACGAGATTTTGTGAAACCGAGATTGTTATCGTTGACAGCCATCGGCCGTGAGGATATCGGCCGGGCGGGCACCAAGGCGGTGAATCTTGCGTTGATGATGCAGGCGGGATTGCCGGTTCCGGAAGGATTTTGCGTGACGGCGGCGGCATGGGAGGAAGCGATCGGCGCCGGCGATACGGCGGCGATTGTGAAATCGCATATCGCACAACTCGATGAGCTGAGGCAGGATAGACCCGATACGATTCTGTCGGCAATCCGTGATTTCATCAGCCGGATACCTTTGTCTCAGGACTTTCGCGAGGAACTGAAGGAACATCTCCGGCGTCTCGGAGGCGAATCGATTGCGGTACGATCGTCGGCGACGGCCGAGGACCTGGCGGGTCTATCATCGGCGGGCCAATACGAGTCCATTCTCGATGTGGTCGGACTTGACGGGTGCCTGGACGCGATTCGTCGATGCTGGGGGTCGGTGTGGACGGATCGGGCCTACGCGTATCGCAAAGCCAACGGGATCGATCACGCCGCGGCGAAGATGGCCGTGATCGTTCAAAGAATGGTCGCGGCGGAGCAATCGGGCATCGCCTTTACGGCCGATCCGATCACGGGAAATCGGGAGCAGATTGTCATCGAGGCGGCTCCGGGACCGGGGGAAGCGATCGTGCGGGGAAAAGCGATTCCGGATCGTATTATTGTGGATCGAAATACGAGAGTTCTTGTTCATCAGGTACTTGCCGACGACCGATCGCAATGCTGCCTGACGAAGGAATCGATCGACGAATTGTCCGCTCTGGCCGCGAAGGTTGAAGACGTGTTCGGCCGCCCGCAGGATATCGAATGGTCGATGGAGTCGGGGCGTATCTGGTTGCTGCAGGCCCGGCCGATCACGGCCCTGCCGGACGCGAAGAAGGACGATTGGGAAGCCCATCAGGTTTATTCGAACGTCAACGCCGGCGAAGTGATGCCCGATGTCGTAACGCCCATGACCCACTCGGTGATCGACGTCGTATTGAGTCGCCTGTTTGAGGTCTTCTTTCGCATCATCGGGCTGGAGATGGAACCGATGGCGCTGATTGGTCGGGTGACGGGGCGACTCTATTTCAATGTCAACGCCGTGATCGCGATGCTGATCAGCTTTCCCGGCAAGAGAAACCCGACGAATCTAGGCAAGGTCTTTGGGGGCCAAACCGCGGAATTTGAAAAAGTCGATTTGGACGGTCTCATCCCGACCTATCTGCCGCCGGCCCGGATACGATGGAGTCAGGCATTATGGGGACTACTCCGTCTTCTGTGTTCACTCAGGCCTGGGGTGGAAAAACGGGTGGCGAAACGATTGGGTTTGATGCGTCGCAAATTCGATGCGATCGGCGATTCCTATCGGCCGGATATGAGCGAACAGGAATTATGCTTGTTGTATAATGACGCGATCAATGCCGTCCTGAACATCAACGATATGATTCCATTGATGGCTGTTTCGATGGTTTATTCGTCGATATTTTTCCGTTTATGCTTTCGCTGGCTCGGCGATGAAAAGCAAATCATGGCCAATCAACTCCTGGCAGGCGTAGGGGGACTGGAAGATGCCCAGTCCGGTTTTGATCTCTGGGATCTGGCCAAGCGGATTGCCGATCATCCCGAGTTATTGATGATCGTGCAATCCGGACAAACCTTTGAGGCGCTGTGTCCGCAGTTGGAATCGAATGCATCAGGCAGGGCGTTCCTTGCGGCATGGGATGCCTTCATGGCACAACATGGCCACCTGTGCCGGGGCGAAATCGAGCTGGCTAATCCGCGATGGTCGGAACAACCCGATCGAATTCTGGAAATGATTCGCACCTTTTTGCCTGATCCGGAAGTGAGCAATCCCCACCAGCGCCGGCAGCAGTCTGTTTTACGCAGAGAAGAATTGCTCGCCGACTGCCGAAAGCGGCTGAGTCCCCTCAAGCGATGGGTCTTTTCCAAGATCACTCGAAAAGCACAATGGGGCAGCCGGATTCGCGAAAATGTCAAGAACCGTTTTATCTGTACGGTGGCGGTGATGCGGCGGGTCCTGTTGGAGTGGGGGAAGCGTTTGAGGGCCCGCGGCGTTCTGACCCATGCGGACGATATCTTTTTTGTTATGAAAGATGAACTTCAGCCAATGATCGATGGAACGATCGAGCCGCAGGAGATTCGCAGGCGGATTGTCTTCCGCCGGAGGGAATACGAATTTCATTGTTCGCTCAATCCGCCTCCGATCATCGTCGGACGATTCGATCCGGCAAAACATGTTCATTCACAACCCGATCCTTCGACTCGGCATCTGAACGGCCTGGCAGTCAGCACCGGATTGGTTAGCGGGCCGGCGCGGGTGATCCTGCACATCAGCGATGATTTCGTTCGCCCAGGCGAGATTCTTGTAGCGCCGTTTACCGATCCGGGCTGGACGCCGTATTTTGTCAACGCGGCGGGGATCGTGATGGATCAGGGGGGACTGCTGAGTCACGGCAGCATTGTCGCCCGCGAGTTCGGGATTCCATGTGTGGTCAATGTCGGACCGGCAACAAAGTTAATCCGGACTGGGCAGATGATCCGCGTAGACGGAAACACGGGGACAATCTATCTGGAAGAATGATTCCAACCGAGGCTGAAAACATCAAGGCGGGATTTTCTTGCGATGAAAAAATCGAAAGCCATGAAATCCCAACAAAAGGACAGGGGCCTGCGGTAGTACCACAGGCCCCTGTAATTCCTGGCAATCACCTACTCTCGCCCGTAAGGACTACCATCGGCCGGAAAGGCTTAGCTTCTGAGTTCGGAATGGGATCAGGCGTTTCCCTTCCCGTAACGTCACCAGGAAATTTAGGATAACCGGCCGAACGGCGAATCGCAATACCCCGCAGGGCGCGATGGGCGCCGGGATCGGCCGGAAATGAACTTGTCAAGTCCCGTGGATAGAAGATGAAGCTCACAACGTCCATACCACACTTTTGACGCAATCAACCCATGATTGATATGGTCAAGTCATCGAGCGTTAGTACCGGTAAGCTGAACGCGTTTCCGCGCTTACACATCCGGCCTATCAA
>CAYLSB010000157.1:0-3478 GCA_964386005.1 uncultured Pirellulales bacterium | reverse complement strand
AATACAATGCGCTGGGGCAGTTGGAGTACAAGAAATATTACGCGGCCGATGGGACGCCGGGCGATCATGCCAACAGCAACTACCCGAATACGCCTGCGGAAGAGGTGGCATTCAGTTACGATTCTCACGGGCGGAAATGGACTGAGACGGTGACGGATGTTTCCGTTACACCGGCGGTGGAAACGTATAGTGCCGAATACAGCTATGACAATGAAGGTAACCTGACGAAGATTGATTCGACGCAGGGGATCGTCAATTATGCCTATTATAATCGCACGGGCAGAAAGAACTTCACGCTTACCGGTGACACAAGTAATCCCGATACGACGGTCTATTATGATTATGATGATCTGGGTCGGCTGGATGAAGTTCAATTGATGAGACGCAACAGACAGAACCTGACCCCCTCCGAAAAGACGGAATATGCGTATGACAAAAACGGCAATCGGTTGAATACGAAATTGCCGAACGGGGTGTATACGTGGTATGACTACAATGCGGTCAATCGGCTGACGACGCTGAGGCATTTTTCGCAGGTGGTGGCGAATCCGTTGGTGGATACCTATCGGATCAGCGGATTTGCGTATCGGCTGAATGCGGCCGGGATGCGGGCGGGGGTGACGGAATATCTCGGCGAATCGCGGTATCTGGAATATCAGTATGACAATCTGAACCGGCTGGAAACGGAGTACAGCGATAACAAGCCATCCGCCAATGTGGGCGACACGCCGTTGCCGGCCGGGATTCGGGGCTACCGGGCGAAATATGAGTACGATCTGATCGGCAACCGTCAGAAGCGGCAGGTGAATCTGATCAATGCCGACAATTATGAGAATGGCGGAGAGATTCTCTCGACGGAATACATCGAATACGATGCCGGGGATCGGTTGCGGAAGGAACATGACCTGAATTCGGCGGTCTTTACGGCGTTGCCGTGGGATCGGGAAAATCGGGTGTATGCGTGCGCGGATGGCAAGGGCGGATTTGGGTATTATCGGCCGGGCATGGGCGCCAGGATCGGGATGCTGACGGCGTTTTGTATGGGGCTGCCGTCTGTGTGCGATCGTTGGGCGGTGGCGATTTTGCTGGTTTTGATTCCGCTTGTGTTTTTGTGGCCGGCCGTTGCGCCGATGGTGTTGCCGTGGAGACGAGACACGCGGGAACGGCCGACGCTGTCGCTTTATCATCGGTGCCTGTGCGTACTGCTGGCGTATATTTTCCTCGTGGGCCCGGAGACGTTTGTGCAGTTGGCCAACGCGGAGGTGCAGTATAACGATCTGAGCACGCAGGCGTGGGGCCATGCGGGGGACTATAAGACGTACTATTACGACGCCAACGGATCGCTGACGTATACGATTTATTCGGATGAATCAACTTCGGGTGATCCGGCGACGATCGTGGCGGCTGATTCGAATCTGAAGTACGACCGGAACGAGTATAACCTGCAGAATCGGCTGTCGAAGGTGACGCGATACAGCAAGTCCGGCTCGACTGCCACTCGGCTGATCACGGAATATGTATATAATCCGGAAGGGATTCGGGTATCTTCCACTTCGTACACGACGACCAACAATGGAAATCCGGAAGACAAAACACAGACGGATTACCTCATTGACCCGGCCAATCACACCGGCTATGCGCAGGTGCTTGAGGAGACGGAGTGGGATCTTTCCGGCTCGACGGAAGTTCCGACCACGCGGATTCAGTACACAATCGGTGATGATATCATCAGCCAGACGAGATCGACGTATTCGGGTGGAGTTTGGTCGGCCGGGCAGACGGAATATTTCCTGTACGATGGTCAGGGCTCGACACGGCAATTGACGCTGCCGAATAAGTCAGTGATTGATTCGTACAGTTACGACGGCTATGGAGTCATGTTGGGCAATACGGCCAATCCGGCAGATACTGCATCCAACACAACCCGGTTGTTATACTGTGGCGAGCAATACGACAAATCGCTAAGCCAGTATTATTTGAGGGCGCGATACTATAATCCGAGCAACGGGCGGTTCAATCAGATCGATCCGTTTGCCGGAAATCCCTCCGATCCGCAGTCGCTGCATAAGTATCTGTATGCCCACTGTAATCCTATTAATGGAATTGATCCAAGCGGATTGTTTATCAGTGGGATTGTCGGTGTAATGAATACTATTGCTTGGCATATTTCTTTTCGTGTTATGGAATATGCTCCGAAAGTTGCTATTTTTTCTTGGATGGTTACAAAATTGGCTTTTTGTGCTTGGTCATCAGCCTCAATAGTACGTCTTCTTGCTTATATGGGTTGGGTTGAAGATAGTGAGACCGTAGCACAAATCCAGATGGTCTCAGGTGCCATAATGTTGGCTGGATTTGTATTTACCGGATTGATGAACTCAATACCTCACATAAGAGGAAAAGTACCTTATGGCGGAACTGATTTGAGCAGACAAGTTCAGGCTAAACGAGTACAGGAAAATATTACTTCAAATACTTTTAAAAATGGCGCAGCATTTGAATATACTGATAATGGGGGCGTTAAAAGGACAATTATTCATTTTAGCCAAAGAGGATTAGGACATGCTGAACGGTTATGTAGGAACGAATTACAACAAATGGGAATCGATTTTAACAAGGTATCTCGTATTTATAGTGAATTGCAACCTTGTAGTGATCCTACAAATTTATCTTGTCAAATGATGATTGAAAAGGATTTCCCCAATGCTACCATAACTTGGAGTTATGGTTATCAGAACGGTTTATCAAGAGAACAGACTGAGCAGTCAATTGAAGCGTTAAAACAGGCAATAGCTCGTTTGTTTGGGGGATAATAACTTATGGAGATATTCTTATGATAGAAACATATAATGATTTTGAACCACCAATAAGACAGTTGTATGAACTTGTAAATGACCTGTCAGATAATGAGTCATTTATAAACAGGTGTCAGAAGTTTTCCGTCTTAGATAAATCAATGTCGGACAGCAATTATTTACGATTTCAAATAAATGAAGAAATTGCCTTTTTGATAGGAATTGATGATCCTGAACAAAATAGTAGTAGAAAAAAGATTTCGTGCGCAATTTTATCAGTATGTTGGTGGGAAACATATTCTGAGTCAGACCATAAAACCCGCGAGCTATATAACGAAGAAAGGGAAAGATTTGAATCAATATATTATAAATTATTGAAATTAACGATAGGACAAATTGGGAACCCTTTTTTGCTTAACAAAGACAATGACCAAAAAGCTTATAATTATGCAATATGGAAAAGAGAATCGGGCTTGTTAATTCTACAACAAAGTTCTTACGATCCTCAATTTGGACATGATATTAATTATTGGTTACAACCTTGGGAAGCAAATAGAGAAATAAAACCCACAGTACCATTTACAGATTGGTTACTACAAAATTCAAGAATGTGATTGTACAGCACAACAATACTGTATAATTAAGCTTCTTTCCGTACATTTTTAATGAATTTTTTGACGGTGTCA
>CAYLSB010000156.1:0-3558 GCA_964386005.1 uncultured Pirellulales bacterium | reverse complement strand
GATCACTCGACGACTCTGGAAGGCCCGCCATGCCGCTTAAGGAAGTGCCATTCGTTCCTGACACCTTTATTTGTCTCGGCAAAAATGAAAATAAGCTGAAACTTTATTTTCAAAAATGCCAGGAAATCTGGGGATTAACAAAGAGTGATAGCACCTTATCCCTATCTTGAGTAAGTCATTGTCTTGAGTTTTCTCTTATTAATATCCACCGTCATTTCGGATTTGAGTTTATTGTGAGAGCAACTCTGAATAGTAATCTCAACCACTCTATATTTCTCGTCCAGACGGGTTATCACCGTGTCTCCAGATTGGTATTCACACCATGTTGAGCGTTCTCTACCGCCTTCGCGGTCAACTCTATCGCCCCAGCCCACAGTTGTGTCTGGAAATATACCCTTGATGGATTCTCCAGAACTGTCCGAAAAACGCACATGATGTTCCTGGTAGAACTTAGTATCGGAAAAAAGACAGTCAAAAACAGTGGCTTCTCCTCTCTCGCGACAATCTGTAACCGCCTTGGGGACGGCCTTTTTCGCGAGTCTTTTTGCGACGAAGGCGAATCCATGTTGATTCAGGATATCCCGGACTTGAGAAATGATGGATATCTCCCGCTTCTTCACAGGATTGTATGGATGAAACTCAAACTCGCCGGGATCTGTGTTATATTTCATGCAGTAGGTATCCAAGGCATAATATGGCATCAACAGACTCGCCCAAACAACGCAGAGCTTGGCTGTACTGCCGCATTTCAAGGCAAGCCTTTTGTCCCAATCCAATCCGCTTCTCACACCACTATTCAGGAGAATCTCATAGTAATACGAACCGTCGCCAACCCAAAACATATCTGCCTTGGGGGTATCCAGTTGGTCAAATGTATCCTCAAAAAGTCCCAAACTCGCTTTGACGGGTTGTTGGGTTTTCTTTTTGATTTCCCGCCCGACTTTCTCCCATCTGGAAGTATCCTGTCGCACTTCAATGAGCTTTTGACGAAGTAGAGTCCTGTCCCATCCAAACAGGGAGTTCAGATTACGAATAAGCTCTGTCTCCGACATACATTGTCTCCCGCGGAAGGGATTAGATGATAACTGTCCCGCTTCATATCAGATCATGTAGGGCGGCCGCATGGCGCGGGAGCGCATGCGGTTGGCTTCAGGGTCGTTGACGAACTCGGCCGTGCGCAGATCGAACTTGAGGTTGCGCTTGAGTTGCTCGCAGATGTCGGCGGCCAGGCAGATACTCATGGACCGGAACATGATTTCGGGACTTGCCACGGTGGGTCGGCGCGAGCGGACACAGTCGAAGAAGTCACGGACGTGGTTCATCGGCCGCTGCGTCCGGGCGATATAGTCGGCGATGACCTTCTTGAATTCGCGGAGCATCGCCGGCGAGGAAACATCCGGGCTTGCATACCCGTCGGCGGCGGAGGCCCATCCTTCGGGACCGTCGAACCGCTCGCCGCAGGCGCCGTGCCAATACTCGCACGGGTCCCACACCGAACCGGCAACGCGGAACAGGACCAGCTTGATCCCGTTGGAAAGCCGCGTCACCATCGTCTTGTCCGGCCCGGCGTATTCGAACTCGATCGTCGAGACATCCGTCATATCCAGCCCCGCCAGGGCCTGGGCCACGGTGTGGGCGCCCCACATGGCGACATCGGTGGCCAGATCGTAGAAGTGGTACCAGCCCGCGCCGTTGACATACCCGGCGTTGTACGGCCGCCACGGACACGGCCCCAGCCACAGGTCCCAATCGAGTTCATCCTTGGCCGGTTCCGGCTCGGCAGGCAACCAGTCGTGACGCAGGCCGTCGCGCCAGCGGCAGTCGGCAAAGACGGTATGAATCGGACCCAGACGGCCGGTCCGGGCCATCTCGATGGCGAAGACATGGTTGGCTTCGCTGAGCCGCTGTGCGCCGGTCTGGAAGATCCGGCCGTATCGCCGCGCGGTCTCGACGACGGCCTGGCCCTGCGCCATCGTCAGGCACGCGGGCTTTTCGCAATAGACATCCTTACCGGCCCGCATGGCCAGCACCGAGGCCAGCGCATGCCAGCGGTCGCCGGTGGCGATCAGCACGGCATCGACATCCGTCCGTTCGGTAAGGAGTTGCCGCATATCAGCATACGCGGCGCAATCCTGATTACCGTATTTGGTGTCCACGGCGGCCTTGGCGGCCAGGCGCTGGCCTTTGCGAACATCGCAGACGGCTACCCACTGCACATCCGCCTCGTCGAGCGACCATTGCAAATCGCTGGAACCACGGCCGCCCAGCCCGATTCCGCCCATCACGATGCGTTCGCTGGGCAATACCGAACCGCTGCGCCCCAGCGCCCGACCCGCGACCAGATACGGCAGAGCTGCCGCCGATACTGCTCCCTTGAGAAACGCACGACGATCGATTCGTTCGAATGACATATCCGGCTCCTACCGACTGTTAGATTCCATCTGAAACGACGCCCCCATTCTACTCGACACCTGCATCCCCCTCAAGCCCGAAAATGTTCCTCTCTTTTCCTTGCGCGTCTCTGACAGAATTTTAACCACGGATTTCACGGACGGCACGGATTTTTGAGAATTTGAAAATGGAAATTGGAGATTTGAAAATGAATTCCTCACGCAAAGTCGCCAAGCCGCAAAGAAATATATTTGACACGATTAACAGGATGAACAGGATTTGGATTCGGCTACAGAGGAAAACGGCGTTTTTCCGGTGTATCCTCTTTCGCTTCTTTAAACTGATCCAGGATTATCAGGTAAATGCTTTTAAACAATTCACATTGTCCACTTTCGATTCGTTTTTGAACCGACGCACGAGGATAAGCCATCGCTTCACGATGGCAATGTCTGACCGCATATTCTGAACCAAATTCAATATCTTCAACAATGACCCACCTGAAATCATGTTCCTGAACGAGCCAATCTCCAAAAGCAGCACCAAGGGCATTGGCAATTAGTTCATCATCTTCCTTGGGTGTTTCTTCCTCCATCCATCGGGAAAAAATACAATCCAGTTCATCGGGATGCAGTTCCCCCCCACTGCCATACTTCGTTCCCAATTCCCTTGCATGTGCCAGATTTACGGACAACCAGTGTTCTTGTTCTTTACCAAATGGCGTGATGGTCTGGGGTGTTGGTTCTACAACTTGTTCCGTGACCGTAATCTTTTTATCCTCGGACTCGATTACTCGATATTCTTTGGTGACTTGAATTGAATCTATGATTTTTGGTATCGCATCCAATGTCAGTTTTACCAAGGAATGGTTCCGCTGATTCTTTATGATCGTGGCGGAAATTATGATAATGTTGTTCAGAATCCCGACCTCACTGAAACGCATTACCAAAGGATCTCCTTGCTCTTCAGATTCCTCTTCATAGGTTAGGACAAATTTTCCGTTGAATTCATTGCATTCAATATTCTTTTCAAGTGCTTTATTTCTGACCTGTTGCTCTCCTGCATTCTTCCTGTCAGGGGAAACAATCGATAGACTAGAAAATCGTAGACTGATCCTTTCTTGCCCAACAGGATAAGCTAATAAGGTGGAATCGTCTTCCATCTCAACCT
>CAYLSB010000155.1:0-3720 GCA_964386005.1 uncultured Pirellulales bacterium | reverse complement strand
ACCCTGGCTGTCCTGAATATGCCTGCTTATCCGGTCTATGAAATATCCGGGCTATTTTGCAGGCCACGGGCGGCATGAGAATGGGGAGTCGATGTTGGTGCCCGTAGATGCGACGCTGGATACCGTCAACATGACAGGAATTAAGATATCCTATATTCAGGATTTACTGGAACGGTGCAAGGCGCGGCAAAAAGTACTGTTCTTGGATGCTTGTCACAGCGGTTCCGGTCGTGATGTAATGGTAATGGCCGATCGATTTATTGACCAACTCCAATGTGCCGAAGGTATTTATACCATTGCAAGCTGCAAGCAAGACCAGATTTCCCATGAGTGCGATGAGACAAAACACGGGATTTTTACCTGGTCATTGACGGAAGCTATCCGGAATGCAGTCCCCAATTCATCTGGCCATGTAACGCTGGATGCCATATTCAAGTACTGTAAAAACACAATTTCTGTTTGGTGTAAGCCTCGTCGAATTACTCAAACCCCAATCAAAATTAGTAAATCGTCCGACGAGATTGCGCTACTTCAACGCGATCTGAGCATTGAAATACAATTGGCCAATGCCAAAAAAGAAGTCAATGAACTGAAAAAGATAAATCAAGACCTTGAAACGAAGCGGCTGAACCTTGAAAATACATTAGAGGAAACACAAAAAAAGTTCGAAAGTGAATATGAGCAGTTATGTACAAGATATGAAGAACTTAAAGCAAACCATCTTCAAAAAGAGAAGTCAATCAAGGATGAACTTAAAAAGGCACGATCAGACACACATAAAGTAAAAATCCGAGCGGCCATGCCCTATGTTACTGCAATACTGGGTTTATCGATTGTCTCCATTCTTTTTGTTGGTTATTGGGCAGTTAGAGAACATTATCGTATACCACTACTTGAAAAAAAATATAAAGAAATGCAGGATGAATGTTCAGTCCGGAATTATTCCAAAGCATATTTTCTGGCACAGGATATATTGGGAAACATTAAGAATCTCAGTGATCCTCATGAAAATGAGCTATACACAAAGACACGGCAATTTTATGATGAACAGGTAGCCCCATCTTTCTATCAATCGACAAAGGTCTGGAAAGAAGAAAATCGATTATTTCGATTCGACGAGACTGATAAAAGAAAAATATTAATCCATGAGTTTCCTCGAAATATTGGTGATGTCGTGATTTCACCTGAGCAAAAAAAAATTGCTGTATGCGATGGTCAGAATGGTTATGTTCTAAATATTGATGGCTCATGTCTTGTCAAGTTAACCGTAACGGTTCGTACCATTTATGGCTGGGTTGACATAGATTCTATTTCCATAGGGTATTATAGAAGTGGTTATGGCGTGTATGAAAAAATAATAAAACTAAATGAAAATAACAGTCCTATAAGCGATTGATTTCACAAGTATGAGAGAAGGCCATCAAAATATCCGAGCGATATTGGTGATAATTGCATTAATCAGTTATTGGTTGTTGATAATAACGGGATTATGGCGGGGACTATTTATTGGCATTAATCTCCTGACATTTCTTATATTTGGGTATGACAAATGGCAATCCGTTCACAGCGGGTATAGAGTTCCGGAAACCGTTCTCCACTTGATGGCAATTATGGGTGGCACACCGGGAGCATTTGTCGGCCAATTCGTCTTTCGTCATAAGACTCGCGATCGTCAGTTCCGTGTGGTATTCTATACCATCGCGGCCGTACAGATACTGATCCTGTTGTGGATATCCCGTTCGCGAGGCGGATAAGAATCGGAAACGCCCCAAGAATTCAACGCAAATGGGGAATATTGAGGAGATCGAACGATGGCAGGCGACACAACAAGAGACATTCGGACCTATCTTGCTAAACGGGTAGTGCCAGCCGGCGAAAGTAGGCATGGACTTGTGATTGGCATAGAACAATACAGGGATTCCCGCCTGAATCTGCGATGTGCTACGGCCGATGCCAAGGCGATCTACGATCTAATGATTGATCCAGACTGTGGGATGTTCCCGCAGGATCATGTTCAGTTGTTACTGAACGATCAGGCCACGCGAGATAACATCTGGCGTGCTTTGTCGTCGTTGCGGCGCACCACTGGAGAGAACGACACCGTTTGGATTTACTATGCTGGGCATGGCGCACCGGAAGAGTCTAACCTCTATTGGGTTACCTATGACGCAGATGTGGATGACTTGTACGGATCGGCCCTTAGCAATAACCGGATCTCCGAGGTTATCAACGAAATCCGGACTAAGCAGCTACTGGTCTTATTGGATTGCTGTCATGCAGCCGCAACAGCAACCCAGAAGAATCCAACCCGAGCCGTCCTGACGGCCGAGGAAGTCTTCGCCTGTTACAAGGGCAAGGGACGGATCACTCTATCGTCGTCCGATGGCAAGGAGAAATCGATTGAACTGGGAGATGTCGGCCATGGGGCCTTCACGTATTTTCTGGAGAAGGGCCTCCGCGGCGAGGCCGACAAAGATGTCGATGGAGTAGTGACGATCGATGAGCTCTGGCAGTACCTCCACTCCAAAGTGACTGACGCTTCCCAGAAGGCAGGTAACCGGCAGACTCCATTGTTTCAAGGAGAGATGACACACGAATTAGCGCTGACCTTCAATCCGATTGTGTATGAGAAGAAACGGATTATGATCGAACGCCTTTCACGGATGGTCGGCCTAGGAAATGACAAACTGTCAACGACAGAAGGGAGATATTGTCTGAGCCTACTTCTTAAAGGTTCGACATCATCTGATAAGGAGATTCTTAACGACCTTGAATCTGTATTATCGGGACAAATGCGAGTCTCATCATTCAAGAGAATCCTCATGGGGATCGCTTCCCAACAAAAGCATGCCCATGCGGAGTTACGTAAGCATCATAGAATACAAGATGAATCTCCCACTGTTGTGCAGCTGTCTCCAGGCATATCGGATAAGCCGCTCAGTGATGTACGATTAAATGTCCCAATGGTTTCTGAGAAGCATAAACGAAATACAAATGCCATGAAGATTACAATCTTATCTTTAGTAGGCGGATTGCTCCTCATATTAATCATGATCACTTTGTTTTCGGGTTATGATAATAGGCGGATAATTCGTGAAGCGGAAGTATTGGCTCTTTCAGGAGAGATAGATCGGGCCAAAGAAGTGCTCGCAACATGTGGATGGCTTATGGGAGGGAGAAAAAATAATCTCTTGCCGGAAGTTGAAAAACATTTTACCCGTGAAGCAGATTCTCTTATCACTTTAAAAGAGTATGCCAAAGCAGTCGAGAAATTTCAATTGGCGGCAAAATGTTCAAGCACGCCTCGAGTGTATGACCTGCGTATCGAAGAATTAACCAAATTGATGATACCGAAAGAGCCTTTAAAGCCGGTGGCAGAGAAAATACAGGTCGCCAAAGTAGTCGCATCACCGAAGCTGGAAACCTCAACGGTGGGACAACCGCAAGATCAAGTAAAATGGCGAAAACTCATGGATTCTGCCCGGAAAGCGGAACAGGCAGGCAAGTTAGCTGAAGCCGTGGGTTATTATGCCTCTCTGTACCAGGACCCAGCTCGGCCTCTTCAGAATGGAAAGATTGTATGGTCAACGACTTCGTCCTCGCAAATGAATCAACTGCTTCCTGTCTATGTAGAAGGCCTGATGTATTATCATGGTGAAGGGGTACCTAACCCGGATATTTCACCGAATCTGAATATTTTCGATGAACAAAATGGCCTAA
>CAYLSB010000154.1:0-3827 GCA_964386005.1 uncultured Pirellulales bacterium | reverse complement strand
CGACGACGGCGGATATTCTGGGGATTGATCTGAGCGGAAAGTTGTATGAGGAGACAACGTATGATCCGCACGGCCGGGTGGAGGAGCGGGTCGATTGTGAAGGGCATACGACGGTTTATCGTTACTATAAAAACGCGGTTGGTACTGATGATCACTTTATGAGTGGCACGCCGTTAGAATTGCTTGGCATTCCGGGTCAGTTGCGGGTCGAGGAAAATTATATCGGGACGCCCGGCGGTAATCCGGATAGCTCTATCGTGTATGAGTATGACAAGCTCGGCCGGAAGATCAAAGAGACGATGACGCCGGGTACAAATGAAGTGTATTTGACGCAGTACGATGCCGAAGGGCGCATCTTGATCCTCGAATCGCCTCAGGGGGATTTGTATTACGAGTACGATCCACAAACCGGGCGCAAGGTGAGTACAGCCAGTTACCCGTCAACCATGACATTCGCACAGATTCTGGCGGATGCGACGGCGACGCCGACTCCATTTACCTCATCGGTGACTCGGACGGTTTATACGTATGATGATCTCGGCCGATTGGAAACCGTGCAGGTAGTACGGCGGAATAGCACGGATGTCAGCGAAACCGCTACGACGTATGCCTATAATGACAATGGATCGCAGGAAAAGGTTATCTATCCGAATGGCAACGAGGTGGTGTATGAGTATGATGCCCTCAATCGTTTGTATCGGCTGACCAACTACAAGAGCAGCAGTCATCTGGAAAGCGAGCTGCTCAGCCGGTTTGAGTATTCGTGTTACGCGGATGGCCAGCGAGCGACTGCAGAGGAGACGTGTAAGGGCTGGAAGGAGGAAAACACCGTTATTCAAGAGGTTTATCTGACACGCGAGATGGCGTATCGGTATGACGGGTTGGGGCGATTGATTTGGGAACAGAGGAATGATCACGATCCGAACTCGTTTACGTATGATCTGGTTGGGAATCGGGTTTCGCAGACGATTGGAAAACAGCCGGGGACCGCGGATGACGAAACGATAAATTACAGCTATAATGAGCGGGACCAGTTATATTTGGAGGATTATGTTTCTCCGACTATACAAGACATAACATATGTGTATGATGCTAACGGCTCTTTGACAAGTCAAACGCAAGGCACAGCGACGACAATTTATGTGTATGATCTGCGGAATCGGCTCAAGACGGTAACGGCCGACAGCATAACGACGACGTATGGCTATAGTCCCGATGGCATTCGAGTTCGGCGGCAGGTTGGTACGGGCACGCCGACGGTTTATCTTGTCGATCCGATGAATCTAACGGGGTATTCGCAGGTCCTTCAGGAAACAACTGGTTCGAACATGATGACTTACACGCTCGGCGGCGATGTGATCGCTCAGGCGGCCGGTTCAACGGTTCGGTTCTTGATCTATGACGGCCATGGCAGCGTGCGGAATCATGCGAACTCCACCGGGACGCTGGAGTGGTTTGATATTCAGGATAAGGTGTACAAACCCGGCCAGCCGGCGAATGATACGAAGCTGCTGACTTACGACGCCTGGGGCCGGGAATGCAACGGGCTGTCGGGCGACGGGTTGTATTACACCGGCGAGATGTATGATACCAAGCTGGCGATGTATAACCTCCGTGCCCGGTGGTACAGCCCGGCGACGGGAAGGTTTAATGCGGCAGATTCATTCGACGGATTGTCAGAAGACCCCCAGTCCCTCCATCGCTATCTGTATGCCCATTGTGATCCGGTTAACAACATGGATCCAACCGGATATTTCAATATATCTGAGATCAATGTTTCGCTTGCGATTCGATCTGTATTGCTGACGATGAACCTTACCGGGGCAGCGTATAATGCGAAGGGAGTGACTACCTCAGCCATCGATCTCTATAATGCCTGGTCTGACGGTGACTTTTGGAGAGGCCTTCCGCATGTGGTAATGGGGGCGGCACACGGAACCGGATTGGTCATGAATATTGGAGGGATTATTGCGGGAATTCAAGGGCCGCCGGGCGGTACCACTCCTGCATTGGCATTGGCAGGAGGCGGAATTGCGCGTGGTGGATTCTGGCAAGCGGTTGTGTCAAATCCGCAACTGGCAGGGTGGGTAATCGATCAGGTAGGGCCGGTTGCGTATAATGCATTTGTTGTGTTTGCAGCAAGGTCATTAGAAACAACTATACCCGAGGACCATCATGGTGTTTCTCCTCGAAATAAAACATATAAACATTACGATCATCCATTAATGAAACAAGCCAAGTGGACAGATGAAGATCTTCTTGATATGCCTGAAAACAGAATGTTATTAGAAAACCATAGAGGAAGACATTGTAATTCGTATCATGATTCAATTCGTGAAATGATGGACAGGGGGTATGAAAGAGTCAAAGGTCAAGGGCGCGATATTGCACGGAAGGAGTTAAATAATATTTTTAAAGAAATAAAACGTGACATCAAAAATGGAACATTAAAACCGTATAAGAATAAGGAAGTTAAATGGGTGGACGGCTAATGAAGGTCTTCTATAAAATCTTGTGGGGAAATCCTCCAATTCAAGGAGTGGGAAAATGGGAGGCGGCTGATTTTGATATTACATCCCTATGGAAGGGAAATCCCTTTCATGGTCCTATTCCAGCCAAGGTACGGTTGTATATATCCAAAGAAGATGAATCACATCCTCGACCGGATATTCTGCCTAATCCTGTTTCTTGGCTGATAATATCGGATCATCTATTAGACATTTGGGGGCCGTTATTGGGTGATGATGTGCAAGTATTTGATGCCCCCATCTATTATGAATCAGACAAAAGAAGTTGCGAGGGATATCATATCATCAATCCTTTGCGGGTTGTCGATGCAATTGACTGGGAACAATCCACTATTAGCCGTTACGATGATGGAGCTGTGGCATATTTCCCAAAGATGGTTTTGAAGAATGACTATATCGGAAAGGTTAATATATTTCGTCTGAAGGATTATTTCCCGCCGATAATTGTTAGTACGGCTATGGTGAAAAATTTGAAAAAGAAAAAATGTAAAGGATTGGCATTTTTGAAAATTCAGGCATTATGAGAAAATATTTGGCCGGTGTATAGTCATGTGGGGTATGACGGGTTTGGGCGGAAGCTGTATGAGACGCCGCCGGTTTCGTCCGTCACGTATAACGGGGCTGACAAGTATAAGATTTTCACGTATGACGCGGCGGGGCGGGTGACGATGGTGATGCTGCCGGAGGTGCCCAATCCGGATAACGACGATGAACCTGAACATCCGATCTATCGGTATTACTATGATGTGTACGGCAACCAGATTGCGATTTTGGATCCGCTCGGCCGTGTGACGATGATGGAGTATGATTCGCAGAATCGGCCGGTCAGGAAGTATCAGCCGTTTATTCCGACGAATCCGTCATTGCCCTCCGAACCGACGACGGCGGATATTCTGGGGATTGATCTGAGCGGAAAGTTGTATGAGGAGACAACGTATGATCCGCACGGCCGGGTGGAGGAGCGGGTCGATTGTGAAGGGCATACGACGGTTTATCGTTACTATGAAAACGCGGTAGGTACTGATGATCACTTTATGAGTGGTACACCGTCAGAGTTCCGTGGCATTCCGGGTCAATTGCGGATTGAGGAAAATTATGACGGCGTTCCCGGCGGTACGCCCGATGGTTCGATTGTGTACACCTATGACAAGCTTGGCCGGAAGGTTAAAGAGGTTAAAGACACTACCAATACGTATGAGTTCTCGTACGATGACGAAGGGCGCATCTTGATCCTCGAATCGCCGCAGGGGGATTTGTATTACGAGTACGATCCACAAACCGGGCGCAAGGTGAGTACAG
>CAYLSB010000153.1:0-3899 GCA_964386005.1 uncultured Pirellulales bacterium | reverse complement strand
TTATACCACAACCTCCACCTTATTCCCTGGTCCAGTTTTTGGGGAGTAGTATAGGTTGCTAATTATATTGATGACATGTCAGATATACGACAAATTGCTGATCATGCTACGGATATGAACCGAATTACCCGAACAATATCAAAGGCCAATGAAAGAGAGGTTCGCTTCTTTAAATCATTCAGGGCCCTGAAACGAGGATTAGGATCCGCCGGAGATAATAAAGTATGGCACCATATAGTCGAGCAGCGTAAACCCAATATTAAGAAATTCGGACCCGAGGCTATTCATAACACGACAAATGTTGTTTCTGTCCCTCGTGAGATTAACGAAGCGATTAATACATACTATTCGAGTAATCGGAGATTCACTGGTGGACAAACAGTGAGACAATGGCTGGGTTCGCAATCTTGGCGGGAACAGTTTGACTTTGGCCAAAGAATTCTGGATGATACAATGAGCGGTAAACCGTTACCCTAAGGAAATTACAATGGGAAATACAATTAATGTATTGATTGAAAAGTATCGTTTCAACGCGTTAGGAATGGATAAAATCTCAGATCCCAAAAAATCCAATAAGTGTCATGATGAGTGGCATGCTTGTTACAAGATTCTTCGGGAAACGGAAGAGGGTCGTCAGGCAATTATTCGGCTCCTTCAGGATACAGAACCGAGTGTTAGGTGTGGTGCCGCCGCTCATTGTCTTCAGTGGGTTCCCGAAATTGCTCGTCAGGTATTAGAGACATTGCGGGATTCACAAGGACGCTGTTCATTTGAAGCTGAGATGATTCTAAATGAATATGACAAGGGGCGATTGACATTCGAGTACTGATCGTAGGTAATATTGTTTGCCGAATAACCTGCGGGTGATTATGAAATACTATTATATTGAACCGGAAGTTGCCGGGGAAATCGGACCTCATTCAATCGTACATGAATCTTCCGGTCGACTTAGCGTTGAGAAATTGCATTATGTTTTTAATGGATGGGCTAGCGATGAAATACTTGAATCGACTCCCTGTTATATTGTCAGTACCAAGCTGGTTGACCTTATTCGTTCGAAGCAGTTGAGCGGAATTGTTTTCGATGATGTCGAAGTAAGCTTTTCGAAACAATTTTATCAACTCTATCCAAATAAGAAAATTCCATCTTTTCTTTGGATGAAAGTTCATGGAGTTGCTGGAAAAGATGATGTCTTCTTAGCAGAGGATACTCGCCTTGTTATTTCCGAACGTGCATGGAATGTACTAAAACCTTATGCTAAAAATGCAATTGTCAATAATTTCATTAAGTAATGGAATTATTCGCCAAAGGTTATTAATGAAGGTATTCCATGGAAATGATTGTTGATAATATCTTGCTGAATCTGTGCAAAAAGATAGTTCAATGCAATAGGACTGTCAAGGAGTGGATGCAATACGAATCCGATGATATATTTCAATCTGGCAAGTATGAGGGGGGCTTTGATGCGACAGAAAAGGAATTTTGTTTCAGTGTCTATATCGAAGATATAGAGTATTGGTTTCAGCTCTCCTTGGATGAGATTTCCAAAATTTGTGATGGTTCTTTAGCAGTAATTAATGTCCGATTGCCAGATTGAAATCTGTAAGTTGTTCTTTGAAAATTGAATAAATACACGTTCATTTGTCTATGGCAACGGGATCGATGAAGTCCTGGCGATGTTCCGGAGCGTGCATGAGGGCGACCTGGACGACTGGCAGGCGTTTCTGGACTTCTGCGAGGCGTGGCTGAGCACGACGGGGCAGGGGAACTTTGACGCCTCGTTCGACCACGACAGCAGCGGCAAGATCGACATCCGGGATTTTGCGTACTTTGCCTCGGTCTGGGATACGCCCTCCTTTGAAGAAACAGACTTTTATTACCTCCATGATGCCCTGGGTTCGGTTCGAGGGCTGATCGGCGGAAGATACAACAGGGAATCCGACCGGGAATTCTACAACTACGATGTGTACGGCAGCCCGTCCAATGCGATCGAACCCTCCGCGGCCGGGAACCCCGTTCGCTTTGCCGGGTATCGCTACGACGCCGAAACGGGTTTATATGACCTGCGAAATCGAGCCTACGATCCTCTCTACGGCCGTTTCCTCCAGCATGACCCCATCGGCTATGCCGACTCGATGAACCTGTATGAGTATGTCCTGTCGAATCCGGCGAACTACGTTGATCCGTGGGGGTTGATGGCCCTTGAAGACGACTTGACACCAGGCCAATTGAAGGATTTATTGACCAATCCCGAAGGAAAAGACCTGGAGAAGATGTGCGATGATCAGGTCTTATGCTATGTAACCGATCTCCTGAAATTCCGAGAAGGTCGTATCACTTTGTTCATGTATTTATTTGACGGTGGGGTTCCGCGTCTGGAACGCGAAGCGATGGGGATGACCGGCGTCAATGTTGCTAATTCCGGTCTGAACGAGGCTTTTGTCCGCAATGGACAAATTTACCTTGGCGACCCATTCCTGACAGTGGGCGATGTCAGACAACCCTTCAAGAACAAATGTTATATGAATCAATGCAAAAGGAGGATGAAGGAACTCGTCAGGGAGGTTGTGACAACGGCCATTCTCCAGATTGAGGGGGGGATTGCCCTGAAGGGAGCGGGCCTTCTTCTCAAGGTGGCTCAACAGGCCCGGGGACCGATGGTATGGGGTGGTTCCCGATGTATGGATGAGTTCGTTGGGACCGCAGCAAATTATGCCGACGACCTGGCGAAAGACGCCACGCAGTTTTTTGGACAGGCGTCGAATGCAGGCAGGACAAACGCACAATTAGTTCAGGAAATCGGCACAAGGGCCGAGGCCTGGGGCGTGCGCGAAGGGCTTGGAAAGGGCCCTGTTGCAGGAACGTATAAACATGGGTATGCTGATAAGTTACTCACTCGGTATCAGAACATGTTCGGAGATCGAGGATTATCAACAGAATCGCGCTTTATTAATGGCGCACCATGGGAAAGGGGAGTCGATCCTCTACGTGGATCGATTCGGCTCGATGTAGTCGAAGGTTCTTTGAATAACCCGTCTTGGGTTTGGGATTACAAGTTTGGAAGTTCGCAGTTGACCCCCGCTCGGATTAATCAGATTCGTACAGGGGCAGGTCTTGGGCCAAATATTCCGATTACTGAGGTGAAGCCGTAATGGACAGAAAAAAACTCAGAAGATACCTGCCGATGACAAAGAAAGAACTAAGGGAAGTAGTGCAGTGTTATGCGACGGCTTTTCCAGATTGGAAGATCATCAACGGACAAGTATTTTCTCGTTCATATGGTCCAATCGAACAGTATGTTGGGATAGAAACATTGCGATATAAAGCGTATCGCCCTTGGTCGGCAATTCGTTGTCTGCCTTTGTTTACTGTACGCATGTTGCACCAGGTTCTCGATATTAAACACCGACACATAGAACTTCGTGTACATCCTACAAAATGGAAGGATGTTATCGTCACCATGGAACAACAATTTCGGCCAGCAATCCGTAAGCCCCTCGACTTGTGGGAGGTCAAATATCTTTGTGAACAAGAGGCAAGAGAATCCACAAATGATCTATGTATGTTAGCGATTCTGAACGCTTATCTGGGCGAAAAGGAAAAGGCCATCTCTTGCTGTCAGAAAATGCAGACGGTTCCTCCACCGACTTTGGCTCCCCGCCTTGATTGGGAACAGCAACATCGGGAGTTTGGTCGTCAACTTAGGCAAGCCATTGAGCAAGGTAAAGCACGTGAGTTCTTAGAATGGGAACAAAGTGAATGGGAACGTGGTAATAAGAAGATGTAATCCGCAATGATTACCAAGAGAGTTTCGTCAGATTTCATGATCCGCTTTGAGAGCTGTCGGGATGAGACGACGATTGTCCAATATGCCTATCTGGGGTATTCCCCAAAATCCG
>CAYLSB010000152.1:0-4015 GCA_964386005.1 uncultured Pirellulales bacterium | reverse complement strand
CGTGCCCAGGGGAGAGTATATGCCAAAAACATCCGAAGGAACGGCAGTGCCATTCTAATCATCCACCTCGTTTGTGAGGGGGCTGCCACCCAGAATATTTTGCAAGCGAAGGTTTTTTTTGTATCCTCTACAACAAGATGGTCACAAACCACGATTGAGACATTGTTTATTGATCGGCAGCGTTAAGGGCGATTTCGACTTTGCCTTTGGACGAGTTGGTGATTCGCTGTGCTCCGGCAAAGACGTTGCCCGTAATGACGGCACGAGAGACGGATTCGCCGAGGCGGATCTGCTGGAGGTTCTGGCGGAATTCGCAACCGCGGACCAGGACGGTTCCGCTCTGGATATCCAAAGCAAAGCGGTCTTTGGCCTGGCCGCCCCACTGAACGAAGGTACAATCGCCGAAGCCGACGGTTCCTTTTCCGGCGATTTGCGCGATCTGATTGCACGGTCCCCAGAAGGCACAGTTGACGAAGCGGACGCTACCGGTGTTGGCGGCTTCGACGCGGATCATCGTCGGATCGGGACCGTGGAAGGAGACGAATTCGCCATTGGTGATCAACAGACCGAAGGGGGCGCATTCTTCGACGACCAGAGCGGTGTAACAATCATCGGCGCCGATGCCGCTGAAATTGCCGTTGCAGACACCGGAGCGACTCTTGATGAACTTGTATCCAACGGCGTAACCGAAACAGAAGGTATTATAGACATACTGCCAGTCACTGCGGCCGAAGATGAAGGCCTCGCCGTTTTGCATCTGCCATTGGAACAGTTTGGGGCGGTTACTCCACCAGGGATTGAAGTGGACGTTTTCGATACGGCCGATATCGTAGATGGCATCGACCATGATTCCGCGGCGGAGGGGTTGGCCATGCACATCGCGGATGAGATGACGTTCATTGCGTGTCGCGTCAATACCATTGTAGGGATTGAGCATTTCCACGGCCAGGACCGCGGGATTTTTTCCCCGCATCGCGATCGCATAGGGATACGGCGTCGGGATGTCGTCGGTTTTCTGGTCGGGGTAGTAGAGCACGACGCCTTTGAGAGTGCTGTTGGTGTTGAGGGTGATAAAGGCCGGACCATCTTCTTTCCCTGCGCCTTCGGTGATCAGAAAGGTGGTACCGTCGTCGGTGGGTTTGGGCAGTCCGCGATCGCGTATACCGTTATGGGCCGGAACCGATTGCCAGATACCCTGAAGAGTGACGGCCGAGGGGACATTCAGGCGGCCGGAAAAAAAGTAATTGCCGCGCGGCGCATAGACGATCCCGCCTCCGGCCGCGGCGGCAGCATCCAGGGCCTTTTGGAACGCGGCTGTGTCATCGGTATGACCATCGCCCGTGGCGCCGAACGCGCGAACATTCAACGTATCGCCGACGGGCGAGCCGGGATCGGCCGGACTATCGAAGGCAAACGCGAAAGGCGTAATGGAAATGAATCCGAGCAAAACAGGGATTTCGAACGACAATCTTTCTCGTGTAAATGTACATAGACTGTATTTCATGGTCGTACTCCTCATCGTATGATTTTCATTGATATTTCGAAAATAGAAAAAACGATCATAACGTCGTACTCTTTTATCCCAGGAATTCGTGGAGGATGGCTTTGTAGTATTTTTTTCCGATATCGAGGTCGGCGATATCGACATATTCATCCGGCTTATGGCAGACTTCGGAATCGCCCGGCCCGAAGACGACTACCGGCGCTCCAAGTCGCGCAAAGTACGGCCCGTCGGTCGTGTACCGTACCGCCGTGGTTTGCTCGGCCTCCACGGCCCACTGGATCCCGCGGACAAAATCGCACTGCGGATCCGTTCGCATCGGCGGGCAAAATCTCGTTACCTTCGCCTCGGCGCGGAATTGCGGATCGGCGGAGTTCAATTCACTAAATAACTCCTCCAGATCTGCAATTATTCCTTCGGCCGTCTGGCCGGGAACCACGCGCGTATCGATTGTGATGGTGCATTGGTCCGGGACCACATTGGGCGCCTTGCCTCCGGCAATCTGGTTGACGCTCAGCGTCGGCTCGCCGAGAATCGCATCGGGCGTGTGCCGCGGAAGATATCCCCGCAGCCGTTCCAGCAGCATGTACATCTGCTCGATGGCGTTGATTCCCAAATGAGGCATCGAAGCGTGTGCGGTCTTGCCGAAGGTCGTAACCTCGATCCAGACCAGGCCGCGATGCGCACAGACAAGCTGAAATGCCGTCGGCTCGGTTACCACCACGCCGCTCAACTTCGGCAAAGACGGCCCGTGCTCCTCGATCCATCGCAGAACCCCGCAACTATCGCTTTCTTCCCCCGCCGTCGCCGCCAAGATCAGATCGCCCTGAAGCTTGCCGCCCTCGTGGATGATCTCGCGGATGGCCGCTGCCGCCGCCGCGATCCCCGCCTTCATATCCGCAGCGCCGCGCCCATAGATCCTTCCATCGCGCTCCGTCGGCTCAAACGGCGACGTCTGCCACGGGGTCTCGCCCGGCGGCACGACATCCAGATGCGACCCGAACAGAAGCGCCCCGCGTTTGCCGGCACCCCGCACATGCACGATGAGATTTGCGCGATTGCCATCCCATGGATCGATCCGTGCCTCGATTCCGCCGGCCCGGAAATACTCCGCCAGCGCCTCCGCAACCGCAAGCTCGCCCGCCGCCCGCGTTGAATCCGACCGAATCAATTGTTTCAAGAGTTCAATCATCCCCTCATCATACCAAACGACTCCCCTGTCGGTCTATAGAACGGATCGTTCACCCATTAAAAGCCCCCGGGTTTATCCCGGGGGTTCTATTCAACGATCAAAATGATTCGGCACATCGAGCCAGAAATTGTTTCTCTACAGCAACCCGATTCCCGCTTCTTTACATCGCTGAACAATATCCTGCGGCCAGATGCTCGCCTGCACCTCGCCAACGTGGAGTTTTCGCAGCAAAAACATACACAATCTCGACTGCCCGATCCCGCCGCCGATACTCAGCGGCAGCCGGCCGTCCAGAAGCTTTTTATGCCACTCCAGTTCCGTTCGCTGCGACACGCCGCGTATCCCCAGTTGCCGCAGCATCGCTTCACGATCCACGCGGATTCCCATCGAGCTGAGCTCCAGCGAGCGTTTCAACGGCGGATACCACACCAGGATATCGCCGTTGAGTCCCCGCCGACCTTTGCCCGTCTCGGTCGTCCAGTCGTCATAATCCGGCGCGCGATTGTCGTGCATCGTCCCGTCGGCCAGCGCCCCTCCGATTCCGATCACAAAGACCGCGCCGTATTTCTCGGTGATCCTGTTTTCTCTCTCTCGCGGCTCCAGCGTCGGATACATCTTCAGGAGATCTTCCGAATGCACAAACCGAATCGCTCCGGACAGAATCGGCGTGATGTCCGGATAGCGTTTGGCCACGGCCTTTTCCGCCTGTCGGATCACGCCGTAAATCTTCCGCACGATCGCTTTCAAAAACGCCAGGTTCCTTTCTTCCCGGCTAATGATTCTCTCCCAATCCCACTGATCGACATAGACCGAATGCAGGTTGTCGAGATTCTCTTCGTCCGGGCGGATCGCGTTCATGTCGGTATAAAGTCCCTGGCCCGGCTCGAATCCGTATTCCGCCAGCACCATCCGTTTCCACTTGGCCAGCGAAAACAGGCACTCGGCCGGACTGTTGTTGTCATCCTTGACCTCAAAGGTCACCTTTCGTTCGACGCCGTTGAGGTCGTCGTTCACTCCCGATCCCTTCCGTACAAACAACGGCGCCGACACCCGCTGCAGGTTCAGCGCCCGGGCCAGATGAAGCTGGAAAAAGTCCTTAATCATCTTGATCGCCCGCTCCGTCTCCCGCAGCGACAGCTTCGGTCGATACTCGCCGTTCAGAAATAATTCCGCCATGTTTCATCTCCTTTGAGGGTCATGAAAAGGGCCTCAGTATAGCGCATCCGGCCCCGATATGTCGAGACAATTCTCCCATCGATGGCGGTCAGTGTGCGAGAACAAATCCTGGCCGGATCAGGCGGCGGCACATTCGATCTTCCAAT
>CAYLSB010000151.1:0-4021 GCA_964386005.1 uncultured Pirellulales bacterium | reverse complement strand
CTTGATTGAATGAACAATCCGTGAATCGGGGAGAGAGGATTTGAACCTCCGACCTCTGCGTCCCGAACGCAGCGCTCTAATCCAAGCTGAGCTACTCCCCGGGGACAAAACACGAATTATACCAAACCGGCAAAACAATGCAAGAGGTTATCTTACATCAAATTTACGGGATCGACATCATAATAGACACCCACGGCCGGTCGCAGGGGGGGGGCGGACCGGAAGTCGGCGAAAAGCTGCTGCAATTGGGTCGCGGCGGGGCTTTGAAGGATGATCTGCATCCGATGGGCCCGTTGAATACGGCCGATGGTGGCGGGCATGGGTCCGCGAACCCGGATCGGCAATTTCCGGCGCTCGATCGTTTCGGCGATCCTGCGGCTCATGGCCTCGCAGGCCTCGGTCAGACGGTCGAATTGTTCGTCGCGCATGTGGATGATCGCCATCCGCCAGAAGGGAGGCAGGTTACATTTTTCGCGGTGGCTCATTTCCTCCCGAACGAATCCTTCGAAATCGTATTTGACGGCCAGGCGGATGGCGGGCTGATCGGGCAGGAAGGTCTGCACGATCACCTCGCCGGGTTTATCGGCACGACCCGCACGGCCGGCCACCTGCGAGATCAATTGAAAGGTTCGCTCGTTGGCCCGGAAATCCGGCATGGCCAGGCAGGTGTCGGCGCTGATGATGCCCACCAGAGTAACGTTGGGAAAGTGCAACCCCTTGGCCAGCATCTGGGTACCGGCCAGGATATCGATGCGGCCTTCGGCGAAGGAATCCAGCATACGATAATATTCCTCTGTATTGCCTCCTTCCATCGCATCGCTGTCGACGCGCCGGATCCGCGCCGAAGGGATTCGCTGTTGGAGTTGTTCGACCAGTCGCTGTGAACCGATTCCCAGCAGGACCATTCCCTTGCCGCAGAGCGGGCACTTTTCAGGTACTAATGTCCTGGATAGACAATAGTGACATATTGCATGGCCGCCCGGAATCGCGGTACCGAGAACTGTCGGCTCTGTCGCCCCCTCACGAACCCTCTTGTGAAAGGTCAGCGTCACATCGCAGTTGCGGCATCGCACCGCGTAATGACAGCTCGGGCAATACACAAAATTGCTGTACCCCCTTCGATTGAGCATCAGGATCACCTGCTCTTTTCGGGCCAGCCGTTGGCGGATCTGTTCTTCGAGGACATCGCTGAGGAGGATCGGTTCACGATCGCGATGCTGGGCGAACATATCCACCAATCGCATGACGGGCATGGGCTGAAGGGTCACGCGATTCGGCAGGCGGACCCGTTGAAAATGGCCTCGCTGGCGGCAATTCATCAGCGTTTCCAGCGACGGCGTCGCCGAGCCGAGAATGCAATGGGCTTCCGCGAGCTGCGCCCGCTTGATGGCGACATCGCGTCCGTGATAGCGCGGAACGGTATCCTGCTTGTAGCTGGGTTCGTGTTCTTCATCGACGACGATCAGTCCAAGCCGCGGCAATGGAGCAAAGACGGCCGACCGAGCGCCGATAACGACATCGGCCAGACCGTCGCGAATCTGTCGCCACTGGGCGTTTCGCTGCGAAGCGGTGAGCCGGCAGTGCATCACGGCGATCCGCGAAAAACGGCGGCTGAACCGCTCGATGGTCTGCGCGGTCAGCGCGATCTCCGGCAGCAGAACGATCGCGCCTTTGCCGGCGGCGATCACCTTTTCAATCGTGCGGATATAGACCTCGGTTTTTCCGCTGTCGGTGACGCCGTGAAGCAGCGTAACGCCGAAGGTTTGGCTTTCAATCCCTTGGCCGATTTGCTCGATGGCCTTATGCTGATCGTCATTCAATTCGACGATTCGCTCCTCCGGCCATAGTTGTTTCGGCGCCACCGGAGGCGATATCAGGACATCCCTGCGAACCAGGCGGACGATTCCCTTTCGGGCCAAGGTCTTGAGCGGGCCGTCTTTGCAGCCGATCCGATGGAGAAGATCCTTACAATCCAGACCGTGTTCATTATCAATAGCGCCGCAGGTTTGCAGCAGGGCGACGATCGCCTTTTGCCTGGCGCCGGATACTCCCGACAGAATATCGGGGTCGGTCTCGGCCAGATACGCCACCGTTTGATGTGTTCGCCCGATATCCTTCTTGACGGCCGCGGGAACCATCGCCGCCAGGACCTGGCCCAGAGGGCAAACATAATATTCGCTGATCCACCTCGCCAATTCCATCAACTGCGTATCGAGAAGAGCGCCGCCGTCGAGGGCCCTGCTGACGGATTTTAGACGGAATCGACGGCTCTTTTCCGCGACGTCCCTGTCGAGAACTTCCACGCAGAAGGCCGTTGTGGCCGCATTCTTTTTCCCGAAGGGAACCACGACCCGCTGGCCCGGCAAGATCGACTCCACCGACATCGGAACAGCGTAATCATACAACTGGTCGGCGCCGCTGTCGATGGCCACGCGAATGACCCGATCGTGGGGCGATGCTGTTTCCCTCGATCGATCATCGCCAAACAAACTCATCGTGGCGTCTTTGGACATGGTCAATCCGATTTGTACGCGCCTTCGTCTCTGCGTTTCTGTGACGTGGCGCTGATGACGGTGTCTTCCCGCAGGTCCAGTCCGATCCGGGCGACCAGCGTCTTGATATAATCCAGATGCGGGCACGGCGGCGCGTGGTAGTTGTCTTTGGTCATGCACGAAGAAAGCTGCACGACGATACGGTCCGGCTGGATGTTTTCCTTTTTCACGATCGTTCGCTTCAACAGCGTCAGCTTGCGATGGATCGCCCGACCGCAGCAGCCGCCGCATTCCAGAAAGATCATGCGATACGGGATCTCTTTGGGATAAGCGGCGAATCCCCCCGTCCGCTCGTGGAAGGCCCTTTCGCACAGATACCCCGGACATCGCTGTTTGACGATCGAACACTGAATAACGACGATATATTGTTTCGAATTAAGGTCTATATCGGTCATAAATGATTCCTATCGGGGGCACTGTGCCGCTCAAGCGAACAGGACATTCAGTTTTTTCCGCTTGACGACGTTGATGGATTTGGGATCGGTCCACACGGCCAGTTCCAGCGACTTGCGGCAGGAGCATTCGTCCTCGAGCAGCGGCACGCGACCGTGCAGTACGGCTGTGATCAATTCGATGGCATTGGCCGTGGCCTGGTTCAGATTGCCGAGAATCTCCTTGAGAAGGTCGTGTTTGTCGCGGCCTTTCGGATGTTCCTTCCAGCCGTCGAAATCGCTGACCAGCGCGATCATGGCGTAACACATCTGGGCCTCGCGGGCCAGCTTGGCCTCGGGCAGGGCGGTCATGCCGATCAGGTCGGCGCCCCACTGGCGATGAAGCAATGATTCGGCGCGACTGGAAAACTGCGGCCCTTCCATGCACACATAGGCGCCGGTTTCGTGCGTAATCGCCGAGGTGCATTCCGCGATACGGAGGATCGCGCGGCGAAGGCGGGCACAGCACGGCTGATCGAACTCGCAATGAACCGCGCCGAGTTCATCGAAGAAAGACGACTGCCGCCGATGGGTCTTGTCGATAAATTGATCCACAACGACCAGATGCCCCGGTTCGATGTGCTCCCGAAGCGAACCGACGGCGCCGCTGGTAATCAGAGTACGGACACCGAGTTTCTTCATCGCAAAGATATTGGCCGTATAGGGAACGCAACTGGGGTTGAACCGGTGGTTTTTGCCGTGGCGGTTCAGAAAGACGATCTCTCGTTCGCCCAGTCGGCCGGTAATCAGAGGCCCGCTGGGTTTGCCGAAGGGCGTTTCCATCGCAATCATCTCGGTATCGGTGATGTGCGACAAAAGGGCATCGCCCAATCCCGTACCGCCGATGATGCCGATTTTGGCTTCCTGCATGATATTCTCCCTGTTATGCAATCCCAGGGGATTATAGCCGACCCCTGAGTTCGTGTCGATATCCATTCGCCGGGATCGTCTTCAGTTTAGCGACTGGAGAAAAAGGTGTCAGACACGAATGGCACTGCCGTCCGGTATTCCCGTGTTGCCCGGTGGTTATGTTATTCC
>CAYLSB010000150.1:0-4055 GCA_964386005.1 uncultured Pirellulales bacterium | reverse complement strand
GACACCGTCAAAAAATTCATTAAAAATGTACGGAAAGAAGCTTAATTATACAACACAAGTAATCCCGATACGACGGTCTATTATGATTATGATGATCTGGGTCGGCTGGATGAAGTCCAATTGATGAGACGCAACAGGCAGAACCTGACGCCCTCCGAAAAGACGGAATACGCGTATGACAAAAACGGTAATCGCCTGAATACGAAACTTCCGAACGGGGTCTATACGTGGTATGACTACAATGCGGTCAATCGGCTGACGACGCTGCGGCATTTTTCGCAGGTGGTGACGGATCCGTTGCCGGATACCTATCGGATCAGCGGATTTGCGTATCGGCTGAATGCGGCCGGGATGCGGACGGGGGTGACGGAATATCTCGGCGAGCCGCGGTATCTGGAATATCAGTATGACAATCTGAACCGGCTGGAAACGGAGTACAGCGATAACAAGCCATCCGCCAATGTGGGCGACACGCCGTTGCCGGCCGGGATTCGGGGCTACCGGGCGAAATATGAGTACGATCTGGTTGGCAATCGTCAGAAGCGGCAGGTGAATCTGATCAATGCCGACAATTATCAGGATGGCGGAGAGATTCTCTCGACGGAATATACCATGTACGATGCCGGGGATCGGTTGCGGAAGGAGCATGACCTGAGTTCGGCGGTCTTTACGGCGTTGCCGTGGGATCGGGAAAATCGGGTGTATGCGTGCGCGGATGGCAAGGGCGGATTTGGGTATTATCGGCCGGGGATGGGCGCCAGGATCGGGATGCTGACGGCGTTTTGCATGGGACTGCCGTCGGTGTGCGATCGATGGGTGGTGGCGATTCTTCTGGTTTTGATTCCGCTGGTGTTTTTGTGGCCGGCCGTTGCGCCGATGGTGTTGCCGTGGAGACGAGACACGCGGGAACGGCCGACGCTGTCGCTTTATCATCGGTGCCTGTGCGTACTGCTGGCGTATATTTTCCTCGTGGGCCCGGAGACGTTTGTGCAGTTGGCCAACGCGGAGGTGCAGTATAACGATCTGAGCACGCAGGCGTGGGGCCATGCGGGGGACTATAAGACGTACTATTACGACGCCAACGGATCGCTGACGTATACGATTTATTCGGATGAATCAACTTCGGGTGATCCGGCGACGATCGTGGCGGCTGATTCGAATCTGAAGTACGACCGGAACGAGTATAACCTGCAGAATCGGCTGTCGAAGGTGACGCGATACAGCAAGTCCGGCTCGACTGCCACTCGGCTGATCACGGAATATGTATATAATCCGGAAGGGATTCGGGTATCTTCCACTTCGTACACGACGACCAACAATGGAAATCCGGAAGACAAAACACAGACGGATTACCTCATTGACCCGGCCAATCACACCGGCTATGCGCAGGTGCTTGAGGAGACGGAGTGGGATCTTTCCGGCTCGACGGAAGTTCCGACCTCGCGGATTCAATACACGATCGGCGATGATGTCATTAGCCAGACGAAGTCGACATATTCGAATGGGGTTTGGACGGCAGGGCAGACAGAATGTTTCCTGTACGATGGCCACGGTTCGACGCGGCAATTGACGTTGCCGAATAAGTCGGTCATTGATTCTTATAGCTATGACGGTTATGGGGTGATGCTGGGTAACACGGCGAATCCCGCTGGTGCGGCCGCAACGAAATATCTCTACACCGGAGAACAATTTGACAAATCTCTCTCGCAGTATTACCTGCGGGCGAGGTATTACAATCCGAGTAACGGCCGGTTCAATCAGACCGATCCATTTGCGGGCAATCCCTCTGATCCGCAGTCGCTGCATAAGTATCTGTATTGCCACAATAATCCGACAAACTATGAAGATCCTACTGGTGAATCAATTGCGCTTGCTCAAACATTAACAGTTACTGCTATAATATCGCAAATAATGGCGGTAGCATATCCTTATGTAATGGCGGGAGTGCTTGCTCTGACTACGATAGCTGTTTTGGGAGCGATTTATGAATTATCTCAAGAATATTTGGCTGCAGGAGCGTATGCAATGGCTGAAGCAATCCGTAGCAGTGCAAGGCAGATCAAAGATGCTCTTAAAGATGCCGCAAAGGCCTTAAAGGATACAATTCAAAACCTGTTGAAGCGAATACCGTATTTTGTTTTTGAACGGTTTACGCCAAAAATTTACAAATTCACTGTCAGTTGTTTGATTTGGAACTTGTCTTGGTATTACCTCACATGGCATGGGAATCCTACAATCTCAAGGCAGAACCGGGCATGGGTGTTGGCGACATATGGATATCTTCGTACAACTGTAAACAATAGTATTGATGAGTATCCATATGCCTCAACTCTTGAAGGTGGATGGCCTTTCGCGAAAGGCTGTGCTGTTCCTCTTCATGAGAATCTTATTCAAGGCGGATACCTTAGAGCACATTATTATGGGATTCTTAGGAAACCGATGACAAGATTTCTTGTTCTTCCGATTCCCAGGTAATTTTTGATTTAATGAGGGAAAATGAAGCGATATTTCTCAATAGGGGCGAGTATCAATGAAAAAATATGAAGACGAACGAATACATTTTCTATACCCAGAGGATTTTAAAATTACTAGGGCAAAGAAAAAATATGGTTCATACACCCTTTCAAAAAGTAAAAGCACATTTTATGTATCAATCGAATTGATACCAAAAGACACCGTTAGATCTGTACGAAATGTGATTCAAAGTCAACCTCCCGATGATCTTGGCGATCGAACCAAAGTCGAATATTTTGACTCTGTTCGAATTGGAGAAATACAAGGGATCGGTCATCATGCATTAGCTTATGATCAATCACATAAATTATGGGGGGAGATATATCGGTACCTTTTCCCCATTCAAACAGGCGGCATATATATAGAGATAAGTGCGCGCGAAGCATTCTCAAGAGATTTGTTTAAAGAATTATTAGAATCTATCAAAGTGAAAGAATAATAATTTAAAGCCAATATACTCAGCCTGAAGTGGTACGGATAATGAATGAAGAAATATGTCGATAACAGAATAAGTTTTGTATATCCCGATGATTTTAAGCTCATACGGGCAAAACAAAAATGGGGTCAATATAATCTTGAAAAGAAACTTGAAAAGAGAAAAACTATTCTCATTATTTTACAATTTGTACAGGACGAAGCCTATTATGCAATTCAAGGAGATATTCGGAACTGCCTTTTCAATGAATATGATATAGGTGAGTACTTTGAATCGATAAGTATTGGCCAGAACCGCGGCATCGGTCTCGTCGTAACCATACATGATTTCGAGCATAACTTTATACAAAAAAGATATCAGTATTTGTTTCGAATCTCTGCAGGTGGATTGTATGTTGAAATCATCGGCGAGAAAGAGTTCACGATTGATACTTATATGGATATACTGAAATCTATCAATGTAAAAGAAGAAAGTAGCCCCCAATAAGCATATATTACGATAGATATATCGTTCTTTGACAAGTCCATAGATTAATAACCGTCCTCTCCGGCGAATCATGTGCTGCTCACGACGACGCGGACGCTGTTCGATGCGGACAGCAGGGCGTTGGTGACGGTCGGGCCGTATGCGCCGGGCGAAGAGCCGGTGGGGACCGAGACGGTGTATGATGCGCTCGGCCGTGTGGTCGAGACGCGGCGGTGGAAGAATGTGACGCTGCTTCTGGAAGATCTATACAATGGCCCGGTTGTCGTCGGCAAGAAAGTCGCGGGAGGCAGAGTGGTCAAGAATGCCTGGGATGGAACGGGGACCGCTCCTGTAGATTTTGCGTGGTTATCGGATAGCGAAGTTCCCAATGTGGAATCGGCGAATTGTATGTCTTGTTCCCGCACGGAGTACGATGCGGCGGGGCGGGTGTGGAAGAGTTACAGTCAGAATGAGGACGGCATTGAGGTTTGCACGCAGGAGATTTTGTATGATGCGGCGGGTCGGCAGGCGAAGGTGATTACGCTGCCGGGTGATTCGCAGAAGGTGGCCGAGACGCTGACGGGCTATGACGGCCAGCGGCAGGCATGGACGGAAGATGCGCGGGGCTACCGGACGAGCT
>CAYLSB010000149.1:0-4153 GCA_964386005.1 uncultured Pirellulales bacterium | reverse complement strand
GATCAATTATATTATTCGTAAAATAACTAATTATTTCATTTCCAATTGCACCACCGATCAATGCCTTACTTGTAATGACAATTGCTCCAGCAATAGTCGTAGCTTGAGCAATTGAATTCAACGAGCTGACATCAAGATATTTTGAAGCTTCGTCAAACGCCAGATAACAAGAGTATGCGTCAAGAAAATTTTCAACGACATGCTCTACTCCTGATCCATAATTAATACTTACCTCGATCTTTTCAAGAAAGCATTCGCTAAATGCTTTCACGACTTCAATTTGAATCTCGAAAATCCGGCCACCAACTGCATCATTTGCGAGTACTGCATAATCATTAATTTCAGACTGAGAGAATATTCGTTGCCATCGGCAATTCACATCAGAAGCAATAAGGTATTCATTGCCATTTACAATTGTTTTGATGTTATCGATATCCCCTGTTCCATAGGTGTCAACTCTTAAATAAGTTATGTCATTGCTTCCGACAGCGGGAGGAAGATAAAAACGATAGATCACTTTGGAGCTATCACTCCAATTTCCAAGGTGAATCGTTCCGTCCGCATTAGTATCATAATCATCTGCATTACTATCCGGTAAACGAGAAAATGTTGTACCTCTTAGAGATTCAATTACATTTGCTGATAATAATGAACTAGCGGAAACCAATATCAGGGCAGTAAACATTATTGTAGTTTTAGTGGACATGGCCAAATACCTTTCTATGTTTAGTCTTTGCGAAATCTTGTACACGAATTTATGCCCGGAAAGATTGCATAGGTAGGAAATGCCACACTGTAGGTAAGACTGCTAAACAAACCAAGTTGTGAACTCATACAACCTCTCTCCAAAAGACATATAAGACCTCATGATGATAGGTCAGTGTTGGGTACCTTGTCAACTGTGGAAACTACGGATTTCCATAAATTTCCTATCCGTATTTTTACGGATACAAAAAAATCGATCGGCAATTTTGAGCCACAAACAGCGATATTTACCCCGAACCGTCGGTAGGGGCGGACGGCGTCCGCCCGAATACAACAATGGGGCACACGCCGTGTTCCCCTACCAGTTTCCCGGAGGGAAGTGCGCGGAGACTTTGGTAATGACGGGCAGGATGTAACGGACCATGCCGTAATGGTCGCAGTTGTACCAGTCGATCCTGGCCCCGGCCGATTGGGCCAGTTTTTCCGCGCACCCCGGCGGAACAATCGGATCGATCTGGCCGTTGATCATCAGGAGCTTGGTTCCTTTGAGCCGATCGGCAAAGGTCAACGGCTCGATGGATTCGATGAGTTTCTTCAGTTCATCTACAGTGATGCCTTTGGTTTCCATTTCCCGACGAACAGAACGAACCTCGCGGGCGTCGGTGGTAAAAACCGTCGCCAGATCGCCGCCGGCAAGAACCAGTCCGACTCGCGGGAATTGTCCATCCACTCCGGCCGCCAGCGCCGAAATAAATCCACCCAGACTCGTTCCGCAAAGGCCGATCCTCGCGGCATCGGTATCTTCGCGGGCGGCCAGAAACGCGGCCGTACGGCGCACGTCCATCACGGCCTGACGGACCGAGTTGACCCAGAGATCCAGATTCTCGAAGGCATTATCGTAACGGTCGGGATCCTGCGAACGGCGGAGGCCAAAATGCGGCAGCGTCATGATCGCGGCATCGACGCCGCCGGAGGCCAGGGCGTGCGCGACGATCCGCGACACCGTCAATGAACCTTCCAGAATATCCAGCACGATGACCGCGGGACGTTTTCCTGTTGAATTAGATACATAATACTCACAATATACAGTATTGTTTTCCGGCACCTCGGTAGTCAGCGGCGAAGGAAACGACGCTCGCCAGATTGTATAGAAATCATTCTTCGACTGAAATTCCATTCGATACGCAAACTCCACCGGGGCGATTTCATAGCCCTTGAGCAACTCGGCCTGATGCGCCGCAGCCGATGGGGCGATCTTTCGCGACAGATTGGCCGAAACCTTGCCGTTGATATCCGGCAGTTTTTCCACCACCGAGGCCTGCGCTGCCGCAATCGTCGTATCGATTGGTTTAGTCGGCGCGGGCACTTTCTCCACACCCGCCGGAACCGAATCGGGAATCATCTTCTTTAGCTCGGCAAAATCGAACGCATAGTACGGCTGATAGCAGGCGGCGAATTTTTCGGTCTTCTCCGGCGAAACGGCGTTGGCCACCCACAGCTTGAGATTCTTCGGATCGAACAGAACGCGATGCAGGCAGCTTTCCATCGCGACCGGGCGATTCATCAGATCGAGCGCATCATTAAGGCCGATCTTGCCATGTTTGTTTTTCACCAGCGACGCCAGCGCTTCGTATCGTTTGTCGGCGCTCATCAGCACCGCATCCGGAATCGCGTGCCGCAGCAGCGGATGACCCTGACCCGGTGCAACCTCTTCGAATTTTTCCGGCGTGCACGCCAGTCCGCGGGCGTCGGGAATCTTGGCGTCGGAGATCACGTAATAGTATTCGCAGGTCCGCGGGGTATCGCGGAAGATCGCCAGGGCCTTGTCGAGCGTCGAGGCCTCCTCGAAACCCTTTCGCATCAGAAACGACATCGGCATGCCATCCCACTGTCCTTCGCCGCGGCCGCCCATTTCGCCGAAGGCCACCTGCTGATCGTTCATGCCGGTGACCGAGCCGAGAAAGCCGACATAACCGACAGTAATAAATGAATTATAGCCGTCGGGTTTGGCGACAGTGATCATGGCGTAATCCTGCAGGCCGACCTCGGTCATGTAGTCGAGGATCCGGCCGTGATAGAGCGTTCCATTCTGCGTGGCCTTGCCGAACAGAGCGAATCCGCTACAGTGAAACAGCTCCGGAAAGATGTTGGCCAGTTGAACTTCCTTAACGTCGATGCCGGCACCGTCGGCCAGTCCCTGCATCTCTTCGAGATATCGGCGGTCGATGAACTTGCCGGCCCGCTGCCATGCGGCCTGCAATGTGCCGTTACGATTCGCATCACCTTTAACGGTCTCGGCGGCCTGTGCGACAAAAAGGATATGTTTAATAAACTTTGTCACCTGCGGCTTGAGCAGCGCGCCCTGCTGATAGCCCATCTGATACGGGCTTCCCGCCAGCAGCAGTACCTGAAGGCCGTCCTGTTCCAGCAATGCGGCACGGTCGAACTGCCGCACGATTGTCGGCTGCTTGATCGGCCGTACCTCGGCGGCGAATCCCGCAGGGACCAACATCCCGACAAGCAGGGACAGAACCAGCAGCGTAATGATCGACCTGTTCCAATAGTGAGTAGTTTTCAGCGACTTTGACATGTTCTCCTCCTCGTTTCGAATTCCCGTTACGTTCATTTTCCAACCTCTATGTATTAGACGTCCGCGGCTGAACATCGTTACACAAAACGATGACCTTTTACATACTTTTTACAATTATACCCTGCCCGGTGGAATTTAATACTATATTGCTGCCACGTTTCCAGGGGTCTTTTTAATCGAATATAACCTCTTTTGAGATAACGGATTAGGTGTTTTATTCGCGTCGCAAGTTCTGGCGGTCGCGGGTCAGGTTGCCCGCGTCGTCGTGGGTAAGGGTATTGCCCGCGATGGAGGTGTAGCGGTTGGTGTCGTCATCGACGAGGAAGAATATGTTTTTGACGCGATGAACAAGATTAACAAGATTATTCATTTGTTTTTGGCGAACGCGGTTTGAAATTCCCAGGACACTTTTTACGGAATTTGCGGTTCACCTGGACCGAGGAACCGAAATTGATCAGAAGACCATCCTCAATCCCCGTTGCATTCAAATAGTTGACCAATTGAATCTCATGTTCGGCGGCCACGCTTTTGACCGCCTTGACTTCGACGACAACCCTTTCTTCGACGATCAGATTGGCCACATAATCGCCGACCATCCGGCCGCGATAAAATACCGGAACTGGATGCTGCTGTTGGACAACCAGCCCGGATTCGGCCAACTCCAGAGCCAGTGCGTTTTCATACACCTTCTCCAGAAAGCCCGAACCCAATTCATTGTGGACGCAATAGGCACACCCGATGATTTTCTCGGTCAGTTTGTCGATCTCCATTCCACTTCACCTTTTTTGTAATCGTGTAAATCTTGTTGTATGATTAGGCTTCTCTCTTGACAAAGGAAAGGAAGTTATATACAACCCA
>CAYLSB010000148.1:0-4179 GCA_964386005.1 uncultured Pirellulales bacterium | reverse complement strand
AGGAATGGTCCATGCTCGGCAACGCCGCATAAGGACACTTTTGACGCTGGCATCAGGCTTGGGATGATATGCTTCGGTTCCGTTATCAGAGTAGCGAGCGGTTCGAAAAAACACTGGCCGCACACATTAAATCGCTCAATCCAAAGATCACGGTGGATTTCAACTATCATGGCAATCCGCCATTTTCCTGGGAAGTCGGACAGCGGCCGGTTCAGCATGCCGGCAACGGCGATTTCATCACCGGCGAAACGGGCGTTTGGGGTTTCAGTGCGCTGACCGTGGGCCTCAATGCCGAGTTTTACCGGGCCGCCACGCCCGGCCTGCCGGTGCAGGTTGCCATGCAGCGAGGCGTGCGGATGTACCACGATCAGACCACCCGGCCGCTCAACGATATTCGCTGGGAATTGTTTACATTGCTGGCCCATAATGCATTCGTGACCATCGTGGATAAGACTGGATTCGACGGCGGGTTGGATCCTGTGGCCTACGAACGGATCGGAAAGGCCTTTGAAGAAGTCCATTCCAAGCAGCAGCATTTCGGCCACAATCCCGTTGTCGATGTGGGAATCTACTTCAGCAGCCGGACCCGCGACTGGCTCGGACGGGAAAAACCCGCGGAATATTTCCAGAGCTTTCAGGGTGCGCACAAGGCCCTTGTGTATGAGCATATCCCGTGGGGGATCATTTTGGACGAGAACGCATCTCTGGATTGGCTAAGCCGGTTTCAGGAGGTCCTGCTTCCGCAAGCGGCGATTCTATCCGATGCCGAGGTCAAACTGCTCGCCCGTTATGTTCAGCAGGGAGGCAATCTGCTCGTGACGGGTTGGACGGGTCTGTTCGGGCAACGAGGCGACCCGATTGATAAATCGATATTGGAGGAATTGATCGGCGCCCGTTTTGTGCGCCGACTCGATTCGCTGGATAACTGGGGACGATTGACTCCGAGTTCCAATTCGTCTGCCATCGCTCCGCTGCTTCAAGGCATACGCCCCCATTGGCCGTTTTTGGTCAAGGGTCCCGCCGTGGAATATCAGGTGACATCGGCGATTGCGGTTGGAGAACTCCTCAAACCGCATCGAACCAGTCGCCAGCTTCAGGGGAAGGAAGGAACCGACTGGCCGATGAGCGCCGATTCGCCTGTCGGCCCGGCAATTCTGTTGAATCAGGTTGGCAAGGGTAAGGTGCTGACATTTGCCTGTTCGCCGGATTATGCGACAGCCAGCGAACATCACATCGTAGAGGCCCGCCGCTTGCTGGCCAATGCGATCCGCATGCTCAACCCGAATCCCCGAGTGCGAATCGCAGCGCCCGCAACCGTCGAGGCCGTTGTGACCGAAAATCCGGAGGAGAAGACGATCCGAATTCACCTGCTGGGTTATAACAGCCCACCGCAAACAACTCCGCCGGTCAACCGGCCATTTGTTCTTCCGAGTCTCATCGAAGATGCACCCCTTTATCGGGTTACAGTGGAATGCGCCGAACCATTCCGGACTATATCAGCGATCAATCCATCAACCGAGCTCCGGCAATCCGAACGGCGAATCGAGGCGACGATTCAGGATATTCACGAAACGCTGGTGATCAAATATTAAATGGTATGGAGGGACAATGGAGTTGACACGCTGCATTTTCTGCTGGCATGTGCCGGCGGAATGATAACCGCCCAAGCCAACAGGCTCTCCGGAGCCAATCCCACAACCTCCGATCACGTAAGTTGGGTCGAATCTATTGCTTTTACTGGCAAGAGGTTTCAACCAACCACTGATTGAGCCAATTCAGTACAATCGCACGAAAGCTATGCTCGAAAGACCAGTAATGACGCCATGTTTTGAAAGCATATTGTCTGCTCGAAATGAGCTCCGGTCATTGAAGACTTGAACACGCTAAAAGTTTTTTAGAGGACGCCTTTTTCTGTGATAAATCCGCATTTTTTCGGACTCGATTAGGCCAACTTGGTGTCTGTGGTTTCAAAATGGAGACAACGAATCGGGGAGAAAAAACCCTAAGATTCTACGAAGTTTCGATTCCCAAACTGGCCCCACCGACATCTACTTCGATTGCTACAGAAAATTGTTCTTCTTGTATTCTGGGGTTCGCTGTTTATAATCCGAGAGTCAAAGATAAGAGACAATCAGGTTTCCCCAATGGTTGCAGCCGGAAGGACTTCCAATGGAAACACCGCATCTTATCGATGAAATCCCAGGGCTTTATCGTATCATCGAGTTGACAAGGTTCCGTGAAACGCCCGGTGTGCGTTTTGACATCGTGCCCCTTTCAATCTTCCCGCACATCGACGCCCTTGATCGGGTGATCCACACTCATGGTGCTATCTCGCCAGGTAAAGTGGGCCAAGTCGACCGGCCCTGGTACATGCACCCGCACCAAGCTGACAACTTGATCGTGTTACATGGCGCCCGTTCGGTGGAGATCTGGACACCCTCCCATGGGGAAATTGAGCGTTTTACGGTGACGCCTTTCCGAATTGAGCACAACGATGCTGTTGTCTATGACGGCCCTGCACTCCTGGTGTGGCCGTGTGGAGTCTTCCACCGCATCAAGAGCCATGAGACCGAAGGTTCAGCGTCACTCAATGTGGCCGTGCACACCGAGGGCTTTGACATCAAGACAAACTTTAGCGTGTACAACGTTGACCTCAAGCGTGGAACAAGCCGTGTCATTCGTGAGGGCTTTAAGGACCAGTTTGGACAAGCCGGTAAGCCGGCCTGATGGCTTCTGTCTCCGACCTCATTTTCCTTCGGCACAGACGCCCGTTCATTTGTCTCAAAAGCAGCACCATTTTTTACACTTCGTGGGAATCGTGAATCGGTTCCTTGGCGGCTGACAAAGGGCGGATTCGATTTGGATCCCGCCATTCGAGGGACAACTCGTTCAGGTCCCAGATGACACCCAACCATTCCAAGACTTTCAATACATAATAGGTTATATCATACTCCCACCAGAAAAAACCATTTCGTGCCGCGATGGGATAATGATGATGATTGTTGTGCCAGCCTTCGCCGAAGGTGAAAAAAGCCAAGAACCAGTTATTGCGACTTTGATCCGGCGTTTGATATCGGCGAGAACCCCACAGGTGATCCAGGGAGTTGATCGTGGCTGTAGCATGAAACAAGGCAACGGTCGAAATGCAGAAACCCCAGATTACCATCTGTAATCCATTCGTGTTGGCCGAGGGCACATTAATCCGCAGTAATTCACCAAAGGCAATCAGACCAAATAAGAGAATTACGGGAACCAACACGCTGAATCGATTCAGGAATACCAGTTCCGGATAACGGGTCAGATTCTTGACCAGTTCTTTTCGCGTAACGAAATACTTGGGCGTGAGCAGCCATAATATGTGACTCCACCAGAAGCCTTTCCGGATTGGGGAGTGCACATCTTCGGGCTGATCGGCATATCGATGGTGATGTCGGTGATGGGCAGCCCACCACAAGGGCCCTCTCTGGACCGATGAATTCCCGAGAATGGCCAGAATCAATTGCCAGGACCGGGATGTTTTATAGGTTCTGTGCGAAAAGTAACGGTGATACCCTCCGGTAATCGCCAACCCCCGGATGACATACAGACCCAAGGCGGTAACAACAGCGGCCCAACTCCAACCTACCCAGATAACACCCAAACACGCCAGATGAAGAATAAGAAAGGGTACAATTCGAAGCCAATCCACCTTTTCAAGCCGTTCCAAATCCGTGTGCACCATCTCGGCGTCGTCATCAATCCATCGCAAAAGGGTTTTACCCAGTCGTTTGAGATCCGGATTTATTGGGCTATGGAGCATCCGCATCATCCGTGCACAATTCGGGGATTATCCCTGTAGAATCTGAAATAGCATTTTCTGCCGATCCGATCGGATCCTTTCTCTGTATAGAGAAAGATAATCATTTGTCTGGCTGATACAAGAAGAAAAAGGATTGTCAACACGGCATGGATTTTACTTTCACAACAAGTCCCACAATGCGTTCGGGCTCTGCTGATGGATCCATTTGAATGTCAATTGCTTGATCACATGACGGAATTGTTCGATAATCGAACAAATCGAAGCAACCCTTGACAGAGAGGAACGGATGGGTGAAAATTAATGAAAACCCCATTTTAGAGGAATGTATTGTATGATTAGGCTTCTCTCTTGACAAAGGAAAGGAAGTTATATACAACCCA
>CAYLSB010000147.1:0-4279 GCA_964386005.1 uncultured Pirellulales bacterium | reverse complement strand
GAGGCATGGAGCCCGGAAAAACAACGGTATGAACGGGTGCCGGGATTTGCGCATATCCGTGCCGAGAGAGGTCGTCCCACTAATCACCTCAATTCGCCGCACCTTTCACGAATCCGAATCGAAAATACTCACGCATCGAATACCAATTTGACAACTGGGCCAGCACAGCCGTTACCATGCATCGATCCAAATATGCATGATTGCATGGTAACTCTTGACGCCAATTACCATGCAAAGTATACTATACTGAAATGTATATGGTAACTGTCTTTCTTTGTTCGAAGGCTGTAAAATGAGAGTCATCAAGAACATTCTGAAGGAAGAGCTCTCCAATTCGCTGGCGATGAAGAAAACCTACGAGAGGGAGCTTGCCCGGTTGCCCAAGGGCAGCCTCGTGAAGAAAACGATCAAAGGCCACGACTATTACTACCTGCAAGTCCGGGAAAAGGGCAAGGCCAGATTCATCTACAAAGGCAAGCTATCCGACAAAGAAGTCAAGGAAAACACGGAGGCCAAGAAATACAGGGCCCAATACCGGAGACTGCTGTCCGAGGTGAAGAAACAAATCCGATTCCTGAGGACGACCCTGCGTGGCAAACAGTCAGTATGACTTGTGTGTTGAGGTCTTGAGGCGATTGGACAAGGCCGGCATCCTCAAAGACATGATCCTTGTCGGAAGCTGGTGTACGCTTTTTTATAAGGACTTCTTTGGTCCGAGTGGGTATCGGACATCTCTGCGAACCCGGGATATCGATCTGCTCATTCCCACGCCGTCCACGATCAACGCAGAAGCGGATATCGCCGAACTGCTCAAGGATCTCGGATTCGTCGTTGGTTTCGCCGGCTCAGAAGGATACATCCGAATGGAACACCCCGAACTGATCGTAGAGTTCCTGGTCCCCGAGCGGGGCAGAACCTCGGCCAAACCGTATCCTCTTCCCAAACTGGGCTTGAATGCCCAAGCGCTTCGGTTTCTGGAATTTCTCGCTCAAGACACAATCATGGCGAACATAGAGGGGGTCTCCGTGAACCTGCCGCACCCGGCCAATTTTGCCTTGCATAAGTTGGTCGTTCTGAGCAGAAGGATTGGCCAGGCAAAACAGGCCAAAGACCAGGATGCGGCCATGAAAGTGCTGGAAGCTCTTATCCGGAAGGGACAAGAGAACTCCATAAGGAAAGCGTTCCATGCAATGCCCCGACGATGGCAAGGCAAGGTGAGAAAGCAACTTACCGATCCGTTATTCAAGAATGTAATGGATCTTCTCGGCTGAGGCATAGGAGGTATCCCCAAGTGTTTTTGAAGTGTTTTGTCCCAAGCAAGAATCCTGAATTCCCGGCAATCCGTTTGAGGGCAAAAAGAACTGAAAGTATAATCCATACCTGTGATCGTGATGTCGGGATTTTCCATGAGAGGATTGAGCGTGTAGCACGGTGATCTGTGAACATCAGGAGGAGTCATGTCCGAGCCGGATATACCCCGAGATGTACCGATGACCGTGGACATCGGACAAATCCCGTGTGTGCGTGACATACTTCATTTGCACGGGACTGGGATAATTACATTGAGTTGATTAGGTCAGTTCTTTGCCGATATCTGGCGAACCTGCATCGTTACAACGCCACGCCATGGTTTGCTCGGCTCCAATACCATAAAGCCGGTCTCCATTACGCCGCGGGCGTGGAGATTGAACGCATCGGTAACACAAGTATACGGTTCGAAGCATACTACACTTCTCTGCGGCGCGTAAACAACCCAATGCGGAAAAGCGGCGTCGGCGCGGATCGTTACTTCCCAGTGCGAATCCGGATCCCGCAGGACACAGGCAGAACCGTTTGCATCGGCAAGCGTGCCGGTAAACACGTCGTCGAGTTTGGTATTCCCGAGGGCACGGCCTTCAAACCATTCTCCCGCCGGCAACCGCCGGCCGGTCGGGATACAGTCCGGACTCAATTCCAACCGCTCACGGCACGGCACTTGTATCTGACAACGGGCACGCGTCCCCATCGGTGTCAATGGCAAGGGATGATAGGGATGGATACCGAATCCAAACGGCATCGGCGCGGCGCCGAGATTCTCGGCCACCGCCGTCATCGTCAACGACCGGCCCGCAAGCCGGTATGTCACCGTAAGCCGGCAGGGCCAAGGCCAATGTTCTTTCAGCATCCGATTCGACTCCGTATCCGTCACGCCGGTCACCCATGCTCCTTTGCCGGTACCTGTCGCCGTGACGCGCCAGGGCTGGGAGCTGACAAATCCGTGAATGGCATGACCCCGACCTTCCTGGACCCGATAGGTCTTTCCACCAAAGGCAAACTCACCGTTTGCGATGCGGTTCGGAAACGGAAACAGAATCGGCCAGCCAAAACCGGCACCACCCTTGCCAAACGCTTCCAGGTCGGCCGGTGGAGCGAGGAACTCAACGGATCCAACCACGAACCGCCAACAGTTGAATCCGGCCTGAGGCAACACGGCCGCTATCGTGTTGGCGTCGTTGTCGCGCAGGATCACTTCCGGCCCATACACGGCCTTGTGTTGTTCGACGATGTAAGGTTGAGCGTAGAGAACGGTCGCCATGACCCCAATCCAACAGAACAAGCATGGTTTTATGAAGGAAAAGCGGAGGTTCAGCATGGCCATCCGGCAAGACCACCGGATACTCGGTGTATCCATGTTTATGTTCTTATATTTCATGATTCTATCTCCATTCTGTCGGCGTTGTTTTGTATGTTCACGTTACAGGACCGCCTGCCTTTGTCAAGCGTAAAGGGAAACTGGAATGGATCAATTTGAGAACACGGTTGATTTGGCGTTCAAGAACAACATATCGCCTTATTTTGGGGTCGATTTCTGTTCGATCTGTCTATCGCGTGGGGTACAAAGATTATCCCCGGGTAAACTCACTTCAAACGAATTCATCAGTCGTTGGGCCGAATCATTGTACCGATCCCTAAAACGGGTTCCACAGCAAGCCGCCAGCCTACATGCTCATTTGCGACAGTGTATTCAAGCAGGCCAGCCGGCGTTCTCAGCAGACCCGATGTTCAACCATGCCTGTGGGTGACAATCAGGCCGTTGACATGAATTCAAGAATCGCGTAGATTATGTGAATCGAACAAGTGTTCAATGGATATCCAGCTTCATAAGGTAAAGGCCTGCGTCGGATCAGGTAATGATCGGATTCGACTTTTTGATAACGCGTAATAGGCCCCTCAGAACCGGAATTGGTTATGAGCACAGAACAATGTGTATCGCTCGTCTGTTGTATATTCCTTAGCTTTTTGTTTGTTCCCCGGCCTTGCATTGCGAACGAAAGTGAATTATCCATAGCAAGGAGCGAGGTTACTTCTCAACTCATCAAGAATGTTCCAGTGGATTTCCCACATTTCCAATTTGCCAACTATCCCGAGCAGGATCAGTTGCTCAGCCATTTTCTCTGGTATCACTTTCATCATCGGCTTGGCAATAGCGAGGTTCTGTTTAACAAGGAGTACCTTCTGGCCGCCGATATTTGGCTCGGCAATGCCAGTCCTCGTGACTCGCACGATAGAATTCAGGATGTTCACCGTCGTGCTCTGTTGGAGACGTATATCGATGACGAAGGCTATGTTTCAAGTCAACAGCATTTCTCTCAGGCACACGACCTGGGTTGGCCTTTCCCCTCTTGGGGCCAGGCCCACAAGGAGCTTACCCAGGTAAAAGGCAAGACTTTCGGTTGGCATTTTCAATCGCTGAAGAATGTTCCGGGCTGGATTGGCGGACATCTTCGCGCCTCGAACGGAAATGAGTATGCCGGCGAGACCGCTGCCTCCCTCTGGGAGGTGTACAATGTCAAATCCCTGGGCATCAAAAATGACAGTTGGCATCTGGAGGCTACCGGACCTTCGCCCACAATAACGACCCCACAAGGTTATTGTATCAATGCCTTTGATGCGCCCTATCTGCAGCTTCGGTGGAAACGCTCCGGCTCCGCTGACAAACAGACTCCCCCCTATATTGAGTGGTTGTGCGAGGGCGATACGGACTACAAACCCGACCGCCGCGTTTATTTCTATCCCGATAAAACTCCGCTTTCCAAGGGATATTATCATTCGATCCTGACGATGTATCGCCATCCCCTTTGGCGAGATCAAATCAAGCAGATTCGCATTTCACTGGCACCCGGGGAATCGGATGTGAAATTTGACATTGATTCCTTTTTCACTGTATATGATACTCGACATACGATTAACCCGGATATTTCACCGAATCTGAATATTTTCGATGAACAAAATGGCCTAA
>CAYLSB010000146.1:0-4600 GCA_964386005.1 uncultured Pirellulales bacterium | reverse complement strand
AAACTTACGCACTCAAAAAGCGGATGTTCTCAAAAATACCTCAACCAACAATAATCGTGATGGGATTATAGGACGTTTCTTGATTTACACAATATTCAAAAACAAAAAATAACAAAAATTACCTAACTATCTATTAAATAAGGAGTTATGTAATCAGAATTTTTTGGTCCAATCCAAACGGAACTCACAGGCAATCGATGGATGCTCAGCAGGCAAGCTGTAACTAACGCAATCTCAGCCACTTATGGCGAAAATGATTTCGAATGGAATCTGAAAAACCAATTCCAATTCTCTGAGTACTTCCCGAAAAATTGTTCCGTTTGGCAATTTGAGCATGGGATCGTCGAAGACGTCCGAAGAAAAACAGGATTGAACCCGCCAGTAAACCTTTTACTTGATTGGGTTTATGCTTGATTATCATCGGAGTATTGCCAAATGTAGATAGATTTCAGCGGACAAAGACACGATTCGTGGCTTCTAAAAGCTGCTGTCCGGATAAATGTTCTATCGGAGAACGGCTCCACAACTGATGTCGTTGTAGAATATCCGGCGATTGATTGATATACCTTTGAAAAGCTTCTATTCCCCCCTCAACGGCTCCAGAGGTACAATAGTCTCCATCGATCAGCCAACGGCTGAATTCATCATTGTATTCAGCCGGATAAATCAGCGCCGTAACATGTTGGCCATCCGAATATCGGGCCAGATGCACTTTTGCTCTGGTTGGCGGGGACAGTCGAATCGCCAAATCGATTAATTGCCTGTATTCCCTTTCTGCGGTTTCGGAGTCAGGCGCATAAAAGAAGGTCCCCATTTCCAAACCGAACAGGTCATTTCGAACTCCGACGAGTTCCATGCGGCCGTCCGGATAGGCATTGTGGATTTTGTAAACTTGAATGTGGGAGAAATGTTCGCTGTCGAGAAGTTCGGCCACTTCTTCGGCGGTGAATCCCACACCGCTGTGATCCCCGAAGTCAACCGCATACAGACCCCGATACGGAATCGAGTCATTGATCGGTGGAATTTTTATCTTCATCAGCGAACCCGTAATTTTGCGAATTTTCGTTTTCCGACCCGGACAATCATCCCATCGAATGGAGTAATCATCTCATTGGGATCCGTGATTCGCCGGTCGGCGATCTCGACGCCGCCCTGTTGGATCATCCGTTTGGCCTCACCGCCCGATTCGACCAGTCGGCATCTGAGGATAAGTTTTCCGGCCGGGACAGGTTCCGGATCGACCTGCACCTGCGGAATATCATCCGGTAGTTTTTTCTGGGCGAAGACTCGCTCGAATTCATCGGCGGCCTCCTGGGCGGCGGATTCGTCATGAAACTGCGCAACGATGATTTTCCCCAGAAGAATTTTCGCGCTCTTCGGATGCGTTCTGGACGGATCGAGTAGTTCCGTGACCTTCGATTGCGGCAAATCCGTCAGCAGAGTAAAATAGTTTTCCATCATCGTATCGGAAATGCTCATGCACTTGCCGAACATGTCCTTGGGAGAATCGGTTACGCCAATATAGTTTCCTTTGGACTTACTCATTTTATCCTTGCCGTCAAGACCGACGAGAATCGGCATCGTGATGACGATCTGCGGAAGTTGATTGACTACCCGCTGGAGGTCACGTCCAATCAGATTGTTGAACGTCTGATCGGTGCCGCCCAATTCGACATCGCTCTGGATCATCACGGAATCATACCCTTGCATGAGCGGATACAGGAACTCATGGAGGCCGATCGGATCGCCTTTTTTGTGGCGGATTTCAAAGGTATCACGTTCGAGCATCCGAGCGACGGTGATGGTTGCCATAAGCCGAATCGTGTCGGCTAACTTGAGGCCGGCAAGCCATTCGCCATTATAACGGATCTCCAATTTATCGGGCGATGTGTCGAGGATTTTCCCGGCCTGCTGGAAATAGGTTTTGGCGTTGGCCTCGATCTTTTCCGGATCGAGCATCGGCCGGGTCGTGTTTTGGCCGGTTGGATCTCCGATCCGAGCGGTGTAGTCGCCGATGATCAGGACGGCCTTATGGCCGAGATCCTGAAATTGTCGGAGCTTGCGCAATACCACGGTATGGCCAAGATGAATGTCCGGCGCGGTTGGATCCATGCCGAGCTTGACACGAAGAGGTCGGGCCAGCTTACGGGCCAATTCGAGCCGCTCGGCCAGTTCCTCTTCGCGATAGACCTCGACGGTTCCCCGTTTGAGTAACGTCATTTGTTCCGCAATCGATTCGGCCATCCGGCCTCCTCATGTTCTGAAACTGTCTCATCATTGATTTCACGACGTTTCCATCTCTGTTGATACTGAAGGTACTATTATAGGGAAAGGAGATGAATTAACAAGCCCTTTCGTCGGATTATCGAGAATGATTCGGATGGCTTGAAAAGGCAAAAACCGTTCCATCTTCGGCGGCGATAATGACATAACCGGAGGCGATGGCGGGGCTGGCAGAGATGGGCGAACCGATCTCGTAGAACCAGAGCAACTTGCCGTCGGATAGCTGCAGCAGATAGATCCGGCCGTCGATACCCCCAAAAAGGACTTTATCGCCACAGACAATCGGAGAACTCTGGATTTCACGCGGGACGGAGAATTTCCAGATTTCTTTCCCGTCGATCACGTCGAGGCAGTAGAGATTTTTATCGTCAGAGCCGTAGATCACTCGATCGTTCACGACGGCCGGGCTGGTCAGGATCGGGGCATCGGAGGTTTTATGCTTCCAGACAATCCGGCCGGATACCACGTCGGCACAGAAGAATGTGCCGTCGTAATTGCCCAAATATGCCCGATCCCCGATCAGGGCGGCCGAGGCGGCCACATAGGCCTGGGTATCGATTGCCGCCAGACCTTTCCCGTCGGAAATATCGACAACGTGCAAGCGGGCATCGCAACCTCCGGCGACAAGGCGGCCCGCATCGACGGCGGGTGTACCATTGACATAACTACCGGTTTCATACTCCCATAACGGATTTCCCGATGAGCCATCAAGACAATAAATGTTGTTGTCATAACTGCCGAAGATCACCTGAAGAGAGTCATCAAGTGCCTTGATTGGATTGGCCGATCCGATGATCTTGCTGCCGGTCTCGAAGGACCATTTCAACGAGCCCTTGGCGGCGTCAACCGCATAGAGGAAACTATCGTCGGAGCCGATCAGCACGATCCCATCCGCATAACTTGGGGCCGATTCGATCTGATCGCGGGCAGGAAAGGACCAGAGAGAATTTCCATCCGTCAGCGACAACGCATACAAGAATTTATCGAAACATCCGACAAAGACTTTTTGGTCGGCGATGACGGGAGATGATTTGATCGTATCCGGCAAACGAATTCGCCAACGAAGAAAGAGCTTATCCGGAAATGGTCCCGATGCGAATCCGGATTGTGAAGGATCGCCACGGAAGACGGGCCAATTTTCACGGCCAAAATTTCCAGAAGTCCCGACCGGCGAAGGATGGATTGATTCCACCGGAGTCCAATGCACGGCATAATATGCCGCATAGACCAATACCACCATAACCGCAACCACGGCTGTCAGACTGTATCGTATTTTGCGATTCATCGGTTTCTCCGAACGATTATCCTACGATGGTACTCAAAGAATTGTTTACGACAAGACAATTCCTTATGGTGAGACGGACTTGTATGACAAGGAACGACCGGATACAATCCATGTTTGGATTACCAACAATAACCGGAGACGATGTCATGGATAAACAAACGCGCACGATCGCCGAATGGGATGTAACCCAAACGAACCTATATCGAATTCGCAAACGCAGATACCAGGTTGCCGTGATCCCGACGGGAGCCATCGAGGCACACAATCTGCATCTTCCCGAAGGGCAAGATTTTCTGCACACAACCTATGTAGCACGGCGATGCTGCGAGATGGCGTGGAAGGCCTGCCACAATGTGATCTGTCTGCCGACGATTCCGTTCGGCGTGGATTGCAATCAGATCGATTTTCCGATGGCGATTCATGTGTCTCAGACAACTTTGGATGCGATGCTACGGGAGATCATCGGTTCACTTCGTACACACGGCATCCGAAAGATCGTGATCCTGAACGGTCACGGGGGAAACGACTTCAAACCGTTGATCCGCCAGGTTCAATGCGACATGGATGTGTTCGTCTTTTTATGCGACTGGTGGACGGTCGGCAAGGACCGTTATGCGGAGTTTTTTACCCACCCGGATGACCACGCGGGGCAACTGGAGACCTCCGTGGCCAAAGAACTATTTCCGCACCTGGTCGAAGAAAACCATGCGGGAAATGGCCGGGTACGACCCTTTCGTTTTGAGGCCCTGCAAAAGGGATGGATAACCACCAGTCGAAGTTTTGCCCGACTCAATGACCATTGCGCCGCGGGCGATCCCGGCGGGGCATCCGTCCACGCAGGAAAAGGATATCTAAATGTCGTATGTGAACGAGTGAGCCAGTTCCTCATTGAATTGGGAAAAATACCGATTAATGCTCTATTTCCCCATAAATCCGCCGTAAAAACCAGGAAACGAATAAAGCAACCCACCTAAGGACCAGGGCAAACGCATCTAAATTTTTAGGACTCGGAGGAGATATTGTTCATCCCAG
>CAYLSB010000145.1:0-4636 GCA_964386005.1 uncultured Pirellulales bacterium | reverse complement strand
GACTGACTTCCCCAATCTCGTCCAGGAAGACGGTGCCGCCTTCGGCCTGAGAAAACCGTCCGGGTTTATCTGTGTCCGCCCCTGTAAATGCCCCTTTTTTGTAGCCAAAGAGTTCCGATTCCAGCAAGGTGTCTGGGATCGCTCCACAATTGATGGCTACAAAGGGTTTGTCTTTTCGGGAACTCATCCCATGAATGGCACGAGCCAGAAGCTCTTTGCCCGTTCCTGTTTCGCCCTGGATCAGAACGGTACTATCGCTTGCGGCCACCTGGGGAGAAATTTCAAAAATTTTCCGCATGGAGGAACTTCGACTTACCAGATCGCCAACCTGATATCGCCCCTCCAGTTCTTTTCGCAGTTCTTCGACGAGACTTAAATCGCGAAAGGTTTCGGCTCCACCGATGAACCGTCCCTTAGGATCGCGCAGAATCGCCGTTGATATGCTGATGGGAATGCGGCGACCTTCGGCGGTAATGATGAACGCGGACTGATTGATCACGGGCTTGCCGGTTTTGATCGTTTGACGCAAGGCGCAATATCCTTCGCACATACTGGCCCGGAAAACCTCGGAACAGGGTTTGCCGATCGCCTCCCTGCGCATGACTCCGGTGATAGCTTCGGCGGCGCGGTTAAAGGAGGTAATTCTCCAGTCCTGATCCACGGTGAAAACACCGTCGGATATGCTATCCAGGATCGCCGCAGTGGGGTCGAGTATTTTCGACGGTACGGATTTTGATAAGGATTTCTTCATGGCTATAATCTTAGCCGGTTTTGGGCAAAGTATCCATTCTATGTTGGATTCGATTCTATATCATCGGCTGAGAATACCAATCCATCAAATTTTGAAACATCCAATAAAGACTGTCATCAGATAAACAGGTTCACATTCCCGGCCTCGGCCTGGTCTAGGTACATCGCTACCCCGCCCAGTTCAATGCCGTCGATAAGTTCCTCTTTTTTGATTCCCATGATATCCATCGACATCGAACAGGCCACCAACCGGATGCCGCCGGCTTTGGCCTTGGCCAGGAGTTCATCGAGTGACGATACATTCTTTTTCCGCATGATTCCTTTCATCATGGCCGTCCCGAGCCCGCCCATATTCATCTTTGAGAGCCGCAGCTTGCCGGTGCCCCGCGGCATCATCATCGCGAACATCCGTTCGATCCAATTCTTGTGAATCGGAACCGGATTGTCTTTTCGAAGGACATTTAATCCCCAGAAGGTAAAGAACATCGTAACCGCCGAGCCCATCGAGGCAGCGCCGTTGGAGATGATGAAAGAGGCCATGACTCGGTCGAAATCGTTGCTGAAGACGATGATCGTCTTGTTCTTGCCGCTACTTACGATGGCGGCGCAGGCAGTGGCCTGCCGCTTGATGACGGTGGCCGTGAACAGACCGTTTTCGGTTGTCATCTGCGTCAGTTCGTTACCGGTACTGTGGCACCAAGCCGGGATATCGGCGGCAAAGCCGGGATCTCCCGCGGTGATCGTCACAGATTGTCCGGCGGACAGTCCGTCCAGTTCCTCTTTGAGCCGCAGGATCGGTCCGGGACATTGCAATCCGCAGGCGTCGATGTGTTTGACGGCAACGACCGGCCCGACGGCAGGCTGGATTTCGGGTCCGAGAGTTCCGGCATCATCATTCATTTCCGTCGGGGGTTCGGTTTTGACAGGGATGGATCCTGCCGGTACAGATGCCCGAAATGTCTTGAAACCGCCGGTCAGATTCCGGCAGGAAAACCCGTTTTGCGAAAGGATACGGCAGGCGACATACCCCCGCAAGCCAACCTGGCAAAACACCAGCAGTTCCTTCTTCTTCGGCAGTTCATTCAACCGGTTTCGTAATTCATCCAACGGGATATTGATGGCCCCACCGATAGTACCCGCTTCGACTTCAGCCGGCATACGCACATCCACAAGACACTGGTCATCTCGCAGGTTTAAAACATCCTCTGTATGGCATATTTTAGCATCCCCATCCAGCACGCTGCTGGCGACAAAGCCCGCATAGTTCACCGGATCCTTGGCGGATCCATAGGGGGGGGCATACGACAGTTCAAGGTCTTTGAGATCGCGTACGGTCATCCCCGCCCGCATAGCCGTGGCGATCACATCGATTCGCTTGTCCACGCCGTCAGCGCCCACGGCCTGGGTACCGAGAATCTTGCCGTCCTCCGGATCAAATAATAACTTCAAGCTGATCTGGCTGGCATGGGGATAATACGTTGCGTGGCTGGCCGGGTGGATGTAGATTTTTTCATATTTCCTGCTGATGCGTTTGAGCATTTTTTCGCTTAGGCCGGTCATGCCCGCGGCCAGATCAAAGACCTTGCAGATGCCGGTGCCCTGTGTCTTGCGATACACACTGGGCTTTCCCATGATGTTGTCGGCCGCGATTCGTCCCTGGCGATTGGCGGGGCCGGCCAGGGGGATTCGTGCGGCAAAGCCACCGACAAAGTCCTCCACCTCCACCGCATCCCCGACGGCGTAAATGTCGGGATCGGAGGTTCGCATGTGCTCATCCACAACGATTCCGCCCCGTTGTCCGATGTCCAGACCGGCTTTTTTGGCCAGCTCGACTTCCGGCTGCACGCCGATCGATACCACGACCAGCGAGGCGTCCAGCGTTCGTCCTGAACTGAGGTGGACCGTCAAGCCATCGTGTTTTTCTTCGATGGCCGTAACCGACATTCCCAACAGCAGTTCGACGCCATGCAATTGAAGTTGGCCGGCAATCATCGACGCCATTTCCGGATCCATCGGCCCGAAAACCTGGTTTTCCAATTCCACAACACTGACCTCCATCTTGCGATGACGCAGCGCTTCGGCCATCTCCAAACCAATATACCCGGCGCCGACGATGACGGCCGTAGATCCCGGCGATGCATCCACGCGGGCTTTGATAGCGTCCATGTCCGGGATTGAACGAAGAGTAAACACCTTCTCCGAGTCGATCCCCGGAATCTTCGGGCGGACCGGTTCGGCTCCGGGGCTGAGGACAACGTTGTCATAGGGGAGTCGGTATTCCCTCTGGGTCGCATGATCACGAACGACGACCTGATGGGCCGAACGATCCACCTGAATGGCCTCGGATTTCGTCCGAACATCGATATTGAAACGCTTCTTCAAGGATTCGGGAGTCTGAACAAGAAGCCGGGTCCGTTCCGCAATGGTCCCGCCGATATGATAGGGCAAACCGCAGTTGGCAAACGAGATATACTCCCCCCGTTCCAGCAGGGTGATCTCGGCCGCTTCGTTCAACCTTCGCGCTCGTGCCGCGGCGGAGGCCCCCCCGGCCACGCCGCCTACAATCACTATTTTCATCGTGGAGTTCCCTTCGTTGTTCGTTTGGCGGAAGAAGATCCGACGCCGTAATGCTTTTTGATACACGCCAGCAATCCCGGAATCTGCGGAGCCGTAACCCAATAATAGACCGTCAGTCCCTCTCGACGACTGGTCAGGATTCTACGGGCCTGGAGCAACCGCAGATGTTCGCAGCTCTGGCTGGGGTTCAGCCGACAGAAGGAAGCGATCTCATGGACGGCGTATTCCCCCTGCAACAGGGCGTCGAGCTTTCGTAACCGTGCCGAATGCGCCACAACTTTCAGGCACTCCGCCGCGGTTGTGTTCCGTCCTTTACAGTTCAAAATCTATAAGAAATTTCACTCAGGGAACTATGCCAATGTTCCGCAAATAGCGCTGCAGGTTCAACTGTCAATTTGTTGACAAAGACGACCTTACTTTTTCTCAATGGGCAAGTAGATATCGCCTGCCGGGCCGACATGATCCGGATAGGGCACACTACCGTCGGGTGTGATGGCTACTTTCATTACACGAGTCTCTTCTGCAGAGAACTTTTCAACATGCCCATCGATATACCCGGCATTCAGCTTAATCTCCACCCTTTGCCGCTCTGGTGTATCCTCTGTTACAAGCCGTGACCAGAAATCTGTGGAAACCGAAGTTCCCGCCGTAATGGAAGCCCCATTGAATTTCTCACAACTGCCGAAAGCACGGCGTGTGCCGTAGGTCAACTCGTTTCGCCAATGACCGAAACCAAAATAATCACTGATCAGAAGGTTACTGTGACCTCGCTGGCCCGTTGCTTTTTGAGGTCCGATGAATGGACCTTTCTTATCGACCAGATAACCCCGGTAGTTCCAATACAGGCAATAAGTTCCGAAAACCGGATCTTCGTGGCCGGTATCCGGACTCGGGTTGTCCCATGAGTCGCCGGCTATCCATGCATCTTCCAGGTACTTGTATGTGTGCGGTGCGCTGGCACAGTGCAGGGTTTTGGCGGCAGGGATATAGTCTCGCAGATAGTCACCGACGCTTCGCCGATGGTAGGGGCTGCGTTTTTGGAAACCCGTCAATACTGTGGGCTCGCGCCAACTCCACCTCGCGGAGGTTCCCAGAGTCGCGACGGATTCGGGAAACCACTCGTCATGCTCCCCTGCGTAAGCGGAGGTGGCCTGTGTAATCTGGCGTTGATTTGCGGCGCTGATCAGAGCGCGCGCAATCCGTTTGGCCTTCGACAATGCGGGTGCCAAAATCATCGTTAACAACGACAACACAACCAGCACGGTCAGAAGTTCAATAAGGGTAAACGCCGTGTTCTTCGGTTTCTGAT
>CAYLSB010000144.1:0-4689 GCA_964386005.1 uncultured Pirellulales bacterium | reverse complement strand
AAGAGCAGCAGTCATCTGGAAAGCGAGCTGCTCAGCCGGTTTGAGTATTCGTGTTTCGCGGATGGCCAGCGAGCGACTGCAGAGGAGACGTATAAGGGATGGAAGGAGGAAAACTCCATTGTTCAAGAGGTTTATCTGACGCGCGAGATGGCATATCGGTATGACGGGCTGGGTCGGTTGATTTGGGAACAGAGGAATGATCATGATCCGAACTCGTTTACATATGATCTGGTTGGGAATCGGATTTCGCAGACGATCGGCAAACAGCCGGGGACAGCGGATGATGAAACGATTAATTACAGCTTTAATGAGCGGGACCAGTTATATTTGGAGGATTATGTCTCTCCGACTATACAAGACATAACATATGTGTATGATGCTAACGGCTCTTTGACAAGTCAAACGCAAGGCACAGCGACGACAATTTATGTGTATGATCTGCGGAATCGGCTCAAGACGGTAACGGCCGACAGCATAACGACGACGTATGGCTATAGTCCCGACGGGTCACGGGTCAGAAGGCAAATCGGTACAGGCACGCCGACGGTGTATCTGGTCGATCCGATGAACCTGACGGGATATTCGCAGGTTCTTGAGGCATGGTCGGGCGGCGCTACGCCAACGATGACTTATACGATCGGCGGTGATGTGATCGCTCAGGCGGCCGGATCGACGGTGAGGTTTTTGATCTATGACGGCCACGGCAGCGTGCGGAATCATGCGAACTCCACAGGCGCGCTTGTTTGGTTTGATATTCAGGATAAGGTGTACAAGCCGGGCCAGCCAGAGAACGATACAAAGCTATTGACGTACGATGCCTGGGGTCAGGAATGTAACGGCCTTTCGGACGACGGGTTGTATTACACCGGCGAGATGTACGATCAGAAGCTGTCGATGTATAACCTCCGCGCCCGTTGGTATAGCCCGGCGACAGGAAGGTTTAATGCGGCAGATTCATTCGACGGATTGTCAGAAGACCCCCAATCCCTTCATCGCTATCTGTATGCTCATTGTGATCCAATCAATTCCGTTGATCCATCCGGGCAATTTACGATAAGTGAAATTCAGGTTAATATTGGCACAATTACTAATCTTACGACTCGATTTTTCAATATCGCCCATAAAGTCTATAAGATCAAAGACACACTTGAGCAAGCAGCATCGATTCTGAAATTTATTCGGGGGGTCGATAGATTTATAACCACAGTTGCCAGTGCACAAAGCGGCGCGGGTTTCGGATCCGCAGTAATGCAGGGGATTCAGCAGGCATTTGGGATATCCGGAGCGGGAATTTCTTCGTTTATCCCCGGGATCAATCAAATGTTTACTGCTATCGGAAATCAATGGAATGATTTGAGCCAAAAAATACTGGATAAAGTTCCAACAATTGCGACACAAGTTGCAACAGACCCAGGATTGCTTCAAGTTATTGCTTCCCACTCGATGACGGGCAAGGAAGTGGGCCTGGTCTTCAATTTGCCATCGCCGCCAGTTAAGATTCCTGCGATTCCCCCCGTATCATTCAGAATAGGAAAGTCAGAACTTGTATTCCGAATGGCATCTGATCCGGGAAGACTTTTTGGCATCCAAGCCCGCTGTTCAAAAGAACATTTTGAAAACATTTTAAGGATTGATTATTTGGATTTCCGAAACGGAATCCAATATGGACCCCATTATCATGTTGGTGGGGATTTGAAAACGCATCATCCATTATGATTCCGGACTCGATTTAGCATAGGAGAAAATCAATGTTTAGTAATGATGAAATGAGAGAATTATATATTGATAAATGGTTTGGAGGAGACATTGCGCCTGATCTCAAGGACGTAATGAGAAAACTCCCCCACATTGTTGCAGAGTCATCTTCAGTCTTTATGAGAGAAGTTAGTGTGTTGACTCACAGTAAACCCGCTCCATGGCCAGCAGAAGCCATGTATGACGATGATGGACGGAATGCTTTGGGTGACGAAAATGAACTCCCATTTGATACGTGGACAAATAAATATAATCAAGAAGAATTCATAAATGGGTGTGACGGAAATTCTTATTATGGTTTTAATGGAAATACTTGGATTCTGATAGATAGCTGCATTGGTGAAACAAAACTCATGCAAATATTTGGCAGAGATTATGAATTCGGTACAATCAATGGAACCGAAACATTAATCAGAGCAGCATTACAAAATCTGGAAATACTGAGATGGTTTATGCTTGCGGATATAGCAGACGCAGAGTTCTTTTTGTTTGTTTGTTCAGAAAATCATCGGGATTGGATAAATAAACTGAAACAGTTCACCTCTTGAGAGATCCGGCCGATGTGTCGGTCTTTCCGGTGTGGAGCACGCTTGTCAATGGACTTCCAACGGGCCAGCCGTATGAGGAGACGACGTTTGATCCGCACGGCCGGGCGGTGGAGCGAGTCGATTATGAGGGGCATACGACGGTTTATCGTTACTATAAAAACGCGGTTGGTACTGATGATCACTTTATGAGTGGCACGCCGTTAGAATTGCTTGGCATTCCGGGTCAGTTGCGGGTCGAGGAAAATTATATCGGGACGCCCGGCGGTAATCCGGATAGCTCTATCGTGTATGAGTATGACAAGCTCGGCCGGAAGATCAAAGAGACGATGACGCCGGGTACAAATGAAGTGTATTTGACGCAGTACGATGCCGAAGGGCGCATCTTGATCCTCGAATCGCCTCAGGGGGATTTGTATTACGAGTACGATCCACAAACCGGGCGCAAGGTGAGTACAGCCAGTTACCCGTCAACCATGACATTCGCACAGATTCTGGCGGATGCGACGGCGACGCCGACTCCATTTACCTCATCGGTGACTCGGACGGTTTATACGTATGATGATCTCGGCCGATTGGAAACCGTGCAGGTAGTACGGCGGAATAGCACGGATGTCAGCGAAACCGCTACGACGTATGCCTATAATGACAATGGATCGCAGGAAAAGGTTATCTATCCGAATGGCAACGAGGTGGTGTATGAGTATGATGCCCTCAATCGTTTGTATCGGCTGACCAACTACAAGAGCAGCAGTCATCTGGAAAGCGAGCTGCTCAGCCGGTTTGAGTATTCGTGTTTCGCGGATGGCCAGCGAGCGACTGCAGAGGAGACGTATAAGGGATGGAAGGAGGAAAACTCCATTGTTCAAGAGGTTTATCTGACGCGCGAGATGGCGTATCGGTATGACGGATTGGGGCGGCTGATTTGGGAACAGCGGAATGATCACGATCCGAATTCGTTTCGGTATGACTTGGTTGGGAACCGGGTTTCGCAAGTTATCGGCGGACGGTCTAATGAGCCGGATGTAACGACCCATTACGGATATAATGCGCTCGATCAATTGCAGTGGGAGGGCGTGCAATCCGATGGATCCAATCCTACAATAACCTACCTGTATGATTATAACGGCTCTTTGACAAGTCAAACAGAAGGCACTGCGACGACGGCTTATGTATATGATCTGCGGAATCGGCTCGTCTCTGTGACGGCCGACAGCATAACGACGACGTACGGTTATAGTCCCGACGGCATTCGAGTTCGACGGCAGGTTGGGACTGAAACGCCGACGGTTTATCTTGTCGATCCCATGAACCTGACGGGATATTCGCAAGTCCTTCAGGAGACAACTGGTTCGAACATGACGACATACACCCTCGGTGGCGATGTGATCGCTCAGGCGGATGAATCGACGGTGAGGTTTTTGATCTATGACGGCCACGGCAGCGTGCGGAATCATGCGAACTCCACAGGCGCGCTTGTTTGGTTTGATATTCAGGATAAGGTGTACAAACAGGGCCAGCCAGAGAACGACACGAAGCTATTGACGTACGATGCTTGGGGCCGGGAATGCAACGGGCTGTCGGGCGACGGGCTGTATTACACCGGCGAGATGTACGATACCAAGCTGTCGATGTATAACCTTCGCGCGCGATGGTACAGCCCGGCGGCGGGAAGGTTTAATGCCCTCGATCCGTACGCCGGTTCCTCTTATGATCCGCAGACACTGCACAAATATCTCTACTGCCATGCCAATCCGATCAATGGGATTGATCCTTCAGGCCGATTCAGTATTGCCGAAGTATCAGTAAATATGGCAGTTTCTAGTATTCTGACGAAACTTGCTTTACCCATAATTGAACCTGCTGCTGAGCTTATTGCTTCTCCAATAGTCCTTGATTTCTTTTCTGCTTTCGAAGGATTTCTTCCTACTGCATGGGTAATTGGTGGTGGTTACAATAAAGGTTTTAGTTTGAAAGGGATTCCTATGGCAGGAGGTGTTAATCTTGAATATGTAAGATCTCTTTCGAATGGAAATTCTGCATGGTATATTGCCCCAAATATTGGTTTGAGTAGTCAAGGAAATAGTTCATCGGTATCTGTATTAGGAGGATTTGTTTGGGGAGCTAATAGTTCGTATGATTACACACAAGGCTTTATAACCATATCTGCGCCATATAAAAAATTGCCTCGAAAGGTTCAGCGATTTGTTGATGGGATGTTGCTTAAAATCGGTACTAAAATGCTGTTAAATACTGCAACTGATGATATGGTTGATCTTGAACGATTTAATCTCAATAACAAAATTGAGGAATTCAAACGACAAATTGCACATAATATGTATGATTAGGCTTCTCTCTTGACAAAGGAAAGGAAGTTATATACAACCCA
>CAYLSB010000143.1:0-4757 GCA_964386005.1 uncultured Pirellulales bacterium | reverse complement strand
GCAGATTGCCAAACAGGCGGGATCAAAGTAGACTGGAACTCGGTACTCTCAAGACAGGATTAACAAGATTAAAAGAACGGGTTTGGATGGAGATTCCGATCAGGTGAACCATCGGGAACGTCGGCGATAGGCGACCATTTTTGAATTTTTCTTTGTCATTTTGTTCGGTCCCTGAGCTTGTCGAAGGGGATGTTTGCTTTTTGATATGAAGATGAATCCTGTAAATCATGTTCATCCTGTCCAAGATATTGGCTTGTCCGAATTCGACTACGACGCCCTTGGGCCTAGCGTCCGCCAGATCGACGCCATCGCGTCAACGACCACGCTCTACTACAACGATCCCGAATGGCGGGGGGAGGGAATGGAAAGAACATTCACATTCACTTTGCCAGGGGGGCGCTCCGATGATTAAACGAATAAATGGGCACAGGTATTATGTTGAAATAACAATAGTGATGCTAATAATATTTGGTTCACTCTTTTGGCTGATGGTTCATCAGAATCAAATTGTTAATGGTTTAGATAGTCCGGATAAACAGATTCAAACTCATACATTCGAAAGATTATTGGCAAAAAATAATCTTAATGATCGACTTCCAGTTCTGTTTGATCTCAAAAAAATAGTCGGAGATATCGAAATCTTTAAGTCAAATGATCAAGCAGGCCATTCCTATTGGTTGGTAAAAGTGCTTGCCCGCTTATATATTGATACAGACTGTGGATTTTCGTTTATATTTAATGAAAAAGATTTATGTCTCTTATGTACGCCTGATAGGATAGAAATCGGCAATGGCGGCATATATGACATTAACAAGGATGGAAAATTAGAAAAAATTGTTCAGTTTGCATTGAATCCCTACCTGCCGGGGGAATGGTTAAAGAATAAACAAAATTACATGTGTACCTTCCAGATATGGCAAATCGAATTCGAAAAATCTGAACTGTTGATTGAAGTACAATATGAAGACATCGATAAAATGATTACCAACAATGAAATAATTACACTCGAGCATGCTTTCTCTCGTCATATGCAACCGACAGAATTCGTGCTCGCTGGAAAGTCGGAGATTGCTCGAATATATTGGGATACAAGCAGTAACTGTTTTTCTGTAAAAGGGGATAACTCAGATCAATGGAAACAAATATTTCCCCGGAAAGAATAACGACGAGTAATCTTTGTCAGTATAGTATCTCAATCAGTTTGGCTACGACAACCTCGACCGCCTAATAGGCGTGACGTACCATGATTCGGATAGCGAGGCGTTTGTGATGGACGATTTGGGTAACCGGGAAGGGAATCAGACGCTCAGGGACGCAGGAACGGTCAATTATTCGGATTCCTTGTACAAATCCGTTACGCCCTCCTGCATGTCTTCAAAGCTGATGTCGGCGTACATGTTGGCTGTGGTTGCGGGTGATGCGTGGCCGAGTTGCTTCTGCACCTGACGCAGGTTCCCGGTCTTCTTCAAGAGATACACGGCCATACTGTGACGTGCTGAGTGGATGGACAACTCCTCCGGAAGGCCCGCGAGCTTGACAGACCGCTTCCAGATTCGCTGCAAGCCCTGCGAACTGAGCGAACCCCGTTGCCCGACAAACAGGAAGCCCTTCTTGAGACCAGCCCACTCGATGTAGTCCTTCAGATGCTGGACAAGATCCTTACCGATAGCCAGTGCCTCGGCGGTCTTGCGTGACCGCTTGAGCCGAACGACGCGCAAGGCCCCTCGTTTCAGGTCGATGTCTTCGATCTTCAAGGCGGCCATCTCGGAAACCCGCAGGCCGGTCGATAGGGCCAGATCAACCAACATCCAGGCGTGAACACCTTGGCTACGACCCTTGGCAATATCGGTCAGATGCCGTGCATCGGTGACCGTCCGGAGCCGCCGGATTTCGTTGATGTCCATGTATTTTTGTCTGTCAATCGGCGTCATCATGGCCAAAACCTCCATATATCTGTACATATTACTGATTAGACTGTATATATTATACAGCACTTTTTGATGTTGTCAATAATAAACTGTACAGAATATTATAATATTATATACAGATTAAGAGGGTGAAAAACGGAGTGAAACACCGGGCTGGAAGATAGGGCTTGATGATTTTTTGCTATGTTCATCAGACCTGATGGTGGGGATATCCACTTCCCATTGCCGATCCCATTCCATCCCTGTACAATACCCGCCAAAACCAACAACGTAAATGGAGTCTTGACGATGCAGATAAGGAAAATGTCAAGGTATGCCTTGATCGCTATGGGTTACATTGCCAAACAGGGCGGCGGCCGATACGTCCTGAGCCATGAAATTGCCGAGGCATTCAATTTGCCCCCTGATTGCCTGTTGATTACGATTAAAACCCTTTCCCGTAGGGGGCTTTTAACTTGCAAGCGGGGTCCTGGAGGGGGATGCAAACTGGCCAAACCGGCCCAGGAGATTTCCCTGCTGGATATCATTGAAACCGTGGATGGGCCCATGGAGAGACAATACATCATTGCCGAAGATGCCCCGCGACAACGATTCGCTGTCCGAATGGATGCGATCAGCCAGAAGGCAACAGAACGGCTCAAGGCCGTCTTGAGTAAAGCCAAGCTGTCGGAGTTGGTGAAATAGATTATTCCCCACCCCATCACCAGCGTGATGTGACGAAATACGCACATGCGATGTATATTACGCCTCTTATAAGAGCGTCGCTTTGATCCTGGCATGGAAGGAATCAAGTGACATCCTTAAAGTCATTGCGTGTTTTTCTATCATAATTTATACTGTTTCCATCCATGTTTTATATATTCATTAATCAAAGAAACGGGTAAGTTGAGATTTGTGCGGGGTGTATCCACTCCTGCAATTCTACACATATCTCGTGCAAAATGTGTACAATTAAATATTGTTGCGTGCCAATACAATTTCCATCTTGATTGTGGGGAAGTGTATATATTGATCCAATGTTGCACTTTCGCTGCTTGCTCTTTGGATATTTCTACATAGGCAGCTTTTTTATAATGTTTCAGTTCAGACAGTTGTTCGGATTTCACTCCATCCGGGTAGCAACCCCAAAATCCCGCCCAAGAACGATCTTGAAGAATCGCAACCGACATGTGACCCCAGGGGCTTCCCCATCGTGCTAACACAACCAATTTATAGTCGGCCATATCTCAACTCCTTTCGTAACAGATTGAATTTACATCCCCCCATCCGTACCGCTTGGCTGGAAACCAGTATTTTTTATTGGTGGGCATTACTTACCTCATTCCCCCGGCGCAAGAAAATAGATCGGCACCAATTTTCAATGTTATTTCCGAGAACGCTGTTCGGCGGCCAGCATTATCTCTTGGATCAAATCCTTGTTTTCTTCAAACTCTTTCATGGTAATTACTATTTTCATTGATTCGGAACGTCTGGGACCACATTCGATGCCCTTTTCTTCGAGTTTCCCGACATATTGATCACGACTTTCGGAACCGGGCTTGATTTCAAAATGAATATGAGCACCTTTTCGTGGATGAAACCAGCAGAAATTCCTGCCCGTTGCCCCCAGAGCAACATGAGTTCGGTTGTACTTAATCCGAAGGTCCCCCAATTCTTTTGGAATAACCTTAATGAGGGCGTCCATCAAATCCAGGGATTTTTTGGATACACGGGTTTCCCAATATTTTCTATCAACCGGTTCCTCCTCTTCCTCGCCCTCCTCCATGACATCCAAGACCCGAACAAAATTAAGACAGAGCTTGTCTTCGAGAAGAAAAGCATTCAGTTGGAGAGCAATGATGGGAACGGCTTTGTTCAATAATCCGATTACATTGAAAAAACGGTTGGTGATCTCTTCGGCAATAATCACGGCACGATGCTCAAATGCCGGAAATCTGCGACGCTCAACATCCCAATACTCGATCGTCCTGATGATATGGCTTTCGTCAACAGTGCCAAGCATGATTTCCACTTCATATCTCAGGTCCTCCTCTGGATCGGAGAGGATCATATCGATACGCCCACCCGTTGGCTGTTGGCGTTCTCGTTGAATAACCGTCACATCGCCAAATCCCAAAATGGTGGGATCTTTGGTAATCAATTCCTGCAACCATTTTTCGTCTTTGCCGGCATCACGAAGGGAAATCGATTTGGTTTTGACATAATCGTAAGCCATAGTATGCTCCATAAGTTAAACCTGCGACAGCAGAAAACAGACTGTCCCTATGTCATCCATTCTGACCACCAATTTGATTATTGGTGCCATTTCTTTTGTGCGGGACATGTGAAAGCTCCTATCTCCCAAATCAAAGCCACTCAATTTTGTTGTCGGATGACATTTACTCTCATCCCCGCGTTCGGGACTGAATCCAGGCCGTCAGGGTCGGGCCGTTTGCGGCCGTAGGGGCACATGGCATGTGCCCTTTTGTGATGCCCCGAGTAGATCCCATACCCTGCGGGGTCATCGATAGTCATTTTACCGGCTTTGCGGAAAGACGCCAACCGGCTCGGATCATGTCCGCCAAGACGATATACGAGATATACGGCTTGCCATGACGCAGCGTGGCGGCGTATCGGTAATCATTGACAAAATCATCGAATATCGGTCTCAATTCTTCCGGAAGACCATTTCTGGCCTTCAACTGCTTTTCAGTTCGTATTGTGTCCATAGATAATCTGCTTTCGGATTCCAGACACGGGGAAAATTAGGTTTTAAGGCCGAAAAGCTGCATCACAATATCTGTATGATTAGGCTTCTCTCTTGACAAAGGAAAGGAAGTTATATACAAC
>CAYLSB010000142.1:0-5565 GCA_964386005.1 uncultured Pirellulales bacterium | reverse complement strand
TGGGTTGTATATAACTTCCTTTCCTTTGTCAAGAGAGAAGCCTAATCATACACTTAAGTTCCATGAAAAACCATCATTTTGTCATGTAATACTTTTCGTCGTAACTCAATATATGAAGATAACATCATTTGTCTAATCTTAGAGTAATAGATGGTCAAATTTTTAATGCTATGAGGTAAAAACCCCGAAATTTACTATATGGAGTGAACGTACTCCGTGATATGATATGGTTTACGGCGGGAATCGATTGTAATGCTACCTGTTGAATATCAAAGAGCGGATCGATGGCATTGGGTATTTGATTTGCACAGGGAGATGATTTAACCCGGCGTGAGTGTACACGAAAGGGAGAACGGATGGTAACTATAGCGGAAGAAAAAAAACGCAGGATATTGTTTAATATGTTATTGTATATTAGTTTAGTAGGGCTCTTCATTAGTTCGGATAACAGCGAAACTACTGTCACAATCGGACTTGCGGTCACAGCTTCCATTGGGTATGCAAGTGCCCTTTATTCCAAATTTCGAATCGAAATGCTGAGCCTGATCGGGAAAAACGGCAAAGCGGAATAATCGTCAATCCTGAGTATTCAGGCAGTTATTCAAGTTATTCCACGCGTTATATACAGCTTCACTGGCATTCAGCATGTTCTGAAACGCCTGAGCATAGGCATTCTGTTTTTCCAGCATGATCTGTTCTTTTATTTTTGTTTCTGCCTTTGCCGCTTCCCAACGATCTTCCATTACTTTCGCAATTGAAGATGCTGCCCTATAAGCGATATTGGCGATATGATTTTCAGCCATAGCCTGTGCCCATACTCTACCCAATCTGTCATGAATGAGCAATGCATTCTTAAGGGCTTTATATGCTGCATATATTGCAAATGGATTCTTTGTTGCAACAGCCACCCAAAAAGCTACATTACATGCATCAGCGGTTCTCGTAGCATCATCATAGGCTATTGTGGCAATATCCAAAGCGGCCTTTGCCTGATTATATTGGGCAGTCTTCTCCTGCAGAACTTGTTGTGCATTTTCATAAGCTTGTTTTCTTTGCTCTTCGGCTTGTTTCGCCGAAGCATAAGCCGCAATGGCAGCGTCGAGGGCGGCATTGGCAGCGTCCATCGCCGCGCATGCATCCTCCAATAGAGCCCTTGCCGCGGCAAGAGCAGCTTCATAGGATGAACAATCCGGCGGGGGATCGCCCGGATTGCAGGCCAGGGAGATCATAATGGGTTGAAAGACAAGCGTGAGCACCAGCATTATGGAGATCTGTTTTATCATTGGATTCATCCCTGAGCAAACGGTTATTCATCGAGCGGAAGGGTGAAGTTGTTACCGGAGTTCTGCTGCTGGCCGATCACGATTACCGCCTCAAGGACTCCGATTTGATAACCTTCACGAAATGCCGTTACGGTATAGGAACCGGGGAGAAGCAAGGGAAGATTGTATTCGCCATTTGAAGCCGTTGTGGTATCCGCAAAGCTGATCCCCTCTCCACCGCAGCAAACCAATGCTCCCTCGAGAGGAGTTGTACCATCGCTTGCATACACGGTTCCGGAAATACTTCCTCCCGATGTATTCAACACGAAATCCTGACCGGAGGTGGTTTGCCCAATGACAACCGAAATGCCGGTTGCACTATCCGAGACATGCCCTTCGGCCCGGACCATCAATAGATAGCTACCTGATGGAAGGCCGGAGACCGTAAAGGTCCCGGTTTCCGAGGTCTCGGAGGCGGAGGAATGGATGTCAAATAAACCCGAAAACGCGATCACACTTGCTCCCTGGATCGGACCCTGGGCATTGGTAATAGTTCCAGAGATTTGACCGCCGACCTGGAGCGAGAAATTCTGTCCGGAAGTTTCCTGGTTGGCCTGAACCACAACGCCGGAGATCGTTTGAGGAATCCAGTTCATTTCCGTTCTTGCGGAGACCTCATACGTCCCGGCGGGAAGATAATCAACCCGATATGCTCCGGAAGCGTTAGTTGTCGCCCAGAACCGATTGTGATTGGCGGCAACGGCCATCACCGTGGCATTGGCGAGGGGGTTGTCGGCATTATCCTTTACCGTACCGGAAATCGCCCCGTCGATGGTTGAGAGGTTGACCGTGGTTGTCGAGCCATCTGTAACGGAAATATTGGTTTGTTTTAGGGTTTGAATCGAATTGGTCAAATACACCGTCAGATTATAGACGCCTGTACGGAGGCCCTCGATTGCATAATTACCGGCCGCATCCGTAAGGGCAGATCCCCTGATTTGAGGATTGGCGACATTTTCACAGTGAACGGATAAATCCTCGATTGGCGTTGTACCGTCGGATCGGGTGATTCGTCCGGACAATGTCCCATTGGCCGAAAGAGATGGAGAAAAATTGATATTGTCCGTGGTAGCCGCATCCACGACAACAACATTTCCGTTCGAAGTGAATTCATAATTGGTGAGTTCGGCGGAAACGGTATAGGTCCCCGGCGGGATTTCTTTTATGAGATAGGCACCGGCTGCATCGGTGAAATCATAATATTTGTTAAGAGGGTCTGAATTGAGCTGCGCTTTGATTAGCACATGTGCCATTGGATTCTGATTATAGGTAACCTGTCCTGAGATTTTCCCGAAGGCCAACGCCTGAAAATTGCAGGAACCAACGGGACCGGTGATCACGACATTGGATTTGACTTCATCGATCCTGAAATCGGGATGGTAGGCCTCGATGGTATAGGTACCGGGGACGATACGCTGAACCCCGAAACCGCCCTGAGTATTGGTTTTCCCGAGGCGATCATAGCGGGGGTTCGAATTTGAATGTATCCGAATATTTGCGCCAACAATCGGAGTGATTCCATCCGATCTCATTACATAACCCGAAAGCGCTCCAGCACCCACCAAATAAAAAATGTTGGTTCTGGAACTGCCCTCCCTGGACAGATATCCCGTTTTGTCCACTCGAAGCGCGTTAAACGTTTCCGGGACGGACATGGAATAGCCGCCTCCGGCACCGGTCACGGCATTTCCGACGACCTGACCATATTCCAGTGCCGTGACAGTCGCTCCGACTATAGGGCGATCCAAGTAATCATACACATACCCGGAGATCGTAATGTCCGCCGATGCCCAGGGGGTCCATACAAATCCGATGAGAAGAAACAAAACAAATCGTTTCATGGCATTACCCTTTATTTTGACACGTTCAACAATTGAAGTTTGTTATTGACGATTTTTTTCAGGGGATGGGTCATCGGGGACGCTTTCTCAAAACGCTCATACGCCTTAACGGCCTGATCTTTCATTCCCATCATCTCATAGGTCTGGCCGAGACGATAGAAGGGAGTTGAATCGACAAGGTCTTTGGTTTCATAATTGTCGCATAGCTTTTCAAAATACATAGCCGCTCGCGGGTAATCTTTTTCCTCAAAGGCGAATCCTCCGAGCTTGTTGATCGCGTACGGAGCGTACCTGCTATCAGGATAATTTTCCATCAGAGCCGCGTATTCTTTCGAAGACATGCTCTTGAATGAACTTGATGCCGTAGTTTTGGCCAGTCGCTCATAATTCGACGCCATTAAACATTGGGCGCTATCGGCATTTTCATAACCCGGCCAATATTCCAATATTTTGGCACGATATGAAATGGCACTTCCCGTTTGGTTCATGCGATCATAGGCCATTGCAGCAACATAGTAGGCCGAAGCTGTACAATCGCTGTTGGGGAATGCCCGGATCAGACGTTCGCAGATGGGGATGGCCCGGGCATAAATTATCGGGGCTTCGTTTCGACGGCCGTCTCTCTCCAATGCCAGACCAGCGTTATAGTAAACCTCGCCGGTGACGAGAACGGCCAGAGGCAGTATGTCGAAACTTTGATAATCGTCGATTAACTTATCGACGGCATCCAGTATCTCCGTCGGGACTTCCGAGGTGGCGTTAGTCTTCTCCGACTCATCGATTGCCATAACGATCATCTTCTGGGTTGACCAAAGGGCGAAGTTATGGCCGGGGAAGGTGCTGAGGATGGTCTGGTATAGACCCATTGCCGCGGCGTTATCCTGCGCGTTACGGTAGGTCTCGGCGACATCGAAGAGGGCGTTGGGCAGTTGGGGGTGATCCTTGAATTGTTGCGCCATGCTGTCTATAGCCGATTGGGCACGTGTGGACTCTTTCCGGTCGATGAAGAGTGTGCAAAGATTCTTCTGTGCCCACAGCGTATCGGGATGCCGTGGAGTAACGGAGAGGGCGTGGAGATAAATCCTTTCGGCCCGATCCGCTCGCCCGGCTTTACGATACACATCACCAAGACTCGATACGCCGATGACGAAGTTGGGATGGGCAGCCCAATCCCGCAGGAATGCATCGGCCGCGAGGTCGGCGCCAGTATTGTCTTGTTTGGCCAGAAGGACCTCGACAAGGTTCTTTTGAGCCCACAGGCCGTATTCGGAAGCGGGATGGTTGGCGACGGCCCATTCGTAGAGCGATTGGGCCTCATTGAGAGCGGCCGAGCGGCGCCAGGCGTCGCCGATTTCGCAGAAGGCGCGGGCAACCTGCGGTTCCTTGCCGAAATGAGCAATGATGGAACTGACCAGTGAGGCCACATCTGCGGTTTGCTTGGTTTTTTCAATCGATAACACGGCCAGATTCTTATACGCCCAGAGCGTCTGGGGATGATCGGGGAACCGGTCGATAGCCAGGCGGTACAATGCCGCGGCTTTGTCATTACGCGAAGGATAATGGACGGCCGATTGCCAGGCATCACCGACCGAGCACAGGGCCAGCGGGATATCCGCCTGATCGGCGAAACCGGCCAATAGGACATCCACATCCTGATCGGCCGCGGCAGGATTGCGTTGCTGAACGTCCATTGTGGCCAAATGCGTCTGTGCCCACATCGAGGAGATTGGATTGCCGTGACAGATTACGGCGGATTGATACATCTGACGGGCTTTGTCAAAATTTCGCATGGCGCGCCAACAGTCACCGATCGCATCGAGCGACCTGGCCAGGCCGAGATGGTTAGCGAAAACGGCCAGCAGCGTTTGGGTCTGGGTTTCCGCCGCGGCGGCATCGCGGGTCTCGATGGCGGTTTCAATGATCGCCTGCGTGGCGACAAGGGCGAGATCAGGATTTGTTTCTATGGATAGTATCTCACCACAGAGGGTCTGGATCTGAGAATATTTGCAGGAAGCGCGAAGTTGAGCGATGGTCTCGGTCAGCTTGTCGGGATTGAGGGCGGCCGGTTGAGAGGATTCAGGGGAACCTGAGGATTCGAGAACATCCTGTGCGGAGGAAGAGACATGCAAGGCATAAAAGATCAGGAACAGGAGGAGGATGGGGATTAAAATAACACCGCCGATTTTGCCGGCGCGGACGATCACCTTGGCCATGAGGTCGCTCCTTTCGTCTCCATATTCCTATTCCTTTCACCCGCTTATTGTGCACCCCCCCATATCCACAATAACCATTTTCCCTTTGCATTAGAAAAGTGTCAAAGGAAAAATCTGAATTTACGTAATATATTTTGATGCCAGCGTCAAAAGTATTGAATGGAAATCAATGCGATAAATCTTTACAAA
>CAYLSB010000141.1:0-5627 GCA_964386005.1 uncultured Pirellulales bacterium | reverse complement strand
CCCTTATTACGAATGCATGGTTGATTCAATCGGGCACACACCGTGTGCCCCTACCCATTCGTCGTGGAGGGTTGTGCTCTGTGTCAAAAAGGGGTCAGACCCTCAAACCCATCAAAGGGTCAGACCCCTTTTTCTTATAATCTCAAAACGAAGATTTCAAATATGAAATCTATATCCAAAACGGAAATTATTCGATTGTTATGTTTGTCGTTCCGATGACTCGGCTTCCGCTCGCATCGTTCTGGACGACGGCGACGGTGTAGGTTCCGGGCTTGAAGGGTCCGGTGGTCGCCGTGGTCGGATAGCCGCACAGGCACCAGCAGGGATTTTCGGCGGTCTCGGTCTCGGTGATGGTGATCTCGGTTCCGACGACATCGACCGACAGTCGGATATTGGTGGCACAGCAGTTGGCGAGAATACGATCGTGCAGCTCGATCATGCGGTCTTTGACCGCGACGGAAAACCGGAGGCCATCGGCCGGCGGCGGCGCTTCGTCGAGCGTGCACGGCAGGACCTTGTACTCCATCCACGGTTTGATCACGACCTTTTTCATCTCGATCAGTCTACAGCCGGCGTCGGTGTGACGGTTCAGGTCGAACCAGTACGTCCCCGGCGCGAACGGGCCGATCACGGCGGTCATCGGATAATTCGTCAGGCAGATGCATGGCGCACCGCGGATCTCTTCCTGGATGGCGTGAATCCGCGTACCTTCGACTTCGAGCTGCAAATCCATCCCTTTGACGCAGCAGTTGGCCTTGACGAGATCTTTGAGATAAATGAACGAGCCGCGGACCTCCATCGAGAAGACGGACGTTACCGGATCGGCGGGCGGAGACGTGTCGGTCGAACCGCCCCACCACTGCCAGACCTTCGGCCCGTCGAAATCCATCAACCAGTGTTCGGCGAAGATCACCAGATCGTCGATCTCGACGAGGCCGTCTCCGGAGAAGTCGGCGCCGCCGCATTCGAGGCAATCCTTCCGCAGCCACCACGCGGCGAATTCGGCGAAGTCGTCAAGCTGTACGTCGCAGTCGTAGTCCAGGTCGCCGAGGGGCTGGGGTATGATAAACTCGATGGCATCCAGGCCGAAGTCGGCAAGGTCTTCGATCGGTTTGAATTCGCGCAGAAGCTGCCGATTGGTCATCACGATCCGGCCGACGCTGCTCAACAGGTCGCCTTCGCCGATCGGGCCCAGCTCGACGTCGGTGAATCCGTTCTCGATCGAAAACCACACCTCGCCGTTGGGCCAGACATACGCGGCGTCCAGACCGAAGACAAATTCCTTCGGTACCGGGAGGATTGGATGAAACCGGGCCAGAAGTTCTTCGCTCGTTTTGAAAATCGTACCGTCCGAATTCAAGAGATCTCCATGCCCGAGGGTCCGACCCAGCTTCTCCGAGAAAAAGTCTTCTTCGGTGGAAAACAGCAACACGCCTTCGGGGCTTTCGCAGATCGCGTCCAGGCCGACATCGGGCACGGGCAGCGCGGGCGCAAACGACGAAAGCAGGTCGCTGTTGGTTTTGATGATCGCGCCGCGATCGCTCACAAGATCGCCGTGATGCAGCGCTCCGAGCGATTCGCTGACGACATCCCGCTCGATGGAGAACCAGAAATCGCACGGGAAAAATCCGCCGCTGATCCAGGCCTTCGGCGTCGGGCGCAGGATCGCGTCAAGGCCGACATCGGGCACGATGGGCATGATGCCGAGCTTGCCGAGCAGATTGCCATTGCGGCGAACGATCTTGCCGCCGGGGCTCAACAGGTCGCCGTCGCTGATTTTGCCGAGCGAAGGATCGGCGCTGGTGCAGCCGTTTTCCGTGCTGAAGGCCAGTTCGCCCGGCCAGGGCACGGCGACCAGATGCAGGTCGTACTTCTGCCACGGTTCGGCATACGGATCGGGCTGGACCTGCAGCACGTCGATCACGATCCACGGCCAGAATTCCTTGACGGCGACATTTCCGCTGGATAACTCGATATTGTTGATTTCCCGTATCCGTCCCGTCAGTTTCATCTCCTGCTGAAGGGCGACCTCCCCGCCGACGCGATATTCGCCGTCGAGCCGGCCGGTGTAGGCCTGATCGAACCATTCGCCGCGGAAGGTCAGGTTCCGTACCGCATACGAATCATAAAGCGGATGGGCTTCCTTCAACTCCAGAATGAATCCGCCCTCGATGGGAATCACGAACGGCAACCGATCACAGATCGTGCACTCATCGGTCAACGTACTGCCGGGCAGGAGGCGATAAGCGACGCTTCCGGCAAACAGAGTGGAGCCAAGCACACAAATCAGAATGCAGGCCGACGACATGAATACATTCCATTTGTTCTTTACCATGAAACACCTCTATCCTGAATGTTTGTTCGACGCGCGTCTCTGCGGGGGCGCGCGATTCTGAATTCCGTTTCAACAATTCATGCGGCGTCCGGGCACAAGGAATCGAAACAAAACGCAGTCGCATTTCGCCGTGCGGTATCCTCGTTTACAGCGCAACACAACCGCGATACTGACAACAACTCTCACAAAGGGATGACCGAGATCCAATCACGATGCTATCAGCGATGAATTACAGCACTCAATCTCCCCGCCTCCGAATACACATGGCTCCTTGATCCCACCCAGACGCAGAAAATTTACCAACAAAGCACATCGTGTCAATGTTAAATTGGCTTAATTATCCGGTTTGCGTAAGATTTTTTTTCACGGTTGCATAAAAATGGGCAAATACCTACTGGATTTTACCCTTTATATCCTTATATGGGGCAAATCAATCCCGTTTCGAATTGCCCATTTGGCCATTTTCGGGTTACTATGGGTAACAACAGATAATTTCTCCACATCCGTCCTACACGACGGGGGTGTAGGTGTGGATGCAATCTGCCACCTTTTGCGATCCACCGCATGATTCAATGGGCACACGCCGTGTGCCCCTTCATCCACCTCGCTGGTGCTCGGTGGCTGCCACCCGACTTTCAATCGTAACAAGGTGTCTGTCATAAAAGGGGTCAAACCCTCAAACCCATTAAAAGGTTAGACCCCTTTTATGGTTATCTGGTATCCACTATCCAGTGGTCCGTATTCAATTGTCCGGCGTTGCGTCCGTGCTATTGGCTATTCAACGGTTACTTTCACGGTACCGATCATGTCGGTCTGGCCCAATTCATTCTGGAAGACGGCCAGGATATAGGTCCCCGGTACGAAGGGCCCCATCCGGGCGGTTGTCTGCCAGTTGCACAAACAGCGGCAGGGATGGCTGACGAAGATGTTTTCATTGAGGGTGATCTCATTGTTATTGATCTTCATTTCGAGTTCGATCTTGTCGGCACAGCAATTGGCGTAGATGGAATCTTTGAAGTGAATGAATCGGCCGTTGACATCGACGGAAAATCGCGGCCTTGACGGGTCGGGCGGTTCGGCGCCGCCACAGGACCCGACGGAATACTCCAGAGAGGGAACGATCGTTCCGATGACAAACGTTACGGAGCCGACGTAGGTCGTGCCGCCTTCGTACTGATGATAGAGATTCAGTTTGTACACGCCCGGCTCGAAGGGTCCGAGGATCGCGCGGATCGGATAATCGCAGATGCAGTCGCAGGGGGCGCCGGGGATTTCGATTTCGGTAAGGTTGACTTCGTTACCGGAAACGCCCATCGAAAGCTCGATGGCCTTGGCGCAGCAGTTGGCGCGGAATTTGTCCTCGAAGAAGACATATCGGCCGTGAACCTTGACGGAGAATTTGTCGGTCGGATCGGTCAGGCCGCCGCAGTCGCCGACCTTATAGACCAGATCCGGACGGCTTGCGCCCATCAGCCAGTGGTCGGCGAAGATCATCAGGTCTTTGAGGTCAACGATTCCATTGGGCGCAAAATCCGCGCCGCCGCATTCTCCGCAATCCTTCCGGTCCCACTCGTGGGCAAACTCCGCGAAATCATCGAACTGCACATCGCAATCGTCGTCCAGATCGCCGACGGGTTGCGGCGCGATGAAATCGGCGGCGTCGAGACCGAAGTTGCCGAGCTTCTCCAGCGGTCGGAACTGGCGGAGCAGACGCAGATTCTTCATTACGATTCGGCCGTTGGTGCTAAGGAGATCGCCGTCGCTGATTTCGCCGAGATATGTATCGGTGAAACCCTCTTCGGTGGAAAACCAGATTTCGTTGGCAAACGGGCCGCTGGGATTGGGACGAAGGATCACGGCGTCGAGTCCGAATTCCCTCGGGATGGGATCGACGGGGGTAAAATTAACCAGTAAATCTTTGATGGTTTTATAGACATTCCCTTTTTCGCTCAACAGATCTCCGTGATGGATCGTGCGGCCGAGTCGTTCGGAGAAGAAATCCCGCTCGGTCGAGAACAGGATCGTGCCCGAGTCGTGGGCGCAGACGGCATCGAGGCCGGCATCGGGTACCGGCGGCATCGGACCAAACGCGCCGATCAGGTCCCGGTAACGGCGGACGACGCGACCGCGTTCGCCGAGAATATCGCCTTCGTAGAGTTTCCCGAGCGTTTCGCTCCAGACATCTTCTTCGAGGGAGAACCATTTTTCGCACGGACAGAAATCGGCGACGGAGGCGGAGACGTTATCCTGCGGGGCGAGATCGTCGCTATTGACGGCGGCGCGCATGACGGCGTCGAGACCGAGATCGGGAACGATCGGCATAATGCCGAGGCGTCGGGTGAGTTGCTGGTTGCGGCGGACGACTCGGCCGGCGGTGTTGAGCAGGTCGCCATCGCTGACTTTGCCGACGAGCTTGTTTCCGCTGGTGAAAGGAACTTCCGTGCTGAACTGCAATTGCCCGGGCCATGCGGTCGCGACGACTTGCAGGGAAAAGATCTGCATCGGCGTTTCTTCGGGATCGGGTTTGATCTGCTTAAGGTCGATGATGATCCACGGCAGGCCGGGGCGCGGAAAGCCCTGACCCTGCAGGACGATAGGGCGATCGTTGATACGACCCTCCAGGGTCATACGATGATCGAGGACGAAGTCGCCGCCGATCTTGTAGGTTCCTTTGAGGCGGCCGGTGTATTCGCCCCAGATGCCGACGAAGTGGAAATCGCGGATTTCGAAGACCTGATACCACGGTTCGGGATCGGCGGTTACAAGTTGAAAAGCGCCGTCGATGGGGATCATCAGAGTCGGACGGCCGCAGGGGCCGCAGTCGTCAATGAGCGCGGCGCCTTCGACGAGGCGATAGGATTCGGATTTTTCGGCCGGCCCGGGACCCACACCGGCGGCAAAGACGGACGATGTAACAATTACCAAAAAGAGCGAAAGCGTTTTCATGGTTCCCTCCAATTTAATTGAATATTGTATATTGACTATTGCATATTACTTATTTTGTTTTCACGCAATTTCCAATGGAGTTACTGTGTTCTCCCGCTTACTCCATCGACGAAGCAAGATGTGAATCAACGGCACTCTCTCCGTCATTTGGCTCTTACGTCAGTATATTATAGTGTCCTCCCAAGGCAAATGGACAACGTTTGTCGCTTATTTATCCATTTTGGCCGATATTTCATCCACCTCACTTCGTTCGGTGGCGCACGATTGCAGGGGCGGATGGCATCCGCCCTTATTGCGGTTGTCTATCCGTTTGCGATCCACCGCATGATTCAATGGGCACACGCCG
>CAYLSB010000140.1:0-5677 GCA_964386005.1 uncultured Pirellulales bacterium | reverse complement strand
ATTATACCACAACCTCCACCTTATTCCCTGGTCCAGTTTTTGGGGAGTAGTATAAGCTTTTTCACCAATCGAATACTTTTCCGGCATTTTGGATGGAAACGGATATTCCATCCACAATGCAACAATCTCGCGAAACCAGGATTTTATGGGATTGATTGGTCGTTTATCTTATCCCGGTCGAATCAGAAACCTTGTTCTTCAAAACGTTTCCGTGAAAATTGTGGCGGGATTGTATTGCGAGGGTGAAAATTTTATCGGGGGCCTTGTGGGAAGAAATGATGGCGGAATGATTACCGGTTGTACGATATCGGGTTCAGTCGGGGGAGGAACGATGATTAACGGAATTTATGCCGGCGGTCTGGTGGGGTATAATACTTATGGGATGATTGCTTCCTGTTTCTCTGAAAGTATTGTTGCTGTTGTCGGCGAACAAAACTCGGGTGGACTTGTCGGAAAAAATGAGGGTGGCATGATTGTTTCTTGCTATGCCACGGGAGCGATTGGTGATCACATCGAAAGTTATGTAGAAAATGGAGGTTTGTGCGGGGTGAATGACGAAGGAACGATTCTCTCATGTTTCGCTTCAGGTTCCGTATACGCGGAATTTGGTTCAGGTGGAGGCCTGTGCGGTTCCAATACGGGAATGATCGATAATTGTTTCGCTACAGGAACTGTAATTGGTGAGTATGGACCGATTGGTGGTCTGTGCGGAACGAATTCGAGTACGATTGCCAATAGTTTTACATCGGGAATCGTGAATTCCGTTTGGGGTATTGTGGGTGGACTATGCGGGCGTAATGGCGGCGCGATCAGCCGGTGTTATTCCGCGGGGATCCTAACCGCGGGGGTGGATTCCGAAAATGTCGGCGGCCTGTGCGGCATAAATTCCGGCACGATCGAGACAAGCTTTTGGGATATTGAAACCTCCGGCCAAACGACCAGCTCCGGGGGGACGGGGTTGCCCACGTCCCGGATGAAATTGTATTCGACATATACCAGTGCCGGCTGGGACATGTCATCCGTCTGGATGATTTGTCAAGGCATCGATTACCCGCATCTCCGCTGGGAGGGGTACGAGTGTCCGCGAATTACGGACTACTCCGGCGGTTCCGGCACCGCTGAAGATCCCTTCAAAATCGGCACGGTACAAGACCTTCAGGCGGTCGGGACAGTGCCCTGGGATTGGGAAAAACATTTTATGCTTATTGCAGACCTGGAATGTCAGGGAATGACACTATCTCCGCTGGGCTCCGGCGAGATTCCATTTTCCGGGGACTTCAACGGTAACGGCCACCGCATTGTCAACATCACGCAACCTCTCTTCGACCGTGTGGACCCATCGGGTCGCATCCATCATTTGAGTATCCAGGCCACTCTAAGCAACGAGACGACGGCGGGGTTGGTCCGAACCAATTTCGGTTCGTTGACGAACTGTTCCATTGAGACCGAGGTTTTTCCCTTTCTTTCCTTCGAAACCTTCGGAGGGCTTGTGATCTGGAACTACGGGACCTTAGAGAATTGTTCCGTTTCCGGACAGATGGGATCCGGTAAAACGGCCGGGGGTCTTGTCGCCTGGAATTATGGCTGGTTGGAGAACTGTACCACCTATAGCATCACAGCGGATTGCTACGGATTCGATGATGGGGAAGATGCACTGGACGATGTTCTCGGAGGGCTTGTCGGTCACAATCAGGGCGAGATGAAACATTGTTCAATCTATAATATGGGCTTGGCCAATCCCGATGGAATAATCGGAGGCCTTGTCGGACAAAATGACGGGACTTTGTACCATTGTTCTTTCATGGGAGTCATGGTTTCCGCCTTCGGAAACCCACCATACAGTTTCAATGGAAACATGGGGGGGCTTGTCGGACAAAATGACGGGACTTTGTACCATTGTTCCTCCACGGGCGATATCGACCTCTACGGTTGGATGGAAACAATTGGAGGTTTAGTTGGGCAAAACAATCATATTCTTGATAAATGCTCTTTCGAAGGGATTATCTATGGTGACGGGGAAGGCGGGGGTCTTGTGGGATTTAATAATGGATTCATATCCCAGTGTCGGGTGGATGGGAGGGTTGTTTTCCGGGGGAAGGGTGGCGGACTGGCAGCCCATAATTGGGGTTTGATACGTGATAGTTATGCTCGGGGATATATCGGATGGGAAGGAGCATTCGGTGGGATTGCCGGGGTCAATGAAGGCCGGGTGATCAACTGTTTTGCCGCCGGTCACATCGGCGATCCCTGTGATGGTCCCGGCGGCGGCTTGATTGGGGAAAGGGGTACGGAATGCCACATCGAAGAAATCTGTGAGAGTTGCGGGGGTGAAGATATCTGTTGCGAATGGCGGCCTGTATGCGAATCAGTGGGAGAAGAAATCGCCTCCTTTTCAGATTTATGTTTTTGGCATAATTGTGACCCCGATGGAACAGGGCCGAATACAGAGGTCATGCAAAAACGTGCGACTTTTACGGCCGCCGGTTGGGATTTCCTCGGCGAATCCATTAATGGCACGGCCGATATCTGGCGTATGTGTATCAACGGCGTGGATTATCCGCGCCTGTCATGGGAGTTTTCGTACGATGGCGATTTGAATTGTCCGGACGGAGTGGGAATGGATGATCTTGTCTACCTTGTCCAGCGATGGTTGGCGAAAACGGTGGCAACGGTCGGATCAGCGGATGCCAATGAAGATGGAATAGTCAATCTTAACGATCTTTCGATTTTGTCTTCTAATTGGATGCGGCAATGAGTTACCGCTTAAAATACAATAAAGAAGATATACAATTTATATTTATTTAAGGACGGACGGAGTCGTATCGCCCCCGGTACCTTTGAGCGAATGCATCTTTGCCGGTTTGCCGGATTGCAGGAGATCGTCGGCCATCCGCTCGAGTTTCATACTTCGCTTCTTGAGTTCGTAGAAGCCGTGCCACCAGGCGTAGTCCGGAGCCATCATCGCGGCGCCGAAGCGGGCGCGTCGGCCTTCGTGATGCCATAGCTCGTACATTTCGATTTCCATCTCCTCATCGAAAGGTTGTTCTTTGCTGAGGAGTTTCTTTTCGTAGAGTGAATCCATCAGGGCCTTGGCGGGTTTGTAATAGACATCATTGTAGTTGGCGACGGCCTTGTCCATGTGATCGAAGTGCCCTTTGGTCCAGGCGGGCGAGTGGCAGGCCAGGCAGATTCTTTCCATCTTCGCCCGTTCTGCCTTGTAGTCGGTTTTGGCGGGGAAGGCGGCGAATTCCGACGGCCGTACGGTGAGAGGGGCCTGCGTTTCCCAGGCGAGCCGCTCGGTGACATCGTGTGTGGCGGGGACATCCCGGACGGCCGACATGTGGCAGACCGAGCAGCTTGGAGCTCGGTAATCCACGCCGGCGGTCCATGTGCCGGGGGCGCTGCTCCACTTCCACGAGTCGCCTTCGGCGTGGTAGATCGCGCCATGTTTGGATTCCTCGTAGATTTCGATCTGCGGATGATCCGGGCCGAGATGGCACTGGCCGCAGGCCTCGGGCTTGCGCGATTCGGCGATGGAGAATTTGTGCCGCGTGTGGCAGCTCGAGCAACTACCGAGACTGCCGTCGGGATTCTGACGGCCGACGCCGACATTGGGCCAGGTGTCGGGGTCGAAGGCGCCGTCAGCGATCTTGACGGTCGAGCCGTGGCAATGGTAACAGCCGGTGACGCGCTCGACGGCGTTGTTGGCGCCTTTGTTCATCCAGAGATCGATTTTCCACATGATCGCCAGCGTGTTGGCGTGTTTGCTTTTGGCGTATTCGGCGGCCTCGGTCGGATGGCAGCGAGAACAGTCGCGCGGCGAGACGATGGTGCTGACGGGGGTCTTGTCGGATTCGAAATGCTTTTGGCTGACATCGGAATCAGCGGGGCCGGATTCATGACAATCCAGGCAGGTAATATTGGCGTGGGCGTGGCGGCTGTCGGACCAGTCGGCGACGATGCCGGGGCTTTCCTTGGCGTGGCATTCGATGCAGCGTTTGGCGGCCTCAGAGACTCCCCTTTCAATGCGGTATTCCTTGAGGGCGACGGCCGGGGCCTTCGTGTCCGCGGTTGGCTGGGAATAACCGATAGCCGTTAGAATGACTATCGCCCAACTGATCCATCCTATCCTCTTCATAGTACACCTCCACGTGTCCGTGATTGGTAACAGTTGCTTATTTGATCGTCGAGTCGGTCGGAAACAGAACGCTGTTGCGAACATGGCCGGAGTCTTCATGACATGTGACGCAGCGATATTCCTGTTCATACGGTTTGGCAATCGACATTCGATGCGATTCCAGGGCGGTTGATTTGGCCCGCGCCAGCAGATTATCATGGCAGTGCAGGCAGGTCTTGTTGGCCATCTTGCCGAGTACCTCTTTGCGCATTGCCTCGCGGTCGTATTCGGGGCCGAACTTGTGCATGTAGAGGTCCTTGGCCCCGGCGTAACCCTTGGCGATAACATGGCGGATGAATTGTTCCTTCGGCGGCAGGTGGCAGTCGATGCACTCGGTGCGGTTGCCGCTGGGATTGTGGACGTGACGGGAGATTTCCCAACTCTGGTAGGAGATATTCATTTCGTGGCAGGCGCCGCCGCAGTAGGAGCTTTTGGAAACCGGCTCCATTCCATAACCGATGGCCAAATAGGCCGCAAGGCATGCAAATATCCCCGCCGCGAACGACACTCCGTGCCGCCGAAACAGTCGCCACCCCAGCTTCCATGCTGATCGGATCCATCGCATCATGGCCGACAGTATAGCGATGTACCGAATCTTCGCAAGCCCCTATCGATGAACGGTGAAAAAGTCAACGGGACGTTTAATGCCACTATCATCCTCACGGTCTGTGCCAATGGAATAGATTGTATAACCCTTTTCCAGTCGTTTGTAACGAAATGGTTGACCGTCATATGGATCAATTGGCACTTCGTCCAAGTACATTGGTATCAGTTCCTCCAGCCGCTCCGGAAGTTTGCCTGTTTCCAAACGATATCGCTCCACGGCAATCGCAATACGGGAGGAATCGATCCGTGCCTGAAGCCGAATTTCCTTCTTTATATATTGGAGTATGAAAGGAATGTAGTTTCTTGTCATGATATGAAATGCAGATAAATTTTCTATATCCCTCTTGAATCTTTGCATTTGCTGATATCGTTCATACCCTTTCAAACCGGAGATATCCACCAATTCGTCCAAACGATCCAAGCACTCGGCAATATTCCCAATAGCCACTTTTCGTTTAACAGGATCGCTTTTCATCATCCATCCTGTCAAAGATGGATCTTGAAGGCAGGCCAAGAGATACAGACATTCAGTTTGATAAGCATGCTGGATCATCGTAACGGAAGTCGCTCTCTTAAGAGAATTCTCCAATTCAACCAGGGACTTTTCATTCAACTGCTGGTAATTCATATACCGTTCAAGCAATCGGATATTCCCGTTTACAAAACTTGTATGGATACGATAATCAATTGGACGGGGGAATCGATTTAGGGTTTCTCCCATACGAAATCCATTTTGAATTATCGTAAGGGTTCCCGCAATATCTCCCATCTCGATCCGACGAATTCCTTCATTAAGAAATAATGAACCGCATTTCCATATCGGAAAAATGTAGGAATAATTATACTCATTCCACATGAAAATGTCCGGTTAGGCGGCGGAGAGGATCTGGAAAT
>CAYLSB010000139.1:0-5715 GCA_964386005.1 uncultured Pirellulales bacterium | reverse complement strand
TCTTTTGCTATTCGATATTGTTTAGAATTTAGTGCTTCGAATTTCTGTTTGAGGGCGCCAGCCACCGAACATCGTGAGGTGGATGATGTCGGGCGACGCCCCGTCGTGGCCGGTAGGGGCGGATGGCATCCGCCCTTTGTCATGCCGGCGAAGGCCGAAGGCCGGCATCCGGAGATAGCACAACCGTCCCGGTTGTGTAAGGGCGGTTCGCGAACCGCCCCATTTCATCCCGCACAGCGGGATTCCTCATCTTTGCTCTTTTTTAATTTTCTTTGTCCGATCCGTCCGACTTGTCCGACTATTTTCTTACAGCCCCGTCAGGGGCGTCAGATCGGTAGCCCACGGCGCCAGCCGTGGGAATCCAATCCGCCCCAACAAAATCAGCCCCGATAGGGGCGACAGAATTATAGCCGGGGGTGTGAACCCCCGGAACCCAAATGCCCCAACAAGACAAGCCCTTCAGGGCGAAAGCACAAAAACAGGGGTCGAACCCTTTAATGCGTCTGAGGGTTTGACCCCTTTTTTGACGTGTTTTTCCGGCGTAAGCCGGTATCCAATTGTACGGCCGCGTCACGCCTCGCCCTTCTTTGTCACCCCGGACTTGTTCCGGGGTCCATTCTCAAATCTCAAATTTCAAATCCTGAAAATATCCCCCTCATTCCTCGTCTTCTATTTTTTATCTTTGATCTTTTATTTTTCCATCCCCCCATAAATAAGGTTGCCCCGCCGACAATCCGCGAAGATCACCGGCGGGGCAGTGCCTGCGGACGACCTTCCGGCCGTCCTTGTTGTGGCAAACTCACAGCCACGGATCAGTTACAATATATTGCATTTTATGCCTTCATCGTTATTATTGTCAATAAGGAAAGGAAAATATTCCCGTTTTTTTATAAGGAGCAAAGATGTCGCTATTTACACTTGGTCTTGACATCGGCAGTAATTCAACCGGTTGGGCTTTGATCGATCCCGATCCGAAAAATCCTCATATTGTCGATATAGGTGTTCGCGTCTTTCCAGAAGGTGTTGACCGCGACAAGCAAGGGGGCGAAGTCTCAAAAAATGCCGCCCGTCGTGCTGCCAGAAGTGCCCGTCGAAACCGTTTTCGTAGGGCCTATCGCAAAGACAAGCTCGTCCGTATGCTTCGTCGCAATAGCCTGTTACCGACAGATTCCGCCCAGTGGAATTCACTTTTCCTCTCCGATCCCTATTCCCTGCGTGCGAAAGGTCTGGATGAACGGTTGACCTTATACGAATTAGGTCGTGTCCTATATCATCTGAATCAGCGAAGGGGTTTTTGGAGCAATCGCAAGTCCGGCAAAGCGAAAGAAGACGGCGTCGTTGCCAAAGGTGCGACCGAACTCCAAAAGAATATACAGGATTCCGCTTGCCGAACCATGGGCGAATACTTCGCCAAATGCTTGTCCGAAGGCAAAGATATTCGCGGCTGTTACACCTTCCGCAAAATGTATCAGGATGAATTCGATGCCCTCTGGGATTTTCAGAAACGCTTCTACCCCGACATCCTGACCGACGATCTGAAATCCCAAGTCCGCGATCAGACGATCTATTTCCAGCGACCTCTCAAGCCCCAGCCGGAATTGATCGGTGATTGTGAACTTGAGCCAAGCCAGAAACGTTGTCCCCGTGCCGACTTTCATGCACGCCGTTTCCGCATCCTTCAGGAGACCAACAATCTGTTCATTCGAAATCCCGATGGAACAGAGCGAATCCTCACGCCCGACGAACGAACAAAAATCCTCGATGAACTCTTCGCCAACAAAGAAGTCGAATTTGATACCCTGAGAAGAATAGTGGGGCTTATGGAAACCCACACCTTTAATCTCGAGGAGGGCAAGGCCGACAAAAAAAGTGCCAAAATGAAAGGCGATGAATTCTACGCCCAACTCCGCAAGATCCTCAAAAAGGATATAGATCGTTTATCTGTCGCCGACCTTGCGGATATCAATGACTTGATCATCGACGATGACCTTTCAGACGATCAAGCGATCCGTATGCTTGTCGAGCAACATCGGTTCACCGAAGAACAGGCCCAGAAAGCCGCCAATATACCTCTGCCCGATAAATACGCCCGCTTTTCACGCATCGCGATCCAAAAACTTCTCCCCCACATGGAAAAAGGCCTGAAAACACACGACGCGATCAAAGTAGTATACAGTACCTATCAAGCCGGAAAATCCGTCGAAATCGTCGATCGTCTCGATGCACCCGCCGATCTTCGCAATCCCATCGTCACCAAAGCCCTCTTCGAAGTCCGTAAAGTCGTTAATGCGATCCTTCGGGAATATGGTAAGCCCGCCCGGATCGCCGTCGAAATGGCCGGCGAGTTGCGAGGATCAAAAAAAGAACGCGATGACATCCGCGACAAAATCAAGGAAAATGAGGTTCGAAACAAACAGGCCCGCGAAGAATTGATGGCCAATCACAATGTCCAAAATCCGAGCCGCGATGACATCATCAAATACAAGCTCTGGCTCGAGTGCGACAAAACCTGTCCCTATACCGGCCGGTCAATTTCGCCGTCCGCATTGTTTGGCCCATATCCCGAATATCAGGTCGAGCACATTCTCCCCTACTCTCGTTCTCTCGATGATAGCTTTATGAACAAGACGCTCTGCCATGTGGAAGAGAACCGACGAAAGCGGGAACAAACTCCCTACGAAGTCTATCACGGTACGGAACTGTATGAGAAAATTCTCCAGCGTATCGCGATTCTTCCATGGCCCAAACGTCGCCGTTTCACCCAGCAAACCCTTGAACTGGATAACTTTATCGAACGCCAATTGAACGATACACGATATATCACTCGAGAAGTGCTTCGTTGGCTAAAATCCCTTGGCGTACCAGTAACGGGAACCCGCGGCCAGTCCACCTCTGAACTTCGTCACCAGTGGGGCTTGGATAACATTCTCGATTTTATCGGTAATGGGCAAAAGAACCGCGACGATCACCGTCATCATGCGATTGATGCTGCGGTTACAGCATTGACATCCCCTCAGCATCTCCGTGCCTTGGCCGCGAGCAAATATAACCGTGATCCCAATCAAAAATTTGATGCCCCTTGGACTGGCTTCCGCGACGAAATGGCCCAAAAGGTGAACGGTATTCTCGTATCTCATCGTGTCACCCGACGAGTCTCAGGCCAGCTTCACGAAGAAACGAACTATGGTCCAACCGGCCAAAAAGATGACAAAGGCCAGAGTATCTATGCGTATCGAAAAAAACTGGAGGACCTCACAGGAGCGATGGTCGTTAAAATTATTGACCCTGTTGTCCGGCGTGTGGTTACTGAACGAATGTTGGAATTCAATTTCGATCCGGAAACCAATTCCGATAAAAAACCAAAGAAGGAATGTTGGAATCAACCTCTTTACATGCCCAATCCCAAAGGCGGAGCCAAAACCGAAATCAAGACCGTTCGAATCTGTGAAATCTTAAACAACATGATCGAAATCAATGACGATAACGGAATCCCATATCGAGCCGTAGCCCCGGGAAGCAACCACCATATCGAAATCATCGAAGTTCAGGATAAGAAGGGAAAGATCAAGTATGAAGGAAATGTTGTCACCCTCTTTGAAGCCGCCCGCAGAAATCGATCAGGTGAGCCGGTTATCCGAAAGGATCATGGTGAGGGAAAACGATTTGTCTGTTCTCTGTCAAAAAATGAATTATTCATGTTGGAAATAGAAGGAAATCTTGTGTTGCATCGCCTCCAAAAATTTGACCAAAACGGAACACTTATTTTTCGACCACATACGCATGCTGGTAAATTAAGTGACAAGGATATTCCACCGATAATACAAAGGAGAAAGCCCGGGACTCTTAAGGGTTATAAAGTTACCATTGACCCGCTTGGGAGGATTTGTCGAGCCAATGATTAAGCGTGTGATCGAGATATCGCACGCACGGACGCACCTCAGTATCCAGTATGACCAACTGATCATCAAACAGGAAGGTCTCGAAAAGGCCTGTATCCCCGCCGAGGATATCGGTATCCTCCTTGTGGATCACCCCGCAACAACCTATACCCATTCCGTTTTTACCCGCCTGATTGCCTTTGGCGCTGCTGTCATTGTCTGTGGTCCGGACCATCATCCCGTAGCGATGTTCCTGCCCCTGGAATCCAACACCACACAGACTGAATCCTTCCGTTTTCAGATCGAGGCCAAAGAACCCCTCAAAAAACAGCTCTGGAAACAAATCGTCCGTGCCAAAATCGCCCACCAGGCCCGTATCGTCAGCGACAATGAAAATGTATTCCGGGGCCTCAAAGCCCTTATCCCTCAGGTCCGTTCTGGTGATCCCGATAATATCGAAGCCCGCGCATCGAAACTTTTCTGGTCCGCCTTCCTGGAAATGGTTCGTTTCCGCCGCGACCGCGATGGCGCCGCTCCGAATAATCTTCTCAACTATGGGTACATGACACTTCGTGCCGCCGTTGCCCGCGCGATATGCTCCGCAGGACTCTTGCCGGCGCTCGGTATCCATCATTGCAATCGATACAACGCCTTCTGTCTCGCCGATGATTTGGTCGAACCTTATCGCGGATTTGTTGAATCCCGTGTTCGTCAGATCGTTAGTGATCTCGGAGATACCGAATCCCTGGATCAATTGGATCAATCCATAAAGGCAAAGCTTCTCGAAGTGTTGTACTGTCCCGTAACGGTGGGAGACCTTGAGGGCCCTCTGATGGTCTCCCTGCATCGTACGGCCGCGTCGCTGGTCCGATGTTTTGCCGGGCAGCAAAAACAAATCGACTTACCGAAACTGATCGGTTGATAGATGTAGCATAACCGTCCCGGTTGTGTGCACATGGGCACCCCCCAGTGTGTGCTGTTTGTAAGGGCGGTTCGCGAACCGCCCATGTCGTTCCGGCGAAGGCCGGAACCCAAAAGCTAAATCCTATATTCTATATCCTGATGTAACAATGAATATTGAAGGGTACCGAACCATGTGGGTCATGGCCATGTTTGACCTGCCTACCGACACCAAGCAGGCCCGGAAGGACTACACGGATTTTCGAAAATGCCTTCTCAAAGATGGGTTCTCTATGGTACAATACTCCGTGTATGCGAGGCACTGTGCCAGCGAGGAAAATGCCGATGTCCATTACAAAAGAGTTAAGTCGTTTCTTCCCCCCGACGGCGAAGTCCGTATCATCACTGTCACCGATAAACAATTCGAACGCATGCAGATTTTCTGGGGAAAAATGCGCAAACCCTCACCCCCACCGCCCAGACAACTCGAGCTTTTCTGATCCGTTTCGCTCTCATCTCCTTGCCTGCTCAGGACTTATGAAAAACCGATTGTAACTGATCCGTGCCTGAGAGCAAGCCACAACATTGAGGTCAATCGATGGAAACAACGGACAATTGTAACTGATCCGTGCCTGAGAGCAAGCCACAACACGAACAAGAAAACAACAGGGATCGTATATATTGTAACTGATCCGTGCCTGAGAGCAAGCCACAACTGAAACCTATATCCTATATCCCGGCGTCTATTGTAACTGATCCGTGCCTGAGAGCAAGCCACAACCCGGGCATGTGTATTCGAATTCGCCAATATCATATATTTTATATATTTAATATTTCATCTTTTGGGGGGGGGGCGCCGCCGCCGCCCGGCCCCGGGCGGGGGGCGCACCCACGGAGCGGACCCGGACGGGGAGCAGTATTATGTCGAAGTCCGAGA
>CAYLSB010000138.1:0-5736 GCA_964386005.1 uncultured Pirellulales bacterium | reverse complement strand
CTGGGATGAACAATATCTCCTCCGAGTCCTAAAAATTTAGATGCGTTTGCCCTGGGTGAATCTTACGGTTGCCTTTACAGGCCCCAGGTGTATGGTACAATAAGGTCCCGGTCTCGTTGGACGACCGGGGCTTTTTTTATTTCGAGGACGATGCAGAATGGATGAACAACTTTCGAAGGTGTATGAACCGCTGGCGGTACAATCGGCGGCCCAGGCCATCTGGGATCGCGGGGATTTTTTTCATGCAGACCCGGATGCCAGGACCCGTCGAGGAAGTTACACAATCGTAATTCCACCACCGAATGTGACCGCGGCGCTGCATCTGGGCCATGCGCTGAATAATACGCTGCAGGATATTCTGATCCGCTATCATAGAATGCTCGGATGCAATACGCTGTGGATGCCTGGAACGGACCATGCCGGTATCGCCACGCAGACCGTTGTCGAAAAGCGATTGCTCAAGGAACAAGGGAAGCGGCGAACGGATTTTGATCGTCAGCAATTTGTCGGCTATGTCCAGGCGTGGAAGGATGAATATGAGGCACGAATCATCAGCCAACTCAAAGCCATGGGATGTTCGTGTGACTGGGAACGGACCCGTTTCACAATGGATGATGTCTGTGCCAGGGCGGTTCGGGCAACCTTTTTCAATTTATTCCGCGATGGGCTGATTTACCGCGGAAAACGTCTTGTTAACTGGGATCCCGCAACGCAAACCGTTCTGGCTGATGACGAAGTCGAACACGAATTGATCAAGGGGCATTTCTGGTATTTCCGATATCCTCTGGTCGAGCCGGTCCAGTTTTCCGGTCAAACGATTGAACACGTCACGGTTGCGACGACACGGCCGGAAACGATGCTGGGCGATACGGCCGTCGCGATGAATCCATCCGATCCGAGAGCATCAGCACTGATGGGAAAGCTACTGCGTCTTCCGATTGTCGGCAGAGTGATCCCGATCATCGCCGATGAGCATGTCGTTTTGCCCAATCCGGAAAGCGAAGACGAGAAAGCCCGTTTCTCAACAGGTTTTTTGAAGGTTACTCCCGCCCATGATCCCAATGACTGGGAAATCGGTCAACGGCATCATCTGGATGGGATCAATGTGATGGCTCCGGATGGTACGATCAGCAACAAACATGGTTGGGCGGATGCTGACAGTCCTGAGTCACAGGCCCTATTGGGTATGGATCGTTTCGAGGCCCGCGAGGCAATCGTCGAGTGGTTCCGCAAGGAAAAGCTGCTCGAAGACGTCCGCGATTATTCGCACGAGGTCGGCCATAGCTATCGAAGCCATGTTCCCATCGAGCCCTATTTGTCCGATCAGTGGTACATCGCCGTCAAGAAACCGATCGAACATTTAGCATCCAAATTCGGTTCAGGTCTGATTTCCGGAACGGATGTGCCCGTTAATTCTTTAGCGGGACTGGCCCTGAAACCTCTGCTCGACGGTCGTTTGCGATTTATCCCGGAACGTTACGCCAGGACGTACCAGACTTGGCTGGAAAACCTTCGCGACTGGCCCATCAGCAGACAACTTTGGTGGGGACATCAGATCCCTGTTTGGAAAAAGACGGGGGCAGAGGTTCAATTACCGAAGGGATTAAAGTCCGACGGAAAAGTTATCGAGTGTCGTTGTGTGGAAAGCGAACAGGGTCCTGTCTATTATACTTGTGTGGCGAGCGGATACTTGCCGATCGAGAAACAGCTTGAAACCGATGGCTGGATTCGGGATGAGGATGTTCTGGACACCTGGTTCAGTTCCGCTCTGTGGCCGTTCAGCACGCTGGGCTGGCCGGATACGACACCGGAGATAAAGGCCTATTATCCAGGAAATCTTCTGTGCACGGCCCGCGAAATTATTACGCTGTGGGTTTCACGAATGGTTATGATGGGGCAGTACTGCGCCGGCGATATTCCGTTCAGCGACGTCTATATTCATGCGATGATACAAGATGGCCTTGGCCGCAAGATGAGCAAGAGCTTGGGTAATGGCATCGATCCGCTGGATATCATCGACAGCCACGGCGCCGATGCGATGCGATTCACTCTGGCGAGCATGACCACCGATACGCAGGACGTTCGGATGCCGGTTGAAGAGATGACGCTGCCCGATGGCCGAAAAGCCAATACTTCCCCCAAGTTCGACATCGGACGTAACTTCTGCAATAAGCTCTGGAATGCCTCGCGATTTGCGATGATGAATCTGGAAGGAACCGATCCGTCGAAGTTCGATGCGGCGAAGATGGATATCAGCGATCGTTGGATTCTTTCTCGGCTGGCGGCGACGGTCTCCGAGACCACCCGGCAATTGGAGGCATTTAAATTTAATGAGCCGATCATGCAGATCTATCGGTTTTTCTGGAATGACCTTTGCGATTGGTATCTCGAATGGATTAAACCCAGGATGAGAGACGATCAGTCCAAACCGACTGCGCAAAATGTTTTGGCTTTTGTGTTGGATCAGGCGCTGCGGTTGATGCATCCGTTTGTGCCATTCATTACCGAAGGGATATTTCAGCAGCTCCGGCAGATTGCGCCGGATCGTCGATTGCATGGAGTGGCGGAATCGAAGTCTGCGGAGGCAATAATCCTGGCATCCTGGCCGGAAGGAATGGAATCGTTGATTCGTTCCGATATTGACTCGCAGATCGAATTGATTCAAAATGTCATCCGTCCCATCCGTGAGATTCGCAGCCAGTATAATATCCCACCGCGAAAACCTTTAACAGCCACGGCGATGGCCCCTGCGGAACGATGCACCATTTTGAATCAACATGCGACACTGATCAGCCATTTGGCTGCCCTGGAACGATTCGAGGCCAGTCCGTCGATGCAGAAATCCAGAAATGCCGCCGCGGCCATCGTTGAAGATATTCGTGTCTATGTACACGATTTAATCGATCCCACAGCCGAACGTCAGCGGCTGGAAAAACAGAAAGAGCAGATTGAAACCGCTATCGGTCCGGTGTTGGCCAAACTGGCGAATCCGAATTTTGTCGGCCGTGCCAAACCAGAAATTATCGAACAGACGCGAAACCGTTTGGCCGAGCTGCAGGGCCAACTTGAAAGTGTTCTCAGGCATCTTGCCGAACTGGAGTGACCGGTCGGAAAGGATTTGTTCATGGAAGTCGAAGTCGAACTATCCAAGATCATTATCAATGAAAGTGTCGATCAACAGGTCATCGTTCTGACGGAACGTGGCGGGGAACGTTGTTTCCCGATCGTGATCGGAATGCCGGAAATCCTCGCGATCGACCGCCGCCACAAGGGGCTCGTTCTGCCTCGCCCCCTGACTCATGACCTTTTGGCGAACACCATTCATCAGCTTGGGGGACATGTTGCCAGGATCGTCATTAATGATCTGTCTGAGCATACTTTCTTTGCCCGATTGCATGTCCAGGTCGGAACGCGCACGGTGGAGATTGACTCCCGTCCATCGGATGCGATTGCGCTTGCGGTGGGTCTGAAAGTACCTATTTATGTTGATGAGCAGGTCTTCCAGAAAATGCAAATGGAATAGAGGGGACCGGTTATTTCTTGCCGGTCGTTTTGGGTGAAAAAAAGAATTGTGTGAGGATCAGCAGTCCGACACCGGTGCAAAGAAGACTGTCGGCCACGTTAAAGGTTGGCCAGTGATACCGGCCGATATAAACATCAATAAAATCCCGTACGCAGCCCTCATTGAATATCCGGTCGAACAAGTTGCCGACGATTCCAGCCAGAAAAAACGCCATTGCAACCTGGAGGATTCTCTGGCGGATTCCTCCAAATAGGAAATAACAGAGTACCGCTATGAAAGCCGCCATGGCAATGACCATCAACATGGTTGATTTGCCTTGCGCAAAGCTGAATGCCGCTCCGGAGTTTTCACGGATAATAAACCGCAGGAAACCGTCGATGATCGAATAGGTTTGATTGGGTTTATCCTTCAGCCAGGCATGTACCGCCGATTTACTCCACAGATCCAAAGCCAAACCCGTTCCCGCGATTCCCCAGAAAATGAAATGATCCTTCCAGTCCGGTAATCGGTGATCTGCAATGCGTACTTCGGGCGATTCCATTTCGGCCGGTTTTTTCATACGGGGCGCTCCGCCATTTCCGATGGCCATTCTATTCGGAATATTTATCCAGAAGTTGCCGTAATTTGGGTTGATCGGGTTTGACCGCCAGGGATTGATTCCATTGTTCCAATCCCAGTTTTTTCAACCCCGGATCGTTGTCATTGACGCTTTTGAGGATCAACGCTACGCCCAATCCTTTGTGGGCCATCCAATCCGCCCCGTCGATTTCCACGGCCTTGCGATAACTGGAAATCGCGCTATTCAGGTCTTTGAGTTTCAGGTAGGCAAATCCGAGGTATTGGTGCGCCATCCCGTGTTGGGGATCGATTTCAGTCGCCGCCGTCAGCAGTTCCTTGGCCGCCGCATATTGCAGGGTCCGCAGGTATGCCACCGCGAGCGGTACCATGATTCGCGGCTGGTTGCCTTCCAGTTCGAGCGCTCGCCGGTACGAGGCGATCGCTTCGGTATGGTTCTGCTTGGTTTCCATGACATTGCCCAGAAGCAACTCCGGTTCACTCTGCTCAGGGTCGATTTCTCGGGCTTTTTGTCCATATTCGTATGCTTTATCCATATCCTCCAGTTGATAATAACACTGAGCCGCTCCCAGATGGGCCCCATAATGTTTGGGTTCCAGTTCACAGGCACGAGCATAGGCCTTGACCGCCTCCACAAATTGCTTCAGGATCTGCCGGACCTTCCCCAGATTGAAAAAATCCTTTATTGACCACGGATCGAGCGTCGTCGCTTTTTCATACGATTCGGCGCTCTTGTCGTACTCCTTCATTTCCAGATAGAGGTCGCCCTTCATCGAAAAGGCCGGGGCGAACTTCGGATTCATCGCGATCGCCGCATTCAGTTTTTCGATCGCCTTGTCCCGTTCCTTCAGATCATTGAGCATCATGGCATCGACGTACAATCCCACCGCTTCATCTCGTGGCGCCAACAGAAGTGTCGGCTCCGTTGCACATCCAACCATCCATACTGCCATCAGTGACGAAATCAGGCAGGTCCATAATCCGGATTTTCTCATGACGATCATCCAGCGATTCCTTTCCCTTAGTGCCTTGGCTATTGACGATTTAAACAACCGATTATATGCCTCTCCATGCGTGCTGTCAATCCTTCCATACGATTTGAGGATCACGGGCTTTTCTGAAGTCCGGATACGTCGATCGCCGTCTTGATCTTTCCGATAAAGAGGGTATAATGTTATTGTGTCGAGGAGAACTTATGTCGAAAGAGACAGGAAGAGATCGAGGAAAACACAAGGGGTTGCTCGGCGTCGCCCAGCGTTCCGGCGCTAATCAAGGCAAACCCCAATGTGGTTTGTCCCCTGTACGGTTGCCCCCGTCTCGACGGATCCGTTCTTCCCACCTGTGGTTATTCAGAATAATAGCTCTTGTATTACCTCTTATAGTTCTGATCATGACCGATATCCTCCTTCGGCTTTCGGGTTATGGTTTTTCGCCGAAGGTTCTTATCCCCGTTCAGGTTAACGGCCGGCCCCATCTGGCTAATAACAATTCATTCAGCCGTCTGTTTTTCCCTCCCGCCTTGGCGCGTGAATTCGAACCGTTTGTTTTCGCCGATCCCAAACCGGTCGGGACGATTCGCATCGTCGTTCTCGGCGAATCGGCGGCGCAGGGGACGCCGGACGGGGCGTACTCCTTCA
>CAYLSB010000137.1:0-5927 GCA_964386005.1 uncultured Pirellulales bacterium | reverse complement strand
CTCGGCCGTGTGGTTAAGACGATCCATCCGGCGACGGGGTATAAGTATGTCAGCGATGATGATGCCATGCACTCCACCTCCGGGCCGTTGTATAGTCATGTCAGTTACGATGGGTTCGGGCGCAAGGCGTGGGAGACGTCGGGGCCGGATCCCAATGTGTCGGCGGCTGCTGTTCTGGAAACGTGTCGGAAGCGATATTCGTATGATGCGGACGGACGGCTGACAAGGGTGGAGATTCCGGCGGTGGATGATCCCTCGACGACAGAGGATGATACGACAGGAACGAAGCCGGCGTATCGGTACTATTATGATATGTACGGCAATCAGATTGGTATCCTTGATCCGCTCGGGCGGGTGACGCGATTTACGTATAACGAGCTCAATCTGCTGACGAAGCGGTATCAGCCGTTTGTACCGGCGAATCCGTCATTGCCGTCCAATCCGACGACGGCGGATATCCTGGGGATTGATCTGAGCGGAAAGGAATTTGAGAGCACGGACTATGACTCCTTCGGCCGGATCAGTCGGCAGACGGACTGCAAGGGACAGGTGACGATTTATGCGTATTATACGGCCGGGGATTTTCAGGATGGCGGGAATTTCTTCGGTCGGCCGGGGCAGTTAAAGAGCAAGCAGTATTATACGAGCAATCCGTCTGATCCAGCGCACTGGAACAGCCGGACGGCGTATTTCTACGACCGGCTGGGCCGGGACAAGCATCAGGCGATACAAGATGATTGGACGAATCCGACGGCGATAACGACCTCGACGGGCAACGCATATGATGCTGAAGGAAGGATCATTCAGATTACTTCCACCGAGGGGAAGGTTCATTATGTGTACGACAGTCGTACCGGCCGCAAGACCGCGACGTGGACGGGCGAGGAGATTGCCTCGGCCGTAACCCGGACAAATTATACCTACGATGATCTCGGTCGATTGGAAACGGTACAGGTGGTGAGGCGGAATAGCGCGGCGGTCACAGAAAACGCTACGATGTATGCCTATAATGAAAACGGGTCGCAGGCGAAGGTTATCTATCCGAATGGCAATGAGGCGGTGTATGAATATGACGCCCTGAATCGATTGTACCGGCTGACGAATTTTCTGGATGACGAACACGAAGAGGATGAGTTGCTCAGCCGGTTTGAGTATTCCTGTTTCGCGGATGGCCAACGAGCGAAGGCGAAGGAGACGTATAAGGGATGGAAGGAGGAAAACTCCACTATTCATGAGGTTTATCTGACACGCGAGATGGCGTATCGATATGACGGGTTGGGGCGACTGGTTTGGGAGCATAGAAGTGGCCATGATCCGAATTCGTTTACGTATGATCTGGCGGGCAATCGGGTAAAACAGGTTATCGGCGGCCGGTCCAATGAGGATGATGTAACGATATATTATGGTTATAATGACCGCGATCAGTTACAATGGGAAGGTCCGAATGCGAACGGTTCGAATCCGACCGTAACGTATCAGTACGACGCCAACGGCTCTTTGACAAGTCAAATTGAAGGCGGCAATCAGACGGCGTATGTGTATGATCTGCAGAATCGGCTCAAGTCGGTGACATCTCCGGGCGGCACGACGATGTACAAATACGATCCGGCCGGGAATCGGGTTGGCAGGACGACCGGCTCGACGACGGTGAGTTACCTTGTCGATCCCATGAACCTGACGGGATATTCGCAGGTTCTTGAGGTATGGTCGGGCGGCGCTACGCCAACGATGACCTATACGATCGGCGGCGATGTGATCGCTCAGGCGGCCGGATCGACGGTGAGGTTCCTGATCTATGACGGCCACGGCAGCGTGAGGAACCATGCGGGTTCTAATGGGGAGTTGAAGTGGTTCGATATTCAGGATAAGGTGTACAAACCGGGCCAGCCGGAGAACGATACGAAGTTATTGACTTACGACGCCTGGGGGCAGGAATGCAACGGGCTTTCGAGCGACGGGTTGTATTATACCGGCGAGATGTACGATACCAAGCTGTCGATGTATAATCTCCGCGCCCGGTGGTACAGCCCGGCGACGGGAAGGTTTAATGCGGTCGATCCTTACTCCGGTTCCTCGTATGATCCGCAGTCATTGCACAAATACCTCTACTGCCATGCTGATCCAGTGAATGGGATTGATCCAAGCGGGAAGATGACGTTATGTGAGGCTGTGTCTGTAACGGCCGTAATAGCATTTATAGGAGGCTTGGCGACCCCCGGCTTTCATCATGCTATGGAGCAAATACGTGATTCAATGAGTGAGATTCATCGGGCTGATGCAATCTCATTTCTTGAAAGTGGAGTTGATATCCAACGACAGCGTGATATGAGGGAGATCAGGGATCCTGACGAACTCGGAATGACGATGCAGTTCTATCGGGATCTCGGTAATAATCAGAAGATTGTTACCTATTCATCACGTCAACTTGAGCATAGAGCTTTGTGGACAATCGACTCCGCCATTCATGGGGCGCAGATCGCTAATACGGGTCTTGTTCTTGGCGGCGCGGTTGCGGGATCTAATTTTGGACAAATATTGTGGAGTAAACCGCATGGGATTCCTGAACATTGGGATACGATTACAGCTAAAGCTGTTGCCGATGCTTCAAAACCGAATGTCCAGAAAGTATATACCAATGCTGGAATTAATAAGTTGGTTGGCCAGCCCGGAAGTTATAAACCGAATTTAAGAGCTGATGTAGGTACCTTAACAACAAGCGGGAAAATAAATATTACTGAAGTTCGTTCTCCGACACAAAGCGTTATCGACATGCAACAAAAAGGAAAATTGTATCGCCAGTTATTGGGCGATAAGCTTGGAGTATATAAATGGGTAAATATTGGAGACCCTTTGCCATAACATGGGACTGAACGATCGATATCTATGTTATGCATTTTATACATCTATCCCCTTGGATACCCCATGGGTAAATCCGTTGTGGAAGCTGTCGTTAGAATTAGCCGGGGAAGTGGGATTGAATATAACTCATTTTGAGTATGATAAGTATGGCAATATTAATTGGAGAAACCATTATGTTTATAGGCATATAAAAAGAAATCAAAACGAATTGATAAAAATCCATCCTCGATTGTTGAGATCCTTGTCTTTTTATTGCGTCGGAGAAGATGGCGATTATCTTTTATCACCATTTTCATGTAGTATGTGGTCTTTCGGCGTAGAACAGACTCGAGACAAAATGATATATTTTCAATTCCGATATGATTATCTTGACAAAATATGTCAAGACTTGATCCTCCATAATCATCTCCTTGAGAATATCAATAAGTTGGCGCTTCCAATATACGGATTTGTCCAACCTATTGTGGGGAAAAAGTACCCGATATTTTTCTGTTATGGCATGCCGAACTCAATACATCTGAATGAAAGTGAAGAAGCAGACGCTGAGATTTGGGGTAACCAATGGAATAAATATACAACCCACATCCGTAATGTTTATTGGGGAAATATAATCACGAAATCCCATTGGGGAGATGATTTCTCAAAAGGACGGTCTTTGTTTTCCGAGTTAGAAGCGGCTTGCTCGGGACAGATTACCTGGAATGGTGACAACATGATATTTTTTCGTTGTCCGATCGATATCTTTGACCTGGATTGTAAACGAGAAAAGTTTGAAAATTGGCGGAAAACAATTAGGAGGATTTTAACCCAATATGGTATTGAAATCCTTGTACCAGAATAAGCATCTTCTGGCTCTTTGGAAAGTCAAACACAGAATGGTGCGACGACGGTCTATGTGTATGATCTGCGGAATCGGCTCGTCTCTGTGACGGCCGACAATGTAACGACGGCGTACAAATATGATCCGGCCGGTAATCGGGTTGGAAGGACGTCGGGCTCGACGACGGTGAGTTACCTTGTCGATCCGATGAATCTTACGGGTTACTCGCAGGTGTTGGAGGCATGGTCGGGCGGGTCAACTCCGGCGATGACTTACACGATCGGTGGTGATGTGATCGCTCAGGCGGCCGGATCGACGGTGAGGTTCCTGATCTATGACGGCCACGGCAGCGTGAGGAACCATGCGGGTTCTAATGGGGAGTTGAAGTGGTTCGATATTCAGGATAAGGTGTACAAACCGGGCCAGCCGGAGAACGATACGAAGCTATTGACTTACGACGCCTGGGGCCAGGAATGCAACGGGCTTTCGGGGGATGGGCTATATTATTCCGGCGAGATGTACGATACCAAGCTGTCGATGTATAATTTCCGTGCTCGCTGGTACAGCCCGGCGACGGGAAGGTTTAATCGGATGGATGATTACTCGGGGAATGAGTCCGATCCTCCTTCGTTGCATCGATACCTGTACGCTCATTGTGATCCGATCAATTTCATTGATCCATCCGGAGAGTTCACCGTCCTTGAGATAAACATGGCCAATCTCTACCGTTCGGTAATGAGTAGCATTGATTTGTCAGTTTTTGAATCGGTTGAGATATCAGCTCAGACGCATCTTAGCGGTGGCACCATGGAGCAAGCTCTAACCTACATGGCCATATCCAATATTGCTCCTTATTTGATTGGCCCAACGATTGATCTGATTTCCTCCGGCATAGATAATTTATTCTCTGTGATCCGACGCCTGAAACCCAGTCGTATGACCGTACAGGGAAGCCGTCTTGTTGGGGCCGTAAGCGAATTGGCAACAATGCATCGTCGGATGGGAAGGGGGAAAGATGCGACGGAGATAATAGGAATTATTGGCGGGGGACTGACAACCCGCCAATTAGGATATCTCCCGACCGGTTTTAAGCCGATGTATCATGGGATTGATGATATATGGCGAATGGGAGATGAGTTTCTTATTATTGAGTATAAGGGTGGCACTGGCAGTCTAATCAAGACCACGATTGGCGAGCAAATGAGTCAGCGGTGGATTATTGATCGTCTTAGAATGGCTGCGAATGATAATCCTCAATTGATTGCTCAGGTTCGAAAAGCACTTACTAATGGAAAAGTTAAAGGAATGGTAGTTACCACACCTGTTTTAGGAAAGAATGCATTTATTCCAAATTTTGACATACAAGATTTTTCGCAAATCAAGTTGACGAGATGGAAATAATCATGAAATGGAATTACGATGATACTATATGAGAAATTAGGGATTGATCCCAACAAAATTGCTTTAGATGAATGGTTGGATGTAATCAAACAATATTCTCGAGGACCATCCAGCGATAAATTGACATATATGTATAAAATATCCGCTGTTTCAGACTATAGCAGAGTGGCATATTATTGTTATTTATTGGAAGACCGTATTCGATGTATAGAATTTGCAGGGACAATGTTAGAATGTCTTTACGAATACTATTATGGAGAATGGAAGAAAAAGGTTTCTAATGATGACGGGGTAATTAATCCCGATTGGTGGAAGGTGATGTCGTGGATTAACGAATTTCGAGATGCACTTTTATGGGGTTCATCTATTGACCGATGGGAAATACTTGAAAGAATTGCTTGTTATCCTGATGAAGATTGTTGGCAAGATGATCTGTATTCGAAGGAATTTCATATTTGGTATCTGTTAGTGGCATGTGTTTTACGACAAGACGCGAACAGAAAAATTTTAAGATATATGTCAACTTTGGAACAAAGCCGAAAAATGCGTGAGAAATTATTAGCGCATGTGCTCCAGGCAATTCTTAAAGGGGATGAAAGTCAGGTCAATACCGAATTAAACGCCTATTTAAAATTCTATAAAAAGAAAGAGTTTACCAAGCCAGAAATCACAGAGAAGGTGTCGATTGATGGCACTTTTTTAATTAATTTCGCACGGCATAAGGGGATCAAAGTGAAATACGCCTCTGAATATGAGGACCACATCGTGAAGTTGACGTGATATGTTAACATGACGTGTATAATTAAGCTTCTTTCCGTACATTTTTAATGAATTTTTTGACGGTGTC
>CAYLSB010000136.1:0-6268 GCA_964386005.1 uncultured Pirellulales bacterium | reverse complement strand
CGGACACAGGAGACTTTTTGCTATAAATACCTTAAGGAAGTGCCATTCGTGTCAGGAACCTTTTTTGGTTGACGCGGTGTCATTCGGCGGTATAATAGGAGCCATGCCCAGAGCCAAACGCAAATGTATCGGCGGTGTTGTCTATCATGTCCTGAACCGATCCAACGGCCGGCTGCGGTTTTTCCGCAGCGAAGAGGACTTCGCGGCCTTCGAGCGGATTTTGGCCGAGGGCATCGAGCGATTTTCCATTCGCCTGACGGGCTACTGCCTGATGAGCAATCACTGGCACCTGCTCCTGTGGCCGCGGGGCGACGACGAGGTTTCGGCGTTTGTGCACTGGGTGACGCTGACGCATACGCAGCGGTGGCACGCCGCCCACCGCACGGCCGGGATGGGGCACGTGTATCAGGGACGCTTCAAGAGCTTTCCCGTCCAGTCCGGCTCTCACTATCTGACGGTCCTTCGCTATATCGAGCAAAATCCCCTCCGCGCCGGGATCGTCCGGCGGAGCGTCGATTGGCCGTGGAGCAGTCTGGCGATTCGCCGGGGGGTCGCCAAAGAGCCGCTGCGGATCGTCAATGGTCCCGTGGTACTGCCGGACAACTGGATCAAGCTGGCGGATATCCTGCCGAACGAGCCGGATTTGCGGAAGCTGGAAAACTGCATCCGGCGGGGCTGCCCGCTGGGCCATGACGACTGGGTTCGGGATACGGCCGAACGACTCGAACTGGACCTGACCCTGCGACCCCGCGGACGACCGAAAAAGCAAACCGCCGCCGAAAAAGGTTCCTGACACATCTTCAGTCACGGCAAATCAATATCATTTTTTCGCTGGCTCAAATTTCAGGGAAGCTGAATTGATACAGTAACGCAAGCCCGTCGGAGCGGGTCCATCGTTGAACACATGCCCCAGATGGCCGTTACATCGCGCACAGACGACTTCCGTGCGAACCATCCCGTGACTGCGATCGACGCGTTCGACGATTCGCTTATTTTCGGCCGCCTGATAAAAACTCGGCCACCCGCAGCCGGAATCGAACTTGGTCGCGGATTCAAACAACACCGCACCGCATCCGGCACACAGGTAGGTTCCGGTCTCGTGATGATTCCAGTACTTGCCGGTAAATGCCCGCTCGGTCGCCGCCTTGCGAAGCACGTCATATTGCATCGGATCCAATTGGCGGCGCCATTCAGCGTCCGATTTGATTACCTTATCATCCATGGCTTTCTGCCTTTGTCCTTGCGGTACTTGTGCTACAACAGTATTGGGATCGGCTGACTTGGCCGTCTGTTGACTCCCACTCCGAGGAGGGGGAGGAATAGCAATTTCGATTCCCAGCTTATCGCAACCGCATGTATAAACGATTGACATCAAAGGAATTAAGGTTAATAGCGATCGCATTTCATATCACCTCATTGTCGAACCACCTTTTTTACGCCTGATATACTAATCCGTTCATTAAAATCTTTGTCAGAGTGAATGCCCGTATTTTTGGAATGACAATATTTCTGGTGTTGATATATTACTAAATAAAGTTTATCCTGATGTTCATAACAAAAAATAGTAATCAGAACAGTTTATCGTTATGAAAATAGTAAAATCATTTTTCATTGTTGCCGGATTATTCCTGTTGATTCTTGGTGTCAGATGGGCATCAAAGAAAATTCAACTGAATTCACGCTCTCTTGGTCATAACGAAATCATATTTCGTGGTGAGACAGAAGATCCTGAAATGATAGTCGCTATGCAACAAGCAAGAGATTCTTTTAATCAATTTTGGACAGTGTTATCGGAAGATTATCGACGAATAATTCCAATCTATACAGATGCGATGGTTAAAGCGTCTTTTGCCGTTCCTGACAAACAAGGTCGATTTGAGCATATGTGGGTTTCGAATATCGAATATGATGGCACAACAATTACAGGGACATTAGAAAGCATTCCCGAAGATATCCCCACTCTTTCAAAAGGCGATCAAGTTCAATTCTCATTGTCGCAAGTATCAGACTGGATATATGAAGAAGATGGAGTAGCTCAGGGAGCATTCACCGTAAAGTTAATCCGTCAACGCATGTCGGAAAAAGAACGAATTGAGCATGATAGTCATTATCCCTTTCGATTCGAATGATCCTCCATTGCCTCTCGCGACAATCAGAAGTGAATACGAATCAAAATACCCCCGGACATGATGTTTCCCCTTTTTGAAAACCAAGAAAAATACCGTGTAAACTGTACCCGTAAAATACAATTTACACGGTCCCTGTCATGACGATTCACTTTCACGCCTGAAATCCACGGCGCGTGATTCTTGAAGGCATTCCGCTTTTGGTCTGCCCGCTACTCCATCTGCTCGACGAGATAATTTTGGATTCCCATCTGCTTGATCTGGTCCAGTTGCACCTCGATCCAGTCGATATGGACCTCTTCATCCTTCAGGATGGAGACCATGAGTTCCCGCGTACCGTGGTCGCCCAGATCCGCGGCCAGACGAATCCCGTCGTTATACGATTTGATGGCTCCCTCTTCGGCGGACCAATCGTTTTTGTGCTGGTTCTGAACCTCGGCGCCGATATCGATCTTGTTCAGGTTGCTTACAACCGGCCGTCCTTCCAGAAACAGGATCCTACCGATCAGCTTTTCGGCATGTTTCATCTCATCGATCGCCCGTTTCTCGATTGCCTTGTGAAGCCGCTGATACCCCCAGTTGTCGCACATCTCCGAATGGACCATGTACTGGTTGATGGCCGTCAATTCATCCGCCAGCAGTTCATTGAGCTTCTGAATGATTTTGTCATTGCCTTTCACGGTCTTCTCCTTTCCAATTGTTTGTTTACGATAACCAACATTGGCCCATAGTATATCCAGCCGGGTTCGATCATGCAACATGCCAATGAAATTCATTCGTCCCGCATGTCATGGCCGTCAAAATACGGCCGTCAAAATTGGATTGACGTTTAACCGTACGGCCGGTATTCTTTTGTCCGCCAATCGCAACGGGCGACGGCAACGAAATCGAACGACGGAAAACGGATTACACAGGGGAATACTATGAAGACATCCATTCGGCTCTGCGTCATGATCGCTTTGATATTCGCAACGACATCCTGTACAGTCTCCGATTCACAGAAATCCGCCGTTGGCAACCGTATCGTCCTGTTCGACGGCAAAACCCTCAACGGCTGGGATGTCATCAAATGCAAGGCCGTGGTCGATCAGGGCACGATTCTGATCCAGGATGGCAATGGCCTGGTGCAGACCCAGAAGCAATACGGCAATTTCGTCCTGGAATTCGAATCCCTGGCCCTTCGCGACAAGCAATGGGACAGCGGCGTCTATTTCCGATACGATTCGGTTCCCGCCGATCGGCCGTGGCCGGCTCGATATCAGGTCAATCTCCGCCAGGATGATGAGGGGAATGTGGGCGACCTGCCGGGTGCCAAGAGCAAGGGCCTCTACAAAGTCGGCCAGTGGAATCATTTCAAGCTCACCGTGCTCGGCACCAAGGCCACGCTGGAGATCAACGGACAACCCGCCTGGCAGGCCGACGGTCTCGGCGAGCCGCAAAAAGGTTTCATCGCCCTACAGGCCGAAGTCCCCGGCGGCGGACAATACCGTTTTCGAAATATCTATATCTCCGTATTGGACTGATCCGGCCACGGTAACCGATGGGGCAACAAGCGGGTCGCTCGTCTCGCCGGAGAAATTTTCGCCGCCTCAAATCAGAAAATCAGGGACAGTGGGGCCGTTGAAAAACCGCACAGCCACCGATCATTGATCCCGAAATGGTTTTCCATTTTCGGAAACTTGATTGTACGTTCTTGATATTTCAGGGATTCAATGCTACCATAATACATGCCATGGAAAGGCATTTGCGATTTTTTCGGATGCCGGATCCGGGATCAAACCTCCCACAGGAGAGGGTACGACATGAGATTGCTGACAAATCAACGGCTAAAAAAACGATTCTCGATCATTGCGTGTTTCTTCGTGCTGACGTGCGTGGGAATTTCCGGCGGACAACAGGGAGCCGAGGATACGGAGCCGGCCATTCCTGTGATCAAGGACGGTGAAACGCAGATCGTCAAGCGATTCGAAGATCCGGACATGTGGATCCGCCACGATCTGTGGGTGCAAACCGAGTTTGATTCCGACGGGGATGGAAAACCGGACCGTATGCACGTGGATGTAACGAGGCAGCGCCAGACCGATACCGAAGGGCTCAAGGTCCCGGTGATCTACGCCACCAGTCCCTACTATGCGGGTACCAGCCATCCGGTACACGATTATCTTTGGGACACGCGCCAGGAACTGGGCGCCCGGCCAGTCAAGCGCAAGGAGGCCTCGCCCATCAAACGCAAAGGCGAGCGGCCGATTATCTCCAAGATATTTGTGAAGGAATGGGTACCGCGCGGTTTTGCGGTTGTACATTCATCGTCACCGGGGACGGGATTATCGCAGGGATGCCCGACAATCGGAGGGGATAATGAGTCGCTTGCGCCCAAGGCCGTTATCGACTGGCTCAACGGACGCGCCAAGGGGTATTCGTCGCCCGATGGGAACGAAGAGGTTTTGGCCTACTGGTCCACCGGCAAGGTGGGTATGACGGGAACGTCGTTCGATGGTACGCTTGTGCTGGCCGCAGCGACAACCGGGGTCGAAGGTCTGGAGGCGATCATTCCTGTGGCTCCGAACACATCCTACTATCACTACTACCGCTCAAACGGGTTGATCCGTTCACCCGGCGGATTTATCGGCGAGGACATCGACGTTTTATACGATTTCGTCAACAGCGGCAACGAGGCGAGACGCGAGTATTGCGACTGCGAAGTTCGCGACAAGGGGATGCTTCAACACTTCGATCGGGTGACGGGCGATTATAATCCGTTTTGGGCCGACCGGGATTATTTACATGACCTGGATCACGTGAAGGCGGCGGTGTTGATGTCGCACGGATTCAATGACTGGAACGTGATGCCCGAGCACAGTTTTCGGATCTATCAGGCGCTCAAGGAACAAAATGTTCCGATTCAAATTTACTACCACCAGGGCGGACACGGCGGCCCGCCTCCGATGAAAATGATGAACCGATGGTTCACCCGCTATCTGTATGGCGATGAAAATGGGGTGGATCAAGAAGACCGTGCCTGGATTGTCCGGGAAAACGACGATCCTTCGAAACCCACTTCGTACAAGGATTATCCGAATCCGGACGCACAGCCGGTGAAATTGTTTCTCGCCCGGGGCGCCCCGCAGCGGGGGGCGCTGTCCACGCATAAAACCGCAGGGCAAGGCCGGGAGACGCTGGTTGATAATTTTTCGTTCAGCGGCGATGTTCTGGCGCAGGCCGAATGGACCCGGCATCGCCTGATGTATGTGACTCCGGAATTGAAACACCCCGTGCACCTTTCAGGAACCGCCCGCATTTCGATAAAGCTGTCGAGCAACAAGCCCGCGGTTAATCTGTCGGTCTGGCTGGTCTCGCTTCCCTGGGAACAAGGAAGCAATGTGAAGATCACGGATAACATCATTACGCGAGGATGGGCGGACCCGCAGAACAGGCGATCGATTCATACGAGCCGGCCGCTCGTTCCCGGAAAGTTCTACAAGATGGAATTCGATCTTCAACCCGATGACCAGATCATCCCCGTCGGCCAGCAGATCGGCCTGATGATTTTTTCCAGCGATCGCGATTATACCCTTCGGCCGGACCCGGGAACCACGCTGACGATTCAGTTGGATGCGACCCGCATCACGCTGCCCATCGTAGGCGGCGCCGATGCGCTTACGAAAGCGTTTGAAGAAAAATCCACTCGACAGGATACGGGCAAATCCGATTCTGAAACCGGCAAGGATTCAAACGATTAATTTTTCGCCCGCGGGCAAAGAGGAGGCATACCAGGGACAATCGCGATGGAGGGGGGCTTTCAATCGTGCAAAATGTGAGCAAGCCCTCAACTGATTCAAAGAGTTCGATACCTGTTTGCCTGTCCCGCTTTAGGTAAAATGCCGTTGCACAAACGATCATTTCCTGCCATTGTCAATCTGCTTTTTCATTTCTCTATTTGAATAAGTCGTTGTTAATGCTGGCTTTACGTTTTGCATAGAAAAATGATAATTGGTTGTTGAAGTCGGGGCAAACGGTGTACAATATAGACCATGTAGAAATTGGACGGACGAAAAAGTGTCCATTGAAAATTGAAAAATGGATAGCGGATCACTACAGTCCGGTTATAAGTTGAATAATAACAATTGGTTATCATAATCGTT
>CAYLSB010000135.1:0-6372 GCA_964386005.1 uncultured Pirellulales bacterium | reverse complement strand
TTATTATCGGCACAAAACGGAAATTCAATTAACTTATTTTGTTACGATCCCTAAGTGGAAAGGAGCAAAAATAAAGCGAGAATGTGGAAAAGTGGGAATGTGGGAATGTAAAATCTTTTCCACGGGTAAAGGATCATTACGATCGCCTTCAAACCGTTTATTCGGGAATTTATCATCCAAACCGCTCCTTCCTTACCTTTCGATCTATCCTTCGTGCATTGTCACAAAAACCATCAACCATTATAACAATCCTGCGAGGAAATTCAAGGTCTAAATACACCGAATTTCAACAAACCGGGATTATTGGGGTTGGACTCACAAGAAAATTAAAAAGTAAAAAGCAAAAATAAAAAATGTGGAATGGGTTCGCAGAGACGGCGAATCCATAAGATATTCATCGGGCACACGCCGTGTGCCCCTACCGACCACGACGAAGCGTGACCCTCCATCCACCTCGCGTTGCTCGGTGGCTGCCACACAACGGGGATATACACAACCGGGATGGTTGTGCTGCATCTGGATTCCGGGGTAAGATCGGATTGAAAGGAATGGGCAATCGCGAGGAGATAAAGGTGAAACGGGATTGGGCAGGCACAGGGACCTGCCCCTACAAAGGGTACATGCCATGTAGGGGCGGATGGCATCCGCCCATTTATATTCATCGGAACGATTCATAGGGCACACGCCGTGTGCCCCTACCGACCACGACGAAGCGTGACCCTCCATCCACCTCGCGTTGCTCGGTGGCTGCCACACAACGGGGATATACACAACCGGGATGGTTGTGCTGCATCTGGATTCCGGGGTAAGATCGGATTGAAAGGAATGGGCAATCGCGAGGAGATAAAGGTGAAACGGGATTGGGCAGGCACAGGGACCTGCCCCTACAAAGGGTACATGCCATGTAGGGGCGGATGGCATCCGCCCATTTATATTCATCGGAACGATTCATAGGGCACACGCCGTGTGCCCCTACCGGCCACGACGGAGCGTGGCCCTTCATCCACCTCGCGTTGCTCGGTAGCTGCCACACAACGGGGATATACACAACCGGGACGGTTGTGCTACGGCTGTTAAAAAAAGGGGACAAACCCTCAACCGATTTAAAGGGTTCGACCCCTGTTTTTTTCGGCCGTCCCATTCGGACTCGACGGAGCGGATCCCTCCAGACAAAAATCAACCGATTATTCCCTCAATTTGAGGCGGAGGAATCGCTAAAACTGAACAATTTACGGCCGGGCTTCCGATAAATACAGTGGCATTGCGATGATTTTCGTTTAGGATTTCTATCAAAACCGGATAAATCTGTAACGGTCGTTTTGGATTCCGGCTTTCGCCGGAATGACGGATTGTACGCTTTCAGAGATTGTACAAGGCCTTTGCGTCATCCTGTTTTGATATCTTGAGGACCATCCACCGCGTCCCAAACGACGGAGACTCGGTGGCTGCCACCCAACGATACATACAGTGGCAATGTGGTGATTTTGCGATTATTGTAACGGCCGAAGATACGGGCTGTGAAAATAACAGAGTATATTGGATACATAATGAATAATAATGAAACCCAACGAATCGGAGCATGGATCGTGTTCCAGTGGACCTGGCTGGCGGCGGTGTTGTCGTGCGCGTCGTGCGTATCGGCGCTGGATATCGACCGGCTCAGCGATTCGGATATCCGGATTCACAATTCGATCCTTTCGAAGTTCACCGATCAGGTGGAAAAGCGGCGGCCGGACGCGGTCGCGACGCTGACGCTGGAACAACTCTACAAAACCCTCAATGACGGCGAGATGGATTTTCTTGGCAAGCTCATGCATCTGGATCCCAACAGCGTCGGTATCCGCACGCCGTATCTGGGGCTGTCGAGCGGCGAAAAGGATATCGTGCCGATCCGCCAGAAATTCGTCGCCGCCGGCGGCAAGCAAACCGCGATGGCCGTTCAGTACCTGCCGCGGATCGTGTATGAGCAGTACAAAAAGATGGCGCAGGCGATGCAGGCCAAGATCGGCCGGCGGATCTATCTCGAGTCCGGTTATCGCGGCAGCGCCTATCAGCTTTACTTGTTCCTGGCAAGCTTGCGGCGGCGCGAATACTCCATCCGCGAGACGGTTCGTTTCGTGGCGCTGCCCGGATACAGCGAGCACGGCGCGCCCTGGCGGCAGGCGATCGACCTGATGACGCAGGATGGTCTCAACGTCGATACGCCGCCGGAACGGTACGAACGCTCGCCAGAGTTCCAATGGCTGGCCGCGCACGCCCGCGAGTACGGTTTTGTGCTGTCGTATCCGAAGAATAATCCGCATGGGATCTCCTACGAGCCGTGGCACTGGCATTTCGACAAGTCGCTGCTGCCCGCGCCGCCGAATGAATCCTCGGCGATCCCTACGGCTGATCCGAACCTTTCCGGTCCCGCGAGCCGACCATGAGCCGATCCGCCTTCTGGAAAAATTATTCGTACTCGATCCTGATGCTGCTGGCGTTGATCGTGGGATCGTCGCTCGGCCTGATCCTCGGCAAAGACGCCGCGGTCCTCAAGCCCTTCGGCCAGTTGTTTCTCAACCTGCTGTTCATGCTGGTCGTTCCGGTAGTCTTTTTCTCGCTGAGTTCGGCCATCGCCTCGATGACCAATCCGGCGCGTCTCGGCCGCATCGGCCTGTGGATGATCCTGATCTTCGTCGCCACCGCCCTGATCGCCTCGATCGTGATGGTCTGCGGCGTCGTCGCGTTTCCCCCCGCCCGGGGGATCACGGTCGATCTTCCGCCTCCGACGGAGCTGCCGCGTATCCGCCTGTCCGATCAGCTCGTGCAAACCTTTTCCGTCGGCGATTTTGTCGAGTTGCTTTCCCGGCGGAACATGCTGCCGCTGATCGTCTTTTCCATCCTCGTCGGACTGGCCGCCTGCCGGGTCGGCGAAAAGGCCGCGCCGTTCACGGCCTTTCTGCGGTCCGCCAACGACGTCATGCGCAAGGCCCTGTCGTTCGTCATGCTCTACGCTCCCATCGGCCTGGCCGCGTGGTTCGCGTATCTGGTGGGCGTGTTCGGACCCGACCTGCTCGGATCCTATGCGCGGTGCATGGCATTATACTATCCACTGGCTCTTCTATATTTCTTTATCGCTTTTACCGCTTATTCGTGGCTGGCCGGACGCGCCGAGGGCGTCCGCCGCTTCTGGCCCGCCGTTGTCCCGCCGTCGCTGACGGCCCTGGCCACCGGCAGTTCGCTGGCGGCCGTACCCGTCAGTTTGCAGGCCTCGCGGAGGATCGGCATCCCCGCCGACATCCGCGAACTGGTGATCCCCATCGGCGCGACGATCCACATGGACGGTTCCTGCCTGGCCGCCATCCTCAAAATCGCCGTGTTGTTCGGACTCTACGACCGTCCCTTCGTCGATCCGGCTATTCTCGCCGGAGCCGTCGGCGTCGCCCTTCTCAGCGGCATGGTCATCAGCGGCATCCCCAGCGGCGGAATGCTCGGCGAGCTGCTGATCGTGACGCTGTACGGCTTTCCGGCCGAGGCGCTGCCGGTGATCTCGATGATCGGCACGCTGGTCGATCCGCCCGCGACGATGGTCAACGCCTCCGGCGATACGGTCGCGGGAATGCTGATCGCCCGCATTCTCGGCGGCAAAACATGGCTTCGACGGCCGCAAACCGGTGACGGGCAATGAGCGATACGATCACGAATCCGGCCGCCATCATCGCCGTACTGCTCGCGGTCGAATTGGCGATAATGGCCATGGCCCGATCCAAACGATTCGCCTTTCTCTTTCGATTCCTCCCCTCGGTCTTCTGGATTTATTTTGTGCCGATGCTTCTTTCGACGGCCGGAATTATCGACCGATCCTCCAAAATTTACTCCAAGCTCGGCGCCTATATCCTTCCCGCCGCATTATTTCTGCTGCTTCTGGCCGTGGATATCCGGGCGATCCTTCGCCTTGGACGAACGGCGATCGGAATTTTTCTGGCCGGTTCGTTCGGGATCGCATTGGGTATGGTGATTGCGTTTGCGGCGTTCCGGCCGTGGATCGGATCGGAATACGGGTCGGGATTCGCGGCGCTGTGCGGTTCATGGACCGGCGGAAGCGCAAACCTCGTCGCCGTCAAGGAAGCCATGCAAACGCCGCAAAATGTTTTCGCGCCCATCGTGATCGTCGATACCATTGTTTCGTATATCTGGATGGCGATCCTTCTTTTGCTGGTTCGATTTCAGGATCGATTCAATCGATGGAACCGATGCGACCTGACGGTCCTTGAACAACTCCAAAAACGAAATCAACAGGATTCGATGAACCCATCTCCGATGGATACTCAATCTTTATTATCCCGAATTACCTTAAAAGCGAGCCGGCCGCAATTGACCGCCATTCTTCTCATCGCGGCCTGCGGGGTTGTGTGGATTTCCCATTTTCTGGCCGGCCAGATTCCGCATGTCATAGAAAGGGTAAGTCGCTTCATGGGTTACATCCCGAGCTTCGGCGGATTTTCCAAACTCACCTGGGTCATCGTGATATCCAGTTCGCTGGGCTTATTGGGATCTCTTTTGCGCCTGCGTCCGATGGATCGGCCCAGCCAAAGCTGGGGTAACATCCTGTTGTATCTGGTATTGACTTCCATCGGCGCCCAGGCGGATCTGTCGAAGTTCGGAACGACGTACCTGCTTGTCATCGCCGGTTTTCTGGTCGTTGCCGTTCATGCCGGCTGCCTTTGGATTGCGGCGAGAATCTTTCGTGTGCCGCTGTTTCTGGTCGCCACGGCCAGTCAGGCCAACATCGGCGGCGTCGCCTCCGCCCCCATCGTCGCCGGTTGCTACCAGTCGGGCCTGGCCTCCGTCGGCCTGCTCATGGCCATTCTCGGCAATATCCTCGGAACCTACATCGGCATTCTCACCGGCCGGGTTTTAGAATGGATCGCCAAGATTCCAATCTGAATCCCGACGCTCCGTCGCGATTGCCCTTCTGTATGGACGACGCATGCATCGCCCTCCTTTTGAATTTTTGATCTTTGCTTTTTTCTTTCTCCCTTGGAGGGACGTCCTTCGTCACGGCCGTTTGTTTATTGGCAGCCACCGAGCATCGTGAAATCGAAAATTATTTTTTCTTCATATTATCCATTTTCCCCCTCAAAAACCGCCCACAAGATCAAAATCCAACCCTATCGGTATTTTTCCGGATTGCATTGTTCTCCTATTTTTCAGTAGAATTGATGTATATTTGATTTCCCGGCTGTTATTCCTGCACCGGTCAAATATCAGAAGCGGAGAAAACGATTCGGAAGGGAGAGAGTTATGAGAAACGCCATACTAACATGCGCACTGTGTATTGTTGTCTTCACCCTGCCTGCCTACAGCCATATTACAATATTAAGCCAAAGGTACACAGTTGAAGGAAGTGCCATGGAACGCGCTTTAATTTGGTATGAGGAATATTTCGTCTCGGACAGTTACAGTAGCCAGAGTTCTGTGAGTGTATCTGGTGGTGCTTGGGTGGGAGAGGCTTCTGCCGGTAGTAGCGCGGACGCGGGTGTAATCCATTCACCGGATGGGACCATCCTCACGGTTTCGGCTATCGCGTATGGTTATTCGTATTGGAGTGCTTATTCTGACGTAGCTGCATCAGGTATTGCGTATGCAGAGGCCCTGTTTGAGTTCCGTTCATCGACTGAAATACTTCCAATATCATTCACTATACAGGAAAACAATCCGTATTTGGCATCATTTTCTTCTTGGGCAACTCTGAAAGATGTAACAACCAATTCAATGTTGTTAACGGGCCTTTCATACTATGATCCGGAGGGAAATCTGGGTATAGAAGATTATGAGTTTACAGTTGACCCAACACATATTTATCAGCTTCGTCTTGTATTATCCACAAGTGATTCATTTTGGGGTCATCCAGGTGGCTACCTCACCGCTACACTTCCCGCAGTCCCCGTTCCCGGCGCGTTCGTGTTGGCTGGAATCGGAGCAGGTCTTGTCGGCTGGCTTCGCCGTCGGAGGGTATTGTAACTTGACATCCACTGGGTGAAACATATCCAGAGTCTTTTATTCTTGCGGAAGGGAGAAAGTTATGAAAAACGCCACTTGTATTTGCGCACTGTGTATCGTTGTCTTCACCTTGCCTGCCTATAGCCATATTACAATTCTTTCACAGACTTATACGGTACAAGATGAGGGATTGGTCTATTATTCAACATTTGAATGGGGTCCAGATGGTGAGTGGCTTGGGGGGTATTTTGAAGATTACTATCCCTTTTTTGACCAGGCATCGCACAGTTTATCCGGGGGGCCGGTTAATGGGGGGGAATTCGCGGGGGCTGCTGGATCTGAACCCCTCCCCGTTGTCAAGACCAAAAAGGGCGTTGCATAAGGTGGAAG
>CAYLSB010000134.1:0-6652 GCA_964386005.1 uncultured Pirellulales bacterium | reverse complement strand
GGAATGGTCCATGTTCGGCAACGCCGAATGAGGACACTTTTGACGCTGGCATCAAACTTCAATGGTATAATGCGACTCAGTTAGTTGTATTGATTTGTGGAGAAAACTATCGGTTGAGTGGTATCGGCGTTTTGAGTCCGATGCAAATTGTGAGGGGAAAACTATGAAGAACGGAATGATCGTGTTGTTTGTTGTGGCATTTGCCGTTTCTGCCCAGGCGGGGATGACGACGGTAAATCCTACACCATGGCGGGGACCGGTTTTCAGAGAATTCAATCTGGAGACGGGGAATAACAGCGTCCTGAACCAGTTGTATGGTGCGGACAATTACTATCGCATCGATGATTCCCTTGATGGCTTGTGGAGTTATTTTGATTCTGACTCCGGAACGGCTGTTTTTGAGGCGAAATTCTCGTCGATCGGCAAGGCCACATTCGGGTTTTTCACAGGGAAAGATTCGACGGTTTTCAATCCTTTGTTCACGGTGAATGGATTTGGATTTGCCAATCCCGGCAATCCCATTTCCGCTTCGTTCACCTTTGATCAAACCAGCGATCCTTTCCGATTTGGTACGTTGTTTGGATCGTCGCGGATGGGAAATCTGTATAGCTCCGTTTCGGATGATAATTTCCGAGATCTGGATCACATGGTGACCTATGCCTTGTTGGATAGCAACAGGGAAGTGTGCGGTTACGCGCTGGCCTGGGAAGACATGAGATGCCTGGGTGATCGGGATTATCAGGATCTTGTCATACAGGTTAATGGGGTAATTCCGGCTCATCGTTCTCCGGTTGTTGTTCCCGTACCGGGTGCGATGGTCCTGGGTTCCCTGGGAATCGTGTTGATCGGTTGGATGCGAAGGACACGAACGTTGTAATGATTGGCGCGGTATAAAATCACAGGGGTCGCCTCGAAACGATGCGGCCCTTTTTCTTGCGCGGCATTGTTCGCTTCATTCATCCATAAAGTTGCTTGATGTGGGGGCGAATTCATCCGGCATTTTTCCCCATATTTCCTTTCCTTCAAGCCCATAGCGTCCTCGTTCTTTTCGGCACTTCATGAAAAGCCGGAGCGAAATCCCTTTGACATCCATTCCTCTGAATGGACGAAGTCCTGTTCACGGGAGCGGCGGTCGCTCTCTGCTTCGCCGAACCCCCACTACAGGCGATACAGCCAATACATTCGACGTCGCCATTAGGAAAAATCATGGCAATTTGTTCCGATATTCAATGCATGAATGAAACCAATATCGTATAATCAGACTCATAGGCAATGAATCACGTTGGGGGAAGGAAACCCTTGAGGGGATGGAACCTCGTTGTTGTATCCAATGGAATTCTGAGAATTGCACATCGACCTTACTGTCGATCCCTGCAATCATTTAATATATAAAAAGAGAATATACCGTTACGATATTTAGAGAAAGAAAATAGTTAGAAGAGGGGGGATTCGTTATCCCGCCTACAATAAAATGAATAAGAAAATATTGGAAAGGAGTAAGATGATGAAGAGAGTAAGTTTTGTTGTTGCGTTAGCGCTGTTGGCGGCCGCGCCCGTTATGGCCGGCTACACGGCACAAGTCAGTGATCTGCCCCCGGATTGGGCCGGTGGTCCGTTCCAGGTGTACCTGACGGGAACGGGAAGTTATGGAACGTTCAATACGATGTTCCCGTCCTTCTGCCTTGAACAGGGCGTGAATATCTCCCTTCCGGGATCCTACATCGCAACGATTGACGATACCGTCATGTCGGGTTCCTTTGGCCCCAACGGAACGGCACCGTTTTATACCGTTCTTCAGACGACGACCAAGCAGTTGTATGAGTCGTACCTGAACATTGCCAATCCGACGGCCGCGCAGGGAAAGGCCTATCAATTGGCCATCTGGGATTCTCAGGCCGGAAACGCGTTCGATACGTCCCTGATTTTCGCCAATGTCACCGGCAATAACGTGAAGGCGTTGAATCTGTGGACCGGTCAGGAATACGGCAGAGATATTCAGTCGCAGTTGTTCCTGGTTCCCGCGCCGGGCGCGATCCTTTTGGGTTCGCTGGGTATGGGTCTGGTCGGCTGGTTGCGTCAGCGTCGCAGTCTCTAAGATATACCCTCCCTTTTTGAAATAGAGTGCCGTGAACGGCCGAATGGCCGTTCACGGCGTTTTACTGCGCGGAGTTATTTTTGTAGTTCCATATAGGAAGCAAGCCGATTCTTCCAAAGGGATTGGCTTGTCGGGTCGTATGTCTTCAGTTCGAAGCTGTTTCGCATGACTTGTCGAATCTCGTCGCCACCGGAAAGATCGCGCATCGCCACGGCCTGGGTCAAGGCATTTCCCAACGAGGTACATTGATCGGCGCCGGCATGAACGGGAATGCCACAGGCATCGGCCGTGAATTGGCACAACAAGGTATTGGCGATGCCTCCGCCCACCATGTAAAGCTGCTCGGTTTTTTCATTCGTCAGTCGGTCGATCAAATCGAGGCGCCATGCGTATTCCAATGCCAAACTTTCGAGCACCGCTCGGACCAATTCACCGCGAGTGGTCGGCCGGGGTTGCCGGGCCTCGTCGATCACCTGATACAAGGATGCCTCCATATCGGTCGGGGCCATCAGCCGTGGATCGGAAACGCGGAACATAGCGGTCGATTTGGACGATCGGGCCAGATCGGTCATTCGCGGATAATCCCATGGATCGTTGCTGGTGTTCCACTTGCGACGCAGTTCTTGGACCAACCACAGACCAAGAATATTCCGGCAGGTAAACCAGCTACCCAGCGTGTACTCGTTGCAAAAACCATTCTCAAAGGCCTGTTGCGTTGTCACGGGACGGGGTTGCAGTTTGGCCAGGATGCTCCATGTACCGCAACTCAGGAAGGCCCAGCGTTTTCCGGCGGCGGGAACGGCGGCGGCAACGGCGGAGGTGTCATGGCCGCAGGTGGCGACGACAGGGATTTCGCCGAGGCCCGTCTGACGTTGGACCTTGTCCTCCAACGGTCCAAGAACCGTTCCCGGCTCCACAAGCTTTCCAAACATCTTCGGTAACGCAAAACGATCGATCAGGTTCCATGCCCACTTGCCGTCGCAATCCATCAGGTTGGCGGTGCTGACGATGGTTTTTTCCGAGGCCTTGACGCCGGTCAGGAAATAATTCAGCAGGTCGGGAATATTCAGAAAATCTTTCGTCAGCGGAAGGATCGGAGATTGATCGCGCTGCAAGGCCAGAAGCTGAAACAGCGAACTGATCGCCCACGGCTCGGCGGCAGTGGCTTCGAAGACCTCGCGGGTACTCATGACCTTGTTGGAATAGTCATGAATGCGGTCGGTCCGTGCGTCGCGGTAGTGTACGGGATTAGCCAGTAGCTTGCCATCCGGGCCGAGAAGGCCGAAATCCACGCCCCAGGTATCCACACCAATCGAACGGAGATGGACGCCTTTTTCGGCGCAATAGCGCAAAGCCGTCAGGATCTCGGCGAATTGAAAGGGAAAATCCCAATACAGCGTTCCCGCCATGCGAACGGGCCGGTTGGCGAAACGATGGATTTCTTCCATGCGGACCTTGCCGCCGTCAAGATGAACCAAGACGCCACGGCCGCTTTCAGCGCCCAAATCCATTGCCAGATATGTCTGCATAATCGACTCCTCAAAGTTTGATCGAACGCCACCCTTATCGCATATTCGGAGCCGAAAATCAAGGCATTGCCCTGATTTCTCGCTGGATTGGATTCATCTACGGTGGTGTATGTAACAGCCGTTACAGCAAGCTGGTGCTGAAATATCGTTCGGCGCGGTCGGGCAGGACGGTGGTGACATTGCCTTTGATCTTTTTGGCCATCTGTCTGGCGGCCCAGATATTGGCGCCGGAGGAGATACCGACGAGCAGACCGTGGTCGCGGCCAAGGATTCGCGTCGTCTCGATGGCATCTTCATCGGTGACCTCGACGACCTCATCGACGAGTTTAACATCAAGGACCGCGGGGACAAAACCATCGCCGATGCCCTGGATCTGGTGCAGGCCGGGTTCGTGGCCGAGGATCGCCGAAACATTCTTGGGTTCGACGGCGACGATACGGACACCCTTTTTATGTTCACGGAGGAATTTGCCTACGCCTTGCAGCGTCCCGCCGGAACCGACGCCGGCGATGAAGCAGTCAATGTCGCCGCTCATCTGCCGCCAAAGTTCGGGTGCCGTTTGCTGATAATGAATGCGCGGATTGTCGGGATTCTCGAACTGCTGAGGGACAAAGACCCGATGATCGTTCGAGGCCATTTGACGGACACGTTCAACGGCGCCGGCGATGCTGTCTTTGGCGGGTGTAAGGATCAATTCAGCGCCAAGGGCACGGATGAGTTTTTTGCGTTCCTCGCTCATGTTTTCCGGCATGACGATACGAACGGTATAACCTTTTAGACGGCCGACCAGCGCGATGCCGATGCCGGTGTTGCCGCTGGTCGGTTCGACGATGATCGAATTGGGCTTGAGCTTTCCGTCGCGTTCGGCGCCTTCGAGCATAGACAGGGCGACACGATCCTTGATGCTTCCGCCGGGATTCAGGAATTCGGCCTTGGCATAGATATTTTCGCCCTTGAGGCGGATCAGCGGCGTATTGCCGATCAGATCGAGAATATTGTCGGTCAGCATAGCTCCTCACACGTTTTCATCGTATCTTGATTAGATCGCCAACAAGCGATCATCAATATAGAATACCGCCAAAGATGAAGAAATGCAATACCCGGCCAGGACAATGGAAGTGAGCGGATTGGAGGATATTTCGTAGCTCAAGAACATCCCTGTGATTATAATCCATTGTGTGAGGATAATGCCCATTATGCAAATGGATGTGGAGATTCGATCATGTTCAGAAGACAGACAGGGACGGTTGTTTGGGCTTTGATGATTTCCATCGTTGGGATCAGTGGATTGTGCGGATGTCAGAGCCCTTATCGAATCCAGGGGGAAAACCAACAGACGGGGCGGATGTCGCCGGAGATACGGGCGGTGTTGGACCGGTTCCGGGAGGATATCCCGCAACGGATGGAGCAGAACAACATCCCGGGCTTTGCGATAGCGCTGGTGGATACCGATGGGATCCTGTGGGCCGCGGGCTTTGGATTCACGGACACCGACCACAAGACTCCGGTGACGCCGACGACGATCTTCAGCATCCAGTCGATGTCCAAGACTTTCACCAGTACGGCCGTGATGACGGCGGTGCAGGAGGGGCTCCTGGACCTTGATACGCCGATCACTATGTACCTGCCGGATTTCACCGTCAACAGCCGGTTCGAGAAGCACCCTGAGAGCAAGATCACGCTACGGTTTTTGCTGAGCCACACCGCCGGTTTTACCCACGAGGCGCCGGTGGGCAACAATTTCGATACAACCTATCCATCGTTTGAAGAACATGTTCGAAGCATCTCCGATACCTGGCTGAAGTTTCCCGTCGGGCAGGGCTACAGTTATTCGAACCTCGGTATCGATCTTGCGGGATATATCCTGCAGCGGGTGACAGGCAGGTCCCTGGCCGAGGCGATGCGGGAGCGGATATTTGCTCCGCTGGATATGCCGTTCAGCTCAATGGATTGGAACGTGATCCGGAAAAATTCCAACCGGGCGATCGGCCATGAGTTCGGCGTCGAGCGGATTCCGCTGGAGGTCCCAATGCTCGCCGCCGGCGGGGTTTATACCAACGCGCAGGACCTGAGCCGGTTTGTACAGTTTCATCTGAATCGCGGCCGGGTGGGGGATAAGCAGATGCTCGGAGAAAAATTTTTGGATGAGATGTATGGGCAGACCGGGGGGCCGCCACTGGGGATCGGCAAAGGGAAGAATCACGACAGCGTCGTACTCGCCCACGGCGGCGGCGGGTTCGGTTTTCTAACCCAGATGATATGGTGCCCCGAATACGGCCTCGGTGCCATCGAGTTGACCAACTCGGCCGACCACAAGATCCAGGGCAAGATCTGCGAGGACCTCTTGAAGGAGCTGATCGATAAAAAGCTCGTAACCCGGCGTTCGACCTTGCCGCCGGCCGCTGCGGCAAAAACAAGTCCGCAGGCCGCGTCGAGTTTTGAACCGACGCCGTACAAAGAACAATGGGCAAAGTACCTCGGACATTATGATCTCGTTCAAAAAGGATACGGTCTTTTCTGGTGGGCACATATCGGCCGATTTCTGGGGATCGGGCGGATGAGTGTGGATGTGCAGAAGAAAGACGGCTTTCTGATCTTCGACGGCCAGAAACTTTTTGAATACAAGCCGGGATTATTTTTTTCGCCGAATGGCGAGGCCATTGATTTTCGCGGCGAAATACCGACGTGGAGAAATCTGAAGTTAAAGAAGAGTTGAATATCTATCGAAGTTTTATTTGCTGACTGATATGGTTGGCTTATGTGCCTCGATGTCGGACGGAGTTTGATAAGGGGAATCGTTTCCCGTGTCTGTATATCGATTGAACCATTTCAGATTTTTGAATCTTTGATCAATTGACAATATCGAGTGAATCGCCATGGCAAGTTGAAGGCGTTCATTTTGATCTTTGTATCCAAACAGACGCCTCAAAGGTCCAACATCTGAACAAACGACAAGTTGCCATTCGGTATTCTTAGGATTTGTAACAATATAATATGATCATATCATCAACATTCCGCGGGTCGAATG
>CAYLSB010000133.1:0-6845 GCA_964386005.1 uncultured Pirellulales bacterium | reverse complement strand
TCAGGAATAACATAACCACCGGGCAACACGGGAATACCGGACGGCAGTGCCATTCCCCCCTGTCTCTTATGTGAATTTTCCACTCATTGAACGAAGAACAGACATTATTCCAGAAGAATTGTCTGTCCATACTCGGGAACCACCACATTCCAGCCGGTTTTTTCCCGGAGAAAGGCGGCGAACTTATGCGAGCTTTCTTTTTCCCCGTGTACCACGAATACGCCTCGCGGCGGTCGCTGCAGATGCGAGAGCCATTCATACATTTCCTGTCGATCCGCGTGGGCGCTGAATCCATGCGCCTGCACGACATTGGCTTTGACCGGGAATACCTGTCCCAGAATTCGTACTTCTTTGGCCCCATCGAGAATTTCGCGTCCGAGCGTTCCGACAGCCTGATATCCGACAAACAGGATTGTGCTTTCCGGTCGGCCGATATTGGCCGCCAGGTGGTGTTTAATCCGACCACCGGTGCACATCCCCGAACCGGCGATGATAATGAGCGGCTCCTTCATTGCGTTGATCGCCTTGGATTCTTTGGTGGTTGTCGTCATCGTCAGACCCGCGAAAGAAAACGGGGATTCTTTTCGTCTCATCAGTTCGGCCATCTTTTCATCGAATAATTCCGGATGCCGCTTAAATACATCGGTGACATGAATTGCCATGGGACTATCCAGAATCGTCTTCAGGCGGGGAATCCGTTTTTCCATGAGTAGTTCATTGAGGTAATACAACAGTTCCTGGCTGCGTTCGACGGAAAAACTCGGGATGATGATATTCCCGCCGGCTTTCACCGTTGAAACAATCGTATTGCACAGAACCTCCTTGATGTCCACGACCTTTTCATGAACCCGATCGCCGTAGGTGGATTCCACAAGAACATAGTCCGCTTCCGTGCAAATCACGGGATCCTGCAGGATCGGTTTCTGATTGCGGCCGAGGTCGCCTGTAAACAGGATGATTCGGCGGCCGTCACACATCGATCGAAGTCGAATAATCGAAGAACCGAGGATATGTCCGGCATTATGAAAAGTCAGTTCGACGCAGTCTTTCAGGATCACCGGTTTTTTGTACGGGACAGGAGAGAAAAATTCGAAACACGCCTTTGCGTCCTCGACGGTATAGAGCGGATCGTAAGGATAGGGTCCGGTGCGACCTTCTTTTTTATGGCGCTTGCGTTTGTAGGCGGCATCTTCTTCCTGCAGGTGAGCGCTGTCGAGCAGGACGATCTGAGCGATCTCGGCGGTAGCTTCGGTGCAATAGACGCGTCCGTGAAAGCCATCTTTGACCAGTTTGGGAAGCAATCCACAGTGATCCAGGTGCGCGTGGGTTAACAGAATTGCGTCCAGTTTGTCGGGACCGCCGGGTAGCGGTTCCCAGTTTCGGATTCGCAGATCGCGTTCCTGATACAAGCCGCAATCCACAAGCACCCTTGTTCCGTCCGTTTCGAGCAGATGCCTCGATCCGGTTACGTTTTCAACCGCGCCCAAGAAGGTAATGTGACTTTCCATGCAACTCCTGTCTTGAAGGTTTGACTGTCTTCAACGTCGCTCTATGATAATCGTTTGGGCCAGGAATACAACCGCCAATCCCAATACGTGATATCGGTCATCTATTCCGCATTCGCCAATAGATATTTGGAGGAAGAGTTCATTCCAATTGGTTATCGGACTTTTCAAGGGGATCATGGATCAGTAATAAGGGATCTTCTGTTGAATATCGTTCAAATACCCTGCTGCAACTCGGCCATGAGCCACATTGTATAACCTACCATCGGAGTCCAGTATTCGCAGGTCTGCCAGCTTCCCTCTTTCAAATCGGGCATGTCCTCGTCCGTGCCGCCGATGCCATTCAAGACGGCCCCGGCGAGCCGGGGGGTGGCCGGCCGGAATTCGCCCGTGACAAAGATGTCCGGTTGATTATGGCCGACCTCCATCATGGTACTGGCGTTGAAGGGATTGGCGCCGAGGATCCAATCCAATTGCCGCTGGGCCAGGGCGGCCAGGGTTCGATCTTCCAGGATCCGAGACGCTTTCATCAGGCCCACACCGGCCGATGCGAGATTGGCATTGATGCCCACCCACCAGTTCTCATCGGGTTTCATGAAATAGCGATAGAAATACGTTCCCACTTTGCGATTCCCTCCCGGATTGCCGCTGAACAATCCGAAGGGGACGATTCCGAAGGCGTTCCGTTCGGCCAGACGAGCCAGATAGTCTCTGCAGTACATTTCAATGGCCCGCTTCCAACGCTGGGCATCCGGATGATACGGGATTCGTTCAACCAGATCGCATAGTCCGATCAGATGCCAGCACCCCCGGGAGATCTGCCGGTCGGGTTCGGCGTTTCGCGCCGAGGTTCGGAAAAATCCTCGGATCGGAGTATCCGCATCCGATTCATCGATTATCTGCAATTGCATCAACTCGCGCGCGTATTGAACGGCCTGCTCGGCATGTCGCGATTCACTCCGGCACAGGTACAACATCAGGGCCGCTTCGATCGCCGCGCCTTTGGCGGCCGCGGTGTCATCCGCGTTGTTTTCACCGCACCATGTCAGGCCGCGTTGGGCCGCCTCACCGCATTGGAGCGAGTAGGAATCGTCATTGGCCCGGGTGAATCGAGCGGTCATCGCCTGCGCCATGACGAAATTGAACTGCTCGATATTTCCCGCGGGTTTTGTCTGAATCAGCCGGTCGTCGTCGGTTCCGATTTGGTTGTCGGTCCAGCGGTTGTTGTCTCCGTGTTTGACGATATCGCCGCCGCAATTGTGCATGACGAATCCCGCCGGTTCCTGCATGGCGAGAAAATACCGATTTCCCCATCGGATCTCTTGTTCGATCTGACCTTGATCCCATGCCGGTCTCAGGGTTTCCTGGACTTCAAGAAGTCCGATCATCCCGTAGATCGTCGCCCCGACCCATTTTCGAAGATCGCACGCATCGTGCCAGCCGCCGGTGACATCCATTCGCCGGTTGTTATCCACCCGCTTGCCATCGTCCAAATGACATGGCCCGTTATAGCCCGTTGTGGCTGGGCCGCATCGCTGCTTCCGAAAATAGGACAAGACCTTTTGCAATGCGTCATCATAGATCCGATCGGCAATCTCGAATTCTTCCGAACGGCTGTTTCCCGCGACGATCCGAAACGTGCCGCATGTTTGTAATGAACTGAAATCTCCGACGACGTATTCGCCCAGGTCGCTTCTGCCGGGAACCATTCGATCGTTGAAGACTACGGTTTCCTTGGGCATTTCGATGATCGAAAACTCGATTTCGCTTTTGATCGGGACATAGCAAAACTTTGCCGCCGTCGGCGTGAATCCGACATGATTGACGATCACGGCCGGCGGCGGTTGCGGTTGCCCCGGCGCCATGGGAATGACCAGCGATAGGAGACAGGCATGACAGAACATGAAACGGACTCCTGAACAGGATTCGAAATATCATTTCCCGACGTACGATTTTATTATCGCATAAAGATCCTCCGAGAACAGAGAAAAAATTCCGCTGGAAATCGGAACGGAGACGGAGATAATGATTGGTTTTGTGGGAAAACGTATCGGCGTCATGAAATTCTGAACGGCGTCGAGTGGCATGGAACCCGAATCGCGCAACTCAATTGATGAGGAAGAACATGAGACAGGCAAGGATGATCGGATGGACGGCGGGGGGGGTAATGATCGCAGCGGCAATGGTCTTCGGTCTTGTCGGGTGCGGCGAAGACAACAACGTGATCGATACGGCCGTACAGCCCATCAGCGCAACCATCGACGGGCTGGGGCAGTTGATCTTTCCGACCAAGTATGAGCCGAAGTGGGAATCGCTCGATACCCGCAAAACGCCCGAATGGTTTTCCGACGCCAAGTTCGGGATCTTCATTCACTGGGGGGTCTATTCCGTGCCGGCGTGGGGGCCCAGGGGGACGTATGCCGAATGGTACTGGCGGAACACCTTTAACGACAATCAGACACTTAAAGATGACCAATGGGGGAAATATCACAAGCAAACCTACGGCGAGAATTTTCCCTACGCGGATTTTGCGCCGAAGTTTACCTGTGAAAAGTTCGACCCGGACGAATGGGCGGATCTCTTTCTACGCGCCGGCGCCAAATACGTTGTGCTGACCAGCAAACATCACGAGGGCTATTGCCTGTGGCCGAACGCCGAGGCGAGCAAGACCTGGGGACGGCCGTGGAATGCCGTCGAGGTGGGACCCAAGCGGGATATCCTCGGCGATCTGACCGCATCGGTTCGTCGGCAGGGGATCAAGATGGGGTACTATTACTCGCTGTATGAGTGGTTCAATCCCCTGTGGCAGACCGACCGTACGAAATACGTCCAGGACCATATGCTGCCGCAGGTCAAGGACCTCGTCAAACGGTACAAGCCCGATATCCTCTGGGGCGACGGGGAATGGGATATGACCGACAAGGAATGGGGCAGCGAGGCCTTTCTGGCGTGGCTGTTCAACGAATCGCCCGTCAAAAACTCCATCGCCATCAACGACCGCTGGGGCAAGGATGTCCGCCACAAGCACGGCGGCTACTATACCACCGAATACGGCGCCGGTCTCAAGGATGCGACGCATCCGTGGGAAGAATGCCGCGGGATGGGACACTCGTTCGGATACAATCAAAACGAGACCGCCGAGGACTACAAGCCCGTCCGCGAACTGCTGCTGATCCTGATTGACCTGACCAGTCGCGGGGGATGCCTGCTGCTGGATATCGGTCCGACCAAGGAAGGCCAGATTCCGCAGATCATGCAGGATCGACTGCTGGGAATGGGCGATTGGCTCAAGGTCAACGGCGAAGCTATCTTTGGAACCGATATGTACAAGACCAGTTGCCAATGGAGCGCAGGCAAACAGCCGGAACAGGAGTACAAGGACTACAAGGCCAAATACAACGTACTTGACGTGGTCGGCGAACCCAAAAGCGGCATGGCCGTGAAGCAGGCGTTTTTCACCGCCAAGCCCAATACCCTCTACGCGATCCTTCCCGTCTGGCCGGGCAAGGGATTTATCCTGCGGGATGTCAATCCGGATGCGGGTGTAAAGGTGACGCTGCTCGGCCATGAGGGCAACCTGCCGTGGCGAAAGGTGGAAGACAGCATGGTGATCGATCTATCGTCCATCGACGAAAAGAATCTTCCCGGCCAACATGCCTGGACGCTGAAGATCAAGGGTAAACTGTAATTCGACAATTTTCAGTCAAAGGATTTTCCAATGCGAACGATGACGGTATTCAGCTTGACTTTTTGTTTCGCCCTGAGTTTGTCCTGTTCAAAAAAACCGGAAGGAATGGTCGGGCATCCGCCGGCGCCGCTTCGGTCCGTTGACATGCTGGATGCAACGTTGTCGCAATGGAGGATGGCCCCCGGCAGTTGGGAATTCAAGGATGGCATCCTGGCCCGAACCGGAAAGGGCGACCTCTGGAGCCGAAAAAGCTACGGTAATTTCATCCTCGAGCTGGAATACAAAATCCCCGCCGACTCCAACAGCGGAATCCTGTTTCGCTGTTCCAATCCGTTTGACTGGATCAACACGGCGCTGGAAGCGCAGATCCACGTCTCGGGCGACGGCACCGTGCACGGCCAATGCGCCGGGATCTACGATTGCATTTCGCCGGATTTTGTGCGGATCGCCGGCCTGGAAGTGACCTCGCCTTCGGGCGCCCGGTGGGAGCTTCCGCTGGTCGATCAGCGGGAGCAGAAGCTGGCCGACGGCGGCACGATCACGATATTGAAGATGTATAATAATTTCCAGATCGCCAAACGCGACGGCAGGGAAGTGCCATACGAGGGTTCGCAATCCAAATCCAATCCCGCCGCGCAGGTTTTGCTCAAGGCCCCCGACGGCACGGAAGACAAGCAATTCGCCGTCGGCGATAAACCCGTCAAGACATCCAACGGCTATACGGTGAATTACCGGCTGGAGAAGATCATCGCCGAAAAGGATACGCGCAAACCCGCGGACGAGTGGAATTCGATGAAGCTGAAGGCCGACGGCACTCTCATCGAGGTCGAACTGAACGGCCGTACGGTCCTGACGATGGATCTGGATCGGTGGACGACCGCCGGTTTCAATCCCGACGGCACGAAGAACAAATATGCCGTGCCGCTCAATCAACATCCGCGAACGGGATTTATCGGCCTGCAGGATCACGGCCTGCCCGTCTGGTTCCGAAACGTTAAAATGACCGTGCTGCCGGAATCCTAACGGTTGAATCACGATGGAAACCAGACCGCCTCAAACCCGATCGAAAACAGGGCCGGACAGGGTGAACAGGACATTTCAATTGATGATTGAATATTGACGATTGCATCAAATGCAAACGGAAACGGATTGGGCCTCACGCAAGGGCGGCCAAGGCGCCAAGATATATGAACCACGGATTTCGCGGATTACTCGGAATGTAGATACAATATATTCACAACAAAGGCACAGAGGCACCAAGGAATAATTTAGGGGAGACACAAAGAAATAGAGACACGGCACCAAGGAAACAATTTAGACGCGATTAACAGGATTTACAGGATTTCAATTTGGGTTCAAATTGCTTTGACGATGACAGAGCGGATTTCGATAATGGAGAGCGGTGAAATGAAAAGGGAAACAGATAAAACGAATGTGGATGTATAATAGCTAAAAATAATTTATGACTGTCCCCGGTTATACGGTTATTGGTTATTCCGGCTTTAGATACCTACTCACATGGCATAATCGCCCCACAACCTTGACATCTTAAGACCATCCTGCCGGTACATGCGCGAACTACAGCTACTATCATCATAACTTGAGAGTACCGAGTTCCAGTCTACTTTGATCCCGCCTGTTTGGCAATCTGC
>CAYLSB010000132.1:0-6913 GCA_964386005.1 uncultured Pirellulales bacterium | reverse complement strand
CGGATTTTGGGGAATACCCCAGATAGGCATATTGGACAATCGTCGTCTCATCCCGGCCGATGGTCTTGATCCGGCCCAGCCCGTCATGAGTATAGGTCAGGATTGTGTCGTTATGGGTCTGCGAGGTGAGATTGCCGCTGCCGTCATACGTCCATTCCGTCGTTACGGAGTCAAGGTCGAAGTAGGCCGTCTCTTCCGATTCGACAAGCCCGAATCCGTTGTATTGGAAGACCGACTCCGAAACGGGTTGGTTATCTGAAATTTCTTTCGCGGCATAAACCCGATTACCCGCTCCATCGAATTCGAAGGAGATCTCGTAGGGAGTATCGTCGGTATCATCCCCGGATTCAAAAATGAGATCCCCGCGATAATCATACGCGTAATGAATTTGCGTTCCATCCCGCTTGATCTCGGTTGCGATCCTGTCGAGCAGGTTGTATTGATACTGAGCCGTCTGGGAATCGGGATAAGTGATCGTGGTGGTGTTGCCGTTATTGTCGTAGGCGTATTCGGTGATCTGGATATCCGTGCCGCTTTGATCATCCTTCGGATCATACGCCTTGACCTGATCGAGCTGGTTGAGGCGGTTATACACATACTCGGTTTTTTTGTTGAGGGCCTCGCCGCTCTGGGAATCGTAATCTTCGATGACCTGATCGACATTTCCGAAGAAATCATATCGGGTTTTCGTTTGGACTTCATCCGGAGCCGTCTGCAGCACAACCCGATCCAAGCCGTCGTATTGGAAGGCATATATGGAATCGGAGGTTTCCCGCTGGCCGTCTCCATCCAGATCCAGAATCTTCTTTTCCACCCGGCCATATACCGGATCATAATCATAGAAGGTGGTAATCGTGTAAAAAGTATTGGGATTCTCGGAATCCTTCTGAACATTCAATATCTTTTCCACCTGCGCGGGATTGGTCGCCGAATAGTGGACCTGTTCTTCATTGCCTTCCGGATCGATGGTGACGATCTTCCTGCCGATCTTGTCGTATTGATATTCCACAATCGCTTCCACGGCCGGATCGCCATACCAGTTCTTCAGGTATTCCAAAAGCCCCGTATCGTCATCGTAGATATATTCCGTAATCAGATCATACCCTTCAACCGGCTCATACGTATCGCCGCCGGCGGGATCTCTCAGTACAACCGTCCGGATCAGGTTACCGAGATTGTCGTAGTCGTTTCGGGTCTGGCGGACGGGAAAATCATCCTGGGAATTTTCCGGATCGTTGCGGTCATACACAATCTGCCGTATCAACTGATTCAAACTGTTGTAGGTGTTGACGGTGTAATGTTTTTCCGGATCGATGGTCGTGTTCAACCGCCCGTATGTGTACGAATGGATCGTGGTAAAGGCGTTGGGATCGGCCGGATCATTGGGATCAACGATCCGCAGGGCCAGTCCTGCCGGTGAATGAAACACCGAATGAATGTGTCCCTTGGGATCGACGGTTTGTTCCCTGCGATTCAGCGAGTCGTATCGATATTCCACCGTCAGATCGTTGGGATCGGGATCGAACTCCGTTCGATTGATGTTCTTGCGGATCACATACTGTAGATTTCCCAATCGGTCGTAGTGGTAATGTGTGATCTGATCTTTGGCATTGTCAATCTGGCCGGGCGCAGCGCAGATCCTTTCCCATGCAAGCTTGCCGTCTGCTTTATACCCGCGTCGAATATCCTGCAGGATCGTCTCATCGGTATCGACGGAGATTTCTCGTTCCACATCTCCCGCTTCATTGTAGAACTTCTCCGTATAGGGCCCGGCTTGGGTGCCTTTGATGATTTTCTTGACGCGGTCGAGATTGTCGTATGTATAGAAGATATCCGTACCATCGGCAAGAGTTTGCTGTTGGATATTTCCATTTTCATCGTAGGCCGTCGTGGTTTGCAGAACGACAGTATCCTGCCCGTTTTCCGTATAGCCCGTCTGTTCCTGTGTGACCAGTCCACGGCCGTCCCGAATCGTCTTGACCCATTTCCGGAATGGTTTATCGCCTGCCGGATACAGGACCGTTTCAATCTCTCCCTGAAGATTATAGGTATATTCCGTCGTCAGGTTCTTGCCCTGATAATCTTCGATGGTCTTGATCTTTCGTCCCCATGGATCGTATTCGTTTCGAGTGACGATCCAGCCGTCATCCGGTGCGTCGAAAAGGAAAGGTTCGTCGTCTTTGGCTTTCTCGATGGTCTCGATCTTGCCTTCGGGAGTGTAGGTATATCTTGTCTGGGAAATTAAATTCAACAGGGCATCCGCATCGTTGATCTGTTGAGGATCGGCAAGGACGAATTCCGACAGAAGTTCTCCACCCGTTCCATAGTGCTTGCCGGTTACTACGCCATCGGGATTGGTTTGACGGACCACCTGCCCGAAATCATTATATACATATTGAGTGATCGCCCAGCCGTATCCCTCAGTCTGTGAACTCAGAAAACCCGTATTGGAATCGTATTGGAAACTGGATTGAGTCCATTGGTTATCAGAGTTTAATTTATTTTCCCGGATCACCTGGCGGTTTTCATTGTACTGATATCGGATCTGGGGCGTTCCGGCCCCAATATCCGGATCGGTCCGTTTTTTCAACAGGTAATAATTGAAGTATCCGTCGTATTCGTACGTTGTAACTCCGCCTCTCGGATTGGTATGGCTTGTCAGTTTGTATTCCCCGGTAATTTCCGAGCCAAACTGTGTATGTTCATAGTGTTCCTCCGGGCCATTGGTTTCATTCGGAACATCACGTCGATAGGTTTCGGTTACTCTTCGTTTGGGGTCCGTATTCTCGGATGTTGTAACCCGGATGTCCTGTCTTTTCCCGTTTGGATAGGTCATCGTTTCCGTCTTGATGTTGGAATCCGAGGTATAGGAATACTCGTATGTGAATGAAGGTCCTGATGGATTTTCCGGATCGACATCAAGATCGGAATACTCCGTCTTGGATTTCAGGTTCGTATAGGTATCATCGGTGTAGTCGTATCGAGTCAGCCGATAATGTCGATTATTGGAATTAGAGGGATCATAGATAATATATGCTTTTTCAGTAATCCAGTAAGATTCCGGCGATGAACTAATATGCTTTTCTCTCTCAAGCGTATAATGCCATTTCTGAGAAAGTGGATTATACACCTTTTGCAGGGTCAAAATGGGCTTGGTCTGATATTCGATCGTCATCACGGCCGATAGTTGAACATCATCGATATCGACATGGTTCCCGGTTATGCTGATAAGCAATACATCGTCTTCAGATCCCGTATAACCCGTACTGTCCCATGTTTGTTCGATCTTTCTCCATTCCGCACCATCCTGGCTCTCCAGATAGTCGATCAAGATCAATGGATTCGATGCCGTTGGATTACTGGAGAGCAATTCGATAGTAGCCCACCCATTATCCTCATTGGGTGTCGCTCGAACCCAGACCGATAACTTGTAGGTTGTGTTTTCGAATATCGGCGCAAACGTATTTTGTGTCAGAGTATCCCCGTAAGGTCGAAGAATCTGTTCTTCATCAGGAGCTGATGAATCAACACAGATCCGCGCGTTGGAAGAACTCCCCCAGAAAGGAATCTCGGAGAGAGGTTCACAATCAGAAGAATCAGGCAATTCAAAGCTGGGATTTCCGAAAAGAATCGTCCCGATATTTACTTGTTCCGTATAGATTATGGGTGTGTAGGTGTTTTCAAGAATCGTATTACCATCAGCGATCTTTCTTATTGTAATCAGATCATCGAAATCGGGATGATATTCGACATTCTCGAACTCATCAGTTCCGCATCCTGACGAACAATTGCCGCTTTTGTATTGTATGGCTCTCCCCTGATTATCGAATTCCACATTCCATTCTCGATCTTGTGAGGAATCCAATGAACGTGTATATGTAACCTTCAAATCATGGTCATTGTTACTCCAGGAATAGTAATAATACCGGTCGGCCAAATCGTTGGGTTCGCCGGGGGTATGAATGTACTCCAATTTGGCGGGACTGTTGTAGGTATACGAACAATTCCATAAAACCGAATCATTTTCAGAATAATAATCGTCGCTGGATAATACGGCTTTCTGAATATACTTTTTTGAACATCCTGCTGTATCGTCGGCTGGACTGTTACAAATAAACAACACGGTTCCCTGGGGACCTTTATATCGGATATACGGAGGATTGGAATCCGCCGAATAACTCCATCCATCTAAACCTGCGTACGGTGCACTTCCAGTTACGGGATATTGATAACACGGATATTTGACTCGAACAATCGTCGTCTGTTGCGGGATCACACAGCTTCCTGATTGAGAACAAATAGCAGGACCAATCCAGACCGGTTGTTGGGTGCATGGAGTGCCCGCCTTTCGTTCAAGTTTCCATTCGCTGTCTCCGTTATCCAAACTGAAGCGGCGCTGGAGCTTTTCAATGTATCCGATCGCCGTCCCGCTTCGAGGATCAGGAATGAAGTTCAACGGATCGAAGGATGTCCTTGGATTGTTCCTGACCGTAATACTGCCGAAGGTATGGGATAGATAGCTATAGATTTCATCGTCCTCGTCGCGTTTCTGAAAAATCTTCACATCGATACCGAAATACGATCCATCGTATTGGGGATCACATTGAGCAACGGAGGCATTCAGGACAATTTTGGATACAGCCGATCCACCCAAACGAAGGACATATTTACAGCCGGTCTGGAGTACCGATACCGAATGAAAATATTCCCCAGACCAGTAATCCCCTGTAAATCCCAATCCATCCGGAAAGATATGCTCAAATACCTTATTGTTTCCCGTAACCTTGATTACGGCAAATGTTCCTTCGTCGGTTGTGTCTTCTCCACAGGGATTGGTATTGGGATTGGAGTCGCACAGGCTCTTATGGTTGTCCATGCAGGAAAGAATATAGGCCGTCCCCGTCTCTCCCGGCTGGCCGCAGGGGCCCGCCGTCAAGGTAATGCTTGATCCTGTCTGGTCACCGCTTGCCCACTTGAAAAAGGCTCGTCCCGGACCCCATAGACGACAAGACGAAGAACTTTGAATCTCACAGGAAGGACATGTGGCCCAAAGACTCGTCCCCCAAACCGCTACTATTCCCATCAAGACCTTCACCTTCGAGAATCCGGTGTTGTTCATCGTATGAACCTCCTAATTGTGTTGTACACCCAGTTCCATTCCCTTGTCGTCCTCATTCCTTTATTACCAACCGGATTTATAATGGGCAGGATATCCTGTGTCAAGAATTATTAATATTATTCGTGAACAAGAAATAACCAATCTTTTATTCTTAGTAATATCATCGAGCGTCACAGATCTCCAAAGGTTGATTGGATTTCCGATGAAAAATGAAAATATCTTGTGTCGGCCGGGACCTTTCCGAAAGAAATTCTGCAAATGTTCAAACTTACTATTGCACTTTTCCGCCATTTTGTTACATTTACCGGGTCGTGTAAGGGTGGAACCGACCTCTGTACCGCACGTCAAACCGAAGCCCTTCTTAAACCAGAATCGTATTGTCTTTTTAAGGAGTCGGCGTATGTTTTCAGATACAACCAACGCCTGTTTGGAAAAATGATCACCGCTTGAAGTCCCAAATAATCCCCCAAACAATGAATCGCAATTGAAAACCATGTGTCGGGCTGCTGGCTATACACCGGCGAAAACCGTCCGGATCGTCGATGGGCTTTTGGTTACCTTGCCTGTTGCGATCCGGCAGAGCCCGACGGAAAGGCAAGCAATAATGGAAAACGCGAAATGTGGAGATTCGTCATGCCCAAAAAACCTTTCCGAGTGTGCGGAATCGAAAGCGGTGTTGACCGATCTTGCGAATCAAATGAATTTAGCGGTTCAGATGTCCCGTCAGAGGTCTGCGCCCGCTAATGAAATGAACAAGGCAATTGCGCAATGGCTAAGAATCCTTACCGATAAGTGGACGGATGAAATCGACGGATTAAAACTTTCATCGACCGAAATGGGATCATTATCCACTCTGGAACATTCAGGTCTTATTGAAAACAGGGGAAGAGTCTTAATCGAATCTGATCAGGGGACCGTTCAGTTCGAACAGATCCGCACCGGTCACTGTACGGGCAATACGATCAAAGCTGAGCTCTTCAGATGCTTGCCTGGGGACTGGCTTACAGCAAAAGGGAGATTGAAGAGACGTTGCACAATTACCATCTCGCCAATATTTAGAGCACGATTAACGCCCGACGGGGTACAGGCCCAAGCTGATTATCTATCCCCAGAACCAAGTTTTGTATTTGCCATCATCCATTCGATTCGGTTACCGGGCAAGATCAAAACGATCAAGCGAGACATTTTATCAACGAAATCGGAACCGACAGAAACCACGGCGGTTGTACAAGCCAAAGACAACTCCCCACGGACGGAAATGGTAGCGGATCATACGATTAAAAAGGGGGACCAATTCTGGACGTTCCGCTATGGCGGTAAAGATACGATGATACCGGCGAAACTGGAGGGTCTAAAGATATTGAAAATTCTGCTTTCCGATCCCAATACGGACTATAAGCCGTTTCCGCTTCTGGTGAAAGCAGGTTTACGCAAGGATGGGGATTCGGAATCCCCCGACACCAAAGCCGATGCAAAAACAATCGCCGAAGTCAAATTGAAACTGGCGGATCTTCGACAACAGGAGGGAACGGAAACCGATCCATCAGAACTGGCTGTGATCCGAGAAGAGATACGGCATTGTGAAAAATACTTATCTTCGGTATCGAATATCAAAGGCGATCCCCGTAAGATCGGAAACGCAGGCCGCGTCGCGTGCAAACGGCTGATCGACACCGTCGTTAAGGCAATCACAGATAAGGAACTCAAAAACCATTTCGAGGGATTCATCCAAACAGGTGAAATGTATAATTAAGCTTCTTTCCGTACATTTTTAATGAATTTTTTGACGGTGTC
>CAYLSB010000131.1:0-7496 GCA_964386005.1 uncultured Pirellulales bacterium | reverse complement strand
CACCGTCAAAAAATTCATTAAAAATGTACGGAAAGAAGCTTAATTATACACATCTATATATCATTCTGCATTATGAATTCCGATCATTGATTTCTGCTGACACTTTATATCCCGTCATATTATTTCCGGTCTTCTTTCGCTCCTACCATTTGAATGCCAAATCGTTCTTGACCGGATAAATGAGCTTTTAACCGTGCAATAATCGATGAATGTATCTGAGATACTCGCGATTCAGACAATTGCAGGTTCATACCGATATCTTTCATTGTCATTTCTTCAAAATAATACAATACAATAATCAACTTTTCTATTCGAGAGAAACCCTTCTGAAATAATCCCATGATTTCACGTTTTTGGTCCTCAACCGTAGGATCCTGTGTACATTGATCTCCGATTAACTTAAAATAATTAATCCCTTTGCCGTTTTCATTATCCTCAAACTTATTACTTTGAGGAAACAAGCAGATGGCATTGTCATCACACTTTAATTTTTGGAACTCGTCCATGTTACATCCAAGTTCGGAAGCAATCTCTTGATCAGAAGGTGGACGGCCGAGAGATGCTTCAAGGGTTTGCATTATACGGGAGAATTTATGATGTCGGGCACGAATCAAACGAGGTACCCAATCCATGTTACGAAGCTCGTCGAGAATGGCACCTCGAATGCGAGGGGTACAATATGTTTCAAATTTAACTCCACGATTTGGATCATATGCATCGATGGCATCCATGAGACCAAAAATACCGGCACTTATGAGATCATCGAGTTCAACTTTGTCGGGCAGGTTGATATATATATGTTCGGCTGTATGCTTAACGAACGGCAAGTAATATTCCAGAAGAAGATTTCGAGATACATTATCATGTTTTAAGAAATACTCTTGCCATGCTTTATCAATATTAGCAATTCGACTAGTAATTTTGAGTTTTGACTTTCGCCCTGTCTCAAAGTCAAATGCATCGCAAATCAAACCTAACCGTCGAGCCAGCTCTCTTCCTTCATAACCTAGGGTCCATCCTTCTTTGGAATTTCGAATTAAACCCTTCCCTTCAAGCATCGCTAATACTTCTTCCGGGATATCCCCTTCAACAGGTTGTCCAGCACAAACACTTGCAAAAAATCTTGCAAGTTCTTCATCGAAAATTAGACTCGCCTCGAGACGATATGTATCATAGATTCCCAATCCGGGTTTTTCTGAAATTATTTTCATCAACAGATTGCTCCCTTTAGTAAGCCCCGCACATAAGCTAAGCGTCTCAACTCCATTGTCCGTTTACGAATATACTCAATGATTTCAGCCCGTATAGCTTCAAATTCCAATGCATTATCATACTCATATACCTCAGCAACCTTACTCATTCCCTCCCAATCCTGCCCAGTTAATGAATGCATGATCGATTTCCGCATCCTCCCGCCTACAAGAATAATTGTTTTGATTGCAAATTCATGATTGTCCAATAGCCTATTCAGAAATATGTCTCTCTCACTCTGCGTTCCTCTTGTGCGATATACAATAATGATAAGCTCGGCTTCCTTGGCCTGCATTACAATGTCAGCAAGAATATTATCTTTCCATGCGTCATTTTGTTTACATAGATCTTCAGGAAACACGGCACCGTGTTCGAGGCGTAAAAGCTCTTCTTTGATCGCACACCGTATTTCTCTCTCAACGCTCCCATCGTCAGCGGGTCCAAGAATAAGTATCCGCAAAGCAAATCTTTCTCCTTCTTTGCGGCGGTGCTGTAATGTTTCCCAAATTAATTCCCATCTCTCCATGTATTCTGGACCTTATTCATGATCTTATTAGTGTCAATTCATACCTCAATCAAAATCCTGTAAATCCAGTAAATCCTGTCCATAATCTGCGTCCATCGGTGTAATCTGCGGATATTTATTCATTTGTAAATCGACAATACTCGATAGCCAATTTCAATGTGGTTTCTTCGCGGTGACTATTAACTTTTTTCTCGTCCGTCCAATCTATATGTATGCGTACTATTATACCGACGAAGTCGATCCATGCAAATAACATATTTTCACCTTGCGTGAGAAAATAATCGATCATTTCACACAGAGCCACGGAGTTCACAGAGGTAATGGCTATTTCCCGGCCGTCTTTGCGCGGGACCCGCATACATTCGCGGCTCGGAAATGCCGCTCGATCATAGAGACGATTCTCTCGGAGTTTTTCTTCCATTTTTGCCCACAGATGATAGGATGTTCTCCGCGAAACTCAGGAATCTTCGTATCCACATACGACGAGGATTTGAATCGGAAACCGGGCGGTTGTGAAACGGTACATGGCGATGCGAAAATTACTGCTCAAACAGATGATCATGAGGCGGGTGCTGCTCGCCCTCGCGCCGTGCATGGCCGGAAGCGTATATTTTTTCGGCTGGCGAAGTCTCGCCGTAATCCTCCTGGCGGCGATGGTTGGATTCATTACGGAATGGATCTTCACGCGTCTTCGCGGGGAGCCGGTCAGCGAGGCGGTCTTTGTTACCACCACGATCTTCGCGCTGATCATGCCCCCCACCGTTGGATTCCACGTGGTGGTGATCGGCGTTGTTTTCGCCGTCATGTTTACCAAAGAGATCTTCGGCGGTTTTGGGCGAAACATCTTCAATCCGGCGATGGCGGGCCGATGTTTTGTTTATGTATGCTTTCCGGTCGCTTTGACGGCCGCCTGGGCTCCCCCGGCGACGGATTTATGGGGCGCGTTGGATCGATGGAGTACGGCGGGCGCTCCCGACGCAATCACAGGGGCGACCCCCATGGCCCATCTCAAATCCGGCCGGATCGTTCGGACATCCGATTCCCGGGCCGCCGAGGAAATCCCGTTCGATGTGCCCGAGGGAACCGTTGTTCACTTGAACAATTCGTCGTTGCTGAAGGGGCTTCTCACAGGCAGAATCAGCGGTACGATGGGCGTGACCAGTGCGGTGTTGATTGTCATGGGAGGAATCTATCTTGTTCTGACCAAAACGGCCAGCCGGGCGATCATCCTTTCTTTGATTTCCACGTACGCGATTTTCAACCAGGTCCTGTTCTGGTTCCATGTCAAACCGGTGCCCGGCGCCTGGCCCGCGGTGCTTGGCGGGGGATTTTTATTCGGCGCCTTTTTCATGGCGACCGATCCCATCAGCGCTCCGCGAACCCAAACAGCCAAAATACTCTACGGGATGATTATCGCAATTTGTACCCTGATCATCAGGAATTTCTCGATTTTCAACGGCGGATTGATGTTTTCCATCCTGATCGGCAACATGTTTGCGCCCATTTTGGATTATAGCGTGCGAGCGTTCAAAACGGCCGGAGGCGGCAAGACGAACCAATGATAAAGGATAAGAAATGGTTTCCGGTTCTGTATATGTTTCTTATCACGGCTTTTGTCAGCTCGATCGTGATCGGTTTTACGCAATGGACGGGCGACAGGGTTGAGGCAAACCGGATGCTGGCCTTTGAAAAGGCGGTGCTGGCCGTGCTGCCGGGCCTGTATGATGAAAAAGAAAAAGTGCCGGGCATGCGGCTACACGAACGTTTTATCGAAAAGGTAAAACCGCCGGATGGATACTCCGCAGGCGCCTATACGCTTGCGGACTCCGGAAATATCATCGCCTATGCCTTGCCGATTTCCGGGCGGGGATTCTGGGCTCCGATTCGGGCGGTCATCGGCATTGAGGCGGACAAAAAGACGATTTCCGGCGTAGCCATCTACGAGCAAAACGAAACTCCGGGTCTGGGAGCGGAGATCGTCAGGCCGGAATTCAGAAACCAATTCAAAGGCAAAGGGATTGTGATGGGCGAGAAACCATTGCGAATCAAACGCCCCGGCACGCCTCTGGATCAAAACAGTGTCCATGCGATTACCGGCGCGACCCAAACCAGCGTTCGTTTGGAGAACATGATGAATGAGGCCCTGATGGCCTGGCGGACACAGCTCGACAACGATGGGAATGGAGATTCGTCGACAAAACCATGAAACCGGCAAAGGAAAATCTTCTGGTGGAGGGTTTGTGGAGCAACAATCCTGTTTGCCGACAGGTGCTGGGTATTTGCAGCGCGCTGGCCGTGACCAATCTCGTCGCCAATACGGTGGTGATGTGTATCGCCCTGGTTTTCACCGTGTCATTCAGTTCGGCGTCCTGCTCGGTTTTGCGAAAGCTGACTCCGCGCAATATCCGGATGATGGTCGAAACCCTGATCATTGCCTTCTATGTGATTATTGTCGATGTCGTCCTGAAGGCCTACTGGCCGGAAATGAGCGCCAATCTGGGACCGTATGTCGGTTTAATCATCACCAATTGCATCGTGATGGGACGATGCGAGACCTATGGCAATTCCCATACGCCCGGACGGGCTTTCCTGGATGGAGTGTGCAATGCCCTGGGATACTCCGTGATCCTGCTGATGATCGCATCCTTCCGCGAAGTGCTGGGTATGGGAACATTTCTGGGATTCTCGGTTCCCTATTTCAGCGGACCGTACTGGGACAAATGGATCATCATGGTTATGCCTCCCGGAGCTTTTTTTATGCTGGCGATCGTGACCTGGATTTTCCGGTCGGTTCAGGCCGGGAAGGAGAATCAATAATATGAATATTGGAGGCGAAATATCCCATGCCGGCGTTGTGTGCATCGCGGCGATTTTCACGCAGAATATCCTGCTGTCCTATTTTCTCGGTCTCTGCCCCTTTATCGGCGTCTCTCGGGAGATTAAAACGTCCCTCGGTCTGGGCGCGGCGGTCATTTTTGTGATGACCTCCACCGTGATGCTGAACTGGCTGGCCTATCATTATGTCCTGGTGCCGCTTGGACTCGGCTTTTTCCGCTTTATCCTCTTTATTATTATCATCGCGGCATTCGTCCAGTTTCTCGAAATGATCCTCGATCGATTTTCACCGATCTTATACCAGAATCTCGGCGTTTTCCTGCCGCTGATCACGGTCAACTGCGCCATCCTTGGCGCATCGCTTTTTATGGTGATCCGAGAGTATAGCTTCATCGTCACGATTGGCTACGGTCTGGGAAGCGGAATCGGCTGGTTTCTGGCGATTATCGCCATGGCGGGTATCCGGCAACGACTGGCAAACGACAGGATTCCGCGAGGTCTTCAGGGAGCGGGAATCACGCTGATCATAGCCGGCATCATGGCATTGGCCTTTATCGGCTTTACCGGTGTCCTCCAGGGACAATAGAGAAGGGTTCATAGGGCGGAAATGTAGATGATCATCTCGGTGGTAATACCGGTAGTAATCCTTAGCTTGATTGGAGCCGGATTGGCGGCGATTCTGGCCTTGTCCGAATCCTGGATCGCCGACTATGGGCCATGCAAAATCAACATTAACAAGGAACGGGACCTGACGGTTCAGGGCGGCAAGAGTTTGCTTTCCGCCATCACCGAAGAAAAGATCTTTATCCCGAGTGCCTGCGGGGGACGCGGCACGTGTGGACTGTGCAAACTGAAAGTGGTGGATGGGGCCGGGCCGCTGCTGCCTACCGAAGAACCCTTCCTGAACGCCCAGGAGAAACAATCCAATATACGGCTTTCCTGCCAAGTCAAGGTCAGAAAGGATCTGAAAATCGAGATTCCCCCTGAACTGTTATCCGTTCGGGAATTTGCCTGCCGATGCGCAGAGATCAAAGACCTGACGCAGGATATCAAACAATTCCGTTTCGAACTTCTCGATCCGAAAACAATCGACTACATCCCCGGCCAGTATGTCCAATTGCACTCGCCCGTTTATGAAAAAAGCGATGAGGAAGTGTACAGGGCGTACTCCATATCCTCTGACCCTGCCGAGAAAAATGCCATCGAGTTGATCATACGGCTCGTTCCGAATGGGATTTGTACCACGTATTGCTTTGAATATCTCAAGGTCGGCGATCCGGTCACCCTCAATGGCCCGTATGGCGATTTTCGCCTTTCGCAATCCGATTCTCCGATCGTACTCATCGCGGGCGGTTCCGGGATGGCCCCGATCAAATGCATCCTGCACCACATGAAAAACACGGGCAACCAGCGCAAGGCCACATACTTTTTCGGGGCCAATCACGTACGGGAGCTGTTTCTGCTGGATCAGATGAAAACATGGGAATCGGAACTGGCCGATTTCCGGTTTATTCCCGTGGTGGCAAGACCCGAAGAGGGTACCCATTGGAAGGGAGAAACAGGATTGGTTACCGAAGCCGTTCAGAAAATCCTGAGCAATGCTTCCGAATGCGAGGCGTATCTTTGTGGAAGTCCGGGCATGATTGACGCATCGATCAAGGTCCTGAAGACGCTCGGTATGGCCGGGGATAAAATATTCTATGATAAGTTCGAATAAAGATGATATACTATGAAAGATTCACCACAATCTAAAAAACTGGAAGAGGTGTTGAGGTCGTCCCGCCTGGTGGCCGGCGGTTTTATGGGCAGGGATCCGCGCGGCATCTCCGAAATTATCGATGAGGATGTGGCCCGTGTCTCCCGATCGGGTCTTACGGTCGAAACGATTGCCGGGCGAATGAGAGAAATTACCAAAAAGGCGATCGATGCCCTCGGAAATGACGTGCAAATCGATGCGAAGCTGGAGGCAAAAGTCGATGAGGCCAAGGGCTGGCTGGTATGCCCCTGGCCCCATCCGGGCCGTTTTGCCAAACGAATCACCACGATCAGAGACCTGGAGACGGGCCGAACGATGACGTGGTCCGATCTGAACATTCACTTGATTGCGGAACATGCCTTTTTTGAAGGTCGGGGTTCCGCATTCCGATTGGAACCCGAAGAACTGATCCGGATGATCTTCTCCGCGAAAGGATAATCCTGTAATTCCTGTTCATCGCGTCAACATATATCTTGGGCGCCTTGTCGCTGTTTCTTTGTGTCTCCCCTGGCGCATTTCTTGGAGCCATGGTAACTTTGGGTGATTATTTTGCCGGAGTCTTTGCGTGAGGTTCCACCCGCACCCCTCCCTGCAATCTACGGATTCTCCGTCCCGGACTCGGCAGGAGTCCAACCCGATTTTGGATTTTGATATGTCATTTTGATTTTTGCTTTTTAATCTTAGATATAATTCCCATTTTAACATTCTTGTCGATTATTAGATTGTCTATATTACTTTTTCAAAATATTTTTCTCAGATTATCTGCGAAAACCACAAAAGTTGCCTATCCGTCGATATACCCCACTAACAATCTATGCTAAACGTAATCCCAGTATTAACAACAATTTATACAAATTGAAAATAGAAAATAGTAGATTGAAAATGGTAACATAGGACAATTTGTGCAACAGGGTTTTGTCACTTTCTTGCTGGCACTCCAAAACGATTATTCTTTATTCTATAACGACTTACGATTCTGGATATCTTTTGTCTTGGGACACTTTACGCAACAGCGTTCTAACTAAAGGAGGGCCACATGTTTTTGCGTAGGGCCACATGTTTTTGTGTAGGGGCACATGTTTTTGTGTAGGGGCACATGTTTTTGTGTAGGGGCACATGTTTTTGTGT
>CAYLSB010000130.1:0-7595 GCA_964386005.1 uncultured Pirellulales bacterium | reverse complement strand
CTTTTTGCGATTGAAAGTCGGGTGGCAGCCACCGAGCGCCAGCGAGGTGGATGAAGGTGTAACAATCGTCTCGGTTGTGTCGGTTGGGACACACGGCGTGTACCCTGGACGCTTGAACTGCTTCTGAGCGAGTCCCATCCAAAGCGGAATACGATTTAAGGAGGCAAAAATAACAATTATCATTGAAATTGATGACAAAAAAGCGTATAATATGGCATTCAATAAACTTTTTTCACCCGACGGAGGGGAAAAATCATGAAATCGTTGCCAATGGCTGTTTTGGTTTGCCTTTCGGCGTGTCTGTTTGAGGCGTCGGCCGAGGAAGGCGTCTGGCTGAATTTCCAAATCAGTTTTCAATCGCAATCGCCGCCCGTTCTTTCGGATTCGTTCCGCGCGGTCGTATCCGAACGAACAGGCGTCGTCGCCGGTCTGGACCGGTTCGATGTCCGAAAGCCCCCGGCGAATCCCGGAGGAGATTCCATCCGTGCGGCCACGCGCGATGCCGGCAGCGACCTGGCGATCGACTTTCGGCCTGGAAACGCCGCTTCCGTGGACGCGGTCTTTCCCGTGGAGGTGGTTCTAACTACCGATAAACCGGAGGGATTAACGGGGAAGTTGAAAGTCGAGTTGACCAATCCCTCGGCGCTGACTCCACTCGGCACGGATATCCGGATCTATGCCCAATGCTTCGACAAGGAGGGGCGTTTCCTGAAAAAGTTCGACTTCCGAGCCGATCCTTCCGGCGGCGAATGGGATTTCTCCGGCCCGGCCGGCAAGGCGGCTCTGCTGCGTCTAATCGTCGTTCGCGAGTGCATCGCCGTCAACATCAATCGCGCCGATTCGGTGAATCTCGCCGACCTGGCGCTTCTTGCGGGCCAGTGGAACAAGTCCGACTTCATCGGACCGGAAGATATTAACGGAGACGCTTCCGTCAATCTAACCGACCTGACAATGCTGGCCGAGGCCTGGCTTCAGCGTTGTCCACAATAATCGATAAAGGGGATGGGAAAGTGATACAGCACAAATACATTCTGTTCGGCATACTCCTCCCGGTTTCGGCGCTGTGGGCGGATCAAACCGGCCGATTGATTCTCGACAAGGATTCGCTTGCTCCGCGCGAGACGCTGGCGATCTCCGTCGCCGACGCCAACGATTTCTGCACGATCGTCATCGACACGCCCGCCGGCCACGAGCCGCAATTTGCCGCGACGATCAGCGAAGGCGCCGCGACGGCAACGTATATTCCTGGATATCTGGCGGGACAATATACAATATACGCTGTCACCAAAGACTTCGCCACGGAGACCGACGTCTTCACCGTGACCAGCGGCCACGAATCCGACTCTGTCACGATCGACGATTGGCAGGTCGATTCACCGTACTATCGGCCCGGCCGGGATCTGGTCTTCCGTTGTACCGCAGCGGACTCACAAAGCCGGCCGCTGACGATGCTTTCGGCGGATATCGCCGATAGTCGAACCGATGTCACCGGAGGAGGGCTTTCGATTCTGCGAAAGATTCTCTCCGTCGAGCCCGACGGCACATTGACCGCGCAGCTCCAGCTCTACTTCGATACCACCGGCGGCTGGTCGGACATCAACGCCGGCACGCGCGTGGAAATCTCGCTGCGATACAAAAACGGCGGCGCGCTGCCGTCGGATTTCATTCTTTCCTGCGGAACGGAAAACAACAACGGCGGACATCTGGCCAACTCGCTGACCCGCGAGGAAGGCATCGATCGATTCCTCACGACCGTCGCGACGTCATTCACCGGTTCCGACAAGATAAGCTCTTGCACTATCGAAATTCCGCCGGGGCGAAATCTCGGCGACGTGATTGTATCGATTGAATATATAAAATATTATTATAATACCTCCTGGGCGGACCGTATCTACATCGCCGAAACCTACGTCGCGCCTTCGGCCAACGGATTCGAATTGAAATCCGGCAGCGTTTTTTCCACCCTGGGCCGGTTCCCGATCTATCTGCCGCTGACGCCCAACGAAAACGGACTGATCTATTTCAGCGCGATCGGCGCCGATCTCGACGCCGGGCACATCAACGACGGCACGATCTCGCAAACCGACGGAACGTACACCAACCGCTGGAACTGGGCCGACTACGTGACGACGACGGCGACATTTTACGTCTATGCGGATCGCTGGGGATACGCGGGGCACGGGTATTCGTCGGGCATCGAGATCGGCCCGGAACCGTCGTCCAATGCCGGGTTGATCATCAATGATTTTTCCGTAACGCCGAATCAATACATGCCGTCGGAGCCGCTGAACATCACCTTGGATGCCGTCGATACAAACACCCAGGCCGTAACCGGGCTGACGGGGAAGATCGCCGACGCACCCTACAACCACAACGGCGGGGCGATGTACATCCAGCGGATGATTCAGCAGGTCAATGCCGACGGTTCCGTCGTCGCGCGGTTGCGCGTGTATTTCGACACGACGGGGAGTTGGTCGGATATTCATGCGGGCACGCAGGTGCAAATCCGCCTCCTCAACAAAGACGGCCTGACGCTATTGACGAGTGATATTAGCGTCATTATCGGCTTTATCAACAATGACGACGCCAAACTCAGTTCCACGCTGGTTGACAATCTCTGGACGGTCAGCGTGGATCAGAATTTCACCGGCGCCGACAAGATCGCGTATCTGGATTTCGCGATTCCGCCGACCCATTCGGTATCGGATGTGGTTTTTTCCGTCGAGCGGATCGACTACAAGCGCAACAACGGATGGGGCGACAAAATCATTATCGCCGAGCGCACCGCCAATGAAGCGGATTTCCCGATCGATCTGACGGGCCAGATCGTTTTTCAAAGCGGAGATCGTTTCCCCGGCCTGGGGCGGCTGCCTCTGCGGCTGACATTGAATCCGAACCCGAACGGATGGGTCTATTACGGTTTTGTGTGCGAGGATCTGCCGGAGGTCAACATCAACGACGGCACGATCAGCGAACAGGCGGGCTCGTATTCCAACCAATTTGTGTGGAGCGATTACCTGGTAACCACGGCGCAAGTCTTCGCGTACATTGATCGATGGCAGAATCTCTCGCATGCGATCAGTCCGGCGGTGACGATTGAATTCGAAGGCACGACGCGCGAACTGGGACTGGTGGATTTCGCCATCGACAAACGTTTGTATTCCAAGGCCGACACGCGGAAATGGACGGCGAAGGTTCTCGACGGCCAGGCCAATCCGGTCGGCGGATTTACGCTGAAAGACGCACTGGTCAATGTGACCGGGGGGAAGTTGTCGATCCTGTCGCAGAATCAGCGGACCGACGAACAGGGAAACACCATTGTGCGGCTGCTGGCGTATTTTGACACGACGGGAAGCTGGTCGGATATCCATGCCGGAACGCAGGTCGAGATGACGATCTTCGGCGCCGACGGCACATCGAACCCTCCGGCGGAAATTCCGATCCTGGCGGGATCGGAGAATGCCGAGGGATTTGTCCGTTCGGAACTGACGCCGTCGGAGGCGGGACTGAAGTGGATCATCACCGTCGATCAGAATTTCACCGGGGCGGATCGGCAGGTGTGGCTTGATTTTACGATGGACGGCAATCACAGCCCGTCGGAGATCGTCTTTCGCGTCGATCATATCCTGTATTTCTGCAATACCGGCTGGGCGGACCAGATCACGATCCACAACGTCACGCTGAACATGAATCAGTTTCCGCTGAACCTGTTTGGGCAGTATGAATTCACCCCGGGTTCGCCGTTCGGATCGCTGGGGAGATTTCCGCTCTATTTGACATTGAATCCCGGCAATCAGTCGATGGTTGTCAAGCTGGCCTCGACCGAGGCGACGGACTTTATCGGCACCCTCAGCGAAAGCAAAGGCGTATATACCTACAGTCACCCGTTCAACGATGATCGCGGATTGAACTTTGCGACACAGATGTGCATTTCGAAATACGGCTACTTCAACAACAAATATCGTTGCAGCGAATCGATCGACTTATTCTTTTCGGGCGAGCCGCGATACCTCGGCGGATTGACGGATGAGCCGGTGATGATCGGCGAAACGTGGCAGAAGGATTTGTCGCAGTATCTGTTTGTCGATCTGAATGATGCGAACGTGGAATACATCGCGTCGGATCCGAATATTCTCATCGCCGCAAGTACGGCGACGTTTTCGCCGATGGATACCGGCGACACGATTCGAAATCTCGTGTTTTCCGCTCGTAAAAAGGATGATCCTTCGGTCTCCGTTTCCTCCACACCGATCACGCTGTATGCGGCCAACTGCATGGATTCGTACGATTGCGACGACGGTTCCGGTCGGACGGCATCGTGCATGGAATACCAGTGCGATTATTATGAGATGCGAAGTTCCTATCGCCTGCATCCGCAGGGCGTCGATCTGAGCGTGTTCAATAAGGACGTTTCCATCAGCAATCGATTCCCGCTGCCGGGCGAGGCGGTGACGATTTCGGCCGAGGTATTCAACACGGGAACAACCAATATCTTCGATGTGGTGACGGAATTTTATCTCGACGACGTGACCAGCGAGCCGGTCGACGCGAATATGCTCGACGTGATTCCACGAACGTATATGGATCTGCCTTTCCGTTCGGAAACAGCGACCATTCACTGGACGGTCCCGCAGGAATTGCGCGGGGCGCATCGGATCTGGGTGAAGGTGGATGGATCGTTTCCCGAAGGGATGCAGGAAGACATGTTGAGCAACAACGTCGCGACGCTGGACTTTTTCGTGAACGATCCGGAGTCGAGCGGAATGGATCCGGCATTGCTCGGGCCGTGCGAACCCAAGGCGCCGTCCGATCCGGGCGCGACCGCATCGACTGACACGGAGGATTCAATCCCTCCGCCGCCGGATGGCCTGATCTGCCGGACGGTCAACATGACGATCCCGGTTTCGGTGAGGGTCTGCGAGGACGAGATCGAATGCGGGCCGGTGATGGGATATGAGCTGGGGTACTGGAGCACGTTATACTGGCCGTCGTGGAGCGGTTATTGCCAGGAATTCGGCGTGGCCCAGGAAGCGATCACCGATCTGATTCGGACGTACGAGCGATTGGCCGGGTTGGGCGGAATGGGCGCGATGTCCGAGTTGCCTTCGCTGGAGGACTGGCCGGGACTGCTGGAAAAACCGGAAGGGTGGAGCGACGGATGGCTGCCGTGTCATCCCGAACCGACGATGTTCTGGTACATCCTCTACGAACCGGGCGTAACCCAGCCGGGGTGCGGCGGACTGTGCCCGGTCAGCGCCTGGGATTGCGGCGAAGGCGTACATTTTCAGCCGCGATTCGCGTCGCCTTTGTACCATGCATACCAATTCAAGGTGGCCGGCGGCGCACGGAAGGTGACGCGCTGTCACACGGAAGCCGACACGATCCAGATTCCGTATCAGGTTTGCGAACCGGATGATTCCGATTATCCGCCTCTGGAACCACCGAATATTCCGTTCAATCCGTTCGATGGCGGACCGGGCGATGGCGACGGTCCCGGCGGCAATCCGGGCGGCAGCTATGGCGGGGGCGGCGGAGGCGGAGGCGGTGGCGGCGGTGGCGGAGGCGGTGGCGGTGGCGGAGGCGGAGGCGGAGGCGGTGCACCATCTTATCAATGGGGTATAGGCGATGTATTCGGAACCGACGGAAATTCGCTGCCGTACGATTGCTATTTCTGCTCGACGGGGACCAAGGTCAGCACGAGTCCGTCGGATAAGATCCATTGCATTCCGGGACATCCGGGACCGACGTCGGGGATCGCGCTGCGGCGAGGGTGGAATCTGTTCTCGCCGGCGCTATTGGCGCAGGAACAAGGCACCGACAGGACCGTCGCGCTGAAGGCGGGATGGAACCTTATCGGTTACAGCAGTTCGAAGGCCTTGACCTGGTCGAAGGCGAAGGTGCTCAACGGGAGCACAACGGTTACGCTCGAACAGGCGCATGCGGCCGGGTGGATTCGCTCGACGCTTGCGTATTTTGATTCGCACGAGCAGACGTATCGCTATGTGCCATACGACAGCGACCTATTACGGCCGTACACGGGGTACTGGCTGTTCGCGGTGCAGGATAACCTGACCTTGATTCTTCCGGACGCCGGGGGAGTCGTGCAGGATGGCCAGTTCGATTGGGCCGATGCGCAAATTCTCGAAGGCGGACAGAACTGGACGATTGCCGAGGCGGCGGCCGCGGGAATGGTCGAATCGACGATCGTGTTCTACGATGAAGCATCGCAGGGATATAAGGCAGTTCCGGATGATCAAACTGTGGTATCGCCATGGCGGGGTTACTGGCTGTGGTCGAATCGGGACGATCAGCGGCTGGTGACGATCGAGCCGACGCCTACGGAAGAGGTCGCGGAGTTCGTTGAACCAACGCCGCCGCCGGCGCCGTTGTCGTTGAGCGAGACTACGACGGAGCCGCCGATCGCGCGCGACGTGCGCGAATCCGCAACGGCGAATTTGACGATCGGACAAACGGCGCCGGATTTTGCGCTCAGGGATCTCAACGGCAATACGCTGCGGCTGGGGTCTTTGGCGGGCAAGGACGTGCTGCTGGTGTTCGGCAATACGCGGTGTCCGCATTGCCGGGCGCGGATTGCGCTATTGAACCGGATTCATGCCGACGCCGACAAAGGCGGAATGAATGTGCTGTTTGTGGCGGTGGGCGAGACGAATACGGCCGTCGCCGAGTATGCCAGGGCCAACGACATCGCGTTTCCGATCGTATCCGATCCGTATCGGATCGCGGGACGGCTGTATCGGATCCAGCGGGTGCCGTCGGTATTTGTCGTTAATCCGGAGGGGACATTTAGTTATTCGAGCCACGAAGACGGGCTGGCGATCTGGAACCTTCTCGAAGGAACGCCGATTCAGAATGTTGAATTTCCGCGGCGCGACTGGCTGAGGAACGTGAAAAGGAAATGATGCCATTGGTTTTGGCTTCACGCCAAGACGAAAAGAATTTAACCACGGATTTCGCGGACCTTGTCATTGACTATTGAATATTGTCGATTGTATATTGCAACATTTAAAAAGGGCAAACGGAAAATTGAATTGACCTCACACAGGCGCAAAGAAAATATTTTTGACGCGATTTACGGGATTTACAGGATTATAGTTTAGCCACAGAGGAAAAAGAGGGACACGGAGAAATGAATAAAATATAGCTATTAACTCTGTGATCTCCGTGCCTCTGCTTAGAAAATAATTGGATTCTGTCGCTCCATTGGGGCTGAGAAAAATTGAAGAAAGAACAAGGAGGTGGGTGGGATCTCGGTTCCGGGGGTTGACGCCGCCCGGCTAAACACTTCCGGACCTTCGGGCTTGATACGAAAATATAAAATCAAAAGTAAAAGATAAAAGATGTGGATGTGAATTTCATTCGCCGGATTTCATCCGGGGCTATTCGGGTTGGACCGGTAGAAAGATTAAAAAGCAAACATCAAAAATAAAAATTGCGGAATGGATTCGCGGGGGCGGCGAACCCATGCGGTATTCTACGGGCAATCACGGGGGATTGCCCCTACAAACAAAAAAGGGGTCAAACCCAATCCTGTTCGGCCCGGAATTTGCTCTTTACCAACTTGATACGGGATTCAA
>CAYLSB010000129.1:0-7629 GCA_964386005.1 uncultured Pirellulales bacterium | reverse complement strand
TTTGTAAAGATTTATCGCATTGATTTCCATTCAACACTTTTGACGCTGGCATCAATAATAAACCATAATCCCACGATCGCTTAATCGTGACGATACGACCAGTGGTATGGTTCTATGTTATTCATCTACAATACGTTGTAATCAAGTGTGCCCTGCGGCGAATTCTTCTGGCACGTCAATTGCATCGTTTTGTCCCCGGGATTATCTAATCAGGAGACGACGATGTCACAAGCAGCGGCGACGTTAATGATGAACCTTGGTTCGGTTCAGCAGGATCAGCTTGCCATTCCGGCGAAAACCGCTCGGTCCGGTACTGTACATACCGATCAAACAAGTATTTCATCTCCGGAGGGGATTTCCAACGAATCATCAAATATGGTAAAAGGAAAGGATAGTTTCAAAGAACTTCTCCAAAAACGAATTCCATCGGATACCGGTGTAGAACCGAAAGATTCGGATAAAACGAAACCGGAAAAAAACCGCAAGATTGTATCTACAAAATCCATGTCGGCCGAAGAGATGCTTTTGGCCGCGATGGGCCAGAATGTGCCCGTACAAACCAAAACGGCGATGCCGGAATTGAAAGGCGATATCGAATCGGGTCTCAGACGATTGCGATCGCCCCAAAAAATCTCAGCTATTGCTCCAGCGATATCCGTACATCGGGCGAATCCGGCTCCGATACAGGGAAACAACCAACCGAACGGTTCCTCAACGGCTATTCCGGAAGTAGTGTCAGCCGGAGAATCAATTCCGAAGTTCAGGATCGAATCCAAAACACGCGGACACGAAATCAAGGGGACTTCGGAAAAATTGTCGTCTTCGACATCTTTGAATAACAAGCTACCTGCGACGGATGAATCACAGATAAAAGGAGTACCTCAAGATCCAGGAAAGGGAATTACCATTCTGAAACCAGTGATCGAAGGGAACAATGAATCTGGAAAAACAAATCCATTTTCTTCCCCTCACCCATCGAATGCAGAATTCGCTCGAAAGAACGAAAAAGCTTCACGGAATATTGAAAATCCAACAAATATTTCCGATAAATCAAAGAACACACAAAAAAACCAAGTTGGACAAAAAACAAATACGGATACAAACGGCGATCCGGTTGAATTGACACAAATGGTTTCAAATTCACAAAACCACAATAAGAGTATTCATGGGTATCAGCAGCGGATAACTCCTTCGCAAAATCCGGTTTCCAGTATTGAAAACACCCAATCTGTAACCGATTCGGCCGGGAAACAGGTCGTTACGGCCATTCAGGCACAGATCAATTCACCTTCACCGCAACAAGAAGTAACGATTACCCTGAATCCTCCGGAACTCGGAAAAGTCAAGATATCATTTCAGCAGAACAATGGAGAAATCACGGGTTTACTTGAGGTGGAACGACCCCGAACACAAAGCGATATTCAAAAGGAGTTGCCTCAGGTTCTGATGGCTCTGCAAAGTGCCGGTGTTCAGGTACGAAAGTTGGATATTGTTACGCAGAGCCCCAATCAACAGCCAAATCCGGAACAGCCAAACCATCACGGCCATCCACAAGGTTTTGACGATGGATTCATGCATAGAAAGGAGCAATTCTCTGATCAAAGCCAGGGACAAACTCGGACGATGACGGGATCGAACGCGGGAGCGGGGGAAGGAATTGTCGAGACCGATAACTTAAACCAAAGAAATTCCTTCGTGAGTGACGATGCTATTAATATGTTTGTGTGAACCGCCGACGATGGATGGAGCGGCACGATTCTTTAAGCCATTCTGAGACGATTCAACTGAAAACCAGTCAGGAAAACCAGAATCTGCGAGACAAAGGGATACAACCGAAACCAGTCGGCGAAACGGTCGAATCGGCGCCGGTGACGGATGATTCGTTTCTGCCTGCGGAGCCGGAAACGGAAGCCGCCGGTGGCGATTTCAACCGATCTGTCGCTGTCATGGAATTTCCTGAGGATAGGCCAAGGCCCGGCCAGGATACGGAGGGTACATCATGGCCCCCCGATCATTCTCCCATCGACACGCAGGATAGGCCGACGGTTCAATCGAAGGATCAACAATGTACGGAGAAATGTCCCGAATCCACAAACCATCCCCTGAAAGGCCGCGCTCTGAAGGCCTACTCCCATCAGACTCGACAGATTCGTGAGGACCAGTTGATCGTCACATATTTACCGCTGGTTCATCGGATTGTCCAGCAGGTTACATCCTATCTACAACCCCCTTTATCGAGGGAGGACCTGGTCAGTGCCGGAACGATCGGGCTTGTGAAGGCGGCCCGGGATTATGACCCTGCGCATCAGACCGAGTTTAAGACCTATGCCTACATTCGAATTCGCGGGGCGATCTTGGATGAGCTTCGGAGTTGGTCGTTCGCGCCGTCGAACTTCAAAAAACAATTTGACCAGGCACAGCACGTTATGCAGGAAATGGCCGGCGAGGACGGAGAATTGCCCTCGGACACGGATCTGGCAGGCAAATTGCAGATGCCGGTGGATAAGATGTACCGAATGTTTGAGAACGCCCGGGCACGGCATTTTCTGTCGATCCATGGATTGAGCGACGAAACCCCGGCCCTGGGAGAATCCCTGGCTGCCCCTACCGCCGAACCGGGGGACCGAATCGAGCAAGAGGAACTGGTTGAGAAACTGGCTCAGGCGATTCAGAAGTTGCCGATGAAACAGCGACGGATCATCATCCTGTATTATACCCGCGAATTAACGATGAAACAAATTGCCACGACGATGGAAATCACGGAATCCCGCGTCAGTCAACTCCATGCCTCGGCGCTGGTCAAATTGGCATCGCGATTGAAGGCGTGGCGAGATTCAATGGATTGATCCTCCGAAAATGGATAACGCAAAAAAGACCGAATCGAAAAGAAGCATGGAATGGAAATGGCCATGGCCGACACACCACAATCCCTTAGCCCCGTCGAGCCGTTGCACCAGGTCGAACAAGCTGTCTCGTTGAATCAACGGATTGAGCGAAACAAGGAACAAACCAATCGACGGAATCCTCGACGGCGTCGAAGACCGGTGACTGAGGAAAAAGCATCCGGCGACGACACGGAATCGCAGGAAGAACAATCCGCGACAGAGGAATTGCCCGAAGGGCGTATTGATTATCGAGCATAGAGAAAACGGAGTTGGGAACCAACGAATCATGGAAACGATTACCGTACTGAAGAAACATCAGGTCAAGGAAGGTGGGCGGCTTCGTCTTCCCGCTCGATCCGGTGGGGTTGCGGGCGGATCAGGAACCCATCGACCGGTTTCAGCCGGAGGAATTCCCCAGGCAAAGGTCGTGGAGAGTACGGCGGATTATGCCATACTCGAGGTGAGTTGCGGGTGTGGCCAGACTCTATACATTCAGTGTAATTACGCGTTGCCGACCAGTCCATAATCAATCAAGGATCATTCCGATGAAATGTCGAAACAAACGAAACCAAGAAGGTGTGTTGTTCCCGGCGATTACAACCGCCATCCTGTTCTTGTTCGGGTGTCGTGTGGTGGATGAACCCCTGTCGATCGACAATATGCCGACGGCGAAAATCAAGATGGGCAGCGAACAGGCCCTGGTGGCCGATCATGGCGATACGACCCTTCAGAAACGTTTCGCCGATGGAACCACCGCCGGGTCGATGGACAACGCGCTGGTCTGGTCGCAGAAATACGAGGAACTCCTCAAAAAACAACAGGAACATTCGCAGAAATATCAGGAACTGTTTCTGGAAAACAGCGACCTCAAACAACGACTGGAAAAGACGCAGGCGGAATTATCCGCGACAAAAAAGGAACTGGATGAGGCCAATATCTTTCTTCAGGATATGCATCGAGAACTGACACAATGGAAAGCGGATGTCCTGGGATTTCGCGAAGAGATCCGCGGAGCCGAATCGGCGCAGATGCAGGCGCTGGTGCGAATCCTGAAAGTCCTGGGGGCGGAGTCGGCGGATTTGCCGTCTTTGATGCCGGGAGGCACCATGAAACCGGGGGCCCCGGCGGCCAAAGCCCCGGAACCATCGACGCCGTCCTCCCCATAGCGTCCCACTTTCGGACTCCAAATATGAAACGAAGACACGTACCAATCCATCCGATGATTCTGCGGTTGCTTGTCAATCGATTCCGGGCAATTGTGCCTTGTATGATTCTGTTTCAGTGCGGCTGTACCGTCGTTAATCCCGTGGTTCCGGAGACGGGACATTATTATATCAGTCCGACCGCGGACTTCGCACGAATTGGCCAGGTCGTGGTTTTTGAGTTTGAAAACCAGACGAATTATCCCGATTGTTCCAACGAATTGACCTCGGCCGTTAGCGATGCCCTGAAGAGAAAGCACTTATTTAATCTGCGTACTCTTGTACGAACATCGGATCTGTGGTTGGATCTACAACTCGATAAGCCCTCGTTTACGAATCAGGAACTGTTGACCCTTCGCAAGCGATTGATCGCCGATGGAATCGTGATTGGCCGGGTATCGGAATACAAACCATATCCCCATCTGATGACATCCATGAACCTGAAACTGATTGACCTGAATGATGGGTCGATCGTCTGGGGTATGGAACAGATCTGGGATAGTACGGATCAATCGGTCCAGCGACGTATGAAAATGTATTATCAGGAAAAGATCGGTAAAGGATTCGAACCTCTGGAATGGCAAATTCTTACCAATAGTCCTCGGATGTTTCATCAGTTCGTCTCGGATGAAGTGGCCCAGACCTTCCCCCATGCCGCTCAGATTCTTAAAATGCGGCCGTCCCGTGGAGGGGGGGGAATATAAAGAGTTGTCAATACGGCCGATAATTTCAGATTTTTCAATGAAAATACTTAAGGTTGGAGAAAAGCCGTCGATAATAGAAGTGGTAAAAAGCCAATCAAGAAGGCGATAAGGTCCTAATCATGGGAATTCACGAAATCAATTCGGTGCAAGCGTCATTCGAGCATACACGTCGAGTTGTTGTGTCCGGTCGGGAGGATGCATCATCTCTGTCCGTATCGACGTCCATTCCTTGTAACGACGATGCATCCGGAATTCGCAAAGCGGATAAGTTGGCCGATCAAGCCCTGCAAGTTGAGAAATCACAAGAACTTACAATCGTTCTTGATTTGTTGGATACTCCGGAAAATATCCTTCTTGCCGCGAAATCCATTCTAAAGTATGGAATCTAAATGGCCGATGCTCACGACGATAGTCTATGGGAATCAATGGCAAGAACCGTGGGAATCGGTCAATCTGATAGATAGGAGTTGAATCCTATGTCGAAAACAATGTTGGTAGTTGATGACTCGGCCACAATGCGAAAAATTATTACCCGGACGATTCGTAAGGCGGGTTTGCCGGTTGCGGATGAGATTTTGGAGGCCGGAGACGGCAATGAGGCCCTTCAGAAAATCGATGGCAAACCGGTGGATATCATTTTATGCGATATCAACATGCCGGGAATGGGCGGCTTGGATTTCGTGAAGAATGCCCGATCCAATGATGCGAATAAAAATACCAAGATTGTCATGATTTCAACCGAAAGCGCCGAGGACTTGATTGCCGGAGTCAAGGCGAACGGAGCCGACGGATATGTAACCAAACCCTTTACGCCCGAAACCATCCAGCGGGAACTGGCACCGTATTTGCAATAACCCCCGGCGGTGTTGATCCGACAAACAGGATAAGCGAACAGAAGGTGCAATCATGGTTGGACAGGAAATTTTTGCAGAGGCATTGCTGGCCGGGATGACGGAAGTCTTTGAGACCATGATGTTCATGTCGGTCGAGGAATGCAATGAAATGTATGATGCGATCGAGGGGGAAGCGTTGTTGTCATCGATCACCTTTAAGGGTGCCATTGAAGGATGCCTGGGTGTCAGTTGCAATGTGAACTGTGCCAGGACGATTGCGCGAAACATGTTGGGTTCCGAAGCCCGCGAAGAAATCGGCCCGGAAGAAGTCGCCGACGCGATGGGTGAGGTGGCCAATATGGTGATGGGCTCGGTGAAGGGCCGTCTCATCGATGCGGTGGGGGATGTGCAGGTTTCCATCCCAACCGTGGTGACCGGGAAGGAACTAATCAACAGCCTCGGCGACGGATCGCATGAGGTTTCGAAAATGGTGCATGTGGATGAGGATGTGGCGCGACTGACGTTACTGTATCGTTTCACGTCGGAAGCGAACTAATCCCGAAAGGATTGTTTCCGGTATGGCCGATATTGCCGAGTTACAGGCCGCTGCCAACAATCTGACGGTGGGGGCGTTCGCGGCTTTCGCCGAAGACATATCGACGATGTTCGATACGACCGTTGCCACGCAGCAATCGGACATCGACCGCGGAACCCTTGCCGCCATCAAAGACAAATTCAAAAAACTCTGCGCCGTCTGCATGGTACGCGCCGAAGGGGCGATGAACGGCGAATATCACGTGATTTTTGACAAGGAGGGGCTGTTCACGCTGGCGGGAACGTTTGTGATGCAACCGGAGACGATCATCACAAACAATCGCAAGTCCGGTACCGAGAAAGAGGCGACCGAGATCGGCGACGCGCTGGGGGAAGTGGGCAATCTGCTTGTGGGGGCATTTGACCGTGTGTTTCGGGAAGAATTTCCCGGACACAAGCATTTTGTACAGAACGGGACGTTTATCGGTAATCCGTGGGCCAATCCTGATTCCAAAATCCGGTTAAAATCCGATATGGAACTGGATATTATTACGTTTGAGATGACCGTAGGAACCTTCCCGCCGTTCAGGGCATCCGTCTTGTATCCACAGATTCTTTATGAGCCGAAGGCGGACGCCGAAACCGACGTCCAGCCGGCGGCTGAAGTGCCGGGCGAGAAAGGGATGGAATCCGTGTCTCAGGCCACGGAACCTGTTTCCGCGGAATCGGGTGCATCATTGAAACCCGCTGTGCCGATGGAAATCCCGTCAGTGAATCCATCGACGCCGGGGGGTAATGTAGTCTCGCAATCTCCAGTTCAGGAGGCGGAGGGGATTCCCTCGGGATCGATCCCTGTGGCGCCGACGGGGCCGGTTTCGGATGCGATTGAGAAGTTGGCGATGGCCTTCCAGGGGTCGGCTGCGGGTGAGGGAATCGGGGGATTTCCGGTGTGCAAAATAGCCGCCAAGGACGTGATGCGCACCGATGTGATATGGGGTACGGATGAGGAAACGGTGGAGGATCTGATCAATAAAATGCAGCGTCATGATTGCGGATATGTGCTGATCGGCCCCAAGGGTAAGCTGGAAGGGATCGTCTCCAAGTCGGATGTTCGGGGAGCGTTGAGTCCCTACCTGCAGACGATTTTCGCCAAGTGGCGTACGCCGATGGATATTGCCACGCTTCAGATCAAGGCGCGGTGGGTCATGAATCGGCCCGTTCGGACGGTTCGTCCGGATGCTTCGATCGGTGCGGTAATGCACGCGATGATGGAGCATGGCGGACGGTGTATGCCGGTTGTGGATGAGAAGGGGCAGGTGTTGGGAATTGTAACGGTATTTGATCTTTTCCACGCCCTGCTGAGTCTGGGTGGAAACGTCACGACGGCTGGACGAGTTACCGAACCGGCTCCGATGGTCTAACCCAAGTTACGCAGTAATGAGCCCAAAAAATATTTTTTCTGGTTTGAGTC
>CAYLSB010000128.1:0-7638 GCA_964386005.1 uncultured Pirellulales bacterium | reverse complement strand
ATGGTTAAACGATGTGCCGGGTGCCGACGCCACCGAGGCCGACAAACTGGCTGCCCGAGATGGTGATGAAGCGTTCGATTTCCGTTCCGGCACAAACTCCGACCTGCTGACCTTCTTTATCAAAACGGCCGGCGGCAACAGCGGCCCCAACTTCGGTCCTGTGTATTTCGATGACATTTATCTTGAGCTTGGCGGGGATTTGAATCTAAGCAATCCAATCGGATTGGATGAACCGATTCCCGGTGATGCGGATATGAATGGACATGTGAATCTCTGTGATTTGGCAATCGTGGCCAATTCCTGGCTGCTGGGACCGGAACCTGCGGTATCCTGGGAAGCGGGTAATTTTGACTATGATGATCTTGTGGATATGAACGATCTCATGCTCATGGCCGGCAACTGGTTACGCGAATGTGTGGGTGAATAGACGCACTCAGTTGATCATGCCGGGACGAAACCACATCTTCACCTGAAACCGAGAGTGCGTATATAAAACAAATCAGCCGGAAGATCCTGTTGTGGATCCCCCGGCTGATGGACTGTTGCGAGAGAATCAATCACTTCCTCGGGCAAGTGCCGGTTCCTTTACCTTGCCCTTGACCTTTACCCTTGCCAGTGCCATCGCAGGATCCATCGCGTTTCCGCTGGCAATCACCTTGTCCCTTACCAGCACTGCCACCTTGGCCTTTGCCATTACCAGCCTTCATTTCGGACGGACAACCCGTGCAATCCGTCAATCCGAGCAAGCATGATCCATCGCGATTCATTTCACAGATACCGGATTCCGTGCCCTTACCGGCCACGGGACCTTTTCCATTCCCTGCCAGCGTATAGCTGGAAATCACTCCAACGATCAGAACTGTCACGGCTACAAACAAGACACTTTTCTTCATTTTCAAACTCCTTTCACAATCGTATAAAATGTTATTTCTAACTTTTTGGTTATACTGCACATTACAATTTCCAATATTGGCCTGGCCGCCTGCCGGATACCCTTTTGCCACGATACTGTTGTTTGTTCCGCTTCCTGATCGTCGATCTGAAACCAATTTTTGAACGGGCCGTTTTAGGAGTCCCTGCGACATTTTTTATTTTTTTTTGCTGGAGAATTGTTTTGGGGCCGTTAGATGTTATGGGGTGATAGAAACGGCATTCAGGTATCGGAAGAATTCCGCTTGCACGAAATGACGGACGAACAACTGGTGGTACAAGTCGGACAGGGCAACATGCAGGCCCTGGCCGAACTGGTGCGCCGATACCAGGACCGAATGTTGCACCTGGCCTTCCGAACTTTGGGTGATCAGCACCTGGCGGAGGATGTCGTCCAGGAGGCATTCCTGCGGGTCCATCGCGCCGCCGCCCATTACCGACCGGATGCCCGTTTCGGCACCTGGTTCTACCGGGTCGTTTTGAACCTCTGCATGGACGAGTTGAGAAAACGGCAAGGCCAGTCCGCCGGTTTGGCCGGCTATCCGGCCCCCGGCCCGTCGGACCAGGATGATCCGGTCCATCATCAGCAGATCCAGGAACTCCAACTGGCCGTCCAAAAAGCCTTGGGAACCCTTAACGACCGGGAACGAATCGCTGTGATCCTGCATCGCTATGATGGACTTTCGCATCGTCAGATCGCCGAACTCAGCGAAACGAGCGTCTCGGCCGTGGAATCGATGCTGGTCAGGGCCTACCGCAAGCTGCGAGAGGAATTAGCGACATTTTCGGATCACCGCCCGGAAAAATCGCAGGAAAAAGCCGGCAACGGCGTTTAACTGAAAGAGGTCACTATGGAACATCTTTCCGACAACCAAATACTGGATGCCTTGCGTCAACCCCCGATAGATTCATCGGAGGTCGGCCGGCACCTCATGGCTTGTTCTTCCTGCCGGCTGCGGCTGGAGGAGGTCCGGCAAACCTGGGAGGTTCTGGGCACATGGACCGTCGAAATGCCCAAAGTCGACCTCACCGAGGCCATCCTCCGGAAGGCCCGGCCCCAGCGGTCAGTTCGTCTCTGGCAACCGCAATCCCTAGTCCGCATCGCCGCCTCTATTCTCATCGGAGTTGGCCTTGGGGTATTGTCGGCACTGCCGGTCCACAGAACCGTCTCGGCCCAACAGGTCTCCGAGGCGATGCATCTGGACTCGTTATCCGTCAACTCCCCCACCGGCTGGGCAAGTCCGCTCCTGACGGGGGACACCGAGGAATGATGCCATGAGACAGCGAATCTTCCATATTGGATTGCTGGTGTTAATGCTCCTCGCCGGGACCGGCGCCTTTGCGGTGACCTGGACCTGCCGGAACAGTCAGCGCGACACCATGGATTGTACGCGGCAGTGGCTTGGGCTTTCCCGAAACCAGTGCCAACAAATACGAAGTCAAGATCCGGGCTTCGCCGAAGAATCGCAGGCGTTATCACAGGTCCTGTCGATGCACCGCCAGACCCTTGCCGAACACATTTCCGATCCCGCCTCTGATGCCGATTCGATCCGGACCACGGCCGGCAAAGTTCTGGATGCCCACCACGACCTAATGCGCCGTGTCGTTCGTCACCTGCTCGTCGTTCGCCGCTATACAGATCCGGGACAGTGCATGAGGTTGACTAACCTCTGTTCGCCCGCCTTTTCCGCCGAGCCAGACCTGGTTGGCCGGGGAAACCCGCAGCGAGGGCAGGGAATGGGACAAGGCAATCAACGCCGCGGTCAGGGGATGGGGCAGGGAAACCGTTATCGGGGTCAGGGCATGGGACGCGGTGCCCAACACCGCTACGGCCAGTGGGCTTCGACCCTCGGCCTGACCGATGCCCAGCAACAGGCTGCTGACCAGAAGGACCCCTCCTTCCAGGCCGATACACAACAACTGGCTCAGCAAATCCGCGATGCCCATAACGAACTGGCTCAATCTCTGCGGGATTCCGCCAGTTCAGATGCCCAGATCGGTCAAGCCCTGGAAAAGGTGATCAGATTCCAGACCCAACTGGAACAGCGGACGGTTCAATATGTCCTGAGCATTCGGAATCTGCTCAGCCCCGCCCAGCAGCAGCAACTGATGGGATTGTCCCAAGATCCGGGCCGCGGTCGCTGGCAAAATGGAAGTCCAAAATCAGATACTCTGAACACAAATTAACCAAGATAAAACTTTCCACCGTTCCTTCTTTTGGGTAATGTGTATATGTCACAAGATAATTCAATGATAAACTTGACCGAATCAAAACATCAATGTCCAATCCGTTGGAAGTTTCAGTTTAGGGCTTTCGTTTCGTTGGTGGTTACAGTTTCCTTTGTCGCGATTGTTTTTTCCGGCGTTATGATGTTTCTGTCTCCTCCCGGCCGAATCGCCAACTGGTCGGGCTGGCAATTGCTGGGCCTGAGCAAAGAACAATGGATCGCCGTACATTTGTCGTTTTCCACTCTTTTCGTCATCACGTCCCTGGTCCATATCTGGCTCAATGGCGGGGTTCTATTGAGCTATCTTCGTAACCGGATATCCAATGCCCTGCTCCTGCGAACTGAATGGATCATCACCCTGATTCTCTGCGGCTTGCTTCTGTGGGGAACGCTGTCGGAAGTTGCCCCGTTTAATCAGGTGCTTGTCCTTCGGGAGAAGGCCAAGCGGATCTGGGACGATTCCTCGCAGCAGGCCCCCATTCCTCACGCCGAACTGCTGACACTGGCCCAGGTGGCCGATGTCGCCAAGCGAGATATCGCCACTCTGCGCGCCAACCTTGATGCCCGTCAAATCCAGGCCGCCTGGGATACCGAGTTGTTCGGCCAGGTAGCCGCCCGATATAACCTTACTCCTTCCGCGCTTTACAATCTTGCCCTGGGGATTTCCGAACAGGGCCGCGGTGGTGCCGGTCATGGAGGTCGGGGAGGAGGTGGTCCGGGTGGAGCGGGATTTTCCGGCTCTGGGCCGGGGGCCGGTTACGGTCGTATGACCCTCCAAGAAGTCTGTACAGCAGAAAAAATCGAGTTAAAACAAGCCCTCGAGCGTTTGGCCAAAGTTGGTATTCAAGCCAAACCGGAACAGACTCTTCGTCAAATTGCCGACAGTTCCGGCAAGCGTCCTCCTGAGATTCTAGATCTCATGAAAGCCAAGTAAGCAACCACCAGTTAAGCGGATGGCCTTTCCAAATCAGGTTTGGCCTGCCCGACTTCGTCGAATATTTTCATCCACCAGTCTTTCTGGCGGTAATAAAAATCGGAAGAATAAATTCCCGAAAAGCACTGGATATATTTATCTGGATATACCAGAACCAGTCTAATGTTTGTACGAAGCAAAGGGGTAAGTGCGGTATTACATGTACAGGTAATATGGCCGTTATTTTCGCCTCCAGATGCTGGTCCGAAAAATCGAGCCGCTCCGAAAACAACCCCATGGTTCACTTCTCACAGCCAGAATGTGACGGATTGGTAATACAATTCACCATCCAGTTTTCGGTGATAGCGGCCAGATCCATGAGATCAACGCGACCATCCCGATTTGTGTCGGCCCGTTCATGGAAATCATTGACGCGGCCGGAACCCGGATGAAGCCAGACCGTAGTCAATTCCAGCGCATCGGCCAGATCGACTCGATCATCCACCCACAGATCGCCCGCCATGGGTTCCCGCACGAAGACCACCGTAATCTCCGGGGCCGGCTGATATCGTCCTCGTTCATCGAACACGGCAAACCGCATCCAGTGCAGGTCGAACAACGGGGACCGATCGGCTGGGGTGGGGGCTCGATATTGCAGATGGACATGCGGATCGGCCATCTCGCTGTGAACAAAGAAGTCGCCTGATTTTTCCATCAACACATTGACCGCCGTATTGCGAGCAGTCAGTCCGGGCGATACGGCCACGCATTGAATCACGATCCGGTAATCCTGATTGGCAATCCCTTCGAGGCTTTGATTCGGATCGCCACGCATCAGATCAAATCCCGGCTCGCCGATCTGATAGCGATCGTAACGAGCATTATAGTACAGTGGATAATACCCATGCAACCAGGTCGGATCGCCGCTGTGATCGGGATCGCTGTGGCGATATTTTTGCGTGCAGTCCAAAAAAAGCCGATCATCATCGTCCGTGCCAACAATGCCATCGGTATTGCGGCCGATGAGAAAGTGGTCCAGCGGGCAATCGGCAAATGCGGCAGGCACGAGAACCGCCAGCAAGAGCCAAAGACAGACGGATTGAAATCGTATCGTTTGATTGATCATCGTTTCATTACTCCTCTTCAGGCGGCCAACCAGGGGCGTAGCCGGGGAACCACAAGCATACGCCCGGCCATTCCCAGGTTTGTTCGATTTCCAGCGTTTCGGCATGGCCGTCCACAAAAACAAAGTTGCTTTTTCCGTTATGGCGGTCCCAGGCGATCTGGCCCTTGACCTCTTCGATCGATCCCCAGTTTTCGGGATGCAAATGATCGTAGCTCGTCCATGAATCCGGCGCCTCGCACAGATAAATACAGTATCTCGGATGGCGAATTTCCGAAAGCTTGTTGTATCGTCCGCCGGTGTAACTGCACGATGGATCGATCAGGGAATTGACCGCGAAACTGGACCACTTGAGGTCCTTTTCCTGCTGGTCCAGCGGCCGATTCCAATCCACAAACCGTTTGGATTGATCCGAAGGACAGCGATACAGCAGTTGCGCATCGGAATACGCCGCCAAAATATTCAGCCAATAATCCTGAGGACGGGAAAGGTGACAGGAACTGGGAGGCAAGCGGTCGTCGTGTTCCTCAGTGTAGGCCTTCAGGGCCAATGCAAATTGGCGCATATTGCTGGCACACCGAAGGTTTCGTGCCAGGGATTTGGCCTTGTTCAGGGCGGGCAACATGGCTCCCAGTAACAAGGCGATCACGGCGATCACGACGAGCAGCTCGATCAGCGTGAAAGCCTGCGAATATTGTCGTGAGGTAAACGACAGGTCAGAGAGCGCATCCTCTCCCCGACCACTACGGTACGATATTGGCAATACGAATCGTGACGGTTTCATACGATCTCCCTACGACGCATTCGGCCATCGAAATCGATTCCGACGAACCACCATTCCGCCCATCAATAATAAGGTCAGGGTTACCGGTTCTGGAATCGTTTGAAAATGGATCGTGTAATCCGCCGATTCAGCAAAGCCGGTCGATCCCATATCGAAAACCCGGAATGTCGCTGAAAATAACTCGCCGGGCCCATCGGCCAGGGCTAAAAATTCTGTGTGGATATGAAAATGCCAGGCGCCAAGAGTCCCTTGTTCATTGAACAGATCGTCATCCCAGACGGGCGTACCGAACGATAACATGTCTCCGTCATTGAGGAGGATCTCCCGTCCGGTGCTCTCATCTTCGATCCAGAACGATGCCGGGTTGGAAAACGAAATCCGTTGAAGGCAGATTTGCCAGTCGGGCATGACGGCCGGATCGGAACCTCCAAGTTGAAACAATCCCGATTCCGGATGGGCGCTGTGCCAGCAATCCAGTTCGGCTTCATAGATCTGCTTGCCACCGATCCAGTCCCCGGTCGGCTCCATGTGAATCGTGTCCCACAGGGGTTGATCCGACGTGGCGAAAATCCAAAGCTGTGAATCGTCCGCAGTGCCCCATTGGCCGTCGGCATTTCTCCCGATATGAGTGTGACCGTGGTCTCCATGTCCCTGTTCCAGTTCGGCCATTGTGACAGGAACCGCTAACGAAACCACCAGCGCACAAAGTAAGCGCATCATAATAAACCTCCGATTTATTCAGAAGGTGTCTTTGATGTTGGACTTGAATGGGTATCCAAGTCGAAAGAGGATATATCAGAGGGCCGGAGGTCCGCGGGAGGGGTATTGTCGGATCATCCATCGATGGACGGAATCATCCGGAAGGGTCAGGCAAAACACATATCGTTCGACACCCTCATCAGAAGCGTCGTTGATCAGATGGATTTTGCCCGTTGTCGAAGCAAGCAATTGACACAGGGCACAATCCGATCGATGGTGCGAGGAATCGGGTTTATCCGAAGGATTCTTTGAATGATGCGTGGAATCCTGATGACGGCATAAATCCCCGGAGAATCCATGGATCGCTGCCACAATCCCCGCAGCGTTCAAGCCGAACGCCAAAATACTCAGCCCAACCAGAATGAGATACGCTTGCCGACGCATTCACTTGCCTATATGGATACGGTCCCAAAGAGGGCAAAGGGAGAGTGTTCTTTCAGCTCTCCCATCCGATCTTTGAATGCCATATCAATTTCCGACTTCAGTAAAGCCGTTCAATATTTGCAACTCAGTTGCAATTATACACGATAGTTGCAATCAGAATGCAAATAAAATCAAAAATAATCCAACCAAAATTATTTTATGAAGAAATGTCAAATTAGTATATTAAATATTATACATATTTATGCATTAAATTATCATCATCTTTGTGCATGTTATACAATGTGATTCGATATTGGTACAAATTCGAATGACAGCACTAAATCGTTCGAAAGTCTTGATATTTCGGGAAGATCCTTGAAGGTCAAATCCGGATATTCGTATGAAAACCCGGATTCTAAAACAGCTTAGTACTGTCATACTAATACCAACGGCCTAAAAAAACTGCGCGCCAGACAATATTAGACTTGATGCCAGCGTCAAAAGTGTCCTTATGCGGCGTTGCCGAACATGGACCATT
>CAYLSB010000127.1:0-7955 GCA_964386005.1 uncultured Pirellulales bacterium | reverse complement strand
CGTGCCCAGGGGAGAGTATATGCCAAAAACATCCGAAGGAACGGCAGTGCCATTCGAGACAGGGGGGAATTTTTGAAATCCCGGGGACATTCTCCCTTCCGCACTCGCTTCCATCGTGGAAAAAAGAACGGGCCTATCCGGTTGCCAACAGCATGGGATTCGTCCGCCAATACGGAAACAATCGTGATCCATTCCCGTTTCCAAGGATGACTCTTCCGATTCGGGGATAACCGGCTATAATGGTTCCCGGTCCGTCCATGATTGGGAGAATCTATGAAAACGATCGATCTGCGAAGCGACACGGTAACTCTGCCCACCGATGCCATGCGCAAGGCCATGGCCGAGGCCTCGCTGGGCGATGATGTCTTCGGTGAAGATCCCACCGTCAATCACCTGGAAGCCCTCGCCGCCGATCGCGTCGGCATGGAGTCGGCCTTGTTCGTGCCCAGCGGAACGATGGCCAATCTCATCAGCGTCCTGACGCATTGCGGACGCGGCGATGAAGCCCTCGTCGGAAACCTCTCCCACACATTCATTTACGAGGCGGGAGGCATGGCCGCCGTCGGCGGAGTCCACCCCTTCCCCCTGCCCAATCAGACCGACGGCACCATGCGTCTGGATGACATTCGTGCCGCGATTCGTGCCGACAACGTACACTTCCCGCGAACCCGACTGATCTGCCTGGAAAACACCCACAACCGGTGCGAAGGCGCGGCCTTGCCTCCGGAATACATGCGTTCGGTTCTGCAAGTGGTACGACAACAATCCATCCGAGTCCATGTGGACGGAGCTCGCATCTTCAATGCGGCCATTGCGCTGGGAACGGATGTGCGGGAAATGGTCGTGGGAATCGATTCGTTAAGTTTCTGTCTCAGCAAAGGTCTCGGCGCACCGGCCGGCTCTTTGATCTGCGGGAGAAAGGACTTTATCCGCGAAGCCCGACGCAAGCGCAAAATGCTCGGCGGCGGAATGCGACAAGCCGGCGTCTTGGCCGCCGCCGGGATCGTGGCGATCGAACACATGGTGGATCGACTTCTCGACGATCACGTCAACGCCCAACGTCTGGCCGAGGGAATTCGATCCATCCGGGGGCTGACCCTCCTGACGGATCGACCGCAGACCAACATGGTCTATGCCGAATTGTGCGATGAACGGCTGGACGCCTCACGATTGATCGCCGAGGCCGCACAACAGGGTCTTCGATTTCTCGCGACGGCGCCCAGATGTTTTCGTTTTGTGACCCATGTCGGCATCGAAACCGCCGACGTGGACACGACGGTCCATATCCTGACCCGAACCATCCAATCGTTACTCGATGCCTCCCGGTGAATCCCGAGGCGATAACGGCGCAATGACAATCAGCGTCTTGCCTTTTTGGCCTTTCACATCGCAGGTCAAAAAAGCCGACGCGATGTCCTGGCGTCCGGTGTTCGACCACCCGAAAAACAACGCATGGCCGGGGTCCAGTATCGTTTTGATGTTCAGATCCGACAGAAAGAAGTTGCCGCCGTCGTTGCGCAGATTGAACAGAATCGGAGTCACGTCCAGTTCGATCCGACCGTCCGTGGTTGAATGCACCGCAATGCGCAAACGCTGAACCACTCGGTCAAACGCGTAATCCATACGACTAAAGAGGTCGCTTTTGTAATAAAATAAAGGGATGGCCACTCTGGATCCGATCTCGGCGAAACCCGATGAACCGTCGCGCAAAGAGAGTTCCACGTCGCTGCTTTCGGCGGACGACAATCGACTTTCAAGCATTCGCAACTGGGATCGCAACGGTCGTCCCGCATGCCCCACGCGAAATCCGGATTCGGAAAATAACTCCGGTTTCGACGGGGTAATTCGTTCTTCCTCGGCCAGACGCCACAGGGTGGAAACCGAGGAGGTTTCCTCGTCGGATACGCGAAGGAGATGAATCCGAACGGGAATCGTGCGATCGGAAGCGGTTGTTGCGGCCGTAAGCGACGGCGAGGAACGTTGATGGCGATATTCCTGAATCGCCAGATCATACGGATCCGGCCGGGATCCCTCCTGGGGCTGGCAACCCGTCCACATCGAACAGAATCCGATCAGTAGTACCCACCGTTTATGCATGTCCGATATTGTATCGGTTCTTCGTCCGCGAGCAACCGAAATTGTCCTCGGAGAATCACCGTTTTCAAATTCCTCGACTACTCCGGATAATCCGCGAGTTTTCCTCAAAGGCCACGCCGGGATTGCCGATGAGGATATCAAGTCACGGCTGGATGCTCAATGGGTCGGTTCGGATTATCGGACGATATCGCCATACGTTGCAGCCGATATGATGGATGCAGGAGACTACGATGCATATTTATGTGGGAAATTTTCCTGAAACGACAACCGAACAGGATCTGCGAAACGCCTTTGAACCGTTCGGCGATGTGCGGACCATTACGCTGATCACCGATCCGATCAACGAGCATGTGTTGGGATTCGCCTTTGTCGAAATGCCGGATTCCGAAGAAGGCACTCGAGCCATCGAGGCATTAAACCATTCGAAGATCCATGGACGGACGATCATGGTCACGCGAACCAACGATCGTGTCGATCGTCGCAGACGCGCTCCCAGGGCGATCGCTCAATCACAGGAAATTGAATCCAGGCATTGATTCATCAAAGGAATCGGATATGTTTAAAGTCAAGGATTTTATGACCCAATCGGTTGTGTGCACCCGAGATGATATGCCCATCTACGATGCCATTCGCATCCTGGCCAACCGAAACATTACGGCGCTTCCCGTTGTGGATGCGGACTTGCGGCTGGTCGGTCTGCTCGCGGAAAAAGATGTGCTGCGGATCCTGTACGACAAGGAAGACCGCGTCGATCTGACCGTGGCCGATTTCATGAACTCCAGGGTCGTCAGTTTTGATTGCAATGCCAATCTGGTGGATATCTGCGATTGTCTGATGGAAAATCCGTATCGCCGTGTTCCCATCACGGAGAAGGGTCGCCTGGTCGGTATCGCCAGTACCAGCGACGCGATTCGGGCGATCCTGAAGCTGAAACATCAGGAACTGCCGGATTAAAACGCGGCAATGACGCCATAGCGCGTTCGCCGGAATATCTCGATCGACCGAGACGGGCGGGAATCGAATATGAAAATTTTAATCGTCGAAGATGATGCAACATCGTGCAAACTTCTCCGGACTCATTTGTCCGGATACGGCCGATGCTACGAATCCCCGAATGGCTTCCTGGCGGTGGAGACGGTGCGCCAGGCCCTCGAAGATAAACAACCTTACGATCTGATTTTCCTCGATATTATGATGCCGGATATGGATGGTCACCAGACGCTGATGGAGATTCGGCAACTGGAAAAGGAATATGATCTGCCCGCGGACCGAACCGCTAAAGTGGTAATGGTTACCGCTCTGGGAGACGCCGAGAATATCACGCAATCCTTCAAAAACGGCGCCAATGGATTCCTCATCAAGCCGGTACGAGACGACCTTCTTCAAAAAGAATTAACCAAGCTGGGTTTCTCGGCCGAATCCCTCGCCTGAAAAACCGTTTGGAGCACGGATACATCTTTTCGGATGCCATGCCTCCGTATCACTCGAAACCATTCCCTCCGCAATCGTGTCTCGTGATCCCCCACAGACTTTGAATATCTCTTGACATTTTACCCACGGGTAGCCACACTATTCGGTTGCATTATCGTTCGGGTCGAACCGATCCAGTTCGAATGGCAGACAGAAGATTTCTATTCAGGAGAATGTTCATGAACAGTCGTCATTCCCGGAGGCAATTCATGCAATGTGCCGGCGTAACGGCTTTGATGGCCGGTTGTTCCGCGGCGCCCGCCCAGAACCTGTCGGGGTCACCGACCGTCAATCCCGAAATCAAATCTCGCCTGAAATCCCGCCTGGCCATGGCGTCCTACACCCTGAGAAAATTCCCGCTGGACGCGGCGTTGGAAATGACCCGACGGGTCGGGCTCAAACATATCGCCTTCAAGGATTTCCACCTGGCGATGAACAGCTCCCCGCAGGAAATCAGGGCCGTCGCGGAGAAAACCAAAACGTTCGGATTGAACCTGTATGGCTGCGGTGTGGTGTATATGAAAAGCGAAGCCGAAGTCAACCAGGCCTTCGAATATGCCAAAACCGCCGGAATGAAGATCATCATCGGGGTTCCCAATCCCGAACTTCTTCCTTTGACCGAAAAGAAAGTCAGAGAGTACAATATTCCCGTCGCCATCCACAATCACGGTCCCGGCGACAAGATGTACCCCACCGCCACGGTGATTATCGACAAGATCAGGAATCTCGACAAACGGATCGGCCTGTGCCTGGATATCGGCCACACCCAGCGAATGGGGATCGATCCCTCCGACGACGCCCTCAAATACGCCGACCGTCTCCTCGATATCCACATCAAGGATGTGAACGCCGCCGAAGCCAAAGGCGGAACCGTCGAAATCGGCCGGGGGATTATCAATATTCCCAAATTCATCCGAACGCTCGCCGGGATCGACTACAAAGGTATGATTGCCTTTGAATACGAAAAGGATGAAAGCGATCCGATGGCCGGCCTGGCTGAATCGGTCGGATATGTCCGAGCCGCGATCGACTCGTTGTGAGTCCGTCTCGATCGGATGGATAACCGGATACGAACACGATCGCGCGAACAATCTGCGAAAGGATATCCGCATGAAAAGAACGATTCTCCTGATCCTCACGATAGGATGCATAACCATGGTTCTTTCCTGTTCCAATGAAGCTCGCTCGGCCGCCAGGGGTTCCGTCAAGATCATGACCCTCGATCCCGGCCACTTCCACGCCGCCCTCGTCCAGAAATTCTCCTACGAAGCGGTCCATTCCGACGTCCATGTCTTCGCCCCCGCCGGTTCCGATGTCCAGGACCATCTTGACCGCATCAAGGCGTTCAACACCCGCGCCGAAAATCCGACAAAGTGGAATGAGATTGTTTATACCGGACCCGATTTTCTCGAAAAGATGCTCAAGGAACGTCCCGGCAACCTCGTCGTCATGGCCGGAAACAACCGCCGGAAAACCCAATACATCAAGGCCTGCGCCGACGCCGGCCTCAACCAGTTGATCGATAAGCCCATGTGCATCGATAAAAAGGGCTTCGATCTTCTCGTCGCCGCCTTCGATTCGGCAAAGAAAAACCACGTCCTGCTCTACGACATCATGACCGAACGATCCGAGATCGTCACCATTCTTCAAAAGGAACTGATGCACAAGGAGCCCGTCTTCGGACAACTTCAGAAAGGAACCCCGGAAAATCCCGCCGTCGAAACCGAAAGCGTCCACCACCTCTACAAGGATGTCGCCGGTGTGCCGCTGAAACGACCCGGTTGGTACTTCGACACCGACCAGCAGGGCGAAGGCATCGTCGACGTCACCAATCACCTGGTGGATCTCGTCGCATGGCAATGCTTCCCCGAGCAGCCGATCGATTACACAAAAGACATCCGGATGACTTCCGCCAAACGCTGGCCGACCCTGATCACCAAAGACCAGTACGCCCGGATCACCCGTCTCGATGATTTTATCCCCGAACTCCAGTCGCGCCTCGACTCCAACGGTGCTCTTCCCTGCTTTGTCAACGGCCAGATCGACTACGCCGTCAAAGGCGTCCATGCCCGTGTCCGCGTCCTGTGGAATTATGAGGCCCCTGCCGGAACCAAAGATACGCACTTCGCCGTCATGAAAGGCACCAAGGCCACCCTCACCATCCGCCAGGGCAAAGAGCAGAACTATCGCCCCGAACTCTATATCGAGCCGGCCTCCATGAATCAGATTATTTCCCTGGCCGTCGCTCTGCCAAAGGCCGTGGCCGAACTCCAGCTTCGCTATCCCGGCATCGCTCTTGAACGGCTGCCCAACAACGTCTGGCACATCCAGGTTCCCGACAAGTACCATGTCGGTCATGAGGCCCATTTCGGTGAAGTCACAGAACGGTACCTCAAGTACCTCGCCGAAGGCGGGCTTCCCGCGTGGGAAGTGCCGAACATGATCGCCAAATATTTCGTCACCACCTCGGCGCTTGAACTGGCAAAACAAAATCCGAAATAAGGAGATTCCAATGAAATCCCGACTCTTCGGTTGTCTGGCGGCAACCGCCCTTTGGGCGTCCGGCTGCATGGCTCAATCGGCCAAAATCGAGTTCGCCCCGGCTACGGATAAGATCGATGTAATGATCGCCGGCAAGCTCGTCACTTCCTATCGTTTTGACGACTCGCTCACCAAGCCCGTCCTGTATCCCATCCGAACACCCGGCGACGTCGTTCTTACACGCGGCTTTCCTATCACCCCCCTGCCCGGCGAAACGACGGACCATCCCCATCACATCGGCCTGTTCTTTACCTATGACAAAGTCAATGGCATGGGGTTCTGGAATAACACAAAAAAGCCACCGATGATCAATCATCGAAAGGTCGTCTCCTCCGAACCCGGCAACGGCCGGGGCAAGATCGTCACGCAGTCCGAATGGATCGGCAAGGATGGTACCACCGTCGTTCTTGTTGAAGATCGAACAATGGTCTTCTCTCCAATTGACGGTGGTTTTTCCGTTGATCTGACGCTCGACCTGACCGCGAAGTCCAAAGTCGAATTCGGGGACACCAAAGAAGGGATGTTTGCCATCCGAACCGCCGACTGGCTCAGCGAAAAGACCGGAAAATCCCGTTACTTCAGCTCCGAAGGAACGGAATCATCCAGGAACATCTGGGGCAAGCGCGCCAAATGGGTCGCCCTCGAAGGCAAGAAGGACGACAAATCCGTTGGCATCGCCATCCTCAACCACCCCACTAGCGCCAACTACCCCACTTACTGGCACGCCCGCGATTACGGCCTGTTCTCCGCCAATCCTCTCGGCCAGGAAGAATTCCAGAAGACCAACAAGGAACAGGACCCAAAACCCTTCGGCCTGACCCTCGAACCGGGCAAGTCCGCCCGATTCCGTTTCATGGTCCTGTTCTACGACGGAAATAAAACTCCCGATCAAATCAATGCCATCTTTGGTACCTTCGTCAAATAAATCCCCCGAAGGATCACCCGCTGAGTTACAAAATTTTCGGGCACGGCTTGTCGTGCCCTTTTCAATTTCAAAACATCCCCGTTTTCGCATTTCCATTCCAGCAGGGCGACAATACGAATCTCTTGGTATGTCGGGATTGTCGTCCGAAGTAAGCAATTATGAACGATGGATAGGTATTTTGCTTAGCATCGATATCCTACTCTGGACGTATGATTAATAAATTCAAAAACTGGATTACACAGATGGACGCGAGCTATCACGATAATGATTTGCGAAAAGGAAGCCAACGCGAAAATCTGGAATCGAGGAACGGAAGTGGGGATACGACTATTCCCGAAATTATGTATAAGGAGAAAATCATGAAGCTGTTAGGAATTTGTATCATCGTGTTGATCCCGGTAATCGCCGGATGTCAGCATGGCAATACGTACTTTTATCACCCGGACAAAACCATCGAACAGGCCAAAGTGGATTGCGAAACCTGTCATGAACCCCTGATTCGAGCCACCGTTGGGGGGACGATCACGCCGAGCACCAGTGATTACATCGAGAGTCTCGATCTGGCGGGTGACGAATGCATGAAACGCCTTGGTTATTCAATCCTGCCGGGGAGCAAGCTGCCTTCCGGAGTCAGCACTCTTGCGGTACACAGAAATCTCTTCAATCACAAGATGGCCGGAAAATGATCATCGACCGTTAGTGGAAGTTTTGTTCCGAGCGAAACGGCTCTCGCGAGTCCCCCGAAACGGGGACCAGCGACGCCGTTTTTGTATTTGCTTGAAGAAATTTTTTGCTTAGAATTTTTCTCTGGTACCTTCGTGTAAATAAGGATGCTCATTGAAATTCATGTAATCATAAGTTTCCTGTTTATTGTCCCGGGCTTGGATTGGCCGCTTGCCAGTTCGACACATCGTTGCCATAG
>CAYLSB010000126.1:0-8222 GCA_964386005.1 uncultured Pirellulales bacterium | reverse complement strand
TTAGGCCATTTTGTTCATCGAAAATATTCAGATTCGGTGAAATATCCGGGTTAGGCCTGACATTACCGCAACGGCTTCGCCGCATCGATGAAATTGCGCAAATGTAGTGAAGACTTTCGCCCCCAATCGGCCCGGGCGCTACCAAAAACCCATATATCGGATCGCAACTGCGTAACTTGGGTTAGAATAGGGTTGCGATTTCATTGGATCAGATTCACATGCAGGTTTCGGGCAAAATCAAGGATTTCCGCTCGATCCTTATCATTTCCATACGATATCGGAACAGACAGGGATTCGGCCGGCGGAATATAATCGAACCTCAGACTCACTTTAACGTTTGGCAGATTGGCAACAAGCCATTCAAGAACCGGAATAGCACAACATTCCCCATGACCCGGCACCAGCAAATGCCGTACGATCAGGTCTGCATGGCAAGCAGCCCGAAGAAGGTTATCCCGTACAACGGGAAGATAGTCCGTCACTCCCAGAAGCGTCCGGCCGCAGGTTTCGTTTCCGCACTTCAAATCCGCCAGGATAATATCCGCCACGCCTTCGATATAAGTATCTACGCAGGAATCATAATACAGGTTCGAATTCCATACAACAACCGTCTCCGGATGAATCCTGGATAACAACGACAGAATCCCAGCCGCACTGATCGCCGGTTCTCCGCCCAACAGGTTCAGTGTCACCGCTCCTTCCCTGCGCCGCTCTTCGATTCGGCTCACAAGCCGATCCATCGGGATCGGACGAATGGCTGAAATCTGTTCATTGTATTCGGCCACTGTGCAGAATCCACAACGTAGATTGCATCCGGCAAAATAAACCTGATGAGAAGGATTCAGCGGCGACTCCTCATGGTTATGGATCATTTCGCGGAAACAGATTGGCAAATCACCCAGACCGCAAAATCCCCTTTGTCCTGCCATACGATTTACGCCGCATCGCCTCGGACAAAGGGTACACGCGGCCATACGGGTCTGAACCTCCTCTTCTCGCCGTTTCAGGATGGATGGATCACGGATTTTCATGCTCAGTCGATATCGGCAATGCCGCCGTATTTCTTTCCTTTCGAACTCAATCGCCGAAACGGGGAAGGGGATCGGATTTGCCGCTTCAATTGGATACAAAGATATCCCACCAGGGCGCCACCCACCCATACAGCGGATATCGGACGAGCGATTGAAAGCACCAGGCCGATGACGATAAAAATAACCGCAAGGGTTTGTGCCCGAACCGTCGCCAGAAAGAATAAGAATTTCCGATCGCGAAAGAGGCATCCAAAAACCGCAATTACCGCATAGATACACGGTCCGGATCCCCAGCCGATCCAGTTCATCCCGGCAATCCAACTGACGATCGTCCAGATCAGACCGCACACGACCGCAGATGTCAGCCACAACAGCAGGAAGGCCGGGGTCCTCCATTCCCGCTCGATCATGCTTCCGATGAACAATGTTGTCAATCCATGAAACACCAGGATGGATGGACAACTCTCGATCAGAATAAAACTGAGAAGGCGCCAGATTTGACCATGCAGAATGGCTGAGGGATCCAAGACCAGCCATCCTACGATGGACTTCGCGTATAATACCAGAATCCATCCGGCGACCATCAAAATCAGCAACAGAATTACCCCCGGTGTGAACAATTTCGACGGTGAAGGTAATTCTATCTGTAATTTTTGTTCGAATTCCTGCATGATTTCACCTCCCTGATATCCGCTCTCACTTTCAAACTCGTTTTGATATAGTATAGCTATTTATATCTCCTCCTTCAATTAGGAAATTGCGACTGAGCGAAACATTTGAATGATTATCTGGAATTAGGTGAAGGGATTAAATCAAAAGAATCGCACTCAATAACATCACAAAGATGAAAAAGAATATGAACTGGGGAACAAAGATTCGAACATCCGCAATATCAGGAGAAAATCAGGTGCAATCAGAACAAGGAACACACAAGCCGGTGCCCTCGATTTCCGAAAACTTCATTTTGCCCGATCCAACAGGGATCAGGCATCCGGTCAAATCTTCGGCTGAACCAATTGGAAGTTATCCCCAAAATCCTCAAAACGAATCGGGGCTGGATGTTGCTTGAATGAGAAAACGGCCAGATTGTGTCATCAGCAATTTTGTACACGGCTTCTTTTATCTGAAACACGGCCCGATGAACTACTCTATTTCCCTTGTGACTACCTCAAGAATTCTTTTTTCGCGTCGCTGGAACAGGCCGCCAAGGACGGGAAGACTGAGCCGGTAGAGAAAGATATTAATGGCCAGCAATACGGCTGAGAATGACAGATTAACAATACCTGCAGGCATCAAGCCCGTTTTGGCAGACAGCAATCCGGCAATCGCAGGGAGAAAGATCGGGCCCATCGCCACGGGGAACAGCATATGCGAAAGGAACATCAGAAGAGTCGTTATCCCCGGCGTCTTGGTCGGTTTCATCGAGCCGGGCGCAATGCGATACGGCACGAGGGTGGAGATGAGATTACCCGCCATGCTGAGAAGCAAAAATCCGGCCATCAATTGCAGAAAAGCGGCAAATGTCGCAATCGCTGTAACACCGACAACGAACTTGATGAGCAACAATAAGATGGTCCCAATGCACAAAGCGATTGGCAGTAAAGCAAGGTTCTTTCCCATCAGGATATTTTTTCTCAGCACGGGCGATAGAACCATCGCGCGAAATCCGCCCCGGTCGTGGCCGAACTGGTTGAACATCAGCTGCGTCAAGCCGAAGAAAGTGAGGATCACGGCACCGGTGGCAATCAATGGCCTGAAATCATCGTTAATGCCGGCCCTGCGCCGTACCAGGATCATAAAACTGAAAAACAGCAGCATGATAAAATTGGTCCCCAACATCATCTTCACCTCAGGCGCCCGCATCAGGGAACGAAAGAAAGCCAGTGCCATTGCGGCGCTCTCGTCGGGGATCCACGGTAACTGTGTCTCCAGAAAATTCTTCTGCGCACGGGAGACTTTCGTCTCTTCGGTTCTTTGAATGGATTTCTTGCGAGTCGTCTGTCCCAGATAGAAGCGTACGGTCGTGCGGTACGCGCGTCTGAGCCCCAGAACACCGAGAATGAAGGTACCGGCCGAACTCAGAACCGCGGGCCAGACGTTTCCCTCCGCCAGGGCCCTGGCCCCGTTGCCCACCCACAGAAAGGGAACGTATTTGTGCGCCTCGATTATGACTGGCGGGACATTGTCACGACGGGCGTCTGGGCTGCCTGCTTCGGTCTGCTGTTCAGAGGGCGCTGACTGAGTGGCATTGGGCTCGTGTCGCTTGTGATCGTGCAGGATGTTCCCAAGCAGATTCGGAAGCTGGCTCAACAGAATAAAGGCAAAGGTGACTCCTGCAATGATGGCCCGACGGTGTCTTTTGTTGGTCATGAGCGTAACCAACCACCCGCGAAGGCAGTATGTCCAGGCGGTAATCATGAAAATAAAACCGGGCACCAGCAACAGCAGCAATAACATCAAGCCATTCTTGCTGATCGCCAATCCCAAAGCAAGGCCCAACATACCCGGTACAAACACGATGATACAAACGGTAAAATGCGAGGCGACATAATTCACGAAGAAGATCTCTCGCAGCGAGACCGGCAGGTGCAGAAGTTTGCCGATATCGATGGTTTCCGAACGCTGAATCTCGGAGACAATGCCCATCATCCAGAAAAAAAGAAAAGCGATGACAAGGCCATCCCATATACCGAGCAATGCCCAGGGAGTGGTTTCATCCATCACGAAGGCGCCGATCAGTACGCCGACGAGGGCCCCCATGGCGCCAATGATCAATGAAGCGACCAAGATGATCATTGTTATCACGGCGTTCAATTTCCCGCCGCGGGCCAATTGGTTTCGCGTCAGACGCCACCTGAGCCAGAGAATCGTGCGAAGCTGACGGGTGTCCATTTAGCCCTCCAGCCAACTCAACCTTTGCCGCTCGATTTGGTCCTTGCCCACGGCTTTGAGGAATCTATCCTCCAGCGAACCGGATTGCCTGATCTCGTCCATCGATCCCTGGTGAACCAGTTTGCCCTTGGCGATGATGCCGACATCGGTACAGAGCTTCTCAACGATCTCCAGGACATGCGACGTCAGGAACACCGTCGCGCCTCGCTGAACGCATTGCTTCAAGGTGTCGCGCAATATGCTGGACGAGACGGCGTCGACCCCTTCAAAAGGTTCATCGAGGAACAGCAGATCGGGATTGGGAATTAGCGCGGCCGCCATTGAAAGTTTCTTTTTCATTCCATGCGAGAATTCGAGCGTGAGTTTTTTATGCTCGTCGGACAAGGTCATCATTTCAAGCAATTCATCACTCCGCTTGCGAACGGTCGGTAGTGGCAAGCCGTACATTCGACCGATGAATGTCAGATATTCGCGCGCCGTCAGATTATCGAACAGGGCCAGATCTTCGGGCACCACCCCGATGCGGCGCTTGACCTCTCTGGCCTTTTCCGGGCTGTCGATCTGCTCACCCAGGATGCGCATTGTCCCTTGCGTCGGTCCGAGCAAGCCCGTAAGCATTTTAATCGTAGTGGACTTACCCGCTCCGTTGGGTCCGAGGAAACCATAAAATTTTCCCGCCTCCACGCGCAGATCCAGATTATCCACGGCCGCCAGATCGCCGAAACAGCGTGTCAAACCACTGGTTTCAATCGCCAGATTCATACCGGCGGAATCCGGAATTTGCTATGTAACGACATCATCGGTACTCCTGCTTGCTATACAGTCAATCATATCCAAATCGATCGATATCACAAGTGAATCCTCTTGAATGTTGGAGATATCGGTGTGTTACAGACCCTCTATGTGGCATACCCCACCCCCGAATCCAAGGCCGAAACATCCGCTTGTATTCCAGAGATCGGCAACGGTGGTAAATTCCTCGAAACCGACGCCATCGTTATGGATGAAATCGCATGGAGATTCATGCATGGAGGCGAACCACGGACACAAAGTCCAAAAACAGAATAGGATTGGAAAAAAGATGGCCCGATCATTCCGATATCATCGATTTTGGATATTAAGGATTGAAAACTGGGGAACAAGGATTCGAACCTTGACTAAATGATCCAGAGTCATTTGTGCTACCATTACACTATTCCCCAGTGTAGAAACGATGCTCTGGAAACCCTGTAGTATATCGGCAAAAGCGGCCCCGTCAATAGCGATTCCGGGAGAAAAATGATTCTGCGGCCGGTTGTGGCCTGATTGTATGAATCATCCGTTTTTTTCTATTACCGGCGTTACCGGAGAGCCGGTAAAGGCACAAACGTTTGGAGCAGGATCGGCGAGGTCCCTCTATGTCTATCGAGCCGTATATGGAAGGAGAAAAAACCATGATCCGGAAAACAGCATTGGCGTTTATCGTACTGGCTATCGCGGCAATCGGCGTTCTTATCGCCCAGGAGCAGGGACCGCGGCCGGGCGGCCGTGGCGGACAACCCCGAATGGGCGGGCCCGGAAGTCGCGGCGGGGTCGAACCGCAGGCCAATCCCGTCGCCAGGGACGACGAAGAAAAGAAAATCCTTGATGTTCTTGCCGACATGAACGCCAACCAGTCGCGGGGCATGATGAACGTCAGCCCCGCCGACGGCCGGTTGATTCGGATGCTGGTCGAAAGCATGGATGCCAAGAAGACCGTCGAAATCGGCTGCAGCAATGGCTATTCCGGTATCTGGACCTGCCTGGGACTACGCAAGACCGGCGGCAAGCTGATCACGCACGATATCGACGAAGGCCGAGCCAAACTCGCTCGCGAGAACTTCAAACGAGCCGGCGTGGAGGGGATCGTCACGCTGGTCATGGGCGACGCGCATGAAACGGTCAAGAAAATTGAAGGCCCCATCGATCTGGTATTTATCGATGCAGATAAGGAAGGATATCTTGATTACCTCAATACCATGCTGCCGAAGATTCGACCGGGCGGATTGATCCTGGCCCATAACACCTCCATGGGTGGTGGCGGCATGAGCGGATTCATCGAGGCCATTATCTCCAATCCGGCGCTGGACACGCTGTTCCTCAATCCCGGCGGACAGGGAATGTCGGTCTCGATCAAAAAACGCTGACGTTTGGGAAACTTCAGCACGTTGGGGCCTGTTCAGTGGGAACGGATTCCTACAGGCCCCTTTGTGTTTCACTCCGGGAACATTCCTGCCATCGAGTTCTCATTTGGGCAAAAAGAGGACAGGTACAACCCGCCTTTGGCAGAACGTACCCGTCCCATTTTTGGGATTCTTGATCGAGTCGGTTTTTCCTGTATCATATCGGAACGGACGCGTAATCATTTTGGTAATCCGTCGAACCGAAATATCAGGAGAATTCCGATGATGAAACGCATGATCATTCCATCCGCAATTATCGTTGCCTGTCTGTTTCTGTTTCCAGTGACTTCTGTCACTTCCGAATCGAAACCCAGTCAGCCGGATCGGCCGCTACTGAAGGTCGCCCTGCTGCAGATGCGGCCGGACGGTAACAACCAACCCGCCAACATGGACAAGGCCGAAACGTTTTGCCGTCAGGCCGCCGTACTCGGCGCCGATATCGCTTTGATGCCCGAGATGTGGAACATCGGTTATACCGGCTTTGATCCAAAGAAAGACGGAGCATGTGAACAATTCGTGCAGCAGGCCGTCGCGACGGATCATCCTTCCATTCAGCGATTCGCCCGACTGGCCAAAGAGCTCGACATGGCCATCGCGGTGACCTACGAACAGGCATGGAATCCCGCGCCGCGAAATGTGCTGACCTTATTTGACCGCCGCGGCAAGGAACTCTTCACCTACGCCAAGGTCCACACCTGCGACTTCGAGGCACGGGAGGCGTCCATGACACCGGGCGAGGACTTTTTCGTCGCCGAGCTCGATACCCGCATCGGGCCGGTTAAGGTTGGCGCGATGATCTGCTACGATCGCGAGCAGCCGGAAAGCGCCCGCATCCTCATGCTCAAGGGCGCCGAGTTGATCCTGACGCCGAACGCCTGCGGGATTGACGAACTGCGGCTCATCCAGTTCCGCGTCCGGGCTTATGAAAACGCCTGCGCCGTCGCCATGGCCAATTATCCGGCGCCCAATGAGAACGGCCGTTCGGTCGCCTTCAATGCAGACGGTGAATGTATCGTTCAAGCCGACAAGGATGAAGGGATCTTTGTGGCGGCCTTCGATATCAACAAACTCCGCCAGATCCGCCGGAACACCATCTGGGGCAACGCCTTCCGTCGCCCCCACCGCTACAATGCCCTGACCTCAGACGAAAAAGATGAAATCTGGAAACGTAACGACGCCTTTGGTAAACCCTTCAATGCCTCCGAACGATAGACCCTCATTGAATTGCAGGATCATCCTTTAACGCTTTCATCTTCTGGTCCCACTTTTCATAGAAAGGTTTCATGATATCCCAGGATTCGATTCGCTCTTGCTCTTTCAATTTCAATGCATCCAAATCCTGATGGTACTCATGCAGCAGCTTAACCTTTTCCTCTTCTGGAATGGGCAAGGTATAAATCGCGTAAACGTAAGGTTGCGTAACGGCATCGTACGACAGCAACTCTCCAAACCATTCCGCTCGTCCCGTTCCTCCGGCAACAAGATACCAGCTTCGGACAGGATTCTGATGGTCAATCGCCCATTGGATACAAGGTACCAAAGGGCCGGGAGTATGAGTTCGTTTCCAGAGAAATTTTTTGTGTATCATTACACGCTCTGAATACATATCCACTTCGGAATTTTCCCCTCGCGGTCCCCACTTGCAGGCAATAACGACCAGCACCAGAAAACTTGCCAGTACCCCAAATAAAAAACCAACGATCAGAAACTTCCATCCTGACATTTTCATGTGAATACCTTCCTCGGATTCCATTCTTTGCTCCTTGCACCCTCGATAACTAAGGAACAGTCACTCATTTTGTATAAGGTTGTTTCATTTTTCGTTCGGTCAATGAACACATGTTTGCCATTTTCAATAGATTGTAACCTGTTGGATATTTCGGGATTTCAGTATGGCCTTTAAGCTTTTTATTTCAGCATCAGTCATTTCACACAGTATGTTATTGGGATCATCTATATGACCTTTGATTCCCCCTGTCCTTTGAACATCTCCCGCGTGTATTGCACATGGCTTTGACATTTTTTCAATCTCTTCAACCAGTCGGTCTGAACCCCTCCCCGTTGTCAAGACCAAAAAGGGCGTTGCATAAGGTGGAAG
>CAYLSB010000125.1:0-8228 GCA_964386005.1 uncultured Pirellulales bacterium | reverse complement strand
ATACCGCATCTTCCACCTTATATCCTGGTCCAAATTTTGGGGAGTAGTATAAGGATATGATCATGAAGAAAAACAAAACACAGCGTCGTGAACATCGGTTAGGTAAAAGAAAAGCTCAACAAATATGGAGAGCAAGGCAAATGAACACAAATCGTAACAACTTACTCAAAGGCGATCTTTTTCAAACCATGATTCGGCCCCTGCATGAAAATGAGTCAGGCATTGAGGTGATCGGAGTTGATGGAGAAACAGGATATTGTTTCGACTCCACAAAGACGGCGGAGCAAATTCAGCGAGTATCCCAATTGGATTGTCATTTGTATTGGAATAAACCAATCAAAAACCTGAACCAACTGACAATTTCCGCGATACCGACCCAATCCCATGGTTCGCATCAGCGAGATAGTATGGAGTTTGAGTCGATTCTGATGAACCACCGTCAAGTGTTGGTGAGCCAGGAATCAAAAGACGATCATTTTCTTGAAGAACATGCTTTGATCCGAACGGTGGAGCAGATTCAGCGAGAACACAAATCAAGGATAATAACAGTGCCATTAATGAACTATATCCTTGATGACCGCCGTCGAAGGGCACAGAATCGGGGATGGATGGCTGATCGTCCCCCCATAGCAGTTCTTTATCTTCACGACAATGCTATCGTAAGAATGGAGTTCTACCGAGGCCATGACAACCTGACACAAATCCTTGATCTGCGAGACATCAACAACCAAGGAACTCAAATGAATCCTTTTATGGATAAGGATCCCTATAGGTATGTTCCTATGCAATTTGTGCAAAACTCTTTGTTTGGCATTATTAAAGCTAATCTGTTTGAAACACAGCAGATAGATCAAGAGCTTGAGGGATTGTTATATACCGCCACTGACAGACATCTGAATGCGTTGCATGAAGCCTATTACTCTGATTTCTGTAAAATTCACTTGGATAGCCAATCCGGAAATGCTGCGGCATAAAATATCGTTCATAACCAAACTAAATCGATAAGAATGGAGCTTTACCATGACAAATAATGATGAACTTTACAAATCATTCCAATCAGTCTATCAAAAGATTAAAAAGGAATTGAAAAGGTATGGAATTGAAGTGCTATTTACTTCAGTTGGGGAACAAGACAGTGAGTTAAAGATCAGACCTGGAAATATGTCACCTCATGAATTGCCTCAATCCTTAACAAAGAGAATGCTGAAATGCATGGAACTATTTGAACAACTAAAAATATACAAGGGAAAGGAGTAATATTTTCCTTGGAAAGTGATTATTCATTGTTACAATGTCTTTATTAATAATGTTTATTGGGGGACGACTCCTATGATCAACGAAGTAAACCAATACCAACCATTTACTGTCTACATGCCATCCGGCAAACCTGTTCCTGAGGTCCTTACCGAAGATGAACTGATAACCCTTCTTCGCCTGGATCAAGATGGGCCAGCCAAAGCCCGTCTGACTATCCGATACTACAGGAAAAAGGGCCATCTCAGGGGTGTCCGACTTGGCAAAACGATCCGATACAGCAGAAACGAAGTATTAAAATTCATCGAGGAACAGACCCAATGGACCAACCGCAAAAATTCCGCCTGATTCCAGCTTCGCAGCAACTCATTCCAGCGGTATTGTCTCCTACGACACTATCCACGGAAGGATGAACTATGGATCCTAATATCACGATCAGTAAAGATCCTCGAAGAGAGGGGAGAAAAGCCTGGCAGGTTCGCTGGTACGGAGACTTTGATGTCAAAGCTGGCAAACGAACCCGCCTGTGCAAATCCTTCAGCCGTCGTGCCGATGCCGAACGCTTTGCCGACCAGCTCAAGGATGATTATGACAGTGGATTGTCCCTGGAACCCAAGGATATCACCCTACAGGAACTACTGGAAAAAGCCATCTCCATCAAAAATGACAAGGCCTTTTCCACCTTTGATGCCTACCTTGAAACCCAGGATCGCCTGCTGGCCTACTTCAATCCTATGACTTCCATTAAAAAGATCCGGCAGGAGGATGCCGAAGCGTATATTTCTCAGATGGATTACATTTCAAAACAATGCCAAGGAAAAGGAAAAAAGATCTCCGACTCGACAAAATCCAGACACCTCAGACAAGCCAAGGCCATTTTCAACAAGGCTTTGGAGTGGGGATACATTCGAACCAATCCATTCAGGTTCCCCCTGGGAAAGCTGAAAACCAAGGGATGGCATTATATTACGCCCGAACAGTTTCAGGCCATTCTCCAAGCCATTGAGAAAAGCCGAATTCGAAAAGGTCATGAGCAGGAGGGCAAGGCTCGAATCATCCGTTTGAAAGCCTACTACAGTGTGATGTATTTTTGTGGTCTTCGTTATGGTGAGGCTGCCAACTTGATGTCTAATTCCTGTCAAATTGATTTCGAAAAGGGTCTGATCCACATAGCCAATCGGGAAGGCAACAAAGACAATCCTCCGTTTCGGGTCAAGGATCACGAAGCCCGATCCATTCCCATGCCGAACTGGGTTGTCAAGGCATTGGTGGAAGCCCAGGAAGTAGCCGAAGACGGCTGCCCGTATATTTTCCTGTCAAAAAAGGTCTATGAACGGATTCAGAAAAGCTGGCATACCAAGGTCAAAGCAGGCAAGGCAAAAGAATGGCAAAATCGATCCATGATGAGCCATGCCCGAAGGGACTTCCAGCGTCATTGTCGTTGGGCAGGGATTAAAACGGACAAGCGACTTTCTATCCAGGAACTTCGTAAGGGATATGGAACCAATGTAGCCAACCTGGGCACACCTATGCAGACATTAAAAGATTTAATGGGTCACAGTTCCATAGTTACGACTATGGAATATTATGTCAACTCGGTTGATGCCAACAAGCTGAAAGCTGTGGCTGGACTGGATCAACTGATGGGAAATGCGAACGAGGGAACCAGGGAAGAGGTGCTTGATCCTAAGGATCAAACTTAAGATAGGTCGATTTGAAAACAAGATACACATTATATAGGATTAAGATTTATGAGTATAGAGACAAAGGAACAGAGATATTTGAGAATGAAACAAATCGATATGGCTGATGTTCTGGCATCTGTATTTATGAATTTCAGGAATTATCGATTGACCCCTGATTTAAGAAAGCTCATAGAAGAACATCCTTGTTATTTACAGGGTGCTGGGCATGACTGGACCATCACCATGCAGGATTTGGCGGAATTTCTGTTTCAGGTAGCAGGGTGTGTGTTCTCTCAGCCAAAAGAAAAGACGACTGGGGATGAATAGGACAGTGAATAGGTTCATCTGGTGAAAGAAAAGAGGCTGTAGGAAAGTAGGATCTACAGCCTCGATAGGGATCGAAACGAAGAGGAAGCAAATCTATACTGTCTCAACAAGATTTATACAACACTGACTATGTTCATCGCTATTTCGACACGTCCTCCAGCCAATGTTGTGCCAGGATCTCCAGGTCAGATAAGTCAACTCGGCCATCTCCACCAAAGGGTCCTATGTCCGCAAACAGATTGCCGTCGCTATTCATCCATTCGGAGACCATGAGTTCAAGATCCAATAGATTGATGACGCCATCCATAACCAGGTCATAAGGAACGGTCTTTAACAACAGGGTAGATTGGGAATTATCAGTTTCATTTGTTTCAGAAACGATGTTCTCTGAATCGACTGTGATGGTCAACGAATTTGAGCCATATTGGAGCTGGTCGGAAGACACAAATAGAGTAATTGACTGGGCTTGTTTCGAAGAAATTGCAGGAACAGAAGTCGTATCCAAAAGTAGGTGATCGGAACCTGAAGTTAAAGTACACTTCACTCCCTCAGGCGATGCGACAAAACCATCGTTCAGAACTTCCACTTTGAAATAATATCCTCCAAGACTCTGATCGATTTCAATGGCTCCGACTGTCAGGTTGGCTCCAAAGAAATCTTCCGAAGCCGAATTGTTCGGTCGGTTCTTGTCTTCAATTTGAAGGTCCGGATCAATCACCACGATAACCTTCAATGGCTTATCGCTGATCGGAATCGTCCATGAAACCGAGACCAAGGCACTATCGCCCGCCCCCAACGGATTCGTGATCGTCTGTCTCTGCCCGATCTGGTTGGCAGGAATTGCGGTATCCCCACAATAAAATGCCACAGGAATCTGACCGATCGCCACATCCCCGATATTGAATATGGTTGCCTGGATCGATACCGTATCTCCCGGTACTGCATCGGGATTGGAAATCGTAATACTATCTGTGACAACGGAAAGATCGGAACCAACCTGATAATCATATACACACAAATCAACCTGTCCAAAGGTCACAAGTCCTTCACCTGGAAGGATATGGACTTTATCGTAAGCCAGGTCCAACTGGTTTGCCGTGGAATACACGGCGATTATGGATCGCTCCATATCCCGATTATCGGTAATCTGGATTACATTCGACCATCTTTGGATCGTGGGGTCATAGGTCGCCATATAAAGATCGGAACCCGCCGAGGAAGGATCATTCCATACAACGGATACATTGTTGGATGGGCTAACCGCCGCCACAAAGCCCCGTTGTCCCGACGATCCGGATTGTGGAACGACTTCGGCAATCCCCGTCATGCCCGGAATATCCGTCGTACTGACGATCTTCCCCTCTCGTGCCCACAACAGCATAAGACCAGATGTTGTTTTCACCAGACGGGGATTCACATCGGAATTACCATCCTGGGTCAGTCGTACCGGATTGGACCAGACTCCATCCCGGTTGTTGATGTAATACAGTTCATTGTCCGTATCGGTTTGGAAATCGCTGTCGCTGTCCACACAATAGACCAGATGATAACCCGCTAACGCCGCAAGATCAGAGTATTTCACGATACCATTGACCGTCGCAATCGTCTGTTCATCCGTCCACCCCGTATCGGTCTTGGTCCGAGCGATTAACGAATTGGTAACCGGGGGATTCTCCGCCAGAATGTCATTCTTATCGTCGTGCGTCCAAATGACGGTGATGTTTCCATTACCCTGACAGGCCACCTTGGGGTTGTAATCCAACGCGGGTCTTTGAGTTACACTTTCCGCGGTCCATAGATCGGTAGCAAGGTTATAGATACCCATCCGAATATCCAATTTGTCCGCAAAGCCGGTTAAGCTGGTCCCATCGGGTATCAATTGAGATGCGTTCACCCAGACACAGACAAAATTCCCATGAGTGTCAAGGGTCATAGCGGGCATGGCATCCGCCGTACCGTCATCCTGAATCGCTTTCGGAGTTGACCAGCCGCCTCCCGAATTGACGCTGTAAACCAGCATCGTCCGGTCCAGACTGTTGCGGCTGGGTTCATCATATAACCAGACCAGGCATTTCGTGTTGCCTGAAACGGCAAGCACAGGATTGGATTGACCGAAAATATTCGTTTGAAGTGTAATCTCCGTCCCGCCTGTTCCGGGCGGGGGAATTGAAACCTCGCTTGTTGAACGAGTCCCGCCATACCACTGGGCATAATTCGATTGCAGATAATTTCGGCTCATCGGCTCAAACCCTTCCGATTTCAAAGCATTGAATACAGAGGGAGGCGGTGTGGTTTCTTCCGGCCAGCGGAACGAAAGCAAGTCGTTCTCAAACTTATAAAACCACAGGTAAATCCGAATCCCTCCGGTCAGTTCCAGATACCAGTCTTTCAAAAACGGTTCCTGGGGTAACTGGAATTCAAAATTAAGGTCTCCCCGAAGATATCCTTCCAAAGCCAATGCATCCGCGATCCCGGCTCCCGCCATGCCTTCTAGGCCCGCCTCAACCGGAATCGTTCCCGAAAAGACAGGATGATCGGCGGACCCGTCAGTAAACCGGCAGTTTGCCGCCACGCTGGCATCGACGGAAAACCGATAATAGGTCGGTACGGGGATGGGGCCGACCATGAATACATAATAAGTCGGATTGGAGGTGTATTCCCCAAAGACCGATAAGTCAAATCCTCCACCCAGATTCCAGCGACCGCCTGAATAATCCATGGTCATAACAACTTTTAATTTTCCACCGATCTCCAAACCGCTTAATTTGAAATCCTCCTTCGACAATTTCATGTAATCGCTGCCCGCCTTGATTTCGCAATGTCCCTTCAAGTCGATTTCAGCCGTAACTTCGATAATGCTCATCCAATCAATCTGTGCGACCTCGGCGAGATTATTCTTATCCGTAAGCTTTGGAGCGTCCTTCTTGATTTCCGGAAATCCAATATTGAACGGTAAGGATTTATATTTTCCGTTTTGGAAGGACAGAATACCACTCAATCCGGGTGGTGCGGAGATCATCTGAAAATTGACCGGGATTCTGGCGGACTGTTTCCCATTGGCGGCAATGGCCTGAACATACAATCGATCTCCAGCCGAAAAAGCCGTCCCGACATTGAATGTTCGACTGACCGAAGTCCCCCCGATACTGTCTGTTGCGATCAGCGAAGTATTTCGATACCACCGAACCTGGCTGGGAGAGAAACCATTCCAGTTGATCGTTGCCGTGAAGGACTGATCCGCTGAAGGACCCGATACCCCGGCAAGAAACAGAGCATCCTTGGAATACGAACAGTAAGGACTGGAGACCCCCGTAACAACGGGCAAATCACCGCTGGTTCGGTTGTCGATAGTAAAGAGATTCGACACCGCCGAACTTTCTCCGCCCCAGGCCACAGGAATCAGACAAAAAACAGGGACGCAAAGGAGTATCGCCCTTAGAATCCATCGTTTCGTATTCTCACCTATCATGATATTCTCCTGTCGAAATACTTCTGTATCGTATCCTCTATTCACAGTTGCCTCAGGAAATCTGTCGTTCCGACCGGGCAGGGGCAACGCCCCTGTACCCCGTAAAGGGTTCAGCCCGTTCGTCCGTTAGAGGCAAAGCTTCTAATCAGACAGGACAACACGGACCCCGCTGTTGTCGAGCCGGCCGCTCGGATCATAGGTGCCACGGTTCGACTCGCGACAGTAGCAGGAGATGTGGTTCCAGCCGCCGCCGCGAAGAACACGAGTACTACCTGTATCAGGTCCAGTTGGGTTTGTTTTGGATACTGAACTGTAACTCCCATACCAGTCATGGCACCACTCCCAGACATTGCCCGTCATATCATACAGTCCATATCCATTGGCCCCGCTGGCTGTCTGGTAACTGCTCGCACTGCCCGGCCAGTTATACTGGCTCTTGAACTTCAGGGTCCCGTCAAAAAAGCCCACAGGCGAAGTATAAGGATACACTCCATCATTCCACAGGGGATGATTTTGGTTCTTGACGGGACTGATATCATACGAGAACGATGAACTGATGAAGTTTGCCTGGGTTTGATTGATCGTGTCTCCCCAGGGGAATAGCTTGCCGGACAGTCCCCCACGAGCCGCATATTCCCACTCTGCTTCGGTGGGCAGCCGATAGCCCTTCCTGGTAGTATCGAGAGTCCAGGTGGATAGATTATAACAGGTCTGCTTGCCCTCCTGCTGGCTTCGCCAGTTGCAATAGGCCACCGCACCATACCAACTGACCATAACCATCGGGTCGTTGGTCATGTCCCGTCCGCTCTTTGTCCGAACAGTGAAGGTATTGTACGAATAGACAATCTGACTGTATGAACTGGAGGTCGAAGTATCGCAGTAGGGAAAACTGGTCCCGGAACCGGCCTTGTAAACGACGCCGCTGGCAACCGTGATCAGCCCTTGCGTTTGGGCAGAACTCAGGAAATCCCGGTACTGACCGTTGGTGATCTCATACTTGCCCATGGCAAAGGAATCCAGAATAACGGTATGGACAGGAAGTTCATAGGACCATTGGCCCTTCGAATCGCCCATTTGAAAGGTCCCGGCAGGAATAACGACCAGATCAGAAGGAGTGGAATTGTCATTGGCAATCACCTTGATTCGGTAATTGGTTCCATAAGCACCGGGGAGGTCATTATTACAGTCCCAAGTGATGAGCTTTCCCTTTCCGGGAGAAATGTTGGTTCCAATGGCTCCGGTAACCGAAGGGGCGGAAACATTCCAAGTAGTACCACCATCGGAGCTGACGGCAATCGAGATTGTGCTTTTGTTTCCGTCAAGATCATAGCGAATATCGATCTTCTTGGATCCATCCGTTCTCTGAGAGGCGGTAACATTGGATACGCCGGAGGCATTCGAATTTGATTGGGGAAGGACAAACGACCACCCCTGATCAACTCCAAAAAGTGTATTCTGTGCCATGGCGGTAAAATCATGCCAGGATACTGTTG
>CAYLSB010000124.1:0-8826 GCA_964386005.1 uncultured Pirellulales bacterium | reverse complement strand
ACTTCCACCTTATATAACGCCCTTTTTGGTCTTGACAATGGGGAGGGGTTCACCTAAAGCGTATCAAAACTATTTCAAAAAGGCTTGGAATGGGAATCGTCCTGCAGCTGTTCATGCCAATTGCCTAGAGTGTATGGGGTATGTAAGAGAAGAAGTCCGTCTCTGTAATACGACAACCTGTCCGATGTGGAAGCTTAGACCCTATCGTAGAGATAAAATCAAGCCACCGGCACACGTAATAAGCCGCCAGGATCAACGATCTTTATAAACCCCCATCAAACTACCCCCTGTTTAAAGAAAATGGATCCTGAGGGCTAATTCCTTGATTCTATGGGTACAGAGTGGATCTGAAATAGGATGGGGGTAGAGAAATTAATTGCGGAACATTGGGCATTAGTTCGGCTGAAACATTCTTCATAGTAGGTAATAAACGACACTATCACCTTCGATATTTGATTTCCATCCTCGAAATGCCGTGCTGCTCAAATTCCCTTTCGTATTTTTCTTCAAATTCGAACATGGCTTTAAAACGGTCTTCTGTGCTCATTTGACTGAGCTTGGCCTGACCGTATTTTCGCAGGGTATCCCGGTTTGACAACCGATCAATCAATTCAACCCAAAATGAGTCATTTTCAAATTCGTCGATAAAGGGCCTTACCTCACTGTTATCGTCGTGTTGTCTTGTCGGAAAGAACATCTGGTGATCCTCATCAAACTGAATCAGCTCGTCAAATCCCATTTCCTTGGCATACCCATAGATCTTTTGCTCGAAATCATGGAATTTCTTTCGGTCCTCAGGTTCCTGAGTATGGTGGGCACGGAGAACCCAGAAAGAGATCTCCAAAATTCCCAACAGGGTCTTGTATTCATCCCGGCTCAGTTCGATCTGCATAGGGTTTCCTTTGGTTGGGCAGGTTGACAGGTTAATATCGTCGTAACCGGCTCTTTTGTTTTGCATTTCACCATGGCAATCATTATAGGGAATGCTCAACCGACGACAATGGTTTCTAACGACAGTTATAATTTTCGGATGGTAGGCACATAGGTCTATGGGCAAATTGGAAACCGTTTCCAGGATGAGTACATCTTGGTATCCACGAAGTACAAGTGCTGAGGGTCCTTATATTTAGGGTCTTTATGAACATGATCAGGATAGGATAATTCTTTCCCATGTCCGGAATCTTCTTGACATTCTCCGGCAGGATGGTATAATACTAAGCGACAATTGAATAAGGTTCACTGTTCACTGAACTTTGAACGTTTCCTCTGAAACCGGCAAGTTTTAGTCCAAGGAACGTGCAAGGGTAAGTGCCTCTGATTGCCATCACGATGGCATAAGGGGCACTTCTTGCGTGCTCTTGGACGGGCCTTGCCGGGCCTCAGAGGGGCATTGCATAGAAGTGCCTCTTTTTTGTTGATGCATTTCTATGGATGTCCGAAGCTCATTCAAATAGACGGACTTCTCACCACTGAGGATTCATCTCTGAAAGTCCTGTTGGATAACCAGAACCAGTCAAATTTTTACGGAGGAAAGAAAATGAATAAGTTTATATGGTTTCTGCTTGGGTGTTCGGTTCTTGGAGCTATGCCGGTTCTGGCGGAGTGTCCGTCTATGGATTTCACGGGGGACTGCCGGGTTGACCTTGCGGATTTTGCCGTGTTCGTTGGGCAATGGATGACGGAGGGGAGTTATACGCTCCATGTAGATTCTTCAGGAGCTTTGGAAGTGAGTATCAGCAGTAGCACAGGTCACGACGGGACAACAAAATATACACAGATGATATCCGTAGGAACCACCGTTACTCTAACCGCACCGTTCACGGCTGGCAGTGAATTATTCATCGGTTGGACGGGAGACATTACTAGCAATGATCAAACTATTTCATTCTCGATGAATGCTGACAAGACGGTTACTGCCAATTATATTCCAATGCCCGATGATCTTGTCATTATCCATGCTGGCACCTTCCAGATGGGCAACAGTACCAATGTTGGTGAAGGATATTCCAATGAATTGCCCGTTCACACGGTAACTCTTGATTCCTTTTGTATGGGGAAATACGAGGTCAACAATGGGCAGTATTGTGCCTTTTTGAATTCAGCATATCCTACACAATTGAAGGTGATCAATGGGGTTGTGTATGCCCCCAGAGATACGGAATGTCGGTTTCCTTTTTGTGATACATCCGCCTTCAGTTCTAATAGCCAGATCGTCTTTTCAAATGATTCATTTCGTGTTCGTACCAAAGGAGGGAGAGACATGACAAAAGATCCTATGGTACAAGTAAGTTGGTATGGAGCTGTGGCTTACTGTAATTGGCGAAGCCAACAGGAAGGCAGGGAGCCGTGTTATGACATTTCGAATTGGGCGTGTGATTTCACCAAGAACGGCTATCGCTTGCCGACCGAAGCAGAATGGGAATACGCGGCACGGGGAGGCCTTTCCGGAAACCGGTTCCCGTGGGGCAATACGATCACCCATAGCCAGGCGAATTATGACGGCGATTCCAGGTTATTGTATGATGTCAGCCCAACACGTGGCTATCATCCAACATGGAATGATGGGTTAATACCATATACATCGCCTAATGGTAATTTTGCATCCACGGGTTTCGATCTGTATGATATGTCAGGCAATGTCTGGGAGTGGTGCAACGACTGGTATTCGGAGAGCTATTACAGTTCCAGTCCAATAAACAATCCTATTGGACCTACAACAGGTAGTCGTCATGTTCTTCGCGGCGGTAGCTGGGGCAGCTGGGCCCGTGCATGTCGTGTCTCGCACCGCGACAGGCTCAACCCGGATTTCCGGGACGGCTACCAGGGGTTCCGGGTTACCCTAGACTTGAATTAATCCTCTGGCTCTTTGTCCTTTCTACCCTTTGTAGGATATGCCCCTGGAACGATAGCCGATAGAAGAATTTTGACATACGGTTCTAAACAGATACGATTTTCGAACCCTTCGTCAGTTCCCTGCTCGGCTTGTCTTCAATTCTCTTCACACTGTCCTTGCGGACGACCCTTTTCAACACCAATTTGGCTGGGGGCTGGGGATAGGATCTGGGCTCTTGGAAAGGTTGTCAGGCATCCATCCTACCTTATACATCTCAATTAAAACTGAGCATAGGCTCATAAAAATGCTTGGAAAACCACGATGACAGGGTATTATCATTGAGATGGTTGCCTTCTGTAAACAGGTCAGAGTTGAATATTTCTTCGATGGTGTAAATGGAATCCGTTTCGATACTGGAGATGGCTCAGAACTCGGGAACTGACGTGAATCAAGAGGTCGGGATTTGAATCTCAATCACAATTGATTATACCCATGGCTCGATTCCCAAAAAAATATCCAGCGTATAAAGCAAGTGGTATCGAGTGGATTGGGCACATTCCCCGGCACTGGGGAATGAATAAAATTGGGCGGATGATGTCATTGGGGCGGGGGAGAGTGCTCAGCAATTTGGAAATCGACGAAAATCCTGGTCGATATCCCGTCTATAGCTCCCAAGTCTCGGATCAAGGCATCTTTGGCAAAATCAATACCTACGATTATGAGGGGAAATATATTACTTGGACGACGGATGGAATCAATGCGGGGACCGCATTTTTCCGTTCTGGGAGATTCAATTGCACCAATGCCTGTGGAACAATGAAACCTCATTATCGGGGACTCCATCTGCCTTACTTTGTATATCTGTTAAATATCGCAACGAAGAACCATGTCAGATACTATATCAATCCAAAGATGACCAGCGGTGAAATGGCCGAAATCTCGGTATGTTTGCCTCCAAATGCCGAGCAACGAACCATAACTCATTTCCTGAACAACAAAACAGAACGGATCGATGACTTGATTTTCAGGAAGCAACGGCTCGTCAAGTTGTTGACAGAACAACGCCAAGGTATTATCCATCAGGCCGTTACCAAGGGATTGAATTCCGACAGCAAATTCAAAGGCACCGGGATCAAAGGGGTGGGCAAGATCCCAGTCCATTGGAAGACCCCTGAATTCAAATGGGTCATTCGATCCGTATCCAACGGAACACTTGCCCCCCAGATCGCCGAATCGGATTTTCCGGTTTCGCGGATAGAAACCATATCCAAGGGAGAGATCGATTTCGATAAGGTTGGGTACATTGCTCCTGAGGATGTGCAAGAGAATTTTATTCTGAAAAAAGGCGACATCCTGCTATCTCATGTTAATAGTCTGGAGTGTATCGGGAATTGTGCTCTTTTCGACAGTGATCGGTTTTTGGCCCATGGAATTCATGTCTTGAGAATCGTTCCAGGCGACAGGATTATTCCCAAATACCTGTTGTATGTTCTTAAAAGCCATGGATTTCGCCATAGCGTAAGGACCATTTCTAAACTGTCCATTTGTCAGGTCAGCATCACTTCTCCTGATTTAACGGTTCTCAAGATCTGCTTGCCTCCCTATCAAGAGCAACGGGCTATCATAAAATATCTGGATAAGAATGTATCGTTGATTGACGATGTATTACAGAAAGCTGAGCGACAAATCCATCTATTACAGGAATATCGAACGGCATTGATAACCAATGCGGTCACGGGGAAGATCGATGTCAGGCACTGGGGAAACTGATGGCAAGTCGCTCTGATAACTGGCTCTATGAAAAAAATCGTGAGAACTCGGCACGGTATATTCTGGGGGAGATCGGCAGGCATCCTTTGGTCTGTATTGGAATCAATCCCAGCACGGCTGAGCCCAACAATCTCGATCGGACTTTGACAACCGTGAAACGGATTTCCGAACTCAACGGGTATGAGGGATGGCTGATGCTGAATGTTTATCCGCAGCGTTCAACCGACCCTGACAGACTTCACGATGTGTTGGATACGAGATTGCATTCATACAATCTGAATCACATATCCGAGTATCTTTCACAATACCACTCCGTCGATGTCTGGGCGGCCTGGGGAACCTTGATTACGAAACGGCCATATCTGATATCCGCTCTACGCGATATCGTAGAAAGACTTGACGATAGTCGTGTTCGTTGGGTCAAGATTGGGAACCTGAGTAAGAACGGACATCCGCACCATCCGTTGTATTTGTCGCATCAATCCAAGATCGAACCCTTTGATATCAAGGGGTATTTGAGAAGGGATTGAACCGTCATTTCTAATCCCTTCGATCAATATTGATCCCGGTTCGATCCGAGAAGTACCATTTGTGTTGTTCCTCGAAGTCAAAATTCATGGGTTCCCTGATCTTAAAAACCGTTACCGATTCCGGCAAATCCAGAAAATTCTCATCGCTGTCGTCAAAGTAAACTGTGATGCCATTATCGAGGATGTATCGGGCCTTTTCCCCGGTGATCTTGAGGCAGGTGTAATGAATACCAAGGGCCCTAAGCTCGTCAATTGTATTGGCTTGTGATGCAGAGGTTTGTTCGCGGTGGGTGATGATGTGGATCTCCGCCACGCCTTTCAGGGCTTGAGTAAACAGGCGAAAAAAGTCTGGGCAATACGTAATGCAATCATCAAGATCGATTCCGATTTTGAGCATTTAACCTCCATACAAGATAACCTGAGTCTGAAAGTAACCGTTCCTGTCGTTGCCGGCTTTTGGGTTTTGAGTATTATAGGAAAGAATCTGAGAAGAGCAACCTCCCCTGAAAGTCTGAGGGGTGGAAAACAAGGAACCCATTCTCCGCAAATTTATGTTGGTACAATCGGGATTTTCAGGTATCTTATGAATGGTTATTGGCCACCTTTTCAGGAGAACAGACAATGCCAAATATTGCAGCCGTGTTAAAAAATGAAATCTCGAGAATTGCCCGTAGGGAAATCCGGGCTGAGACGGGGGTTTTGAAAAAGGCATCCGCACAGTATCGCCGAGAAATTGCCCAGTTGAAACGACAGGTGGCAAACTTGCAGGGCAAGATCTCGTTGCTGGAGAAACGGATTCTCCGGGATGCTCCAACCCAAGTCTCAGAAGCTGATACAAAGAACATACGATTTACAGCCAAAAGTCTGCGTTCCCAACGGAAACGTCTGGGTTTCAGTGCGGAATCATTTGCTAAACTTGTCGGGGTGTCGGGTCTTACAATATATAGTTGGGAAAAAGGAACGAGTCGTCCCAGGAAGACGCTGTTACCTATGCTTGCTTCAATACGAAAAATGGGGAAGAAGGAAGCCAAGGCCCGGCTGGAGGTATTGAATAAAGGCGGTCAGAAGAAGTCGTAGGTCGAATGGTAAGGACATTCTGAGGCAAGGGAATCGGGGTATTATGGCTGATGGGGTATTGTGGGAAGGATCTGGGCTTATCGACCGTTCTGGTGTGTTCTGGCTCGTCTGGATGGGTTGTAAGTGACAAGAGGGGTTGCCGTTGGGTGTTATTGGGGGGGGTATGCAAAGAGTGCCCAATTTTTGTGGAAATTTTTTGACACATTCATTCGACTCGGGTATCATATAAATAGTTCAGGGTGGAACCGACCTCTGTAATGTGCATGTCAAACCTAAGCCCTCCGAAATGAAACCTGTTTTATTTATGGAGACGGCTTATGGCACTCTCTCAAGGGATTCTGTTTAGCGAACCTTCTATTGCCGAAACTGGGGTCTGGTGCGAATTGAACCCAGGGATCGACCCGGCTCAGTGGGCTTATTTGTGTCGGTATCTTGGCACAAGGGATCCGGAGGAATTCCAACAACTCTACGACAAAATCCTCCCCAATCCTGACTCCGTTATGAGTCGTCTCAAAAGGGTCTTCAGTTTCCCGCCATCAGAGGTGGTGGGAGTGCCCTTGGTTTGCATAGGACAAAATCCATCTGTGTAGCTCCTGTGAGGGGAGATAAGCAGCCCTCCCCTTGGGTGTCTTTCCGGGGGGAGGGTCTGCGAAATTGGGTTATCTTCCTTGAAAATACGGATGATTACGGTAAAATATGAGGGATTTGTGTGACCGGAAAAAGTTCGATGGAGGCCGCATTGATGGTTGAAAACTTTCAGGAAAACGCCAATTTCATCTGGCAGGTGGCGGATGATATCCTACGGGGGGCGTTCAAACAGCACGAATACGGGGAGGTTATCCTGCCGTTTGTGGTTCTTCGTCGCCTGGATTGTGTCCTGGAGGACTGCAAGGATGCCGTCATCGAGACCCACAAAAAATACAAAGACAAGAAACTCCCCGACATGACGGGCATTCTCCTGCAAGCCACAAAGACCAAAAAGAACTCCACTGGTCTGAAGTTTTTCAACACCTCCTTCTACGATCTTCGTCGGCTGGCTCAGGATGCCCAGAATGTCGAACGGAACTTCTGGAATTACATCGCTGGCTACAGTTCCAATGTCCGGGAGATCATCGATAACTTCGGTCTGCAACGGATCATCGAGAAGCTCGTCAAAAACGACTACCTGTTCCAACTGATCGACAAATTCACCGAAGTCGATTTCCATCCCGACAAGGTATCCAACCATCAGATGGGCTATATCTTCGAGGAGTTGCTCCGACGGTTTTCGGAAATGTCCAATGAGACGGCTGGAGAGCATTACACCCCTCGTGAGGTGATCCGTCTGATGGTCAACCTACTCTTTGCCGAACATAAGGATACACTCAAGGGCAAGGGGATCATCCGTTCCGTCTTCGATCCTGCCTGTGGAACGGGGGGTATGCTGACGATCGCCAAAGAGCACATCCAGGATCAGATCAACCCCAATGTTGAGGTGGTGATGTATGGTCAGGAACTCAACGAACAGACCTATGCCATCGCCAAGTCCGATGTCCTGATCATGGGGGAGGAAGCCGACAACATCCGATTCGGTTCGAGCTTCTCCGAAGACAAATTCCAGGGCAAGAAGTTCGATTTCATGCTCTCCAACCCACCCTTTGGGGTCAGTTGGAAGAAGGAACAGGGCTTCATCGAAAACGAATCCAACAACCCCCTGGGCAGGTTTTCGGCAGGTCTTCCTCGGATCTCCGATGGGGCATTGCTGTTCCTGCAGCACATGATCTCCAAGATGGAATCCAAGGGTAGCCGTATAGCGATCATCTTCAACGGTTCACCCCTATTCACCGGGGATGCGGGCAGTGGGGAAAGCAACATTCGCAAGTCGATCATCGAAAATGACTGGCTTGAAGCCATTGTCGCTCTTCCAACGGAACTGTTCTACAATACAGGGATCGCCACCTATATCTGGATCGTTACCAACAAAAAGCCCAATCGTCGTAAAGGCAAAGTCCAGCTCATCAATGCCGTGGATTGTTTCAAGAAGATGCGAAAGAGTCTGGGCAACAAACGAAGCTACATCACCGATGAACAGATTCAGGAAATTACCCGGATCTACAAAGCATTTGCCGAAGACAAGACCTGCAAGATCTTCGATAATGCCGACTTCGGATATACCAAGGTCACGGTCGAACGGCCGGAGATGAAAAACGGCAAGGTCGTCAAGGATAAGCAGGGAAGACCCAAGCCCGATTCGGAACTGAGGGATTTTGAAAAGATCCCCCTCAAGCAGGACATTGACGATTATTTCCAGCGAGAAGTCATTCCCCATGTCCCCGATGCATGGATGGATCGGGACAAAGACAAGGTTGGCTACGAAGTCAACATGACCAAGTATTTTTATGTGTATAAACCCCTTCGCCCCCTGGATGAAATCAAGGCAGATATCCTGGCACTGGAGAAAGAGACGGAAGGGTTGCTTAAGGAGATTTTAGAATGACGAATGACCAAAACAGAAGTGGTGAGAGTGTTTCAGGCAAGGATGATATATTGTATTTTAGCAATACCCCTGAAGTTGAATTTTGGTACCACTTTAGCCGGATGAAGCTGTCAACTCCGCCAGCGACGGTAACTTTCCGG
>CAYLSB010000123.1:0-9028 GCA_964386005.1 uncultured Pirellulales bacterium | reverse complement strand
CGGCCTACGGCAACGACGCGGCCAACTGGCAGACGGCCAACCCCAGCCCGGGACTGTAAGTGGATACAAAGTTATAGACAGCTCATGTTGGGGATTTCAAGAATCGCCTTGCCGCAATACGATACACCAGAAGAGCCGCCAAGACGGCTATGGTAATTGTATGGCACGCCAGACAAGTATTTTTGTAACAAGGGAAATGGAATCGGCCTGGATTGCCTGTTGTAGCTCAACCGTGGCAGCGCGCAATTCACGAGCGGCCTCTGTCACAGTGGCGGCGGTCTGTTGATAGTCTTGAATGTTAAATGTTGAAGGCGGTTGTCCTTCCGGCCGCCGAAACAGAGCGGCCTGGGCGAGGGTATCGCCGGTGGCCTGCGCGGCCAGTATCCAGGTCTCGGCGGTCTGTTGAATCCGGAGAACGGCGGCGTCAATCGAGTTTGAGACTTTTTCCGCTTTTTCCAAAATGGCGCCTATGGCGTCAACGGTTTTTTCGGTCTGGACCAGGGTGGTCTGTAAATTGCCCTGCTTCTGGTCCAATTCTTCGAGGAAGATACTGAGTTGTTGGCGCAATCGTTCCGGGAGTTGTTCGGAGGTTATTGCCAGACGCTGGCCGCTTTCGGAGATTCGGGCGAAACTGGCTGAAAGGGACTGAGCCAATTCCGTTTCTTCCATCTCATACAATAACATCAACAATTGCCAGCGGGAGGATTCCGGCAGCTCGGAGACAATGTCGGAAAAGCGATCGGCGGTGTCGGTAAAACGGCTTACGGCAGAGGCAGTTCGATCCACTCCTTCCATGGCGCGAAACGGAGACATCGGGATGCCGATAATCGACATAAACGGGTTGGCCCCGTCTTTCCGAACGGTCGTAACGGACATGACGAGGTTGGAATAATTGGATCGAATGGGATTGCTGAGGGCAAAATCGTGGACATTCTGCTGGGTGGTCGGAAACATCTCGTCGGATAAAAACAGCCGACCGATCTCTTCGATTCGGGTCTCGATCTCGCGAGCGGTTTCGACGACGGCTTTCCGCCTTTCTCCATAGATTGTTGCGCCGTCTCCCTGATCCAGGAATAGCCGCAACCGAACACAAAAGGTCCATCCATCCAGAAAGGCGACGATGGGATCATCCTGCTGCAGGATGGCGTTAAGACCCTGCCAGGTTCGGACTCGCATTTGTAACGACGCCATCTGGACACTCTTGCTTGCCAGTTGTCGTTCGACCTGATCGGTCGCCGAATCCAGATGCGACTTGAAAAAATCGGCGAAACCGTTGAGTTGATCGCGGAGTTCTTCCTTGGAAATCCGTCCTTTGGTCGGCATGGTATTCCGTCCCAGCATACGAGTGTCCATGATCGAACAGCCCAGCAACGAAAGGACACAGAACGATCCAACAATCGTTTTGAGGAAGGAGCAAAGAACAAGCTTCATGATTGTCTCCGCCGATTTCGGATTGGGTTTCACAGCGGCGATTCCATGCCGCTTTCGGTATTGAATATTCGATTTGACTCTACCCCCAATCCGTTCGAGTGTCAAGTGTTTGGGTATTTGCAGATCACGATAGGAACCGGATCGGATGTATCCAGAGGATCCGTCAAATCCCGAACTGGCGTTTGCAGAAAAACGCCAAGAAAAGTCAGTCTGGATGATGTCGCAAGATGAGGAACAGATAGACGACCAAAAGGCCCAGCAGCAAGAGTCCTCGTTTGCGGCTGAGGAACCCTGAGCCGAAGGGATAGGAACATGCGACGGCGACAAAACCGAAGACCAGGGCGATGGACACTTCGGAAAAGTAAACCCGGATGGGACAGATGAGGGAGGCGACCGCGACGATCAAGAGCGCGTTAAAAATATTACTTCCAAGGATAGTCCCCAAGCTGATTTCGTCATAACCCCGGATCTTGGCCAGGATGGTGGTGGCCAGTTCGGGAACGGAGGTCCCTACGGCGACGACCGTGGCGCCGATTACGAATTCATGCAATCCAAGGGATTTGGCGATTCCCTTGGCGCCGGCGACGATCCAGAAACCGGCGACAATAAGAGTAATCAGCCCAAGGACAGAAAAAACCACCGCCCGTCCGATGCGGGCTTTGACAATGGGGGATGGAGCGGAATGTCTCTGTCGAATTCCGGAGGAGATTACGAAGGAAAGCCATGTCAAAAAACCAATCAGAAGGAAAAGACCATCCCAGCGAGAGATCTGTCCGTCGGCGGCCAGGAATGCAACGAGGATGGGAACGGCCAGGGCCACAGGAAAATCGCGATGGATGCTTTGACGCGGTACGGTGATTCCGGAGATGCACAATGTCAGGCCGAGAATTAGGGCGATGTTTTCGACATTGCTGCCCAGGACATCGCCGAGGGAAATCTCGGGGGCGCCGGCCCAAGAGGAGCGAATCGAAACCGCCAATTCGGGGCTGGAAGTGGCAAACGCGGCGACGGTGACCCCGATAATGGCCGGTGAGACGCGGGCCCAATGCGCAATTCCGACCGTGCCTCGGATGAAGATCTCTCCACCGATGCCGGCACAAATGACGCCGAGAATCAACGCGAGATAGTCGTTCATGACGATTTGGCGAAAGCGTCGAAGAGGGCGTTGATCTGGTCGGCGGATTTGTTGCCGTCGTAGATCAGGACGAGGAATCGAAACCGAGCGGTTTTACCGGGTTCCAGGGTGAGGCCGAAGGGTTTGGGATCGGGTTCTTTGTTGGACTTCTGGAATTCTTCCTGGCCGAGGGGATTGGCGGAAAACAAGCCGTAATCGCGGGCATGCCAGTAGGTGGGATAGTTGACGCTGGAGGGGTGATTGAGAATGGCGATGCCGACGGGATTGTCGTCTTTTTTGCCTTCGAGAGCGACCCACTTGGCGCGTTTGCCCCAGATGGTTTTGGAGGTTACGGTTCCTTCGGATCTGAAATAGCGGGATTTGCCGATCTTTTCGCTGAGCCAGTCGGCGGTGCGGATGGCGAACATGCCTTCCTTGGTGTCGCCGAATTCGATTTTGGTTTTGGCGGTCAGGTCCAGCGTCACATCGATGGAGTATCCGTTTTCGATGGGCCGAAAGACCATGGTGCGGTCTTCGACGAGGAAAACGGTGGTCCCGTCCTTGGCGATCCAGTCGGACTGGGTAATGAGCCGGGCCTGGCCGCGGCGCGATTCGGAGGAGAGGACCTTGCGGTGTTGGATCATCGGGGGCTTGGAGGTGTTGTTCCAGAACCCGACGCCATTGACTTTGTCGTAGGTGAAAAACAGGCCGATATGGTGTGGGTGGTCGGTGGTTTCGCCTTCGATCTTTTCAAACGGAAATCCTCGCGTCAGGACGATGTTGGCCGGAGTCTGGATGGGGTAGAGAACGGGTTTGGTGAGGGATTCGTCAAAGCGGTACGATGTAATCCATTTTCCGTCCAGGGCGATGTCGATCTTGTCGGCGGAGGGAGTGAATTGGACTCTGGACGGCTGGGTACACCCGGCGAACAGGAGGACCGAAGCGAGGATGCAGCAGAGGATGGGTGTCTTCATGGGAATCTCCATATTAGGGGTTTTGTTTTGCCAGTTCGAGGGCCGAGGTAGTAACGAAGTATTTGGCGATCATGTTGGGGACTTCCCAATCGGGAAGTTTACCGGCGGCCAGGTATTTCAGATAACGGTCGGTGACTTCACCAAAGTGGGCCTCGTGGCCGACATGGTAGATGTCGGGGACCTGGATATGCCAGCGGTTGTCCGACAGACGCTCGAGGGCGATCCCGGGATATTTGGCCTGAAGCTTGGCCACGGCCTTGGGCAGGGCGGCGGCAAGCGAGTCAACCTGATCTACGGCCGGTTCGATATACAGTTCGGGACGGTAGTTTTGCTCTTTGCCCTGAAGGATGGTAAGGGTCGATTGGGTGCCTTTCATGACGGCGAAATGCGTATCCTTGGTTCCGGCGGGGGCTTCGTAGTTCCAGACGACGCGAACACGAGCGTGGACGCCTTTGATGGCGTAATCAATCTGGCCGTTGGTATAGCAGGGGAGGACGCCACTGGAGTCCAGTCGGGATTGGAGCTCGGGAATAAAATCGTCGAGCCGCGTGATGCGGGTGTACTGGTCTTTGGTGATCCTCGTGGGCCAGCGTTTGGCGGCGATCATGCGGATGTCTTTTTTATAGTCAATGATCTGTTCGGGGAAGCATTGCCACTGAACCAGATCCACCAGGTGCGTGGTGACATCGACGATGCCTTCGCCCTGCTGGTCGGTGTCGAAGTACCAGCCGGGTCGTTTGAGGGGCACGCCGGCGACTTCCTTGTAGAGGTGATGAACGCTTTCGATATCGACGGCGGGATTTTCGGGAGTGCCTTTCTGGAGTTGGCCAAAGACGGATTTGATCTGCATGAGCTCTTTTTGCAGGATCGTGGCGATTTCGGATCGCTCGGTCATGATGTCGTAGAGGAGGACTTTGTTCTTTTTGGCCGAGTCGAAGGCCGCGACGAGGAGGTCGAAGCCCTTGGCGTCGATGCACATGGGCTTGTCGCATAGTTGGTTGAGACCGGCGTCGGCGCAGGCCTTGATGTACCGGGTTTTGAGCCGATTGTTGCCGGCCATAACGACGAAATTGCCGGGGCGGTCCCTGAGCATCCTGTCGAGGAAGTCAGGACCGGTACAGACGATCTGGTTCCAGTGTGTCGGATTTTCGGCGCGGGTGTTAAAGCCCTTGATGCGGTCGAGGTGATCCTGGACATCGGAGCCGGGGGGGGCAAAGACATGGACATCGGGGTTGACGGCGGGGTAGGAGATTTTCTGGACGAGCGAGGCGTGGAAGTGGCCTGGGTCGAGAGTCATGATCTTGACGGAGCCGGGCGGCAGGGCGGCGGACGGGCCGGAGGACGAGCACGAGAGGGCCATAAAAAGACATCCTGTAATCGTAATCGCGAGAATCGGTTGTTTCATTCGGGGTCCTTTCGGTGGAGTGGGACCGGTCAGACGGCGTCGATGACGCCGCGGAGGTAGCCGACGGACTCGGACAGGCCGGGCAGGGGATCGCTGTCGTCCTTTTCGTATTCGAAGGCAAGCATTCCTTTGTAGTCGATTTTGGCCAGGGTGCGGATGAATTTGGGGATGTTGATAACGCCGCGGCCGATTTCGATGGTACTGCCTTTGGCCTCGGCGGCGCTGACATCCTTGACATGGAGGTCGATGAGACGATCGGCGTAGTTGGCGGCGTCGTCTGCCGGGTCGATGCCCATACGCTGCGTGTGGCCGATGTCGATGCACAGGCCGATCCGCTTGTCGAAGGTCTTGACCTTGTCGATGATGACCGCGGGGGTGGGATAGACCTTGTCGCCGGGGCCGTGGTTGTGAATGGCGACGGGGATGTCGTATTCCTTGACCTTTTTATCCACCAAAGGCAACAGTTCGGGCTCAGGCACGCCGATGATGACCTTCATGCCGGCGGTTTTGGCGTATTCGAAGGCACGATTGACCTCGGCCTCGGACTTCATATAGACCACGCCGCAGCCGTAGAGGTTCAGGCCGGCCTTCTTGGTTTTTTCTGCGGCGAGTTTGATCTGGTCGGGCGTGCTGTCCATGGCCAGGTGCATGTCCTTGAGGGCGATGTTCTTGAAACCGGCGCGGACGGTCATCTTGATGGCCTCGTCGAGTGGGAACTTGCGGAGGGTGTAGGAGGCCATGGCCAGTTGGGATTTGAGTCGGGCCTTGACGGCCGGGGCAACGGGAATCAGCATGGCTGATGCAGAGGAATCGGCGGCGGTCGAGCAACCGGCAAAGACGGCGGTCGAGAATCCGGCCAGCCGGAAGAAATTCCTTCGTGTGTGTTGCGCGTTCATCCTGTTCTCCTGATGGGTTCAGTCGGGACGATTTTTTTCTTACATCCGGTTTCTACGGGCTTTAGTTTGACGGGGGTGGCGAAAAAAGTCAAGATGATTTGACGGCCGGATCACGGCCTCGCGGGGAGGGCCGTGTTCTGTCACGGCCGTATATTCGGACCCGACGGAGCGGGTCCCTCAAATGAACACAATATCGACCGTCAGGTTCTTGACCACCGGACCGGTTCCCCGTATAATCAGTTCGGTTACGACAACCTGAACCGCCTGACGGGCGTAACTTACCATGATTCGGATAGCGAGGCGTTTGGGATGGACGATTTGGGTAACCGGGAAATTCTTTCAGACGCGATTGACAGGATTAACACGATTTAAACAAGGAAGCGTTTGAATGGAAAAACAACAATATTCACAGAAAAATGGAACAATAATAGGTGACTGTCCCTATTATCCCTATTATCCCCAGTTTATGCAAATACATAATATGATCCTTCACCCAGCGAAATGTGGTTCCTTTGGGTTGGGATCGAACTCGACTCTGCAATAGTCAGCATTGTCATATGTTTCTCTGAGAACAGATGTAACCCTATCGCAGAATCCTTCCCCGATCTCTACAAAATCAAACAAATGAACAAGGTAGTCAGTTGAAGCCATACAACATATATCACTGAGGCGAATGAAACCATCTTCTTTTGTATTGTGTCCAGTGTCTATAGTCTTTAGAAGTAAGGCATACGCAACAGCCCTCTCGCAAACCCTGTGCCGAATTAGTGCCTCTCGAAGCATGTCTTGGACATCATAAAACTTACGCCAGAGTGCTCTGAAATATCCCTCCGTGAGATTGTCGCCAGCGAATAATCTGAAACCATGCAAGAGAGCTTGATAGACACCAGATGCAGTCATCAGGCCATTTTTCAGTGCGGTGATCCCAAGATCTGCACACGTTTCCATCACATCGAAAAAGTTCTCCAGTCCATTGAGGTTTGGTTTCTTTATGTGTCGTATGAGAACCTTGTTGTGGTGTCTCAGTATGAAATCTGAGACTCTACGGGCAAATCTGTCTTGCTGGTCGGATGTCAGGCTCCATATCACTCCTGCCGCATCATCCTCCGTTATTGGTGAACGGGTTGTTCGGATAACCGTCCTTGGTAAGACTCCACGCCCACAATTGTTGAACCGAATATTCAGGCTCGCCAGAAGATCTATGGCTTTGTCAATCATTCCGTGTTTAATACACTTGTTAATGAATTCGATCAGTCCCCGCCCAGATTCCCGAAACTGTTTGGCGATCTTGTTGTAGTCCCTGTCCATAGAATCATGGATCTCAGTAACATTGAGCAGCCAAACGTAATTTGACAGATAATCTTCATCGGGTGTGCTTGCATGAATGGCGACGGTCGTTGATTTACTGAGAATCGAACTGTCTTCCACCCCAACAGAGAAATTGAGTATCCCGCCTTTTACATTCATGTTTTCGCGTGCGACCTTGCATACCGTGTCGGGATCAACACTGCCAACTTTTCTGACCAGTAAACTATATTCACGAATCGACTTGGCCGTATCGTCATCCACATGACACACAGTCTTAATCAAGCTTTTTTTGGAGTCCAATTCAGCGTGGTGGAGAATGATCTTATTCTCTGGGACCGTTTGCCTGTCATCTTGCCGGGAAGATCTGATCTCCTCCAGAGACACTGCCTTTTTGGAGAAGATTTCACTCTCCATGGCATCCCTTACTAACCGAGCCATATCCCCTCTGAAAGCCACACAGAGTTCAATATTGCCATGGGAATCCGGGGTTCTAAACAAGGCCGCCTCCGTGAAATTAGCACTGCCGATTAAGGCTGTACACAACTTACCATCAGGCGACTCCAGTAATATTACCTTGGCATGAAGCTTCCGCCCCGGAACAGCCAAGAGTTGAACTATGAGGTCGGTTTTTCTGGTTTTGTGCCACTGCCGCAGGGAATCGACATTTAATGTGTTAGTGTCTTGCTGCACGATGATGTTGACCGAACTGAGTTTAACCTTCCCTGCGATCACTCCAAGCAGCTTGTCTATGTTCGAGTCAAAATAGGGGCCAAGCACTGTCAGCTTGGCGGCGGTCAACTGTTGAGCACTCAAATAGTCCTCCAGTATCGGGCTGTCGAGATTGTGCATTAACTCAACATCAGGTTCAGGTTCAACCCTTTCTGACAAGACGGGGGATACGGCCTGAAGTTGCTCAGTCGCTTGTTTTACAGTATCTGAATAGGAGCAATACCTTGAGACAACCATCTGAAGGAAATCATATGCGGATCGGAATAATCCTACAACCTTTCCATCGCCGTCACTCTTGGCATAGGCAAAAGACGAAACCATCTCAAGGTTGCTGGTTATCCCTGATCTTGTCAGATTTGAACTCCCTATTAGTAAGTCTGCACGTTCTTTGCCTGATAAAAACCATACTTTGGGATGAAATACCCCAAAATGAACGTGGGGCATTTTTACAGGAATCAACATATACCGACGGTTGATCTGACGCCCTCCTTTGGCATCACGGCATATTTCCTGATATTTATTTTGGTCGATTAGTATCACTATGTTGGGACATGATCTGAGAGCTTTTGTTCTGAGCAGTCTGTCTTCAAAGAAACCCGGTGCAAAATCGTATGTCGTCATGAATGCATGACTGATACCACTCTGCTGATCGAGTTGCTCTATTATGTTCAACACTCACATGCACCTTTCGCTACGCCAGTATCTCGGACAGAACAATATCAGAATAGTCGTGCATTTCTGGAACCCTATCATCATTCAGATGCATCAGGCCGAGATCACATATAATCTGACAGGCTGAATTAAACCGCGAACTTCCGGGACTCGGCCCATCGAAGGAATTCTCGTAGAATAACCGTCCATCATCGAATGTAAGCCAAGAAGTCCCTGCCTTCTTCTCAGGAACCATGAGTTCATGCTGTTCAACAATGAATCGCCGTATGATAAGTCTTAATAACTCTCCAAGCGTAATCGTCAACCAGTCCTTATGTAAAGCTTTGAGGTGGAGATAAAGAATTGGTGCTGAGATATTTCTGTCTGGATCATCCTCTGAGACTCCTAACCCCCATCTGAAATACTTGTCTTTTTCCAACCTGCGACATCGTTCGAGGAGTATCAGAATATACTACTCCCCAAAATTTGGACCAGGATATAAGGTGGAAGATGCGGTATA
>CAYLSB010000122.1:0-9029 GCA_964386005.1 uncultured Pirellulales bacterium | reverse complement strand
ACTGGGTTGTATATAACTTCCTTTCCTTTGTCAAGAGAGAAGCCTAATCATACATGTAACGTGATTTTTTGTTTGGACAAACAAAGGTGTCAGGAACCTTTATTGATTCCCATTCCTGTAAATCCTGTTAATCGTGTCTAAAATAATTATTTTTCTTTGCGGCTCTGGGCCTTAGCGTGAGTATATTTCCAACCTACCGCTGACCCCAAATTCATTACGGTCGTGAGCGGGGCGAGGAACGGATCTTTTCCAGGAGGTCGGCAAGGTGCTCGACTTTGTCGGGGTGTTGATCCGCGACATTATTTTTTTCACTAATATCGGTCTTTAAATTATATAATTGCGGTTTGGGATCGTTTCCCAATTCGGTGTTGGTCGCCGCGTTGAATTTGCTACCTTTGCCCGGCTCGATATACTTCCAGTCTCCTTCGATGATCGATAGCGCCACCGCCTGTTCGACCAGATGATCCCGGCCGGTGGGCGACTGGCCCAACAGAGCCGGCAAAATATTGAAGCTGTCGGGGATATCGCCATCCGCCGGAGGCCGATGGAACATCGCGGCGAAACTGGCCGCCAGATCGATCTGGCAAACGAGCGCATCGGACGTCCCCGCCTTGACGCGCCCCGGCCAGCGGACAATAAACGGCACGCGCGTCCCGGCATCGAAGGCGCTGTATTTGCCGCCGCGCAGGGAACCGGCGGGCTTGTGGCCGTCGAGCTTCTCCACCGCCTGATCCTTGTAGCCGTCATCGACGACCGGGCCGTTGTCGCTGGTGAAAATGACCAGCGTATTGTCGGCAAGCTTAAGCCGTTCCAGCGTCTGGATTATTTCGCCGACGCAATAATCAAGCTGCACGATCACATCCCCGCGCGGCCCCATGCCGGTAGCGCCGACAAACCGCGGATTCGGCACGCGCGGCACATGGACATCATGCGTGGCGAAATACAAAAAGAACGGCCGCTCGGCATTTTTCTCGATGAACGTTTTTGCCCTTGCCGTGATCGTATCGGCCATGTCCTCGTCCACCCATCGCGCCGACTTGCCGCCGGTCATATATCCGATGCGGCTGATACCGTTGACAATCGTCATATCGTGGCCGTGGCTGGGATGCATTTTTAAGAGTTCCGGATGATCCCTGCCGGTGGGTTCGTCGCCAAGGGGCTTGTTGTAACTAACGTGAATCGGATCGGCGGGATCAAGCCCGACGACGCGGCGATTCTCCACATAGACGCATGGCACGCGGTCGCCGGTCGCGGGGATGATAAATGAATAATCGAAGCCGATATCCAGCGGCCCCGGCGCGATGTCGCCGTTCCAGTCGAGCTCGCCCGCGCCAAGACCCAGATGCCACTTACCGACGACACCGGTTACGTAGCCCGCCTTCCGCAAAATCCCCGGAAGCGTCGTACGGCCGGGCTGGATGATCATTCGCGCGTCGCCGGGCAATACGCCGGTGCCCTTCCTGCGCCAGGCATATTCGCCGGTTAATAGCGCATAGCGCGATGGAGTACACGTTGCGGCCGCCGAATGAGCGTTCGTAAATCGGATCCCCTCGGCGGCCAGCCGGTCGATATTCGGCGTCGCCACCTTGGTCGCGCCATAGCATCCCACATCGCCATAACCGAGATCGTCGGCATAGATCAGAACGATGTTGGGTTTTTTGTCGGATTCTACGGCCCAAACGGACGAGGGCAAAATCGCCGAAGCGGCGGAAAGACCAAGAAGTTTCATAAACGAACGACGAGAAAGAGAATTCGTCGGCCTCATGTTCCACCTCACGATCATACATTTGGGGTGCTATCGGATTCCCGCCTTCGCCGGCATGACACAATATCTTCACCCGTCCTTCAATCCTTCAGTACCACCTTGCCGCTGCCGGGCGTGATTTTGCCGAGGCGATAGACCGTTTCGCCGTAGCGGGCCAGCTTGTCTTCGATGGCGTCGGCGAAGTCGGGCGCGACTACGAGCACGTAACCAATTCCCATATTAAATACCCGGAACATCTCATCTTCTTCCACCGGCCCGTGTTTCTGCAGGAACTGAAAAATCGGCGGAACCGGCCACGCGGATTTGCTGATCACCACGTTGCAGTCTTTCGGCACGACGCGCGGGACATTGCCGATCAATCCCCCGCCCGTGATGTGCGCCATGGCGTGAACCACCTTCTTGACCTTGTACTGACCGAGCAGTTTGACGATCGATCGCACATAAAGCCGCGTGGGAACCAGTAACGCCTTCTCGACCGTAATGCCGCCGAGTTCGTCGATCGTATCGGTGATCTTCAGGCCGAGCTGCTGAAAGATAACCCGCCGCACGAGGGCGAAACCGTTGCTGTGGATTCCGCTGGAGGCAAGGCCCAACACCACATCGCCGCGCCGCACCGCCGAACCATCCAGGATTCGCGGCCGATCGACGATGCCGACGGCAAATCCCGCCATGTCGTATTCGCCTTCGGGGTAGATATCCGGCATCTCGGCCGTTTCGCCGCCCAACAGGGCGCAATCCGCCTGTCGGCAACCCTGGGCCACCGCCTCGACCATTTGCGCGATCTCCTCGGGCACCAGCTTGTGAATGGCGAGATAATCGAGGAACAAAAGCGGCTCGGCCCCGATAACTAGCACGTCGTTGACGCTCATCGCCACCAGGTCGATGCCGATGCAATCGTATTTCCCGGCGAGCTGCGCCACCTTGATCTTCGTGCCCACACCGTCGGTCGAGGCGACCAGCACGGGCTGTTTGTAGTTGCGCTGAAACAGCTTTTCGTTGTAATCCAGCCGCAGCAAACCCGCGAACCCATTGGGCAGATTGATCACCCGCGGACCGTGAGTGGATTTGAGCGAGTGGGTGATCCGTTCGACCATGCGGTCGTTGGCGTCGATGCTGACGCCGGATTGTTCGTACGTGACGTAATCGGTTTTGGACATATTAAAGCTCGGCCGTGTTAAACAGTTGCATCTGATGGCGTTCCATCATGAATTTGTTCAGCATCATATCGACCTGAACGGGATACTTCCCCGACCAGCAGGCCGTGCAGTAATGATCGGCCGGAAGCGAAAGGCAGGACAACAATCCTTCCATGGAGATATATCCGAGGGATTTTACCTGTAAGTACTGACGAATCTCTTCGACGGTACGGCCGTGCGCGATCAGTTCCTCCTTGGTCGGAAAATCCACGCCGTAAAAACAGGGGCAGCAGACCGGCGGACATGCGACGCGCATGTGGACCTCCTTGGCGCCGGCCGCAAGGATAGAGTTGATCTTGCCCCGTGTCGTCGTGCCGCGAACTATCGAATCGTCGGTGACGATGACGCGTTTACCCTTGACCACGTCGCGGATCAACGCCAACTTCATCCGGACACCGAGATCCCGAAGCGATTGCGACGGCGAAAGGAAAGTCCGACCGACGTAATGGCTGCGGACAAATCCCATATCGAAAGGGATGCCGCTTTCGCGGGAATATCCGATCGCCGCGGAGGTACCCGAATCGGGAACCGGAATGACAATATCGGCATCCACGGGATGTTCCCTGGCCAGTTGTGCGCCGCAGCGAACCCGTACGGCATGAACGTTCTCGCCGAAGACAATGCTGCTCTGCTTGGCAAAATAAACATGCTCGAAAACGCAGTGAGCGGGTTTCACCGTCCCGGGTTGGACAAAGTACCGGCTCCGCATCCCGCCCTTATCGAAGGTAACGATTTCTCCCGGCGCGACTTCGCGGATGTATTCCGCCCCGATCGCGTCGAACGCGCACGATTCGCTGGCCGCCACCCAGGCCCCCTTGTCGGTTCGGCCGATGCACAACGGACGGATGCCGAAGGGATCACGGGCGACCTCGATCCGATCGGGAAACAGAAACAACAGCGAATAGGCGCCTTGAAGATGATTAAGTACATGCCCCAGAGGATCGGGCTTGCTCTGGTGCGTCGGTTTGGCCAGCAAATGAACGATGATCTCCGTGTCGTTGGTCGATTTGAAGATCGCCCCGTACGCTTCGTATTCATCGCGGAAAACCGACGCGTTAATGATGTTTCCATTGTGGGCCACGGCAACCTGTCCCCGCGAAAATTCGCTCAGAAACGGTTGCGCGTTGGCGATGTTGCTGGATCCGGTCGTGGAATATCGTACATGACCGATCGCGATGGGATTCCGAAGCTTATCGAGGATCCCGTTATCCTTCCGGAATACCCGTGCGACCTGCCCCATGCCTGTATGGCAATGGATAAAATCCCCATCGCTGGATGCTATGCCAGCCGATTCCTGCCCTCGATGCTGAAGGCTGTGCAAACCGAAATACGTTTTTTCTACGGCATCAGGATCTCCGAATATTCCAAAGATCCCGCATTCTTCTTTGAGTTCCTGCATACGAGTATTCGTTCCCCTTTCGAATAGAAAGCCACATTATACAACCACCTTTTCGACCTGTCAATCAGGAACAGACTCGGGCACAGACTGGGGTTATGAACCGGAAAAATGAAACGCGGATATCATCTCATACAACCTCAAGGACAACAGAAAAATTATACCGTTTTCCATTTCCCAGGGAGCTATTCGGTCAAAATCAAACTTGGATGGGCAAGAAACTGAATTACTATAAATCTTTTCTCATAAATGACTTACATCACAATTCTATTCGATTAATCTTCTTCGCTTCAAGGTCGTCATTTCACCCAAATTGCCTCTTTTCAAACGTCCTAAAATACCATATTTTTCTTGACAATTCCGAAGATTCCATTTACAATAATAGAATGTAGTATATAGGATACTACGGGTATCGAAGGGATTTGGTATTTCTGTCCGGATGAGGATCAAGGTAGTGCAAACATAACGAACATTAATTTCGGAGGTAAGGTGATGAAAAAGAAGATTGTTGTGGCTATGGGGGTATTGTTGTTGGCAGTCAATAGTTTTGGAGCGCATGCGCTTCTTGCGCCGGGCGATGCGATCATCGCCGTTGATGCCGATGGGCTAGTTTCCAACAGTTCGTATCCCGGCGGTGAAGCCCCGGCGAAAGTACTGGATTCCACACCCAGTACCAAGTATCTGAACTTTGGAAAAGAAAACAGCGGATTCATCGTAACGCTGGCGGCCGGTGCCGCGGCCGTACAGAGCTTCACTCTGACCACGGCCAACGATGCAGTCGCACGCGATCCGTTGACCTGGATGCTCTGGGGGACAAACGATGCCATCGTCAGTGCCGACAATAGCACGGGGTTGGCGGAAAACTGGACGCTGATCGACTCTGGTACTGTGGCCCTGCCCGATGCCCGAATGACTCTCGGCCCGGTTGTTTCCTTCGCCAACAGCACCGCGTACTCCTCCTACAAGATGATGTACCCGACGCTGAAGAATGCACCCGCTACCAACTCCATGCAGGTTGCCGATGTGGCGTTCTATGAGACATCCGATGCTTCGGGAACAAACGTGATGACCCCGAGTAATCTGATCCTGGCCGTCCATGCCGGTCCGGACAGCAGCTACCCGGGCGCCGAGAATCCGGCCAATCTGATCGATGGTTCCGCAAATACAAAGTATCTGAACTTCGGCGAGAAGAACTCCGGATTTATCGTAACCCCCTCTGCGGGATTGACAATGGTCCAGGGCTTTCAGATTACCACCGCCAATGATGTCGCGGAACGCGATCCAACATCATGGATCCTCTACGGCACCAACGATCCCATCACCAGCGGCGACAATTCTGACGGTCTTGCCGAGAATTGGATTCTGATTGATTCCGGTGACCTCGTTTTGCCCGCGGATCGTTTCACGTTGGGGGATTTGGTCGCGGTTGATAACGCCGATTTCTTCGCATCCTACAAGCTGTTGTTCCCGACACTGAAAAGCGATACGATCAACTGTATGCAGATCGCCGAAATTCAGTTCTACGGCATTCCCGAGCCGATGACCCTTTGCTTCCTCGGCATGGGCGGATTGGCTCTGCTGCGTCGCCGTTCCTAAGTAACGCCTCGTTTTCAGCTTATTACGCTCGAAGGGCGGGTTTCAACCCGCCCTTCTTTTTTACATAACTTCAGGATTTGTTTTTCTTCTAATATAACTCTTGTATTTCTATTTTTGCCTTTTATCGTCCGATGTACCGACCCGCCCTACCCCCTCGCCGGATACCGGAACAGAGGACTTGTGGCCAATGCCTTTTGTTTCATCGCATCGACTTCATCGGGTTTGAGCGGCGCAAATTTCGGCGCAAGCTGCAATGCCAGTTTCAGGCACGTCGCGCTGGCCGGCGTCAGCGCTGTCGTTACCGGATGCGATAACGTAAAGCGCAATCCCATCAGCGCTTCATCGGGATCGGTCATCGGCTGATACCAGCAATTGGGATGCTCTGAACGGTCCGCCTCCTTCGGCCACGGCCGTTTGGCCATCGCCTTCAGCGCCAGAATCCCCATCTTTTTTTCCTGCGCTTTGGCCAGCACCTGCGGACCGAAATTGCCCGCGTGCCATGTGGCATAGTTGACCGGAAACATGATCGAGTCGAATTCGAACCGGTCCATCAGCGCCAAAGCCGCCTCCACCGAGTGCGCCGAAAAGCCCAGGAAACGCGCCTTACCGTCCTTCCTGGCCTGCTCGAACGCCTGAATGGCGCCATCATCGCCGAAGATCGTCTCGACCTCTTCCATCCGTGTAACATGGTGAAGCTGATACAGGTCAAAATGATCCGTCCGCAGCCGTTTCAGCGAACGATCCAGTTCAGCGGTCGCCTCGGCCTGACGGCGTTTGGCGGTCTTGCAGGACAAAAATACCTTCCTGCGAAATGGCTCCAGCGCGGGACCCATTAACTCTTCCGACGTTCCGTATTCGGGCGCAACGTCGAAATGATTGACCCCGGCCTCAAAGGCCTCGCGCACCCACTGGCCCGCCTGCTCTGTGGTAGCGCGATTCAGCATGAACCCCCCGAATCCCACGATCGAAAGCTTCTCGCCCGTCTTGCCCAGTGCCCGACGCTCCATCGCCACGGCGGTCGTTTCGCGCTCAATCGCAGACAGCGCGGCCGGAAAACAACTTAACATCGCCGCCGCGGCCGATTGCTTCAGAAATTCTCGTCGCTTCATTTTCGTCTCCCGATGAAGGCGCTTACCGAATCCCTGCATAGTACATTTCATTCCACCGGCACTGGTTCTTGAAGTTCGTGATGTCGGTGGTTTTGTCAATTCGTAAAAACTCGATTCCCGCCATGTCCGCGAAATCTTCCATGTGTTTTGAATGAACCGCCATACTGAAACCGGTATGATGGGCTCCGCCGGCAAGGATCCAGGCCGTCGCGGCGGTTCTCATGTCGGGCAGAGGTTTCCAAAGAACCCTCGCCACAGGCAGCTTCGGCAAATCCTTGAGGGGCTTTACCACGTCAACATCGTTGACGACCATTCGAAATCGATTGCCCATATCCAGCACGGTAACATTGATTCCGGATCCCGAAGGAGCATGGAATACAACTCGCGCCGGATCGTCCTTGCCGCCGATACCAAGAGGATGAATCTCCAGTTTGGGCTTGCCTTCCGCGATGGAGGAGCAAACCTCAAGCATGTGTGCACCCAAGACCATGGTGTTTTTCGGATCCAGGTGATACGTATAATCTTCCATAAACGATGTGCCGCCCGGCAAACCGGCCGACATTACCTTCATCCAGCGGACCAATGCGGCGGTTTTCCAGTCGCCCTCCGCCCCAAAGCCATACCCGTCGGCCATTAATCGCTGGACCGCAAGGCCCGGCAGTTGCCGGAGACCATGCAAATCTTCAAAGGTCGTTGTAAAGGCCTTGAAACCGCCCTCTTCCAAAAAGGCACGCATTCCAAGCTCGATTCGCGCGGCCTCCCGAATCGAATCGCTTTGGATATTCCCCCTGGTGATTTCATACTGTTTTGCATAGTCCTGCGTGACCTGATCGATCTGGCCGTCCGTAATCCGGTTGACATACTGAACGAGATCGCCGATGCCGTAGCCATTGACGGAATACCCGAATTTCATCTGGGCTTCCACCTTGTCGCCCTCGGTTACAGCTACGTGCCGCATGTTGTCGCCGAACCGGCATACCTTCATGCCCTGGCTGTCGTGCCACGCACAAGCGGCGCGCATCCAGACGTCAAGCTCCGCAAGCACGGCTTCATCCCGCCAGTGACCGACGATGACTTTGCGATTCTTTTTCATCCGGGTACAAATAAATCCGAACTCCCGGTCGCCATGGGCGGATTGATTGAGATTCATAAAATCCATATCAATGCCGTCCCAGGGAATATCCCGGTTGAACTGGGTATGCAAATGAACGAAGGGTTTGCGCAGGGCATTCAACCCGGATATCCACATCTTGGCCGGAGAAAAAGTATGCATCCAGGCAATCAGGCCAATACAGCCCGCGGAATGATTGGCCTCCTCGCATACTTTGAATATCTCATCCGGCGTTGTCACCACGGGCGTAAATACAACCCTGCAGGGTAACGTTTTGGCATGATCAAGATACTCGGATATCTGCTTGGAGTGAGAATTCACCCGATCTAATGTTTCCTGGCCGTATAAATGCTGGCTTCCCGTAATAAACCAGACTTCAAATTGTTTTAGGTCCATCATATTCGTACTCCCTATTCGTGTTTTGTATTGATCCGCATCTTCGCCGTGTTGATATGGATTACAGTACGATAGTGAATTTTCGATGAAAATACAATACTTTCATTCCTGTAACTTTCTCCGAATCCTTCTTACTTTCCGTAACCTGATTTCGATTCCCCTTGATAGGTTTCCTATTTTATCTTTTTAAATTATTTTCTCAATTTTATTCTCGATACTCTATCCCGGATATTTCATCGCCCGCTCCAGGAAGGGATTTCGGGATATTTCTGGTCATGATAACGGGTAATGGGGGTGTATTCCGTCGGATCGGCGCAGACAATTCCCTGTCCCCCGACGACACACCGAATTGACCATCACCTCAGCCGGAGGCGACGACAGGAGTCCAACGTTTCAGCCGCTCCAGAATCTAACCCAAGTTACGCAGTAATGAGCCCAAAAAATATTTTTTCTGGTTTGA
>CAYLSB010000121.1:0-9087 GCA_964386005.1 uncultured Pirellulales bacterium | reverse complement strand
GGGGATTGGCCCCCTTGTCCAGATGTTCGGCCTTGACGATCACCCGTCGGGGACATCCGACGCGGCAGAAGCTCCATGAACTCCGCCTGAACCTTTCCCGAATCCGAAGCCTCGGGTGCTATTGTTTCGACGTGCTGTTTGAGCGTGTCGTACTTCAAACCCAGGACCCGGGAGGTCCGGTTCAGTCCATAGGTCTGGGCCAGCGTCACAGCTTGGGCCCAGAGTTCCGGGGGCAGTCGCTTACGACCCTGTTGCCGATTGCGCCATTGCTCGAACTGCCGATGGGCAAGGGAAAGGGTGCCGGGGACCTTCGGGGACGGTTTGGTTCTCATGCAGGGTTCTCCAGAAAATCGGTTTCGCCGACATGCCCGACGACCCTTTCCATAGGCCGCCGATCAAGCGAAGCTTGCCGGCCACGATCAACGATACCCGCGAGAACCAATCATTTCATGCACCCTTGCCGAAAGGACACGGTGTATCCGATTCACGCGCGGCTTACAATCTCTGAGCCGGTCGTTCCATATTTTCTACAATCTCCCTCCCAGTACACCAGAAGTACACACACAGTACACACAGAAACTAGGGAATTAGGATTATTGGAGCCAGTTCTGAGATAGGATAGCTAAGTCGGATAGGTCAACTTTGCCGTCATGGTTGGCATCGGCAGAACCAGCTATGGTCTACTCAAAGTTCAGGACAATACGAAAGCCGATGGCATTGTCCCGGTCAACTGGATCGTTGTTGCCGCGACTCGAAACACGACAGTAGTTGGTTTTGCTGGACCAGCAACCCCCGCGAAGAACAGGACAACTACCTGTTTCTGGTCCAGTAGGATTTGTTTGTGGACTGGAACCGTAATAGCTGCCCAAATACCAGTCGTTGCACCATTCCACGACATTCCCCGCCATGTCAAATAAGCCATACCCAGTTGCAGGGAAACTGCCGACAGGAGAGGTATAAGGTTCGATCCCGTCGATCCAAGCATGGTGCCAGCCTTGTGTCGGATTCAGATCATAAGGATAATACGGCTTGCCTTCGGACCAGTAACTGTAATAGTTTGCCCAGCTATGGGAGATCGTGTCTCCCCAAGGGAATCGATTGTTTGGAATTCCGCCTCTTGCAGCATATTCCCACTCCGCTTCGGTCGGCAAGCGATACCCATTCTTGGTGATATCACATGTCCAAGTTGAGAGATCATAGCACATTTCCCGGCTTTCCTCCTGACTTCGCCAGTTACAATAGGCAACAGAACCATACCAGCTTACACAGACCATGGGGTCTTTGGATATATCTCGACCGGCTTTGGTCTGAACGCTGAAGGTATTGTCTGTTAAGGCAATCTGGCTTCTGGAATCGGAAGCAGAGGTATTACAGTAGGGGAAACTATTCTCGACATCGTTGATAGCGTGAATAATACCATCGACCACTCTTAGTCGGGATGGATATGTTGAATTCAGAAAAGCACAGTACTGTTCATTGGTGACCTCGAATTTGCCCATGGCAAACGAATCCAGTGTCACTGTGTGAACGGGTAATTCATTAGAATTTCCTTCCTCAGCGTTTGTACTGTTGCCCATCTGGAAGGTACCGGCAGAGATGATGACCAAATCTTCGGGCAATCGGTTTTCCTTCGGCCACTGTTCCGCAAACACGGAAAAATCTTCCAGATTCACCGTACCATTCCCCGTCATATCCGCAGTACCGGCTGTTTCCGGCGATGATGCCAGCCACCGAGAGGCAAGGTATAGAAGGTCATCCAAGGCCACACCATCAGGGCAATCGAAATCTCCTCCTTGGGAAAACTCCCACGATAAGCGAGGATAATCCATGCCATTGGAACACATTCGCCAGATATCGGCTGTGCCGTTGGTGGATTCACCGACAAAATCCCAAGTGGCATCGGTGAAAGTCGAAAGGGTCTTCATTTCAATTGTGGGTAGGCCTGTCCCACAGCAACTATCTGTCTCACAAATCTCTATGTCCCAAAAACAGCCGCTGATCATACTACCGTCATCTCCACCGAACAGGCCTCCAAGATGAGAAGAATCTTCTCCCCCATTAACAGTTCCGGTTGCATAACAATTACGAATTATACCGCATTCATTGTACCCACAAAGTCCGCCGATATATTGTGCCTTTTCCCCGCCGGTCACTGTAGCCTTGGTATAACAGTCGGTGATTCCGCCCTCGTCGCGATTGATTCCACACAGGCCGCCAAGGTAAGACGAACTATATCCACCATTCACAGATCCTGTAGAATAGCAACCATGAATTCCACTTTCATTATACCCACACAGGCCTCCGAGTTCAGACGAAGCATTTGCCGAAACTTCGCCGGTGGAAAAACAGTTACGGATTACTCCGCTCGGATTACCACCGCAAAGGCCGCCCAAACAAAGAGTATAATCTCCGCCGGTTACAGAACCCGTTGAGTGACAGTCAACGATTGAGCCCAAAGCATTCCCTCCGCACAGACCGCCGATGAATCTATCGTAACCGACGACGGAACCGGAGGCGTAACAGCCATTGATGATGGCAGTTGTAAACTCGTCCCCATAGTTGTATCCACATAGGCCGCCAACATCGCTGGTTCCACTGACGGCACCCGTTGCGGAGCATTCACTTATCGTACCGCAATCATTGAAGCCGCACAGACCGCCAATATACTTTTCTCCGTTTACATCCCCAGTGGCATAAGATTGACTGATTAAGCTCCAGAAATTGTCTCCGACCAAGCCGCCGACCTCATACCCACCGATCACAGTACCCGTTGAATAGCAGCCCATGATTAAACCAATATTCCCTCCGCAAAGACCGCCGATAATATGCCCATAGCCGATGACAGAATCGGTGGCAAAACAGGCCACAATAGTACCGTAAACATTTTCCCCCACCAATCCGCCGACATACGAATCACCACTGACCTCGCTTGATACATAAGAATTCGTGATCGTGCATTGGTAACTTGAACCACTCAGGCCCCCAACATACTCAATTCCGGACACTGTTCCGGTACAGTAACAAGAGGAAATCGTGCCAGAGGTAAGTCCGACTAATCCGCCGATGTAACTGCCACCGTTCGTTATCGAATCTGAAACACAGTCCTTGATCGTCCCCCAATCGTTACGACCGACAAGACCACCGACATAAGTCGACCCGGAGATATCGCCAGCGGAATGACAGTTGAGAAGGGTACCTTGGTTCGATCCCACCAGACTGCCGATTTCTTGACGCCCCTGAATCTCGGCGTTGGTCAGATATAAATTCCGGAGTTGTCCGGAGGCGGTCAGTTCGGCAATCAAACCGACCCTGTTTTCGAAAGGACGATCAATGAATATATTCGAGATACAATGGTTCTGACCATCGAGGACGCCCGAAAAGGACCTTAGAGGGGTGACAGAAATCTCGGCCAGATCGATATCAGCCGTCAGGATAAAGTGTTGGCTCCAGTCAATGCTGTTTTCTGCCAGTTCCTCCCAGTCGGCGGTAGTGCCGATTCGAAAGGGATCATCTGCGGTGCCCAAGCCACCGGAATAGGTTCCGGCAAAGACAGGAGGTAGAATCAACGATCCGGCTATAGCGGCAACGAAGGCTAAGAAGCATATTTGGTGCTTCATGGGCGGAACTCCTGAATAGATTTCTTCCCTGCTCAAGAGATTCGATAAACCCTATTTATGTTACGAAAATTCGAGGTCATAATTCAATCCGGAAATATTCTGAATCACGACACAGCACACTCAGAATAAGCAAAAGGTGGATGGAGTTTGGTGGAACTCGAATGCTCAAATCTCCCCGCCCAGTACACAGGGAGTACACTCACAGTACACACAGAATACAAAGCTCCCAGACGCAGAATTGCCGCAGAAACATATTTGTGGAAGACTTGGGGCGGGTATAAAAACACAAAAACCTCATTTTCGTTGTAGAAAACGAGGTTTTTGGACTGGGCGGTATCCGACTTGAACGGATGACCTCCTGCTTGTAAGTTCTGTGCTCATAAAAATGGCTCTCATAAACCCTTGTAAAATAAGGATTTAGGTGCGTAGTTTTTGTCGAATTTGGTGAATTAGACAATATGTCAACAAAGGGGGCACATAAGGGGCACTCATAGGATACTCAAAACACAGTTGAGCTAGACGCCAAATTGCCGCCGGGAGGATAGGAATGGGTCTGGGTGGGGTGGAAACCGTCGGTACTCTGCAAAGAGGGACGTTTGAATGGCTTCCCATTATCAAGTGTAACTTGCTGACCATAATTTGATCGGAATTTTAGAATTTCTATTCTTATCCACTGTTTCGACGATATAATGTAATAAGCCTGCTCCACCTGAAATACGACTCCATGTCGTTGAAGGGTAACCTTCTCAGGGTGATGGTGGGCTTATTTTATTATCTGCCGTTAACAGGTGGTTTTTTCGATAGTAATTTCGACTTCCTTTGTATCCCGCTTCGTCATAGACATCCACGACAAGACTTATCTTGTCTTGAATGAAATCATAATAGCGGGTTTCACCTCGTTCAAAAACACGCTGAACGGACCAACACAGATAATCTGCTACATTCAGGATGGGTTCGGTCAGATGGGTTTGAATATCAAAGACCACTTCGCTGGTCAAGTGGTTTTGGGCATGTCGTCTTGAAGCTCGTCCATGAGCTTTGCTTAATGCATTCTGTAGATTTCGGTTGCTTGTGCTATTGGCACGACGGGAAACATGCAGAACAAATTTATGACCGCTCACCATCTTGTTTTTAAGCAGATGGGAAAGTATGTCGGCATAAAACTCTGTTTCCTGGTTGTTGTGCTTTCGGGCAAATATTCCAGGAATTTTCCGGGCAACAACCATTTCCATTGAACAATCCAGAGTCTTGATGAATTTATACATAGCTTCTCTGACTTCAGGTGGATCGTCCGTAGCATGAAAGAAAAAACCACCTTTGTTGATTTTCTTGCGGATGCTCGGAATGATATTGAGATAGGTGTCATTCTGAACCTGCCTCTGAAGAGCAAGAATCTGACCTCTAACCTCTGCAATGTCTGTGTTGATTTTCACCATCCCAATACCAAAAACCATAGAAACACCCTGTTGTCCAAGGATGAGTCGTTTCCCTTGTCCATAGAATGTGGTATCCCCTGCCTCATCGAGAAATCTGTGTGATACTTTTTCTTCGGTCATGGAGATCTCTTTTATCTTGTTCAATCATGAGATGATCATTCTTAAAGTGATGATACCAGATTTGTTTAAGAGGGTCAATCAATCTGGACATTGACTCATTTCTGCTTTTAGATGCAGGCATGAACTGTCCACTTATTGACAGTTGAAACACAAATACCTCATTTTCGTTGTGAAAAACGAGGTTATTGGGCTGGGATTTTGGGGGATAAAAGTACCAAAGAAAATCCTCTTGTTAACATCCCATGTAACTTGGTAGGTGTTCTGAAATTAATAAAGCCGAATCTGAATTTCTAAATGGCTTTCTTGCCATCGCATTCGAAGACGATCTTGTCAAATCGGCTTAAAAGTTCAGGGAATTTGGTTACCAGATATTCCCGGATTTTCTGATTGTTCATCAGTTTTCGCACATAGATGCATAGCCTGAGAAGATCGGTTGTGTATTGGCGATAGAGGGAAACAAAGAAATCATGCCGTTTTTGGACTTCTTCCAGCTTTCCGACCAGTTCCTGTTTTTTTTCGGGATTCTCGACCCATGTTTTCTTGGTCTTTTTCTTGATATTCCGTTGTTCGGGGGGCGTCTTAATGACCAAAGCCCGACCTACAGATACGCTGTAATCATTGCATTTCTTCATCTCCCTCAGGATTTCCAGTTGTCGGTCCGGATTGACATAGACCAATTCTGCCGCACATTTCCGACTGATTTTGTTGGAATCAATCATCCGAATCACATCGGGATGCAGATGTTCATAGATCTCCGTTCCCAGACGGTATTTCAGGGATTGGATTCCCAACACCTTTTCGATAGTGGAATGATCAATGGTTTCCAGGGATTTCCGTAACATGCAGCTTTCCTGATAATGCGACAGGCGATTGACCATCCGGTTGAATGTGTAGGCTTCTTTGGTCGGGTAGGCAATGCAGGGGATGGAGTTGATCCCCAGTTGCTCACAGGCTTTATACCGAAGAAAACCATCCAAAATCACATAGTGACTATTTTCCCGGAAAACACAAAGCGGCTCAATCAAACCGATACTGCGGATACTGGAGAGGATCTTGTGGAATCCCCTGTTTGTCTTGAGATTAATGCTTCGCTGGTTGAGCGGCTCCAGCTTTTCAATCGGGATGTCCATCCCGTCCACGGAAATCGAATTGTCCATGATATACCCTCCGCAATCAATATGAATGGTTTGATCATCCTGCCAACGGGGATGAGATATCGGCAGGATCCCGTACAAGCGATTCCAGAAACGAGAAGAATTCCGTTTCCTCCCACAAAACGAAATTGGGCGTGATCGGTTGTTTCAGTTCCTCACATGCTTTTTGCCAGGAAACACCATCGATCAGAAAGTACCGCCCATGGCTTTTCCCAAGACCCGCCCATTGGACCATTCCCACATTTTTGATCGTTTCGATCAGACGGTGTAACAATTTCACTCGGACAGGATTGTCCTTGTTTTTTGAGGTACTGATCATCTGGTCAATCGACAAGATTCTCTGCATGACTTCTTCGTTTTCAAACATGGTATTCTCCTGCCAACGCTGGAATGGGACCTATTTTCTCGCTCATGACAAGATTCACAAAGTCGGGATCGGTCCATACGGATCGTAATCCTTCCAGAAGCATCAGTAACCGATTCTCGCGGAATGAGGCCTCCCGAACAAACGCCTCCTTTTCTTTCGTGGCTGCGGAAATGTCCGACTTCAATTGATCCATTGTATACAACGTTGGAACCATCGGAACAGGGGTATGATTTCCTTTGGATTTCAGAGGGACACCCCGGTGTTCGAAACGAGAAGCGATGAGTTTTCGTACCGTGGAAACGTTGTTACTGTTGACGATCCCGTTGTCGAAGGCATCCATCAAAAGATTCTGGATGGTGGAGTTGTCGGACTGGGCTACCTGGATGGCAAAATACATGGGAAAAAAGCCATCTTCGACACCTTTGATCAGTCGCTCTTCCCCCTGTTCGACCAAGCGGACGAAATCCCGAACATAGGTTTCGGTGTATCCGGTAATTTTACCGATCTGCTCGAAGGTACATCCGGAATCATGCAATCGTTTGACTTCATAGGCAAACCACATCGTACCGGGAGTCACGCGTGCAATATTTTCTACCAGGGAAAAGAGCAATGCCTGTTTACGGTCACAATTGATGACCTCTGCCGGGATTTCAGTGCGGTTCAACTCTTTGTATGCCAGAAACCGTCCCTCTCCGCAAACCAGATCATAAAATCCTGTTTGCTTGCGATACCGTTCATTGACGACAATCGGTTTCCGCAGTCCCACCTCTCTGATACTCCGGATATTGTGTTCGAAATCCGATCGGTCCCTCTTTCGGGAATTCAACACCTTGATTTCTTCGACGGAGATATTGGCATATTTTCGTTCTGCCATGGATCGGATTGCGTCGAATTTCATATTCAGACCTCCTACGAAAGCAGGGATTCAATCAGGCTCAAATTTGAATAACCATACAAATCGAGCATTCCTTCGCTCGATCCGAAAAACCGTATACTGTGGGGATCGGCCATCCACCGTGGAAATGCCATATACCCCAGAATATCACTGTCTTCCATATGATTCAGCAGAACACCCAGCGTAATATCCACTTCAGCACGAGGATCGGGACGAAATGCCCAACAGACTTCATAGCCCAGGGGGACTGGGACGGAGGGCTGGATGAGAATGCTGAAGTTGTCGTTGAGAACATAATAATCCTCGACGGCTTCAATCGTAGATACCGATGATCGTAGCCTTTCTACGACCGATTGGATCGTCCGGGACAAGATATCTGGAAACATCTGCTGAAAAGCCATTCCCAGCGAATGGAACCGATGTACATAAGCCGCGGGGGAGAGCATGTCCTCCCGAACCGAAATCAGACGGGCGGAAATCAAACCGTATTTCTTATACACCGTTGCCAGTCGGGATACCATGTCGGGGGCAGAATACTTCCGATCCTGTTCCTCCCGTTGTTTCTTGAGAATCGCTTGAGCTTCGTCGAAGATCCCTCGATCTACAAGGGGTGGAAACGCATTTTCTGTCCGAATCCACAGTTCTTTGGGATTCTTCTTGGTCTTGGAGAGAAGCTTCTGCCGTGTCTTATTGTATACCATGGTTCCAATATATAGTTCATTGGTCAGGATTGATCGAACGGCATCCGAAGACCACTGTTTATGGCCAGGAGAGACGATCTGGTCTTGATTGAGTGAAAGGGCAATGTCCTGAGGGGGCAGACCATTCTTTACGAAATCTTTGAATATCCTTCGGATAATACGAATTTCTTGTCGGTCACCGGGGGTGAATGTAACCCGTTGATTTTGAATGCTCTTTCTCTGCCCCCGTTCCAATTCTTGAACCGGCTGGTGTCGTTCGTCTAACAGCAACCTCCGCAGGCCATACGGGGGCATCCCTCCGGCATGAAAACCCTGTTGGGCGATCTTGATGCATCCCTTGAAGACCTTATCGCTCAACTCACGACTGTAAACTGCCGCCCGAATCTGTTCAAAGGTCAAGACTATCGAATGAAAGAGGTCGTCTTCTTTCGGGATTCCCATTGATGCATAGACCACCGTTTTACCGTATTTCTTGCAGATGGCTCGGTAATAACTGGAGAGATCATTATCCTGAAAACGACCCCAGCGACTCACATCCAAAGCGATAATGTATTGGAAATCCGGATCCATCGTCGCCCGATCCATCATCTGATTAAAGCCGTCCCGCCGCTCTGCAGACAATCCGGATTTTCCAGCGTCTTCGTATTCCCCGACAATTTCAAGCCCATGCTCCTTGGCGAACGCCCGGACCTGTTCCCGTTGAATCGGGATGGAGTTCTCCTGGCGATCTTCGGCAGAATGGCGATAATAGGCGATGGCTTTGCCTTTGAATTCGGGTTTGATTTTCTTCCACGACA
>CAYLSB010000120.1:0-9951 GCA_964386005.1 uncultured Pirellulales bacterium | reverse complement strand
AAGATTCTCCTTGACCGGACCCACCCCATACACCGCCTCGCTCAACGCCGACCACGTACCGGCATTGCGAATCCGCGCCTTGAGAGGCGTACTGTGAGATAGTGGAATCGCGGAATTGTATATCCTGGCGGTCGGCGCGACATCCGACGGCATTTGATCGTCCCTTCCAGCGATCAGTTCGGCGGAAATCAGGAAGTCCGTACTGGTGGTGGTTTTATTCAGACCAAAAATCGCGAGGGTATTATTGCCGTTCTTGATTTTGGCGATATGTTGAAATATCGGGAATTCATCGAAGCCGATCGTTTCATGCGAGATTGTGGTCCATGGATTTTCGGTGATTCCGGAGCTTCTGGCGATTTCATCGCCGTTGAGATAGGCGACGAAACCGTCATCATATCGCATCCGTAATGTCAGAGAAGATACGCCGGCCAGATCCGCAAGATTGGCCGTGAAGGGAATCCTGATATAAGCGAACAGATTGGGAGTACTCAGCATCCAACTCTTCACATCATAGCTGATCCAGGGAAGGTAATCTGTGTCCGTATCGTATCCAATGCCGCCGGTTTTGCCTTCGATATAACTTCCGTGCGTCCAGGCCGAGTCATCGAAGGGCTCATTCATGCCGGTCCATTCGAGAGCCGGAGGATCTCCAATCCAAATCTTTTTGGGATATGCTTCGGCGACCAGTACGATGGTGGAAGCCGGATACGATGTTGCGGGCACACGAGGATCGCTGCCATCGAACGTATAATAGATGGTTCCTGTGCCTTTCGGATTGAACATGGTCAGCGTATCGGACGAAGATAGATATCCTCCATGTTGAACATTCCCATTGATTTGTAACAAGGGGGGATCCAGATCAGGATAGAGATTATTTGCACGAAGGATGTTTATCAGAGCGAATGGATTCGTGGAATCGTGGATGGCGGGAATGTAACGGTCGATGACATTGTCGCGCTCGACGAGCCAGGAATCTTCGCGAGTGAAATAAAAATCGGGGCCGTGAGGCGCGGGAGGATAATGCAGATGATCATAATCATCCAAAGGATTGGGTTGATCGATTGTATTCCCATACGGTGTACGCATTTGGGTATCACCCCAGCGGGCACTCTCCGCGACGATGGCTTTATCGATCCGATTCGCCAGGTCCAGGAATCGTTTCTGGGAAACGACCGTACTCAGGGCGCCATGATTGAAACAATGCCTGTAAAACCGATCGGCAAAGAGCAAACGAAACTCTTCGCTGGTCCGCATTTTCTGAAAGAGGGCTCCGACACCGCTCGAGTCGTTGATTCGAGCCGCGGCACGACCGTGATAGTCCAGCATGATTTCCTGATCCCAGACAAAGAAACGGAATCGACCGTCGCCGCTGAGTGTATTGACGGCGGCATAACCGTTGGCGCGCGGCCAATCTTCAGCGTCGGCATAGAGATGCAACAGGATGTAGTCGGCGAAGTTTTCAACATCAAGATAGCTTTGAATCTGCGTATAACCGGCAATGGTGGAAGGGTCGATGGTCATCATGGTATTCCATCGAACCGGAGGCGTGGCAAAGTCTTCATGGACCTGCCAGTCAGCGGCTCTGCCTCCCAAATGGTCGGCAAAGAAATCCGGAGCAAGACGTTCCGTAAGGTTATACAGACCAAAATAGAGTCCGTTGACGTACAGGTGAACGAAAGTACCGTGGCTGGACGGCTGGCCCATGTCGCTGAAACTTTCTTTCATCCAGGCATCGCGAATATACATGGAATCATTCGGACGATAGCGCGTCGGAGCCCACGAGACGAGTCCCCAGGAATCCGTAAAGCAGGCGCGCAAAACAAGTTGGTTGAATTCGTCAATATCCGATTCAGGGAAGAGCGGATATTTCAACTTTGATGATCCGTATAACGAGGTAAATGTCAGACGCAACGAGTGTTTTTGCATGCGGGCGGGACGACGGCTGGCATTGCCGTGGACTTCGATCGTGCAATCTTCCTGAAAACCGTCGGCTCCATCCGGAAGGATATATTCCACCGAACACTTCCGTTCCCAGCGATCCAGTGGATTGGCATAGATGCCTCCGGTGTCGCTGATAAAATCGGCCGGTTTCATGGAGATCGAAACCGAGGGGATATCGAGCAAGGCCTCTTGGACCGAATAACCGGGAAGCGTGTTGTTGACGACGCGCCAATCCATTTCATAGTCGGCCGGAACGGTGGCCCCGGCATCGGAACTGTAGCCCCAGTCGGAGGGCCAACCCGGCGGATTTGCGGGTTGTGAAGCGACATCGTTCGCAAAAATATAGGTATGCGTTGACACGTTCGAAGGACGATATCCGGGTGTAAAAGCGATTGATCGTACGGTGGCTGTGGTGGAAATGGAGATCGGAAGATTCGGATCGTAGAGCAACCCGTTCTGTTCGCCGGGTTCGGAACCATCGAGAGTATAGCGAATCACGGCACCCGGGGTATCGCAGAAAATCCGCAGATTGAACGGCCGAATGTAAAATCCTCTCTTTGAACTGTGAGAGGTCTTGGATGTAAAACCATGGAACGCCTGTTGGTTGGCGGCTCCCGGAGTCGGCAAAGAAAAGTAACGAGAAACGCTATACCACATTCCGTACGAAATATCGGTCTCTTGCGGGGGATATTTCGGCCGGTACTCGTGAACAATACGGCCGCCGGGTGACACAAGAGCCAGGTAATCGCCGTCTCGTTCGAGAGCGAAGTTGGTATGCATATACCCCTTGGAATCGATATAGTCGTCGATGGGCTGGTCGGAAGCAAAGACCACCTTATATTCTCCGGATCCCAGAATCGTTTGGGACGGAAAAGGCCACATCCTGAGATGGTCGCGATCATCGGTTAGATACCAGCCGGCTAACGAAATGGCTTTTGTGTCGGGATTGTAGAGTTCAATCCAGTCGGAACTGGTACCGTCACCGTCAAGGAACGACTGCCGATTGGACGCGACGAATTCATTGATGATGACCTTGGTGTTTTCGATCAGCCAGTTTTCCGAGAGCATGGAAAAATCGTTTCCCGCAACGTGACCGCTGACATCCAGGTCGGCGCAGTACTCTTCCATGAAGCAGTCGATGGTATCAAGCCATTGTGCGGCAAAAATGCGGAGGTCTTCGAGATCGACAAATCCATCTCCGTTGAGGTCGCCGTACAACGGAGTATGAACATCAATGGTGATGACGTGTTCGGAGGTCTTTGCATCATCGGCTCCTCCGACAAGAGGGCCGTCTGTGACCTGCAATGCCAGTTCGTAGGTTCCCGGCAGTGTAAAAACGGCCGTAAGGTCTTCCACATCGGCCGTCGGAGGAGCGAATGTGATGGGGGCCGGGCCGCTGATCTGGACCCATTGATAGGTCAGACCGTACGGATCGCCAAGCGACGGATTGGCCGGATCGCAACCTTCTTCGAACGGCTTGCCGTCATCCGTTACGCTGACATCGATGACAAGCGGCTTGTTGGCCTTGACTATCAGGATATCGGGGGCCTGGATCCGGGGCGCCGTGTTGAAACAGGGATCTGTATTTTCCAGAATCAAGGCATTGATAAAGGAATAAATCGTTTCCGCTTCCGGCGTATTGGGGCCCTTGGCGCTTTGAAGGACAATCTGTCCGTTCTCGTCGGCCGTCACCAGACCGCTATGAGCATAATCGTCCGCCCCCGTCGGAAGAACCTCGCCACGAAACGAGGTCGTAAACAGATACGATCCATTCGAGGTCCATATCGCTTCCCGCGGCGGATTGGCCGTACTGCCCGAGTCAAACGAATACATCGTCAGTTGATACACCGCATTCGCCTGCAATCCCGTCATCGTGACCTGTAAGCCATCGGTCCGGCCAAAAATAAAGTCCCGGTAGATCTGCTCATACGGAATCCCCGTGGGAGTCGCGCGTCTCCGTTCGTTGGTCGCATTCGTGTCACTGATAATCGTGACGGTTACCCCTTCGACGGTCGCTTTGGCTGTCTGATTATCCGAGCCCATGACAATCGGAGTGAATCCCGCTTCGGTCTCGGCAGGAGTGTTGGAATCTTTATCGTTCACATCCAGTTTGAAAATTGCGGCGGATGTAATCGAAACGCCGATCAAAAGATAAACAAGCGCCCAAAAAAGTTGATTTGGTTTCTCTTTCATCTTCAATCACAGTGAATCTTGTTGCCGTAGAATACGGTGAAGACCGGAAAGGATCCGCTCGATGCTCCGCACTCTTGCCCCTTGCATCGCATCCTGAGAAGGTGAGAAGCGAACTTCTCACCTTCCCCGATGCAATTCCTTACTTGTGAAACACGCGATTACGGATTCGTAACCTGGCCGGTCAGATTTCTATCGTCCAGCCATTGCGCGGCAAAGCTCGCGAAATCCGCAAGGTCCACATCGCAATCCTGATCGGTGTCGTAAAGATTAAAGCCCGTCCAGCCCGGCGCATTTTGGGCTGCCGCGCAGGCGTCTTCAGCGACGGAGATTTGCAGCGTGCCTGTTGTCACATTGTTCTCCGAATCGGTCGCGGTCAATTGTACTTCATAGGTCCCCGCATAGTCCGCGGTAAAGTCCGCTGTCGGAGCGTACAAATCGGTATTGGTCTTTGTTACACTGGCGTTGGCCCATCCGGCCGCCTTGGGGCCCCATGCTACACTGAGGGTCACTGTAGTCCCGAAGGCATTAAAGCTCTGCGGCGTAAAGGTGTCCAAGACCTCATGAGAAGCCGTATAGGCCTGATAGCCGGCCATCACGGGTGTAGTGGGTTGCCCGAAATCGATCTGTAATGGATCGCCCTCGCCTTCCAATACTAAACCATTCATTAAGAAGAAGGAAGAAGAGTTGTCCGTACCATACGGCTGCTTATCAAAAACGAAAATCACATCTGAGCCGTCGGATACAATCGTGGTCATGAATCTCGTGTAGGCATTCGGATCCGCCAGAGCTTGATTGGTGATATCGATATCCGTCGTGATCGTCAGACCGGTGGCATCCTGAATTGCCACGTCGAAAAGCCCTGTCTGATCCTGGGGATCGTGATGAGCCGAAGTCCAGCTGTACGTACCGGCCGGAAGTCCGCTGAGCGTCATGACAAAGGGATCCCCCACCGCAGGCGGACGGGTATCCGTTCCGATCCAGTCCCGCAGAAAATCGGGATCGGCGGAACCATCATCCCCGCCGCGATCGATCATCTGCGCGACATAGGGATTCGGATCGCCGGGATATTTCACCACTTCCCATGCCACATCGGTTACATCGTTTGTCGCATCCGTCACAGTTCCCGCCAGCTTCGCCGGCATAAGGCTTAGCGCCGTGACAAGATCCCTGCCGGCATGGACAACCGGTCCGGCGCCAATCGCTCGAAAGTACCAGGGAGGAGAGATCTCGGCTGTAAATGCATTCGGATCCACAATGTAGTGGACATCAACCACCCAATAGTACGTCTGGAACCAATCAAAGTCCGCCGGCGGATTGTATTGTGTAACCGTGCTGGCCAGGTTTTTTTCCGCAATCCAGCAACTACTGTCTCGATTGGCAACCTTGGCCTCATTGGGATCCACATAAAGATCATAACCGACAATTTCCGTGATCTCCGGATTGGTCGGCGGCAGCCAGGACAAATGGCCGGGGACTCTGGTGCGATCGGACAGATCCAGTGCTACACCGGTTTCGCCCACCTCCGGATCGGGTGTATTCGCCGTGCGGATATAATCGATCACAAAGCCATTCATGCCCCAAATCCTTCTGTGCGTATTGACAGCGGAATAAGGCGCAAAACGCATGACGACGTCATCCATGCCGCTTGCGGAAAATGTGGTTCTATACGTCGAGGGCAGCGCGTACGGATCAGGACCACGTTCTCGCGCGGGCGACTCCGGTGTGCCGCCTTCGGTTCCGTCGGTCATTACACCGTCGGCAAGTTGCTTGTACGTGGCGCCGCCATCGGTGGAAATCCAGACGGCGAACGGACCATGCACATTTTCAGTGTCATGATGAAACGATGTCCACGTATAGCTGCCCACGGCCAGGCCACCGATTCTCAGATCGAAATATGTGGGGGTCCCCGTCGTGCCGTCCCAGTCGCCGTTTCCCCCCTCCGCCGTCCGTGTATCGGTGCCGATCCAGTCCGTAACGAGGTTTAGAAAACCTAACGAATTGTCCCATGTGGCATCATTCCCCGCAGCGCGGTCGATCGACTGCTGAACGGTATTCCTGGTCGTATTCGGCCAGGAGGGTGTCACGGTGATTCCGCCGTACGTAGCCGTACTGAATTCGGCCGCCACCTCATGGTTGGCATGATACGAGGACCATCCTGCCTGATTATGGTTGGCCGTCGACAAACTGGGATCGCCGGCCGCGGTTGAATCGCCTCCGCCATCCTGATTCGAGTTAAAATCCACCTGTAGGACCGCCGCCTGAACAGCGGGCAATCCCATGAGCAAAAACATCACAATTACCAACATCATTCCTCTGTTCATGGTACCACCTCCAATCAATAAAATGTTCTTCATGGATATGCCGCGACTCTACGCTCTCAATCGACATGTCGCTGCATACGTCACACGCCAATCGTCTTGTGCATCTACATATCCTTTCCATAGTCTCCGAATGCATGAGAGATCGCCAAGGATCTCTTTTATTTCCTGTAACGATAGGGCCAGGACATCGCCATATATTGAATATCTTCCCGCTGGTCCGGAGGGGGATATTCAATTCCATAGTTTGTCACACCCTGTGTAATCAATTTATCCACGCGTTCCTTGGTAAAGGAATTCCGCCACTTTCGAATTTCTGAATGACCATCGCAAAATCCCAAAATGCTGCTGTCGCCGTGATTGACCGCCATCGGACCCCACCAACCCCATTCCGTTTGTCCCGTATATTCCGGAGCTCCCATGACAAAATGATGGCTTGAGTTCCAGTTTCTCGTTTCGGCCGACTCCACAAAAACATAACGCTGTCCGGGAGAGGAAATTTCATGAAACCGTTTTATTTGTGTATTGTACAGGGCCTGACCCGTTTGGGAATCGCCATACAAACATCTCGGATTCCCATACGATACAAATACGGTGGTTCCGTCATAAATGCTTTTGCGAAGTGTATCGGCGGGACAGTGATACGCTTTGGCGGATTTTAAATATTCATATAGGACCCCTTTTTCAATGCCCCGCATTTCATCCTCCGCGGTTACGGGAGGACTCACTTGTGTGATACCGAGCAGGTTTCCGTTTGAATCGCGGGGAATTCCGATCCAGCCGACATAATTCCCATTATCCTCAACACCGCTGTCATTTGAGCTCATGATATAGCCGGCATTGTCTTCCTGGTACATGTACCATCCTGCGGAAAGATTTTTGGTGTTGATCAAACAGACCGACGATGCGGCTTTCCGCTTGACCAGATTCAAAGAGGGGACAAGGATGGCCAGCAAGATGCTGATGATCGCGATGACCACCAGCAGTTCGATCAGCGTAAACCCCCGTTTCGGTTTCATGGCATATCCCTTATGCTCAATCCACTTTGGAATACCGCCGCGCGGCTTCGACGCAGGCCTGAATGTTTTGGGATGTAACCCCGGGAGGAACGCCGCCCCCGCAGGATACGATCAGTCGTGACTTGGTCTTGACCCGACCAAACGACCTCTCCACGGCCTGACGAACCTGCTCCGGGGTGCCATCGGCCAACACATCGCGGGGAGGGAGATTGCCTAACAACGTGATTTCATTGCCCGCCAGCTCCCGCATTTCATCCAGGCCATGGTCCGAACTGAAATTGTACAGATGGACCGACATGGCCTTGAGATATTTGGCCGTGATCAATCCCGATGCGTCATTGTGCAAAAAATTGATCGGTGCGCCGAAATGACGAAAGATTTTTTGATAATACGGGACGACAAATTCCCGGTAATCGGACTCTCCGAGAAATCCCATAATGTCGTCCAGCAACAGGATTCCTTCCATGCTGGAAAAGCACTCTTTCTGAAAGGCAATCCACTGGATCAGGAAATCGCTGACAAGATTCAATAACTGATGGCACCGCCCGGACTCGGTTCGCAGCGCAGTCAGAAACTCGGTCGTTCCCAGAATAAACGCACAGATATTCAAAGGCCCTCGCGCCACGGCGAATTTCAGCAGGTGTCCGTTGCGCTCGATGAGGTCTCGTTTTCGCCTCAGACGCTGAATCACAAACGGCAAAAGGCCATCCGTCCGGACATTCGGGATTTTCAAGTGATCGATCTGAGACACATCATAGATGGCTTTTTCCGGATAGGCCAGGCAGTCCTCTCTCCAAACACACTTACACCCAAACGCCGACGTCTCCGTACACATCCCGTACTCGGCCCAGAAGCCGGGCAGGAAGATCACGTCAGGGAAAGATTGTATCGCTTTAAGGTTCGCATCAAACCAGATCTCCTCGCTTGTATAATAGTCCAGGGCTGAAACCCCATACCAGCCGGGAAGCCATGGACTATCGATGATAAAAGCCACGGGAAGCGGTGTAACTTCCTTCCCCTCAACAATTTGCGTCAATTTATCCCATTGAACAGCATTCATACGATAACCAGACATGGTTGAAATGTCTCTTGCTTTTACCAACTCATTATACTATAATGCCTGTAGATTCCGTAAAAATGCACGATATTGTACATTTATTGCTCAATAGTGCCATGTACAGATATATTCGAACCCAACAGGATATGACCCATCCTCAGGTTCTGGTGGTGCATCAGGACCACAAGGCGTATTTTCCCGTCTTCCATCATACGGCCGTGGACCAAGACCGTCCGGTCGGAAAAATCGAAACCTTTGGCGAACATACACACGATCTTTTCCACACAGTTCTCTATACGCATTCAACAGGCCACTACTCACGATGCGGCCGGAAACGGCTTACCCGACCGGGGACATTTGTAATTATTTCTCCTGGGGAATCGCATGATTTTGTCACGGATCGAGGCACAAGCATATATTCCGAACTCACGTTTTCATTCGAATCGTCCCAGGGACACTCTCTGGTTTTGCCGTTCGAGCAGGTTTTGACGCTTTTCGTCGGGGCCAGGCTTCAACTCATGCCCGAGGTAGAGTTGCCCAAGGAGGTTGCCGATGAACTGCTGATTCTGATGATTCAAATAACGGATTATCTTGAAAGCAGGTCGGGGTTTGCCTCTTTCCATGCCAATCGGACCCTGGCGAGAGTATTTGAAATCATCGTCACCCATTGTTGCATCGAAAAGATCGAATCCCTCCACACGGTCTTGGACGATCGGATCGCTCAAATCCGACAGTATATTGAAGAACATTTTTCAGAACCGATACGGATCGATGACTTGACTTCAATGGCGCACATGTCTGCCCGTCAATTGTTCCGAACCTTTATCCGGGCTTTTCGGGTCTCGCCGATCGCCTATCAACAGAATCTGAGATTGGGAGCCGCGAAAAGCCTGTTACGCTCAACGCCACTTCGGTGTAACGAAGTCGCGTGTCGAGTCGGATACGCCAATGCGTACTATTTCCATCGGTTGTTTAAGAAAAGGATCGGATTGTCTCCGCGCCAATATCGCCTGTGCCGGATACAAAACCCCTCAATCAGGGAGTAGGAGCAGCCAGCCATTTTTCAACGAATACATGTAAATCCTGAATGTTGATATCGACATCAAGATCTCGATGAGGTTATAATCCATCGCGATCTGACGCCATTCGACTCGATTCTGGATTTTGATATTTGTTCTTATTATTACACATCGATCTTCAATATTCTTCCCATATTTACAATGAATTCAATAATTGGCATCCCTATATTATCTTTTCAAAAAATTTTCCTCAGATTTTTTCCGGATACCCTAAAAATCGCCTATCCGTCGATATACCCCACTGACAATCTATGTTATACATAAACCATTTGTGCGTACCGATTTATCTAAATTGAAAATAGAAAATAGTAGATTGAAAATGGTAACATAGGACAATTTGTGCA
>CAYLSB010000119.1:0-10119 GCA_964386005.1 uncultured Pirellulales bacterium | reverse complement strand
ACTCGATGAACTCGCAGTTCGGGTCGGTATATCGATACATCAGCTCGGTGATCCGCAAGCTCTCTTTTACAGGCCCGACGGCGAATATCGCCTCGTTCATCGCGCTCCATTTCCCATTCAAAACTCGCGACTTCACCGCCGTACTCTTGGTCAGCGTAATCGGCGCCGTGTATTGAATTGCCGTTGACGAAGGATCCCCGGGACTGATCTGACGCGCGATCAGTTCGGCGCCGATCAGGAAATCGCTGTTGTTCTTGGCGACATTCAGGCCCTGGATCGCCAACACATTGTTGGTTCCCTTCTTGAGTTTGTCCATGGATCCGCTGATATCGAACGACTCGTACTGCCGCGCCAGCGCGTCGTCATGACTGCCGCCGGCCGGTGAATCCCACTGAGGCACCGTACCCGTCGCGAAGTTGACGCGCTTGACTTCTACCCCGTTGAGGTACGCGATGAAACCGTCATCGTAACGAACATTGAGCGTCAGCGAACTATAGTCCTGATTCGGCGGCGTGAACGGAATACGGATGTAACAAGTAGGATTGACGTTGTACATTGCGGACTTGACGTTGATGTGGATCAGATCCGTGTAATTGATGGCATCCCCCGGATTGTTCTCATAACCGACATTCCCCGTGCCCGAGGTCCATGCCGAATCATCATAGACGAGATTCATCCACGGATTGCCCGCCGGCGAAAGATTCTGGCCGTCGATCACCTGCTGGGTGATACCGGGGCCTTGCCATGCGACGGCGAGATTATCGCCGCCTCCTTCTTCCTTCATCAATGCATAGATAAAATATCGTTGTCCCGCCGTCAGCGTGATCGCCGAGGATTTTTGTGCGGAGTACTTGGTCCATTGCCGCGAACTCGTCCAGCCCGGAACGTTGGCGATCTTGACCGCATTCGCCGCGGTTTCGTTGGTGCTCAGCCATAGCTCGCCGTAGTCGTCGCTGGCAATCCAGAACGTGTAACTTCCCGTTACCGGCGGATGCAGATAGCCGGAAATCCGCGTGCCGTAGTTGTCATTCCAGTCGGTGGGTGTTTCGAATTTTGTCAGATAATCCGTTTGTCCGGGATTGTCCGGATAATTGGCATGGGATGTCAGATCGCTCACCGCTGTTCCGCTGATTCCAAACCAGTAATCCGCGCGAATCGTTCCCTGTGTAGAGACGGGAGCGGACGACGGAACAAAAATTTTCTTCGAGGCCGTTGCCGCAACCAGCGTCATATCCGTTCCCGGCGTCGATAGGGTCGAGAGCTTGCGAGGATCCGTTCCGTCCAGCGTGTAATACAGATTGCCTGCCCCCCCCGGATTGGTCATGGATAAACCAAAACCTGAATTGACGTATCCGCCGAACGGATTGAAGGTTGGGGCGGCAATATTGGGATACCAGCCCTTATTGATCAACTGATTCAGCACAATCCCGGTTCGATTATTCATATACGTCCCGGCGATATAATTGATCTGGGGCAACCAGTGATCGTTACGATTTCGCGGCGAGGATACTTTACTGTCGCCCCAGCGTGCTGATTCGGCGATGATGGCCGTGTTAATCTGATTGGCCCGAACAAGAAAACGCTGCGACGCGGCCGACGGAGTCAATGCCCCGCCGTTAAAGAAATATTTGTGAGCACGATCGCCGAAACGAACGCGATACTCCGGATTTTCCGCCAGCTTCTGATGAAGATACTGCGGATTGAATTTCTCGAAAGTGGAACCTGCCGGGAACGGTCCCGTACGATCGATGCCCCAGGAATTATTGTCGAACAGCGAATGTTCCGCGTCGTGTCGGAAGAATTTGAAACCATCGGAGTTGACCCGATTGTATATTCCGTAGAAGTTGTTCGGGCTGTTATTACTCAGGAAATTGGATACCGGCCCGTCAAAATCTCCGACATAGAAGGTACAAATCATATAATCGATCAGATTGTCCACATCAAGGAATCGCTCGTAGGACGGATTCCGTGTGCCGTCAGGATTCAGTCCCTGGAATCGGAAATACGGCTCGGCGTCCTTAAACGTGCTCATCGCGTTAAAGATCTGCTGCCATTTGTCCGGCGTTCCGTCGGTGGCGTTGATGGTATAGGGGCCGGCCTCGACTTTGACGACATCATAATCGTCCTTGTTTCCACCCAAATAGGATTCGGCGTATCGGGCTTCGCAGCGTTCCTGCGTCAGATAGATGCCCCAGTACTGGCCGTTGATGTACAGGTGGTAATAGCGGCTGCGTGTATAGGGCTGGCCCATCTCCCGCTGCGTATCGCGCGAGAAAATTTCTCGGCACATGGTGTTCTGGCTGTCGCCGCCGAAACTCCACGAATAATTCTGACTGGTCTGAATATCCACTTTGTCGAATGAATCGGCGCCTTCGTCGCCAAACAACGGATAGTGGAGCTTGCCTTCGCCGTATTCACTTCGGAAGAACACCCGGAAAGCATGTTTGGGATTATCGCCGCTGCGGCTGTATCCTCCGCGGATCCGCAACCCGCAATCAATCTGGAAACCATCGGAACCATCGGGATTAAGCAGTTCAAGCGACGTAGGCCGTTCCCATGCTCGGCCATCCTGATAGGCGTTCACGTAAATTCCTGTCCCGGCATCGAAAAGGTTCTTCAGATCCGTGACGATCGATAGACTCGGTATAGCCACAAGAGCATCATCCACCAACGTGTTGTAACGACTGTCGTTGGTTACAATGTCCGGATCCATACCATAGTCCATGATCTGGCTGTTGAAATATCCGGCCGCGGGCCAGGATGGAGACGGTGCCGCGCCTGTCGGCGATTGCTGCAGAACATCGGCGATAAACAGGTACGTATGCGTCTTGACCTTCGAATCGATGTAACCGGGCTTAACGGCAACCGCGCGAACCATTGAAGTGCCGCTGATCGTCACCGGCGTACTGTATATCGATCCAAATGTGGCCGTTGGTTTTGAGCCATCCAATGTGTAACGGATGTCCGCGTCGGGTGTGTCGGTTACCATCGTCAATTGAAAAGCGGATGTATAAAATCCCCGCTTGTGACTGAAGTCAACGTTTTCAACGACACCGAGCGCGCCGGATACGTTATACGATCCGGGCGTCGGCGTGGTGAAGTATTGCGGCGTGTCAAGATTCTGAGCGGCAACCAGTTGAGCCTCGATCAGGAATTCCCCATTCGTTGCCTGATCGTTGAGCCCGTGGATGGCCAGAATATTCACCGCGGGTGTCGGCTGCAATGCCCCGAGATAATCCGTCAGGTTAATATCCTCGAAAGCGGCGGAATCATTGTCCGGACGATCGGATAACGCCGCCGAATTCCACGCTAAACCGGTCGGAGCATTTCGCGATGCGACCTTCTGACCGTTCAAGTAGGCGACAAATCCGTCTTCATATCGGATTCGCAATGTCATGGCGTCAAAAACCGTCGGATCTTCAACCTGGAAAGTTTGTCGCATCCAGCAGGAAGCGTTGATTCCCTTCATCTGGGTTTCCAGGGCATTACTCAATCCCCGGCCCGCCGCCAGACGTTGTACTTCCTCGGCGGTAATGGCACGATTATAAATCCGGACGTCATCGATAGCTCCCTTCCAGGGATTGCCTCCATTAACTTCGCAGGCGCCAATTGTCATCGCCGATGCCGGGTCATACCCAAACGAAAATTCGTCCGCGCCGACAACCTGACCGTCTCGATAGAATGTCGCGGTTGTGCCATTGAAACTCATCGCCACATGGGTCCAGATACCGACGGGCATCGTGAATCCGTAGGCCTGATCATCGCCTTCTCGCTTGAACGTGATATACCCGGCGGGACTGGAATTGGTCTGAAGCTCGATCTGCCACATCATGTCATTCCGATTCCATGTGTCGCGCTTGCCGATGGATCCCTGCCAGGTGTTACCGGAACCGGACCAGTACAGCCAATGAGACAGAGACAACTGCCCCGTCAATTCTGAAGGATTCCAATTCCCAATATCGAGATAGTCGCCATAATTGCCCGCGAAGTTCAGCGCCGTTCCCAGCGCGCCGCCGAGCGGCCCCGACGTCCACGTTACATTGCCTCGAAGCGTTCCGTCATGGCCGCCGATCGGATCGTGCGCGACCGTTCCGGAACCTTCGTTCATCGGATAGTATGCGACCATCCCCGGATCGAAACTCGTGCCGAAACCGACCGGCATATTTGAGGCCGTCCAGCTTGCGTCGTCGAAGGCCGCATCCGTCCAGTTCGGCGAATCATCCGAGGAAACCGGAACATGCCATCGAACGGCATGAGCTGAATCCAACAGTACAGTGACATACTGTGCAATACCGTATGAGATATCCTCCAGTTGGGGAGGATACTTGGCTGGATAGGCATAGACGATCGATCCATCCGGACCCAGAAGAGCCAGAGACTCGCCGGCGCTGTCGAGCCTGAAGTTGGTATGGTAGTAACCGTTGACATCAAGAACCGGCCACGACGAATCCGGCTGATCGGTAGCACAGACCAGCAGATAATCGCCCGGCTCAAGTTGCATCGAAGGAATCGGCCATTGTTTGGAACTGTCTTTCAGGGACCAGCCCTGCAGGTTGACGGATGTTTCCGTGGGATTGTAAATCTCGATCCAGTCGGGATAGATTGTCGGCCCGCCCGCCGTCATGGCCGTCGAGAAAGTCGCCTTGTTATCCGCCATGAACTCGCTGATAATGAGTCGCGGCAGAAGCTGTTGCGAATAGGTTCCCGATGGGGTCGTTGTCAGATCCTTTTCCACAAGGATATTCTGCGCCGTCGGGGTAATCCATCCGCTGATCGGAAGATACTCCACCGTATGCCAGCCGATAGCGACATTCGTCAGCATGTACCCACCGGTCAACCACGGACCGTTATCCGCGCGCCAGAGGGCCCCGGCATCGATGGCTCCCTGCGGAAGGATCGTTGCCTGAATCGAACCGACATGCAGACTGTATGCGGCCGTCAAGGACGTTGTCTGACCGTTTTGAACCTGAATGGTCTGGCTGGTGGGACTGTCATATCCGGTGATCGGATTGAATTCGACCAGATGGGAACCGATGCTTAGACCGGAAACTATGGCGCCGCTGATCTGCCATGGTCCGCCATCGACGCGCCACCGAGCGCCGACATCGACTGCTCCCTGCGGCGTCAGTGTTACGGCCAATGAACCGACCTGTTGAATGTACGTGCCGATCGCGGATGTTGTCTGCTCGTTATTGATCGTCACGGATTGCGACGCAGGGGTATCCCAACCGGTTATCGCTTTGAAATCGATTGTATGCGATCCAACAATGAGCCCCCCAATTGTCGTACCACTATTTTGCCAAACACCTCCATTGATGCGCCACTGGGCCCCAGCCGTTACCGCCGCCGACGGAGACAATGCGACCAGTAAGGATCCTGTCTGGCGTACATAAGTTCCCGTTGAAGTGGTTGTTTGGCCTTTGTATATTGACAATGTTTGATTGATTGGAGTATTCCAGCCGGCGACGGATTTGAATTCGACCGTATAAGAGCCGGTCGGTAGAGAAGATATCGTTGCACCGCTATCTCGCCAGATATCACCGACGATTCGCCATTGGCCTCCGGCATCGATCGCGCCCTGCGGACTGATCGTCATCTGCAGCGTACCGACATGCCGTATGTAGGCACCCGACGTTGGCGTCGTCTGGTTCAACGTGACATTGACGTTCTGACTGGCGGGATTGTCCCAGCCGGTGATCGGGATGAATTCGACCGTGTGCGACCCGACCGCAAGGCCGCTGACTATTGATCCGCTGTTTTGCCATGCGCCGCCGTCAACCCGCCATTGGGCCCCGGCGTCAATCGCACTCTGTGGCGTGATGGTTGTTTGGATCGATCCCGTCTGAAGAGCATATACACCGCTCACGGCCGCGGTTTGATTGAATGATACTGTGATCGTTTGCGATTGTGGCGTTGTGTAACCGGTGACGGATTTGAACTCGACCGTATGTGAGCCGGTCTCAAGCCCTGCAAGCGTCGCTCCGCTGTTTTGCCATGTCCCGCCGTCAACGCGCCACTGCGCGCCCGCGTCGATCGCGCCCTGCGGCGAAAGCGTCGCCTGCACCGAACCGGTCTGGCGAATATATGTTCCTGTTGTCGAGGCAGTTTGTTGATATACGACTGTTATTGTCTCATTGGCTGGTTTGGTCCAGCCGGTCAGGTCCTTGTACTCGACCGTATGCGAACCGACGGAAAGATTCATCAACGTCGCCCCGCCGTTGTTCCACGCGCCGCCATCGACCCGCCACTGCGCACCGGCGTCTATCGCACCCTGCGGCGCAAGAGTAACGGTTAAAGAGCCGGTCTGCTGAATGTAGGTTCCCGCAGCAGCGGTCGTCTGATTCTGGAGGATGGTTACCGTCTGATCGGACGGCGCCACCCAAAGATCAACTGTCTTGAACTGTAGCGTATAGGTCCCGATGATCAGACCGGATAGCGTCGCCCCGCTGATCTGCCATGCGCCGTCGTTAATTCTCCACTGCGCCCCACCATCGATTGCGCCCTGTGGCGAAAGCGTTACCTGAATCGATCCGACTTGGCGAACATATACGCCGGTGATGGATGAGGTCTGATTATTCTGGATGGTTACCGTTTGCGTTTGCGGAGCATCCCATGTGGATATTGTTTTGTACTCGACGGAATGATCGCCGACACTCAGGCCGGTTACCACGGCGCCGCTGTTTTGCCATGCACCGCCACCGACGCGCCACTGTGCGCCGGCGTCGATCGCTTCCTGCGGAGAAAGGGTTACCGACAAAGAACCGGTCTGCGGGGAATACGCCGCGGTACGGGTTGTCGTCTGGTTGAAAATGATCTCCATGGACTCATTATCCGGACTATTCCAATTGGTAATAGCAAGATATTCCACGGCATGAGATCCAACAGCAAGTCCCGAAACCGTCGCGCCGCTGCTCTGCCATGCTCCGCCATCGACGCGCCATCGCGCGCCGGCGTCGATTGCGGCCTGCGGCGACAGCGTAATCTGCAGCGAACCGGTCTGCTGGGTGTACGTTCCCGTGATCATTGCAGTCTGAGCTTTGGCAATATCAACCAGTTGATTGCCCGGTTTGGTGTAACCGGTAATCGTATTAAACTCGACGGTGTGCTGTCCGACAAATAATCCACCGACGGTAATTCCGCTGTTATTCCACGCGCCGCTATCGACGCGCCACTGCGCCCCGGCCGTGATTGCACCGGCCGGAAGAATCGTTACTTGTAATGAACCGATCTGCTGAATATATGTCCCTGCGACGGATGTCGTCTGATCCTTCGTCACGGCAATCGTTTGAGCGATCGGTGTATCCCAGCCGTCAATGGAATTATACTCGATCGAATGATTGCCGACGGTCAGGCCCGACACGACGGCTCCGCTGATCTGCCACGCTCCTTCATCCACACGCCACCGCGCGCCGGCATCGATCGCGCCCTGCGGAGAGATGGATACTTGAACGGAACCGAGTTGCACGATGAATACACCGGTTTGCGTGGTCGTCTGGCCGTCGAGGATGGTGACCGTTTTCGCCGCGGGCGTATCCCAGCCGGAGATCGTATTGAACTCGACCGCATGATCTCCCATTGTAAGAACGGTAACCGTCGCTCCGCTGATCTGCCACGAGCCGCCATCGACGCGCCAACGCGCGCCGGCATCGGCGGCGGACTGCGGAGATATCGTGACCTGTAGCGAGCCCTCCAATCGACGATAGGTTCCAGTGACATCCGTGAATTGATCATTGACGATCTGGATTATCTGCGTTGTTGGTTTCTCCCATCCGGCAATCGATTGATACTCGACTGTATGTGATCCTGTTACCAGATTGGCAACTGTAGCTCCGCTGTCTTGCCAGGCACTGCCATCGACTCTCCACTGGGCCCCGGCGGTAATCGCGGCCGTCGGCGACAGAGTGACGCGCAATGAACCCGTCTGTCGCACGAACGTTCCCGTTAAAGGCGAAAGCCGGCCGTTGACGATTGTGACATTCTGCGCGGCCGGACTATCCCAACCGTCGATCGCGTTGAACTCCACGCTGTGGGATCCTACGGGCAATACGGCCGTAAAGCCGCTATCGTTCCACGATGCTCCATCGACGCGCCATTTGGCTCCGGCGTTGATCGCGCCTTGCGGCGAGATCGCCACCTGAAGCGTGCCGGTAAGCAATGCGTACGTTCCGGTTGTCGAAGTTGTTTGATTATATTGAATCACGACGGTTTGATTCTGCGGAGTCCCCCAGCCGGATACCGGCTTGAACTCGACGAGATGTTCGCCAATCACAAGATCGGAAACAATCGCGCCGCTGTTTTGCCATGTACCGCCGTCGATGCGCCATTGAGCGCCGCTATCGATCGCGGCCTGCGGTTCCAATGTGACTTGAACTGAGCCGGTTTGCCGCTGATAGGTTCCCATTAGTTGGGTATTCTGGTTATACACGATATTTACGATTTGTGACGATGGGATATTCCATCCCTCGATCGCGCTGAACTCAATTGTATGAGAACCGACGGCGATGCCGGAAAGAGTTTGTCCGCTGGTTTGCCAGACACCCTGATCGATCCGCCACTGGGCGCCTGCATCGACGGTCGCCTGCGGTGAAAGCGTAACCTGTACGGATCCCGTTTCTGGAATATACGCGGCGGATATTGAGGCCGTCTGATTGACCTGAATCATCGCCGTCTGATCGGCGGGCGTGATGAATCCCGCAATCGCCGTAAACGAAACGGTATGCTGGCCCGGCGAAAGCCCGGACACGACGGCGCCCGTGTTTTGCCAATCTCCGGAATCGACCCGCCATTTTGCTCCGGCCGCGATGGCGGATTGCGGCGACAATGTGACGTTCAGCGATCCGGATTGCCAGTTTTTCTGCCAGTTGGAGGCCAGGATCGCCAGATCCTTCATGCCAACGAACTGATCGCCATCCAGATCGGCCGCGGCCGCGGATGAAAGCCATTCCTGGGCCAGTAACATTAAATCGGACAGAGAGACGATGTCGTCGCCGTCGAGATCGCCGGCGGGTTCCATGGCGCTATCGCCGGCTTCCTGCAGCATAAACGCGCCGAACGGGTACGCCCGGCTGTTTTCGTTGAGTACCGTATTGGGCGAGGCCTCGGCACGGATGGTGAATGTGCCGGTGCCGTTTCCGGAATCTGCAACGATAATGTTATCCCAGCGAACGACAAGGCCCGTGTTGTCGTGGTGATTTCCGCCGGCAAGCAGAGTGGTCGTGGTCGGCGTGATCGCGACGACGCATGGGCTGGAATGGTTTTGCGCGGATTTGTGGCCGCTGAGGGTAAACAGCGATTCGCGGAGCGGATAATCCTGTCCGCGGATAGCGGTACCGATAAATGTGTATTTTTTGGATGGATTAAGACCAGTGAATGTGATATCGACATACCAGCCGGGCTGGCCGTAATAGATGATGGGGCCGCCGAGATCGACGATCCAGTCGTCGGCAACGGTATTGTCCTCGTGGAATGCGGCATACGCATCGGTTCCGGCGACGGGATTGGCGCCGCCGTCTGAGCTGACGGCCAGACCATTGAGCATGGTGAAGGTCACGGTGACGGGCAGATCGGCGCCCGTTTGAATGTTCTTCAATGGACCCGTATTATGCGTCGGATCGTTGTTGTGAATCGTCCAAGAGGTGACATTGGCCCGGGTCCAATCCCCTCCCGAATCGCGAATACAATCGTTGTATGCGGTCCATTGGCCGTAGCTTACGGAACCAATCAATATCAGTATGCTCCCGAACAGGATCAGGGTTGCTTGTCGATAGATACGCGGCATTCTCATGTCCATAGTATGTCCTGGATGGCTATTCAAGATATTCGTTACTCACATTCGCGTGATACTGCACATCACCCATAACGATACGTCTCATAATATAGTGTATCAAAAGGCATATACCCAATTCCAATAAAATCGTAATGCAGTATCTCCGTTTCTTCCGATCCTATTATTCGACATATAAAACAAGGGTATTCAGATGAAACTACTGGTTTTCCTCATCCCAATTCCATTGGATTTACATCTTTTTTAGAGGGCACACGCCGTGTGCCCTACGCAAAGCGGAACGGTTGTGTGTCCTCTGTCATAAAAGGGGTCAGACCCTCAACCCCATCAAAGGG
>CAYLSB010000118.1:0-10315 GCA_964386005.1 uncultured Pirellulales bacterium | reverse complement strand
ATTCGACCCGCGGAATGTTGATGATATGATCATATTATATTGTTACAAATCCTTATTCTCTTGCCGGCACCTACTCCGGCGGCTCCGGCACCGCCGAAGACCCGTACAAAATCAGTAACCTCACTGATTGGAAAGAATTTCTCCGCGGATCCCTTGATTGGGATAAACATTTTAAACTTACGGCTGATCTGGAATTGAGCGGTTCTGACTTGATACCCGTCGCGTCAAGCCCAAGCGGGAAAACATTTGTCGGAATATTTGATGGAAATAATCATGTAATTCGAGCTATGAACTTCAATACAACTCTCTCAACGAATTATCTCGGATTGTTCGGTTATACTGGGAACAATGCGATTATCAAGAATCTCGGATTGGTCGATCTGAACATTACCTCAAAAGGGGGGTCTATTGGCGGATTGGTGGGATGGAATACCGGCACAATCATGGCCTGTTTCAGTACTGGAGTGGTCAACTGTGGAGGCAATTTTATTGGCGGTTTAGTGGGACAAAATTCGGGAACCATCATAAGCTCTTATAGTACTTGCGATGTTTACGGATATGCTCATGTGGGGGGATTGGTTGGTTATAACAAAGGGCTCATTAGTTCCTGTTATAGTACAGGTTCAATTACCGGTATTGATAATGTCGGAGGATTGATAGGAAGTCATCGTTCCGGAATAATGGAATTCAGTTACAGTATTGGTCGGGTCAACGGAGGCGCTTGCGGAGGATTGGTTGGGGATGTTACTGACAATCTATTCTTGGGGTCTGTACAATCCTCTTTTTGGGATCTTAACGCTTCAGGACAGACGGAGAGTATTCTAGGGCGAGGATTGCTGACAGATCAGATGAAAACTCTATCGATCTTTGCGAATGCTGGTTGGATTAATGGCGATTGGGTAATCAATGACGGTTTGGATTATCCGCATCTTACATGGGAAAATACTCCAGGACATATTATCGAACCTTTGTCGACAATACCCCTTTCCGGAAGCGGAACCGCAGAGGATCCTTACCGGATCACAACTGCCCAAGAATTTGGCTCTTTAAGCTGGTATTCCGAGATCGCAGACAAGCATATCGTGTTGACAACGGATCTCGATCTACAGGGCCAACAACTTCATCCCATCGGAGAAATGGGTTATTTCTCCGGAGTGTTTGATGGAAACAACCACAAGCTCATCCATGCTTCGATTTCTCGCACCAGAGGTTGGGAAGTGGGTTTGTTCAATCGGCTAGCCGATCAAGGACAGATTATGAATCTGCATGTCGAAGATGTTACCGTGGTAGGAGACCGATTTGTCGGTGGAGTAACCGGATACAATCGTGGTACAATTATATCCTGTCGAAGCACAGGCACTATTACCGGACGTGATCGCTATGTCGGGGGATTGACGGGATATAATTGCGGGGCAATCTGGTCGTCGTATAATTCAGGCGAGGTCAACGGTAACCCCAAATATGTGGGAGGGCTGATCGGTTATAATACGGGGACTTTGGATTCTTCCGTAAGTTTAACTGAAATCGTCTATCCGACGGACTATGCCGGGGGACTTGCCGGATGGAATGATGGCGAAATAGCATTCTGTTATTCTTTTGGCGGAATATCCGGCCTGAATGATAATATCGGCGGGCTCGTTGGATATAATAATTCTGGAACCATACTTTCTTCAAATAATGCCGGTCCGGTCAGGGGAGATCATCGATTTGCAGGTGGGATTGTAGGGTACAATAAGGCTGGTAAAATCATATCCTGCCTCAATACCGGAGGGGTGATTGGTAGTCTTTATGTGGGTGGAATTGCGGGTTATGACAACACAAGTATCCTTGTGTCATGTTACAATGCGGGAAGGATCGTGGGAGGCGGTTATGTGGGTGGCTTGGTTGGATATTTTAATTCCAGCAAGATCACATCTTGTTATAACAAAGGCGAAGTGTCTGGAAGTGCAAATGTTGGCGGGGTGATTGGATCCAATTATATCGGCGTGATGACGGCCTGTTTTAATAGCGGTCCGGTGAAGGGGGACCACGAGAATATCGGGGGATTAGTGGGACACAACTATTCGTACAATATTCTATGTTGTTATAATAGTGGTGCCGTCAACGGGATCAATGGTCCTGTCGGGGGGTTGGTGGGTTGGAATGATCGTAGTCCGATCCGATTCTGCTACAGTGTCGGAAAAGTCAATGGCAGTATTTCGACCGGAGGATTAGTTGGGCGTAATGACGGTCAAGTATATGGTAGTTTCTGGGACATACAAAATTCGAGCCAGAACCAGAGCGACGGCGGAGTTGGTAAAACGACTGCCGAGATGAAGATGCTTTCAACATTCACTTCGACTGGTTGGGATTTTGTGGGCGAGAGTGCCAATGGCACGGCAGATGTGTGGCGGATGTGTTCCGATGGAGTGGATTACCCGCGATTGGCTTGGGAGTTTTCTCTGGGTGGAGATTTGAATTGTCCCGACGGAGTAGAGTTGCAGGATTTGCTGTATCTGACGGAGCGATGGATGACGGCGACTCCGGAGACGATTGGGGCGGCCGATGCCAACGGCGACGGCAAGGTCGATCTTTCCGACTTCGCGATCGTTTCCGGAAATTGGATGCGAGAATGATCAGCAAAATGGGGACAGGTACACCCACCTTCGGCAGAACGTACCAGTCCCTCATTTTGGCGCCTCCGACGCAAATGGTGACGGCAAAGTCAATCTGAGTGATTTCGAAATTCTCTCGTCCAACTGGAAAAAGTAAGAAACTCTAACAAAACCATACAAATCGATAACGGTCGTTTCTGGATTCCGGCTTTCGCCGGAATGACGACATACGTTTTGTTAGAGCCCCCTGAAGACGATCAAAACATTTCCGCAGGGGTAATCCCGATTCCCGCCGGTACTTTGGCAACATCGTACCGGCCGTTCCGGGCCAGGTACGGATTTTTTTCCGCGTGGCCGGGAACGAAAAACGGCGTATCCAGATCCACAAAATCGAATCCACAGACTCCCGCGGCAAAATGCGCCGCGGCCGTGGCGGCCAGATTCGTTTCCACCATGCTCCCGATCATCAGCTTCAATCCCGCGGCCCGGGCCAGCGCCGCCATCTGCACGGCCTGCAAAAAGCCGAACTTGACCAGCTTGATGTTGATCGCGTGTGCACATCCGCCGCGAATCACCCGGACCACGTCGGCGATCGAACGAATGCTCTCGTCGGCGCAGATGGCAACCGGCGACCGGGCGGTGACGGCCGTCATTCCTTCCCAGTCGTCGCGAGCCACGGGCTGCTCGATCAGGATCGGGCGAATGCCCCGGCGAGCCAGGCGTCGAACAAAATCCAGCGTCTGCCGAACGGTAAAACCCTCATTGGCGTCGAGCATGATCTCCGCCCCGGGCGCGGCACGATGGACCAGCAGAATCCGCTCCAGGTCCTCGCCGGGGTCGGTCCCCACCTTGATCTTGAATCGCTTGAAACCATCGCGGACAAACTGCTCGACCGAACGCCGCGTCTGTTCGGCATCGGCGACGACCAGCGTAATATCCGTTGTCAACCTTCCGGCACGCGGCCCGAATAACTTCCACAGCGGAATCTTCATCGCCCGCGTCAGGGCATCGAGAATCGCCATCTCCAGCGCCGTTCGCGCCGCGGGGTGATCTGCCAATCGCTCGGACAACGAGGCCAATAGCGCCAGATAATCCGCCGCACTTCGCCCCCGCAGCAAGGGCGCCAGCCCGCGCAGACAATCGCTCGTGGATTCAACCGTCTCTCCGGTGATATGCGTGGCGATGGCCGCTTCGCCGAAACCTTCGATTCCTCCGCGAAGGCGAAGAGTCAGCAAAACATTATGCAGACTCAGATGAGAACCATACGAAATACGAAATGGATAAATCAGCGGGGCCTCAAGGTGCTTGGCCTTCAGGGATTGTATCGTCAGACTCGGATCGGTTTTTATTTTTGTCATGGCGGCAAATCGTACCGCACCCTGTCCCGGAATGCAAGAGAATGCTGCGAGCCGGAATATCAACGAGCGCCGGAACCGGCCGCGATAAACTGTCCGTATAGCTTGTCGGTGCCGATGATGTGGTTATACAGCCATTCCCGCAGAAAATTAGCTACTTGCACTCCCGGAATCATCGCACCCGAACGCCGTTTTTCCATGAAGGCGTTGACCTGTCGCATCAGCTCGGAGTGGAATTTCTTATGAACAGCCAGGTCGGGATAACCGTGCTGGGCCATAAGTTTTTCCTCATCGGTAAAATGCGTCTGGGTATAGGATACAAGCTGGTGAAGAATCCCGGCCATAACATCGTCGGCCTTGCCGGATTTCATCGCATCATGATATTGATTGAGCAAACTGACGAGCTTCTGGTGCTGACGATCCATCTCATCCACGCCTACGGATAATTTAGAATTCCACTCAATAATTGCCATAAGTTGCCCCCATAAAAATGAGTTGCGAAAATTATCTGTTGTCTTGCGCGGATGTCGCTGAACAAGCCAGATATTTATCGATCTGTTCGGTCAATTTGGCCGGCGATACGGGCTTGGTGATGAAATCGTTCATGCCCGCTTCCAGACATCGTTTCCGGTCTTCGGTAAAAGCGTTGGCCGTCAAAGCCAGAATTGGGATATCCTTCAGACCCATCTGTCGGAGTGTCTTCGTTGTCGTTGGGCCGTCCATGCCCGGCATCTGCATATCCATCAGGATCAGGTCGTAAGAATTCGTCCGGACCTTTTCGATGACCTGGTTTCCATTATCCGCCACATCGACCTCATAACCGGCTTTCTTCAGAATGCATACGACCAGTTTCTGGCAGCTTTTGTCATCCTCTGCCAGCAGAATTCGTGGCGTGGAACTGCCCCTGTCAGGACATGGCAGATTGGATTGACCTCTATCGGATTCCATAAAAAACCCCTGTCGTTAATTCATCGAAACAAGCGGTACGCGCCATGGTATTATTCGGGTAAGGCGGGGAACAACCTAAGCGAAACCCTCTTGGATTAGAAATAATTTGAAAAGATCGCGTCCACGGGAACGAACGGCCGATAATATCGCGTGGATCGATACAGATTCTGCTCCGGTAAGAAAGATACTGGGAACACGATAGAACCAGGGATCCCCGGAACGGAAAGGCCTGCGATGATCCATAGAACAGCTTCGTGTTGAAACAGCTTGATATCTTTCTATTGCGAGCGGGGTGTAAATCGGCCGAATACCTCATCGGCGACGCGGTTGCGAAGTCCGCGAACTTGTCCCCGATCCTCCGGATGGACGCGATTGGTCAGGATGAGGATAAATACGCCTGACTCCGGATCGCAAACGATCGAGGTCCCCGTATAACCGCTGTGGCAAAAAGCGCCCTTCGATGCAAACGTGCCCTTGAGCCATGCATAATCGCTGGAAACATCGAAACCGAATGCCCGCCCGGCGTCTTGCGGTTGCGTGAGGCGTTGTACGGCCGTATCGCTGAAGATTCGCCGCCCGTCGTACGTTCCGCCGTTGAGAACCATGGCGCAGTATCGTGCCAGGTCGCCCGCCGTTGAAAACAAACCGGCGTTGCCCGACACGCCTCCCATGAGCCGTGCCAGAGGATCATGTACTCGGTTGACCGCCGCATCCGGTCCGCCTTCGGTGCCGGCGATTCGATCCCGCCATTGGTCCGGGGGACAATATCGCGTATCCTTCATCCCCAGCGGCCGGTAGATCGTCTCTGCCGCAAACTGATCCAGTGTTATTCCCGATACAATCTCGACAATTCTCCCCAGCGTGATATAGCCCAGGCAACTGTATCGAAACGCTTCACCCGGCCGCGATACCAGCCGTGCTTTTCCAATCGCTTCGATTACGAGATCCGAACAGGGCTCGCCAAACTCCGACTTCAGCTTTCCCGCATCCAGATACGGCGGCAAACCGGATGTATGCGTCAATAGGTGTTGAATCAAAATGCCGCGTTTCTCATCCGTATCAAACTCAGACAACCACCGACTTGCCGGATCATCCGGCGATAGTTTTCCCTGATCCATCAGGATCAGGATACATCCCGCGGTCGCCAGCGGTTTGGTCAGCGATGCCAGATCGAAAATCGTATCCGTCTTCATCGGTTGTTCATCCGGCACAATGGTCCGATTTCCAAACGCTTTCAGGTATAGAGTATCCGATCCCTTGCCGACACAAACCACCGCACCCGGCACTTTTCCCGCAACCAATTCTTCGCCGATGAAGGTATCCAGCTTTGTCCAGTCCATGATCTCTTCCGCCTTGCCGATTGCTTGTGGCTGTATCCTTCCGACGATCTGCGGCGCCGTTTCATCGGTACCCGTCCGGCATCCGCTTGCGCCGATCATGATCCCCAGACAGATCGCCGCCGTAATACGTCGAATCGCTTCACGTCCGTTTGTCATGTCGTTTTCCGTCGGAGGATATATTACGTTTGTGTATCCGTTCAATCGCCAATACCACCGGCGATGGCGCTTCCTCGTGTCGCCCCTGACGTTCGGCCACCTCCTCAATCGCCTCGAAGAGAGCGTAACAGGCCGACTCGTAATCGCATCCCGTCTGGCCGGCGATCAGCCGTGTCCCCCGGTCGATCAGCTTCTTGTTGCTCGGGGATACCCATGTCATCGCGTTGCCTTCGATACGCCCCAGAGCGGCCATTGTGATCGTCGATACGGTGTTCAGCACCACCTTTATCGCCAGGTGTCGCCACAATTCCAGTCCACCGGAAGGCACGTCAAGGCCCAATCCCCAAACCGACCTATCTCCCGCCCGCGCATCTTTACCGCCGAGATCGATCACAATCCGGCGTTTCCACGCTCGATAAACCGGCTCGGTGATCCAGTTGATCCAGTGTCGATCATTGGGACCTGCGGCGATGCCGATCAGCGCCGAATCAAACGCATCCGTCCGCGACGCATCCGCTTCGTTGCCGATTGCGAACCGGTGAATCCTTTCGTTATCCAATTTCGGCGGATTGGCCGCGATTTTGTCCGGCGCGCCGATTTGCCGATAATCGGTTTGCGTCCAGTTCAATCCCCGCGGCCGCCTCTGCAGCATCTGTGACCAGCTCTCTTCGGTCGCATACCGCGGATTTTTCACGAACGCCCACGACCTCGGCGACAACGTGTCATCCGATGCCCGAAACGGAGGGATCATAAACGTCGGCGACCGTTCCGTCGTGTCCGTCAGAACATCCAGCAGATACTCATCCGCCAGATAGGTCACCAATCCCTGCCCCCGGTACAGATCTCGCTCCAGTTCGATCCACGCCGCCAGCCGGTTTGCCATGACCCCCGAATCGATCTGTCCCAGCAAATCCTCGAACCGCCGCGCATAGTCCAGCGGATCGCGACATTGAAGCCCGTCGCGAAACATCGAATCCTCATCGACTTCACCGAGATAATCCATCAGTGCCGCCTCCAGCGCCGCGGCCACGATCAGCAGTTCGATCGTCGTCGCCTGCATCCGCGTCGATCCCGCGATGGCCATCGGCCCCGTCGCCAGGTCCAGCTTGACGATTCGCGATTCCTCGATGACTTCGCGCGACCGTTGTACATGCCGACGCAATACATCCGTCGGATTATTATACACAAAAAAGACATTGGCCCCCGCATCCAGTCCCTCCCACGCCGTGCCGATAACGAATGACGTTTCGCCGCCCTCGGTAATCGCCACGACCGTATCGCCCGCCCCGACGCCCATCTCGCCGATCTGTATTCGTCCGAAGGCCGAAAAATCCTCGAATCCTTCGACCGATCGGATCAGGGCGAAATCCCCGCCGGCCATCACGCTGAACACGATATCCTCCCGATCGCGCGCATCTTCCGTCGGGTGATGCTGCTTCCACAGTTTCCAGTATCGCCGCCACGCCGCCTCCAGAAGAATGCTCAGCCGCCCGGTCGCTCCGCAGCCGGTAAAGAATATGTTTCGTCCCGCGCGAATCGTCTCGCGCAGCGTTTCTCTCAGCCGATGCCATTCCGAGCTCGCCAGGACTTTTCGCGCCACCGGCGGAATATCGCGATCCACATCCAGCAGCATCCGAACCGCCGCGGGCAGATCCCTGCGCGAAATCTCTCCCAGATTCCGCGTCTTCGGATGAAACGATTCCGTCGTCAACTCCCCCAGCCGAAATGCCGTTTCTTCATCCAGAAACTGCCTTGCCTGCCGCTTCGAAGATTCGCTCATGGTTGCGGGTTCTCCTGATTGCCGGATTTCTCGACGACCACGATTCCGTTGGCGATCCGTCGAGGTTGTCCATCCGAAGGGCTGTTCATGATTTTTCCGTTGAGCCACAGCGTCGAGGATCCTCCGCCGTCTAAGTTCATCGCCTCGACGCAGCCCAGTCGCTTCATCCATTCCGCCAGTTCGCCGAAGGTCATTCCTGCCGACAATCCCTTTTGCCTCCCATCGACTACCAGTAGCACAAACGTATCGTCGTTAAATCCGATCGCCGTTCGCGGGTGCCGCGGCTGCTGGCCCTTCCATTCGTTGAGCTTGCCTTCGCGGATCAATACCGGTCCGCCCCCGATCGCCGTCTGCACTCCGTCAAGTCCCGGCGACGTGTCCAGATTCAAAGTTACCGTTTCGTTTACGGCGTGTGTTCGCAATCGCTCATCGGTTGTTGACCCGACGGATAGAATCATCGATCCCGGACGAAGCGCGCGGTTCCCCTCTTGATGAACGTTGATCACCTTGGCCTTGATGGTTGCCCCGGCGCGGATCACCGTGTCTTTTTCCAGCGGCTCCAGCTCGTATTCAACGCCGCCGGATGTCCGCGTCGAGGGTCCAATCGCCGGTGTATAGAGTACCGCTCCATCGCTCGGCCGTGTCTCGTTCAGCAAAAATCGAACGTCCGATCCATCCGCGAATACCGCGCGAAACCGCGATATCACTTCCTCAATATGAGGCCGTCCCTCGCGGTCGATCCAAAAGCTTGTCCCCTTGGGCGTGCTGACCAATTGTCCCCGGCAAATCTGCAAACCCTGTGGATCGCCCTGATAGAGATCCGGCCGGATGATGAAAAAATCCCCGTTCACCGCCGCCCACGCCTTCCCGTAACGGTCGCCCAGTGCCTTGACCTGTTGTGGCAGCGTTTTTAATCCGAAGATATGTTCATCCGAAAGCGTACTCACAAAATCATAGCGATGAGGTCGCCGATCAATCCGAATCACATGAATCGACCACGGCTCATTGCCCGTTCGGTGATGAATATACTCCAATCCCGCCGGGATCGTCAGCGGTTCCTCCGTCTCAACCGCGTTTTCCCCGTTGACAACAAAGCAATCGCCTTGTCCGCCCAGGAGAGACAGCAACACGGCCGCCCGAACCCAAAACCGCCATCCGCAGGACATCCACGTTTGATCGTTTTCCATTGTGATACCCGGTATCCGTAATAATGATACAACCTCAGCCGGATATCATATCCCCATCACCGCGGAATGCAAATCCCAACTCCTGCGATGCCGCGCAATCCCTGTGCCCGCGGTTTCAAAAACAGGCATCTGGACAAAAAAGGGACAAAAAAGGTGTCTGACACCTTAAATCGGTTCGGGTGTCTGACCCCGTTTTACGATAGGATGCCTCCATTGGGTGGCAACCCCCGAGCAACGCCATGTGGATGATGCAGGGGCACACGGCGTGTGCCCTTTGGATTGTGCGACAACAAAAAAGCGAACGGCCTCCGCCCTTTTCTCCTTCCCGCCAACAAAAACAGGGGTCGAACCCTTTAATGCGGTTGAGGGTTTGACCCCTTTTTTGACGTGTTCTTCCGACGAAAACGTGGAAGCCCCCAAATTTATTTGGGGATTATTGTTGTAGCACAACCGTCCCGGTTGTGTTGTGGAGGGACCCGCTCCGTCGGGTCCGTTAGACGTAGCACAACCGTCTTGATTTTGTGTAAGGGCGGTTCGCGAACCGCCCCATTTCATCCCGCGCAGCGGGATTCCTCATCTTTGCTCTTTGATTTTTATTTTTGATTTTCCTCGTCCGCCCCGTCCTACAGGTCCGACGGGGTGCCAGCCACCGAACATCGTGAGGTGGATGATCGTTTGCCATTCCGAAAGCCCCTCGGGGCGACAGATCCTAAGCCCACAGCGGGAATCCAATGCGCCCCAACAAGTCAAGCCCTGAAAGGGCGATAGAATACAAAAAGGGGTCTGTCAAAAAAGGGGTCTGACCCGAATGGCACTGCCGTCCGGTATTCCCGTGTTGCCCGGTGGTTATGTTATTCCTGAGGAATTCCGTAGCGGGTGTCGGGGTTGTTGCATGAGCGGATAATCGCCGGTGTCGCCACAGGGAGGACGGTGGCCGTGTTGTAACTGATAGGTC
>CAYLSB010000117.1:0-10606 GCA_964386005.1 uncultured Pirellulales bacterium | reverse complement strand
AACTTCCACCTTATGCAACGCCCTTTTTGGTCTTGACAACGGGGAGGGGTTCAATTCTTCCCTGAAATCCTCCAACCTATCCCAAGCACTTCCCTGCGTCCCATCTGGCATCAGAAGGTTGACCGGGTGAAAGCCCACATTCTGGTGTGTTTCCTGGCCTATGTGCTGTGGAAGACGCTGGCCGGGTGGATGAAATATGCCGGCCTGGGCGACGCGCCGCGAACCGTGGTGCAGGAGTTGGCCAAGATCAAGAGCGGCGATGTGGTCTTGCCCGCACGAACGGCAGACGGCTCCCTCAAGACCGTCCGGCTTCGTTGCGTAACCGCTCCGGACGGGGCCCAGAAGGTTATCCTGAACCGCTTAGGCCTGACATTACCGCAACGGCTTCGCCGCATCGATGAAATTGCGCAAATGTAGTGAAGACTTTCGCCCCCAATCGGCCCGGGCGCTACCAAAAACCCATATATCGGATCGCAACTGCGTAACTTGGGTTAGAGGTGCTCTTAAGTCACCCGCGTTGTTCTTGGTTGATCCCGATCCGGTAATCCGATTTCCAAAAATAAGGGCGGTCATATCGGCCGCCCGGAAGTAGCTCAAGCGTCTCGCTCGAGTTCAATTCCTCTTAATCCTGTTCATCCTGCTAATCGCGTCAAAAATATTTTCTTGGCGTCTTTTCCGTCTTTGCGTGAGGTTCAATCTGCGTCAATCGGCGTAATCTGCGGATATTGCTTGTCGTTATCGAAATCCTATCGCCTGAATCCTGTATCCTGCATCACCTGTTTTCGATCGCGATCTTTGCCCAACGGGCCGCCTCGAATGACCATCCGGTCGGCTGATTGATCAATTGCAGGTTGATCTCTTTGCCGCCAAACGAAGACAGATCGACCTCGGCATTCATCCATGTCTCCTTGGCCGTCTCTTTTCCGACGGGGATTCGGAAAAGCGTCTTGCCGTCGGCCTTGACGAACAGTTCCCAATCGCCGCGCGGATCATGACCGACCATCAATGACAGGATCGCTTTCTTTCCGCCGGGAACAGCGACCTTCTTCGAAAGAACGCAGCCCGTCTGTTGATCCAGCGGATGCGTCACCAGCACATTCTTCCGGCCGTCCAGCTCGGCATAAAATCCCGGCTCCATCTCCTCGCCGCAGGCCTCGACTTTCCAGCCGGGAGCGAACTTGCCGATGGCTTCTTTCATATCCTTGCCGACTCCGGCCGTGATCTGCTTTTTCTCCGCCTCGGTGAACGTACTGTTGGCGATTGGCCCGGGTTCCCAGCATTGTTCAAACCGGCTGGGCTTTGGCGTTTCAATCGGCAGAACGAACGTTTCATTGCCAGCCGCATCTTTTTCGATCTTGCCGCCGCGACGGATCACCGACTGGCGCACGAGCTTTTCGCAAACGCCGATCAGGGTGGGGAAATTGTACGGCGTATGGCTGAACTTGGTTTGCGGGTTCAGGGCCGACTTGAATTTGTCGGGCAGCTTGGAATACCCGATGGTCGTCGCCAGAATACCCGCGGCGCTGGAGGGATTGCAATCCGAATCCTGTCCGCATCGACAGGAAATGATAATGGTCTTATCGAGATCGCCTTCGCCGTACAGAAGTCCGACGACGATATAAGCGCCGTTAATCTTGGCGTCGATGTTGAAAGCGCCCTTGTCGCAAGAGGCCTTGCGATAATCCATATTCTTCTGGTACTTGTCCTCGATCTTCTGCCAGCACGATTCCCAGTCGTCGGGAGTTTCCTTGTACCAGGCCAGAACGTCGCGGATGCATTCGGCATACTGGCTTTTTTCGGGAATGCACCTGAGGCCCGCTTCGACGAGCTTGATGCGATCGGTCTCGAAAAACGCTTCGGCATACATGCCGCCCATGAACTGTCCGCCATAGAGACCGTCGCCGTAGTTCATCAGCCGCCCGAAAATCTCACCCAGCTCGATGGCGACATTCGGCAAACCCGGCGCGATCAGACCGGCATAGTCCGCCTCGATCTGGTAGTCGATATCGTCGGCGTGACTGTTGAACTTCGGATGGCCCGAATCCGGAGGGGCGATGCCTTTGCGAAGATTGTCGCGCCCGGCCTTATTGGCGTGCCACAGCGGATAACCGCTGTTGGCGAAGTCGATCCCCGCCTGGCGGATCGAGACATCCATGCCGTACAACTCCAGCGTTCGCAGGAACGTCATCTCGACATAGATATCATCCTGGCCGAACTGGTTGATCATTTCCGGTTTCCATTGCGGCATCTCATGGGCCGGGCCGATCTTGCCCTGCCAGTGAAATTCCGTCGGCGCGCCCCAGCCCACGCCGGCCATCTGGCCGATCCAGCCGGCCTTCATCTTGTCCACGAACTCGCCCACGGGCAGTTTCCGGAATTCGGCGGCTCCCGCCGTTGAGGCCACAACTCCAATCCCAATTGCCATCATCACCATCTTTCGCATAACCGATCCTTTCGCAACAACAATCGTTTCATTGAATGGATTGAGTACGGTCTGTTCATCGACTCAGATACAGAATGATCGCACACAGAAGAATCGTCAAAGGTCCTTCGCTCCACGTCCATAGCGCGGGAAGACCCGCGGAATAATCCAGCAAAAAAACGCCGACGCCGGCCACGATCCCCACGCCGGCGATAAACCGCAAAAAACTCCGATGGCGGTGTATGTCGAATGAAATGAACAACAACATCGTCCCCAGATACGCATACATCCCGGAAAGCGATCGGGTCAGGTACCGCAGGATCGGCGTGTCAGCCAGCTCTCCCATTCCCATCATTTGATGAATCGAGTTCATCCAGGCGAACGGGCAAAAACAAAACACCAGCGCCGCCATCATGAGCACTCCGGTGATCCGTAACAGCAGGATCAAATAACGTTCGCGATCCGTTTTCGACCGGGTCTTGAAGACTAACGGCGCTTTCATGAAAAACTCTCCAGACATTCAACCGGGATAATCCTTTGCCCCTCACTCCGGGTACAAAGCTCGGCCGATTCACGGCCGGACATATTCTACACCAACGAGGTTCGATTGGCTATCGGAGATTTCCCGTGATTTGTGAATCGTGTTATGTTCTTAATGAAACCAAAACGCCGAACCGAATCCCGCCGCCGCGATCAGGATCGAGGGTGCAACCAGTTTCAAAATCAATTTCCCAAGCGATGCCTGAAAATATCCCGCCGACATCGCCAGGCACAGGTGAACCGGCGTCAGCATCAATCCGCAGATCAAACCCGAAAACGCAAGGGTCTCCAATCCCATCTTTGCCTCGCCGCCGGTTCCGATCAAAGGCAGCAAAAACGGGAACGTAATCGCCACCGTCGGCATGGTTACACCCGTCAATAGCGCCACCAGAAACGGAAGAAAAAAGATCAGCAGAATCTGCGGCGTGTGAATCTCGTTGAGAAACGCAACCGCCGAAGGAATCGCGCCGCCGGCCTCGAGAACCAGCTTAAAGAGCAGTGCCCCAAGCACCAGCAGCACAAAGTCCGCTTCGATCCCTTCTTTGAGAATCGACTTCCATTTCCAGCCGGGTAGTCGATGAAAGAGGCCGAAGAGAATCGTCGCCGGAATGATCCCCGCCGCCGGCGGCAGATTGATCGCCGCATACAGAATCGCCACCAGCGCGATCGGCCAGAAGGCCGCAAGAAAATCCCGCACGTTCAGCCACAGCGCGGAGCGATGGTTGTGATTGGGATCGCGCGGCGGAATGCCGGCCAGCAAAAAGAAGATCGCCCCGCCCAATGTACCGGCCAGGGTCAACACGATGTTGTGCCGGATCAACTGCAACGCCGAAACCGCCAGCATACTCTGGATCAGCGGAATCGACGGGAACAGCGGCCAGATCGGTTCCCACTGATGCCGGAACCAGAAGTTGATCGCCGCGCAATGCGTTCGATCGACGCCGACACCGTCGCCGAGATCGCGAACCATCGGCGCCGAAAGCATGATCCCGCCCGGGGTCGGCAACAGCCCCATCAGCATCGGAATCGCGGTCAAGGCCGCCCTGCGACTGCGAAATAATCCCTGCAGCGATACCGCCAGCCGACTCGACACGCCCGCTTCGCGCATGGCCAATCCGAGAACGTTGACCATACACAACAAAATCGCTAAGGACAAAAACAGGTATCCCGTCGTTTGGCTCAAGGGTTTGTATTGCCATTCCTCCACCAGCGTCCGCCAGAAAACTCCAGGCCCCACCCGCAGAAGAATCGCCAGCACAAACGCCGCCAGCAACATCGATCGCCCCAGCCGAACCTTCAATCGAAACAGAACCACCAGCGCCAACAAAGCGCCAAACATCGCGATCAGTGCATACATACACGGTTCGTCCGTTGATTATGTGGAATGTATCTTGTTCTATTGCGCGCCATGAAATTCGATTCAGGCCTCCTCGATCAGTTCGAATCCGGTCGGCTCTGTCATACACGCCGCACAACCGCCATGAAAACCGCGTCGGGACGATTCAGGTTTATTGGCACTCTCAAGTTTCAGATTTTTCATATCTTGGATTCCTCGGTTTTTTAGATACCGGAAATATATTTCGATGGTGGAGGTAATTGTATCGAACCCCATAATCATAGGCAATTTCAATCTAATGTCGCGTTTACAATGATTATTTTCCACCCGAAGCGATCAGAATGGAAATATGGGCAACATGGATAAGATGAGCAATGAAATGTAGTCGTTATATATTTACATGCGCAATTGACCCCTTCGAAAATAGGGCATTCGCTCCAATTCACGTTTTCCTGGCTTCCAGTGCGTATCATAAAAAACCCCCGAAATTGATTGACTGTCGGGGTGTTTTCTGTTAAATACATAGGTTTTTATCCGATTGGCGAAATACAAAGAATCATGCGGAGATCTTCCACCGGCGATGTCTCTGGAGCAATTGCGAGACCAGATTGATGCGATCGATGCAAAGCTCGTCGAGCTGATCAACGACCGCGCGCGGGTCGTCGTCGAGATCGGCAAGCTCAAGAATAAGGATCATTCGCCGATCTATGCCCCCGATCGCGAAAAACTGGTGGTGGATAAAGTCATCGCGGCCAATCATGGACCGCTTCAAAATAAAACCCTGGCGGCGATCTGGCGGGAACTGATGAGCGGATCGTTTTTCCTCGAACGTCCGTTGCGTATCGCCTTTCTGGGTCCCGAGGGCAGCTTCAGTCATACCGCCGCCCTGCTCAAGTTCGGCCAGAGCGTGGAATATGAAGCGGTGGCGGATATCCGCGCGATCTTCGAGGAAGTCAGCAAGGGCCATTCGGATGTCGGACTGGTGCCGATCGAAAACTCCGCCGGCGGCGGTGTCCGCGAATCGCTCGACGGATTTGTCGAGACCGACGTGATGATCTGCGGAGAAGTCAACATGGCGATCCACCATAACCTGTTGGCCAACTGTCCGATCGACCGCATCGAAAAAATCTATTCGCAGCCGGAGGTTTTTGCCCAGTGCCGCAACTGGCTCAGTAACATGTTCCGCGAGGCCAGGACCATTCCCGTGGCTTCGACGGCCCGGGCGGCCCAGATGGCCGCGGAAGAATCCGGCGCCGCCGCCATCGCCTCGATCGTCGCCGCCGAGATTTACGGCCTGAAGGTTCTCTGCGAAGATATCGAGGATATCTCCAACAACATCACGCGGTTTCTGGTCCTGAGCAAAGAGGGCGCAAAACCCACCGGCGACGACAAGACCATCATCCTGTTCAGCACCGCCCACCGTACGGGAGCGCTGGTTGACGTACTGAGCGTCTTTAAGAATTACGGCATCAACATGACCAACATCGGCTCGCGTCCGAACAAGAAACGCGAGTGGGAATATTATTTCTTCGTGGATTTTCTGGGCCATCGCGACGACGACAACGTCCGCCAGGCCCTGCAGGAGGCCAAAAGCCATTGCCTGCAGTTGTCCGTGCTGGGCAGTTTTCCGCGGAGCACCGCGGTGCTCTGACCGAAGGATCCCGAGATAACGACAAAAAAGAGAGTAAACAACAGGAGCCAATTATGAGAAAGCCGTTTATCGCCGGCAACTGGAAGATGAACACCAATGCCAAGGGAGCCGTCGCCCTGGCCTCGGGACTGGTCCGCGAATTCAAGACCGTCGATACCGTCGATGTGGCCGTCTGCGTTCCCTTTGTCTATCTGCAGACGGTCGCCGCGTCGCTTAGCTCGTCCAATATCGCGCTCGGGGCCCAGGATGTCTATTTTCAGCCGAACGGCGCCTTCACCGGGGAGATCAGTTGCGAGATGCTCAAGGATGTCTGTTGTACCTATGTCATCCTCGGCCACAGCGAACGTCGTCACGTCCTTGGCGAAACCGATGAACTGATCAACAAAAAAGTCTCCGCGGCGATCAGCGGGGGCCTGTTGCCGATATTCTGCGTGGGCGAGTTGCTGGCCGAACGCGAAGCGAATCAAACCCAGCGGGTCGTCGCCGAACAGGTCCGCAAGGGTTTGGCGGGCATTAACGGCGAAAAGATTCTCGCCGTAACGATCGCGTATGAGCCGGTCTGGGCCATCGGCACCGGCCGGACCGCGACCGCCCAGCAGGCCCAGGAAGTGCATGCGATGATCCGCGGTCTTCTGGCCGAAATGTATTCGTCGAAGATCGCCGACGAAATCCGCATTCAGTACGGCGGATCGGCCAAACCGTCCAATACCGCCGAGCTGATGAACAACCCCGACGTCGATGGTCTGCTGGTCGGTGGAGCCAGTCTCAAGGTGGAAGATTTTGCCGCGATGGTCAAAACCGTCGCCTGAAACGATATTCGGCCGGTCGCTTGGCTTCCGGTGAACTAAAAAATCGAGACAATCGAATCACGAGGAAAAACATGATCACATTGCCGCTGGCTGTCGGATTTGTAATGAATCTGTTGATGGTGCTGTGGGTATTGACGGCGTTGTTTTTGATTTTTATTATTTTGATCCAGAAGGGCAAAGGCGGAGGCCTCAGTTCCGCATTCGGCGGCATGGGCGCATCCAGTTTGCTCGGCACCAAGACCGGCGACGCCCTGACATGGATCACGATCGGGTGTGTCGGCCTGTTTCTCGTCATTGGGGTTGTACTGGTAAAGTACTATAAGCCATCGGCCCCGACGGGACTGCGGCAGACAACGACAAGGGCCCCGGGGACGACACCGACCACGGGCGATATCGCCACGACGCCCGATGCCGAGACAACCGGCATGCCGGTTGAAGCCACTCCGGCCTCCCCGGCGACCGGCGATTCCTCCGCCGAAGCTCCGGAAATTCCGGCGACGCCGCCGGCCGAACAGCCCGCTCCCGCCGCTCCGGGCAACTGAAACGGGGATCCGATTCCGGCGTAAAGCGGATACAGGAACAGCGATATGATCAGCAGTATGACAGGATATGGTGAAGCGTCACGAGAGGCTGACGGCGTGGTGTATTCTCTGGAAATCCGCTCCGTCAACAATCGCTACTTCAAGGCCCATATTCGGTTGACCGATCCCGCCGCTTTTCTCGAAAGCGAAATCGAAAAACGGATTCGCGATTCCCTCAGTCGCGGTACCGTGGGGTTTTCGCTTCATTTGAAAAACCTCTCCGGACCGGCCTTGTTCGATATCGACGAAAACGCCGTCCGCGGTTATCTCCGTCGCCTCGCCGAAATCGCCAAATCCGGCGACGACCTCTGCCGGATCGACCTGTCGGGTATCCTTTCGCTTCCCGGCGTTGTTCAGCCGGTCGAACCGCGCGAAGGTTGGGTTCAACAGATGCGCCAGACCGTCCTGGAGTTGTTGGACGAGGCCCTCGAAGGAATGAAACGGATGCGTCAGGAAGAAGGCCGTTCGCTGGCCGAGGACATGCTTGGCCAATGCGACCTCATGCGACGACACCTCGAACTCATCCGTCGGCGCAAAGATGCCGTGATCGGCGAGTACCACGAAAAACTCCAGCGACGCGCCAATGATTTGTTATCCGGAGGCACCCTTCGAATCGACGCCGAAATTCTGGCGCGCGAGGTTGCCGTCTTCGCCGACCGATGCGATATCTCCGAAGAATTGACCCGGCTCGAATCGCATATCCAGCAGTTTGAAGCGCAATGCCGCTCCGACGGCAGCGCGGGGCGCCGGATGGAATTCATCAGCCAGGAAATGCTCCGCGAGGCCAATACGATCGCGAGCAAGGCCTCCGATGCCGACATCAGCCATGCCGTCATCGAGATGAAATGTGCTATCGAGCGGATCAAAGAACAAGTTCAGAATGTCGAGTGATCTACGATGAACGCCGCGGGCCGATCGGACAATGCCGGCAAATTGGTCGTGATCAGCGGACCTTCGGGCGTGGGCAAGAGTACCATCTGCCGCCTTGTCATCGAACGGACCGGCGCTGTGCTGAGCGTGTCGGCGACGACCCGGCCGAGGGGAAGAAACGAAATCGACGGGAAGGAATATTCGTTCCTGACCCGTCCGCAGTTCGAGGAAAAAATCGCCAACGGCGAACTGCTGGAATATGCCGAGGTCTTCGGCAATCTGTACGGCACGCCCGCCGATACCGTGCGAAAGCGGCTCGACGAGGGACACATTGTGATCCTGGAGATTGACGTTCAGGGAGGCCGGTCGGTGCGGCGGTTGTTTCCCGACGCCCTGCTGATCTTCATCCTGCCGCCGGATCTGAACGTTCTGGCCGACCGGATGAAAACGCGAAACCGAGGCGAGGACGCCGAAACCGCCCGACGCCGGCTCGATGCGGCGATGCGGGAAATCGAACAGGCAAAAACGTATTATACGCGAACGATCGTAAATGACAACCTGGACAGAGCGGTGGACGAGGTTGTCGAAATAATAGAGTCGTATCATGGAGAAATTCGATGATTGAAGCGCTGAAAAGTACAAAAGCGATGCACATGATGGGCGGACGGTTCAAGCTGTCAACCCTGATCCAGAGACGTATGATCGAGCTGATGCAGGGCGGTCGCCCCCTCATCGACGACACCGAGGGCAAGACCCACATGGAAATCGTTTTGGATGAAATCCTGCGGGGCAAAATCACCATGGATTTCGAAGCCCGCGAGACCATCGAGCTGCCCAAGCTCTAATCCGGAAGATCCGAAATGGCGCCATCGCTTCAGGGGCTTGAGGTTGTCCTCGGCGTTACCGGCGGGATCGCCGCGTACAAGTCGGTCGATCTGGCCAGCCGGCTCGCCGCCGAGGGCGCCTGTGTCCACTGTATCCTTACGGAGAATGCCTGCCGACTGGTCGCGCCGCGCAGTTTTGAAACCGTGACGGGACGCCCGGCTTTCACCCGTCTCTGGGTACAGCCGGAGGAATACCGCATCGGCCATGTTACTCTCGCCGATCGCGCCGAGCTGGTCATCATAGCGCCTGCCACCGCCAATATCCTGGCCAAGGCCGCCGTCGGTCTCTGCGACGATCTGCTGAGTACCACGCTCTGTGCGGCATGGGAAAAACCAACGATTGTCGCCCCGGCCATGAACGACCGCATGTGGGCCAATCCCGCCGTACAGAAGAATGTCGAAGATCTCCGTCAGCGCGGCTGGCGGTTTGTCGGCCCCAATACCGGTCGTCTCGCCTGCGGCCGCGAAGGTCCCGGTCGTATGGCCGAACCCGTTGAAATCCTCGACGCCGTCCGTGCCCTCCGTGCCGCGCCCCCAAGCTGAACCAGATCCTCTATCGTATGCGGGGCCAATGGCGTCCGCTCTGATTCGCTTTCCAAGGATCGACCATGAAACGCCTGAAAATCCTCATTACCGCCGGCGGAACCCGCGAACCCATCGATCCTGTCCGTTACATTACCAATGGCAGTTCCGGCCGGATGGGCATTGCCCTGGCCCGAGCCGCCCTCCGCATGTGGCACGATGTAACCCTTGTTATGGCCCCCACCGACCGAGCTCTTCCCGACGATTGCCGCATCCTCCGCGTGGCCACCGCCGCCGATATGTTCGCCGCCGTCAAACAATACTTTGATCGCTGCGACTGCCTCATTATGACCGCCGCCGTCGCCGACTATACCCCCGTGCGACCTTCCGCCTCGAAGCTCAAAAAGTCCCCCGACGACTTGGTTATCCGCCTCAAGCCCACCGCCGATATCCTCGCCTGGGCCGGCCGTCACAAGACCGATCAGATTCTGGTCGGTTTTGCCCTCGAAGACAAAAACCTCCGTGCCGGAGCGGATGAAAAAATGGCCGCCAAAAATCTCGACCTCATCGTCGCCAATTCTCCCGAAGCCATCGGCGCCGGCCACGCCTCCGTTCATATCAAATCACGCCGACAGCCCTGGACGCAATTGACATCCACCAAGATGGCTATCGCCCTCAAGATCATCCGTACCGTTGAACATCTGGCCGAACTCAGGGACCTTGTTGGATGATTCGATATGTCCGCCGGCGCGATCTCGGAGGATGGATTGTCGCTCCGTTCCTGTGTGCGCGAAACAATCCGGCAAGAACGGGTTCAGGGATTCAGGTATTTCAAGGCCGTCTCCGGAATGCCGGACCTCATTGAACCGTGATCCGTCATACTCAAACCGATCTTCACCCACGGCAAATTGGAGGATCTGCCGGGGCTTTGACCGCCGTGTATGAGTTTTTCTTCTGGCGCTTCATTACTCGTATGTTTACAATGGTTTAC
>CAYLSB010000116.1:0-10977 GCA_964386005.1 uncultured Pirellulales bacterium | reverse complement strand
CTTTTTGCGATTGAAAGTCGGGTGGCAGCCACCGAGCGCCAGCGAGGTGGATGAATTGTCGAACAATTGAATACGGACCACTGGATAGTGGATATCAGGTAACCATAAAAGGGGTCTGACCCTTTGATGGGGTTGAGGGTCTGACCCCTTTTATGACAGAGGACACACAACCGTCCCGCTTTGCGTAGAAAATATGGAACGACCTGCTCTGAGGTTGTGTTGGGGAGGGACCCGCTATGTCGAGTCCGAATGTCCTTCCGGCGAAAGGAAGAATCCAGGTGTTTAATCGTTTGAATTTGGATTTGTGATTCGTTTCGAATTTCGTGCTTAAAATTATGAATGATCTTTTGGAAGGAGGATGAAAATGAATTCGAAATTTATTGCCATCGTTATCTCTGTAATCATGTCGTTTGTTGTTCGCCAAAATCCTGAATACGGTATCCCAAACTCCGAATCCCCGCGCTTGCAATTCGGCCGATCCGGGGGTATAAAATGCCCATCGACTGAACCAAGACTAACCCTGGAAAATCGTATGCGATACTCAAAAACTCTGATACCGACCATCAAGGAAGTGCCGGCCGACGCCGAGATCATCAGCCACCAGCTCATGCTCCGCGCGGGGCTCATGCGAAAAGTCGCCTCCGGAACCTACGCTTATCTGCCCGCCGGCTGGCGCGTGCTGCTCAAGATCATGCAGATCGTCCGCGAAGAGATGGACCGCGCGGGAGCTCTGGATTGCACGATGCCGATGATCCAGCCGTACGAACTCTGGCAAAGGACCGGCCGCGACATCGACTACGGCGAAACGCTGGGCCGTTTTAAGGACCGCCACGGCCGGATGAATGTCCTTTCGCCCACCGCCGAGGAGGTCATGACCTACATCGCCGCCGGCGAGATCAACAGCTACAAGCAATTACCCATTAATCTATACCAGATAAATCTTAAATACCGCGACGAGTTCCGCCCCCGCTTCGGCGTGCTTCGCAGCCGCGAGTTCATCATGAAGGATGCCTACAGTTTCGACGCCGACGACGCGATGCTCGACCGATCCTACCGCGCGATGTACGACGCGTATTGCCGCGTTTTTAGCCGCTGCGGGCTTGAATATGTTATTGTAGAGGCGGAAACAGGAGAAATGGGCGGCTCCGGCAGCCACCAGTTCACCATCCCCTGCGAAAACGGCGAGGATACAATCGTCCACTTCGAGGACAACTCCCGCGCGTGGAACATCGAAAAGGCCCCCGTCGATCCCGTGCCGACGCGGCCGCCGATCGCCAATCCGCCGGCAGTAGAACTTGTCCACACGCCCAACGTCGGCAGCATCGAAAGCGTCTGCGCGTTCCTCAAAGCCAAACCGAATCAACTCATCAAGACGCTGGTGTATTCCGCCGGCGATAAAACGGTTGTGGCGCTGGTTCGCGGCGATCACGAAGTTAACCCGGAAAAGCTGGTACAGGCCGCCGCGATGGGCCACATCGAATTGGCCAACGAAGCGACGATCGAGCGCGTGACCAATGCCAGGGTCGGTTTTGCCGGGCCGGTTGGGCTGGCCGAGAAGATCGACCTGCTGCTGATCGACCACGCGGTCGCCGCGATGAACGTCGCGATCGCCGGCGCCAACAAGACCGATCACCACGTTACCGGAGTCGTGCCCGGCAGGGATTTCCCGCTGAATGGACAAAACATTCGAATCGTGGATATTCGCCTGGCAACGCAGGGCGACACCTACCAGGACCGCAAGCTGCTCTTCAAGCGCGGCATCGAAGTCGGTCAGGTCTTCAAGCTCGGCCGCAAGTACAGCGAAAAACTCGGCGTCAAGTTTCTCGACGAAAACGGCGCCGAGCAGATCGCGCTGATGGGCTGCTACGGCATCGGCATCAATCGCATCATGGCTTCGGCAATCGAGCTCTTTAACGACGCCGACGGAATCCTGTGGCCGATCTCCATCGCACCGTGGCAGGTGATGATCACCACCGTCGGGACCGATCAGCCGATTGTCGATGCGGCAGAGAAACTATATGCGGAATTAATCCGCCTCGACATCGAGGTTCTCTACGATGATCGCGACCTGCGGCCGGGCGTCAAGTTTAAGGACGCCGACCTGCTGGGGATTCCCCTCCGCGCGACCATCGGCAAGAAGGCCCTCGATCAGGGCAAGATCGAATTCAAACCGCGCGGCGAAAAGCAGAGCGCTCTGATCGACGTTGCCTCCGCCGCCCAACAGATCGCCGACCGCGTCGCCGCAATGAAGGCCAAATTGAATGGTAACGGATAAACGTAGGGGCACATGGCATGTGCCCGATATTAAAAACGGGCGGACACCGTCCGCCCCTACAATGGAAATTTATGCCCTATGGGTTCGCCTGAACCGCCCAGTCCGGTGAAGTTGATTGTCGGGATCCTGGCGGCGGATGAACGATGCCGCCAGGCGGCGGTGGAGACTGTCGCCGCGGAATTTGGAGCGATGGATCTGCTCAGCGAGGTCTGGCCGTTCACCCAGACAGACTATTACAGAGACGAAACCGGCGAACATATTCTCCGGCAGTTCGTCAGCTTTGAAACATGCATCGATCCGGGAAAATTGGCGGCGATCAAGCACCGGACCAACGCGATGGAGGTCGAGCTTGCCGCGCGACTGAACTACGGCCTGTCCCGGCCGGTCAATCTCGATCCGGGGATCATCGAGCCGTCGAAGCTGGTGCTGGCCTCGACGAAAAATTTCGCCCATCGGATCTACATCGGCCAAAACATGTACGCCGAGGTCACGCTGATGTTTCACCAGGGCCACTGGCAGAGTTTTCCGTTTACGTTTCCCGATTTTCGCCCGGAGCGGTATCATCCGTTTTTGTCGAAGGTTCGCGAACGGCTGGTCGAACAACGAAGGCAATCCAGGGGACATGCCAATTGAAAACTGAAAAATTCGAAAGGGATAACCCATTCATCCTTATATTTTCATCGCTTTGACGGTTCTTGTCGGGTCGTTTGCCTGTTCGATGATTCTCACGGCCGTGGTTCGCCGATGGGCGATCCGAACGGATTATGTCGCACGGCCGCGAAACGACCGCTACAACCGCTCGATCATCCCCATGGGCGGCGGAATCGCCATCACCTGGACGATCGTGCTGTTTCTGCTGGGCAGCATCCTCGTGGTCGGCGCCGGGACCGCCGGATGGTTCGGCGACGAGATCACAGAACATGTCGTCAATCTGGGCAATCACACACGCGAACTGCTGGTCGTGATCGGTTGCGCAATTGTGCTTCACGCAATGGGGCTTTGGGATGACAAAAAACGGCTGGGCCCATACAGCAAGCTGGTTGTGCAGTTGATCATCGCGGCAGCGGCGGCGATCTTTGCGGATATCCGCGTGGAGATGTTCATTCCCAACACGATCATCACGACAATATTAAGTATTTTGTGGATCGCCATGACCATCAATGTGTTTAATTTCCTCGACAACATGGACGGTTTGTCGGCGGGTATCGCCCTGATCGTCACGGCCGTTTTGCTCTTCGCCGCAATTCAGGCCGGACAGATTTTCGTCAGCGCGATGGCTTTGCTGATGCTGGGGACGCTGGCGGGGTATCTGGTGTTCAACTTCCCGCCGGCCAGTATCTTCATGGGTGACGCGGGATCGCTGGTCGTCGGATTTTTCGTGGCGGTTCTAACATTGCGGACAACGTATTTCCACAGCGACCAAACCAGTCTCTATGCGGTGTTTATGCCGATGGTCGTGATGGCGGTACCGCTGTACGACTTTATCAGTGTGTCGTTTTTGCGGATCCGTCAGGGCAAATCGCCGCTGGTCGGTGACACGCAGCATTTTTCGCACCGCATGCAGCGCCGGGGTCTTTCCGACAAGCAAACGGTACTGACGCTGTATCTGGCGACGATTTGCACAAGCATCGCGGCGATTCTGCTGCACAATGCCACGACGACCGGAGCGATCCTGATCTTCGCGCAGACGATAATGATCCTGGTCATCATCGCGATCTTCGAAGCCACAGGAAAGGCAAGCGGATCGGAATAAAATCGGATTGGGATATAGAATATGCGAATGAGCCATTACATCCGATCGTTGTCATTTTCGCGCAGGCGGAAATCCACGTCTTACTCCTATCTCCTAAATCCAAAATCCTTTCTTCTTATGGTTGGTCTGATTCGATTCGTTTCCCCCTCTTTCGCCGCCGAGTATGCGATCGGCGCGGACCTGTCGTTTCTCAAACAGGCGGAAGGATCGGGAACGATCTTCAAGGATAACGGCCAAACCAAACCGGGTTTGCAGATCTTCGCCGATCATGGCTACAACTGGATCCGGTTGCGGCTCTTTCACACGCCAACGCGACTGCCGAACAACCTGCCCTATACGATCGCGTTGGCGCAGGACGCCCGCAAGCTGGGCATGAAATTTCTGCTGGACTTTCACTACTCCGATACCTGGGCCGATCCGGGAAAACAGTTCATCCCGAAGGCGTGGGAAGGCAAGAACCACGCCGGGCTGACGGCCGCGGTCTTCGAGTACACACGTGACACAATCTCCGAATTTCGCAAGGCGGGCGTGCCGCCGGATATGGTGCAGATCGGCAACGAGATCAGCAACGGTATGCTGTGGCCGGATGGCAAACTGCCGGACAACTGGGATAACCTCGCGGATCTGATCAAGGCAGGGATCCGGGGTGTTGTCGAAGGCGCCGAAGATGACGATCGCCCAAAGATCATGATCCACATCGACAAGGGCGGTAATCGTAAGGCGACACAATGGTTCTTTGACAAGCTGCTTTCATTCGGAATCGATTTCGACGTGATCGGTCAATCGTATTATCCGTGGTGGCACGGGACACTTTTGGATTTGCGAGAGAACCTGATCTTCATGGCCAAAGAATATCGCAAGGACATTGTCCTCGTGGAGGTGGCCTACTGCTGGCGGCCGACAGAATACAAAAATATATCGGCACCATTTCCGGAATCACCCGAGGGCCAGCGCGACTTTCTCGACGCGGTGCATCGGCTCGTCCTGGATACGCCCGACAATCGCGGCGTTGGAGTGTTCTGGTGGGAACCGGCCGTTACCGGCGGCCTGCGGAGCCGAGGATTCTTCGACGACAACGGTAACGCCCTGCCGGTAATCAACGTGTTCGACAGATGGACGAGGAAATAATCTCGAATAGATCAAGCCAATTGAACCACATAGTCCGTTCAGCCATATCGGAATTAGCTCTTTCGAATCAAATCGGCGAAACGAAACCTTCCAGCCGGTGAGATTATTCCAGCATGAACCACTGGACCTCGACGCGGCGGTTTTGTTCCTGGTTTGTGCCGAGGGGTTCGCGCCATCCGCAGCCGACGACTTCGATGCGATCGGCGGCGACTTTGTGATCCTTGACGAGTTGGTCGCGGACGCTGTTGGCGCGGTCCTTGCTGAGCTGGACGGCCTTCAAGGACATGCGCTGAACGAACGCGGCATCGCCGGAGGCCTGAAACTCGGCGACGCGGGAGTTATCCACGTGGCCGCGAAGCAGTAAGGTCGAGCCGGGGCTGACCTGGAGCATCTTGGCCAGGTAGGCGAGGTCTTCCACGTTTTTGGCGTTGCCCATATCGAGAACGGCCGAGTTGGGTTGATAGAGAAATCGGACATTTCGGGCCAGAATAGGGGTTTCAAGCTGCGTGACCTCGGCGGTCTTAAGGGGTTTGATCTGCGCGGTTTCCGATGCGAACACACCCGCCTTCTGGATGGCTTTGAGGGAATCCATCGCGACAAACCGCTCATAGGCCACGGGGCGGGGGATGAATTCGGAACCATAGGCCATCACGGCGGATTCGTAGATGTAGGAAAAACTGCCGGACGAATCGATGGAGCCGTCGAAGAAGGCGATATTCTCGGGGAGATTCGCCAGATGGACCTTGGCCAGTTCTTCGTCCACGTCGCCTTCCTGCCAATTGAATGCCTTGGCGATTACTTTTCGATGCGGAGCGGATGAGGCACGAACGCGACTGTTGCCGTCGAGCAAACCTTCGACCAGACCTCGGACGACGTCGGGTTTCTCCGTCGCAAAACCTTTGTTGACGATCAGGATATCGGCAACCATCAGGAGGTTCCGGTTGGTCATGAGGAGACGGGTTTTTCCTTTTCCATCGCGGACAACCTCGCCGGTTTTTGGCGTCCAGGTCATACAGCCGTGAATACGGGACCGGCCGTCGACCACATCACGAAGGAAGAAATCGCCGGCACCGAAGGCATCCACGCAGGGAATCAGGTTGACGCTTTCGCGGTCGGGCTTATCGGTGACGGAATCGAGAAGATTGATGTTGATGCCGGCCTGCTGAACAAGATAGCGAAGGAGAAAATCGGATTCGTTGAATTGCGAGAAGGCGACGGTCTTGCCCTTGAGATCGTTGACCTGCTTGATTTCCGAGCGGACGACGAGACCGTCGGCGCCGCGGGAAAAGCCAATAAGCACGGGAACCACGGCCTGCAACTGGCTACCATAGAGCGGCAATACGTCGGCGGTGGTAACGTTGGCGGCGATCTTACCGGCGTTCAGCGTGGACCAGGAATCTTCTTCGGAGATGACCAGCTTGACCTTGAAACCGTGCTTTTTGAAGAAGTAGGAATCTTCGGTCGGCTCCAGGCCGTTGTTGGCGACGATCAAACCGGCATAGCCGGGATATTCGGAGATCTCGACGATGACGGTGTTGTCTTTCATCTGAAACGATGCGGCCGGTTTGAGGGTGGGAACGGATCGCTGAGTCTCGGCGATTTCGAGGTTGGAGCGCACCGATGAGGAATCATCGGCGGCCCAAAGCGGTATCGCAAACAACATTATGGCTATTCGAAACATCGTTTTCATCGATTTTCTCCTTATCCATTTCGGCGTCGAAACAACGACCGAACGATTTGAAATTACTTACCCAGCAGAGTTTCCAGTTCGGCCTCGGCCGCAAGGGGTCGGGCTTTCTCGGCCAACTCGTCGAGCGGATTGTCGGTGGTGTCGGCCAGCGAGGTGGCAAAGCCGGACAGGGCATCGACGCTTTTGCGAAGCTCCGTCATTTCGGCGATGCCCTGATTCAAACGTACCCGCTCCATATCCAAAGCCAGTTTTTCGCGAAGCCGTCCGAGTTCGAGAATCTCGCTACGGATGGATTGCGCAGCGGTGTCGATCTTGGCCAGAGCTTGATCGTAGTCATTGGCCAGCGGCGTTCGGCTGGTGACGAACCGCTGCGAGGCCTCCAGGATTGCCACGGCGCGGACACGTTCGAACCTCTGGCCGGCGAACGTGATCGGCCAGGCCTGTTCGTCATCACCGCGCTCGATGGCGGTCCGCATTCGTTTCTGGATGTTTTCAGCGTCGCGGATACTCTGTTTGAGCTTGTCGGCCCGTTCACTGACGCTGGTATGCGAAGCCTGAATCTGCTTGATGCGGTTCTCGCGCTCGGCGATCTGGCGAACGATCTCGGCATCGGCGAATTTGAGGTAGCCGCCGGGATCCTTCGTGATCCGTTCCGGCGTCCATGACGCAGCGGCATCGGGATTCTTTTGGACTTTTATCGGCGGCTTGGAACGCGCACAGCCGACGATCACCACGCAACAGATCATGGCACTACTACAAACAAAGAACCGGATTGATCTCAGTTGTTTCATGTCATCAACCGTCGAGACGGCCGTCCTATTCTGCCATGATCTTTGTAAACTCGCTGTCATCGACCACGGTGGCCTGCTGCTCGGTCAACTGGTCGATGGAGATCGGAGCCGATGCATCTGCCGCGATGCCGATGGTACTCTGAAGCGCAGCGCCGATCGATGAAAGCCGCTGTGTCAGTTCGTCGGTGATCTTGTTGACCTTGAGCATCGATCGCGAGGTGGTGATTTCCTGAAGCTGTTCCTGGACCTTGGCGCGGCCTTCCTGAATGCGATCGACCTGGCCATCGAGCCGCAACAGACCGGCCTCGGCCTTGGCGGCGACGTTCTTCTGGGCTTCAACCTGGCGGAACAAGCTGACGATGTCCCGCTTGGCGGCATCCTGGGTGTAATCTTTTCCATTCCAGACGAACGGGAATTTGGCATCGGTCTCGGCCTTCTTGTAGGCGGCCTTCAGTTCAGCCAAACCCTTTTCGCCCGCGGTGACTTTATTAATGGCAGCGGTGGCCATCGCTTCGATGGAGCCGCGGCTCTGCGCGATTTCGATTTCGCTGGCTTTGAGCTTGAGCAGCGCCGATTCGGACTGCTCCTGGCAGAAATTGAGATAGTTTTCCGGATCCTTGGCGATGTTTTCCGGAGTCCACTTGGCGTACTGCTTTCCGACTTCGTTGATTCGGGTGCGTCCTACATCGCTGGTGAAATAATAAATCGCTCCTGCGGCAATGATCAGGACAATGATCAATATAATAATTTTGGCGTAACCCTTCTTTTGCAACATTTCTATCCCCTTTTGTCTTAAAAACCGATTCTGTCATTAACCTTAAATCAATCCATTTTGAGATATCCCAAACCATCGTTCGTATACGATATATGTAAGATTACCTACCCCCCCCTTGAAAGCAACAGAAAAAGAGGGGATTTTTTATGGGGATCATTTCGCGACAGAACACGGATCCCTCAATCGCCGGAAAGGTTGTCACATACTGCCGTAATTTATTTCATAAAACAGAAATGATCGACTCCACAGTCGATCGGCCCCTTCCGGCAATTATCCGATCGGGGTTATTGAAGAGGAATTCCGTCGGGCGGTATTGCCGGATTCTTCCGCCGTGGATGTCTCCTATTGTTGGAGGAATCGCGAACTCTTGTTCGGGGGACGGCCGGATCTTTAACTAATACACTATCGTCATCCAGGATTCGCTGAAGATCGCCAGGATTTCAATAACCACACACCCATTCCGCCGCGCTGATTAGGCCCGTCTTCGCATCATCATTCCGCCCAAAGCCAGTAGCATCAGCGAAATCGGTTCGGGAATGATGGTGAATTTGATATTTTCGATGGTCGGCGAGTAACCCTGAACGTCGATCAGCTTGATGTTGAATGTGCTGAAATCGCCCCAGGTTCCGGTCAGTTGCTTTGTCAATTCATCAAAATTCCAGTCCCGAACAAACATCTCAATATGAGGATTCGGTACCAGAACCGGTGGCTGACCTTCGGTTTTCCAAGCTGATTGATAACTATATATTGATTCAATTTGGCCACCACTTATTTGGGCTAAAGATGAATAATTAATATCCAATTCATGTATTTGCCCACCTGCAATATTAATCGTGCTATCCCCTGACAATCGAATTTGCCAAATTCCCCCAATAAACTGGTTTAATGCAGATGTATTTTGTATCGTAGCAGTTGTACAGTCATACAATGTTAAATCGCCCAATCCCCCCCCGGTCATAAATAGGGATTGATTTCCCTGAAGAGTAATCCCGGGAGTATACCCATCGTCAATTATATAGTCATACCCGGCAGATACAGACAAGGACATAACCCCACTCAGCAAAATTCCAAATACCATTTTCATGATCTATCCTCCGAAATTGTTATTTCATTTGTGTTTTGTATGTTTGTTTTAATTCAGATATTCCGAGATAGACTTGTTCCATGAAACCTTGCCAATCCCTGTAGTCGATTTCTATGCGAACATCAGGATTTGTTAACCATAAGGTTTCGAGCCAGCTAATAATTTCCCGAGTATCGGATATTTCTTGGTTCAAAGATTTTGTGGAAGGTATCATCAAAACGGAATCAATGGTTTCGGTTTGTTCGGAATCGGTCAATGCCAACATACCTGAAAAACCATCAAGAAAACCTTCGGATTGCGAATCTCGCCAACATGCCACCCAAAGCCACTCATCAGTGAATTCCATCAAATCATCGAGATCAACATCCAAATCCTGATCGAGATCGCAATCGGGATCAAATCTCTGTTTATCGGTTACACTGATGTACCGGATGTCGTTGGGATCACTGATGTAATCGGGATGGTTCGGATTACACAGGGGATTGTTGGGATCGTAGGTCATCCAGGAATGGGAGAACTGGACCAATTCAATGAAATTCACGATTCCATCTGCCGACCAATCCATATCATTGTTCGTGTCTTCGCAATCCACCTCATCGGCGCCAATATCGACAATAGTTTCCGCAATTCGATAACCCCCGTCGATATCAACCTCATCCTGCTCAACGTATGTATCATCTCCCGCATTCCGACATTCGGAATCTTTATGGAGATGGTAGAAACCGTATGGCTCCTGTTCATACGCAAACATCGGCTTGCCGCTGAAATTGTGATCACCGTATAAAGTGTAATTTACACCCTGCGGATCATTGGGATCATAGACACAACTATAATGTGTTACTCCATAACCGGAAATCTGTTGTCCTCCCTCATCGTTGTACCAGAGGATACAGTTCCGGATATCGGGAATATTACTTCCGACAAAACGAATACCCTCGTTAATATTATGGACGATTGTGTTGTTGTGAATCGTTGGATTATCAGAAGGATTTCCAATATTGATCCCATAATACTGGTTTCCTGAACCATTCTGAAAAACTATTGAATCTTTCATGGTTAAAATAGATGAATCGATCAGGATTCCGTCATATAGATTGTCATGAATTATACAATTGTAAATCGATAGAGACCAATTGACTCCTTTATGAGTTACCCCATGTTGCCCGTTATTACGGATCTCACACCATCGAAGAATCATATCTCCATATTCGCAAGTGATTCCTCGTTGTACTTGATTTTGAATCATACAATGGGAGACAATAATTGGTGTACCATCCCCAAGAATTCCCTGTAATTGACCATTCTCTATTGATACTCCATCCAGAAGGGAATTATTTCCCATTTTCACAACAGTTTCGTTTCGATTCGTTTCATCGATATATCCCGACAAAATCGTCTTGTTGATCGTCCAGTTTCGCTCTTCCAACGAGGTTTCGTTTCCCGCAAAGCCGCCATAGACCGATATGCCCGGCGGAATCTCA
>CAYLSB010000115.1:0-11240 GCA_964386005.1 uncultured Pirellulales bacterium | reverse complement strand
CTGGGTTGTATATAACTTCCTTTCCTTTGTCAAGAGAGAAGCCTAATCATACAGCTCAAGACGGACCCGGCAGGTTGTCCTGCCTTCACCTTTCTTTCGCCGCCCCTGAGGCCTTGCGGCCTTGCTGCGCGGGCGGCGAAAGCGGATTACGGCAGGACGTTTCGAAGCCGGGACCCTATTCCGATGGGGCTGCACCCAAGTTCAGGAGACCTCGGTTATGAAGAAGAAGCACAATGGTACGCAGATCGTGGCCAAACTCCGGCAGGCAGATGTCTTGATCGGGCAGGGCAAGAACATCCCGGAAGTGTGCCGGGAGATTGAAGTGTCCGAGCAGACGTATTATCGCTGGCGTCAGAAGTACGGAGGCATGAATCCGGAGATGGTCAAGGAGCTTCGGGGCCTTCAGAAGGAGAACGCCCGGCTTCGCAAGCTGGTGGCGGATCAGGCGTTGGAAAACGCCATTCTCCGGGAGGTGGCCTCAAAAAACTGATGGCCCCGGCTTACCGCCCGCCCGTGCCGATAATGGCAGTCTCAGAATTTTTATGCTATCGCCGCAACCGAATCGGCAGCGGATCATCGGATATCCCCGCTATCGAGACGATCCGCCAATGTCCTCAGGTATTCGGCCCGGTGTTCAGCGGGTATTGTTCGCAGGATTTCGGCCAGCTTGTCGGTATCCAGCCCAGACGGTTTTTGCGAATTTTGAGAATGGTTTCCAGGAAATTCATCCGCAGAATTTTCGCCCTGGGGATGTTCCGCGGGGATGATGTTTTTGCTTGAAATCGTCCTGGCGTGCGCCGGATTTTGTGCGCGGGATTCTGGAAATCCTTGATTTTCATCCGGTATCGATGATTGTTCGAATCCAACCCGGCCCAGTTTCATTATTTCCGATAACAAGCGGGTTTGGCACACGCTGTATCATGCGAAATGCTCGATGGCGTTTTCGCCAAGCCGTCGGTGTCACTCTTGCGTTCATCTCGGCCTGCCGGTCAGATACATGGTTTTTCAGCGGTTTCGACAATCCGGCCCGCAGGATATCGATACTTTTCCACAGGGTCAAATTGTGCCATCATCATGGTCAAGACCAACCGAGGCGATTCATGCAAAAATTTTACTGTCTTTAGACTTGAGTCCGCCCCTTCGGCCCTGTATTCTCTGAGTGGAACGCAAAAGCCGTCAAAAAAGATGCCGGCGCTTTGGAAATCCTCCTCCATGGTTCGACACGAAGAGGGTAATACGGGAGAATGAACAAATGAATATGCTTCGCGTTTGGCCCATCGTTTGCCAGTATGGAATCGGAGCCATACTATCCATTCTCGGGATCTGGCTTGGCGTGCGAGGGGGGTATCTGAATCTCAAACTGGCGGAAGACCGCCGCCTCGTGGCGATTCTGATCGGCGGGTATGTTTTGTTGTTGGCGACGGTCAGCTTCTTCACCTTTCTGGCCCCATTCTGGGGGAATGGAGACGGACAATGATCGCGGCGGCGATGGGCACAACTCTTGATTACATCGTTATTCTGGCTTATTTCATCGGCATCATTGGATTTGGTTTGCATTTCGGTCGATACACCTCCTCCACCAAGGAATATTTTTTCGGCGGCCAACGGTTTTCCTGGTGGCTGATCGCCTTTTCCTGTATCGCCACGCTGGTGGGAAGCTATAGTTTCATCAAATACAGCGACGTCGGATTCACGTACGGCATCAGCAGCACACAATCCTATCTGAATGACTGGTTCTGGGTGCCGATCCTTGTGTTGATCTGGATTCCGATCATTTACTTCAGAAAGATCCAATCCATTCCGGAATATATGGAGGCCCGTTTTGACAAAAAGACGCGGATTGCCGCCACCGGTATCATTCTGCTTTATATCATCGGATATATTGGAATCAATCTCATTACGTTGGGAAAAACGCTCCATACCTTGCTTGGGTGGGATATCCTGTTTGGAGCCGCCGCCACGGCCGTGGTGGTGGCATTGTATGTATATGTGGGAGGGCAGACCGCCATTATTATGACGGATCTCGCACAAGGGGTCATTCTTCTGTTGGCGGGTCTCGGTTTGTTTGCGGCGGGGATTTATCATTTCGGCGGTTTTGGAAATTTCTGGTCGCTCCTGCCCCAATCGCACAAATTCGCCTTTTCGGAGTTCAACAAGCCGCCGGATTTTAGTTTTATCGGAATCTATGTGCAGGATGGCCTGGCCAATACCGGCGCGCTGATCCTGATTAACCAGGGTTTTATCATGCGGTTTCTTTCTCTGAAGAGCGTAAAGGAATCGCGTCGGATGGTGATATGCTGGATTCTTGTTCTTTCCCCGCTGGCGGCGATCGCCACGAGTTGCGGAGGGTGGATTGCCAAGGCGCTGGTCAATAATGGGGAGCTGGTTACGGCTCCGGGCGAGGCCTTCGTCAAGGGGGCCCATTTCCTGTGCCTGCCGGGCATTTTCGGCTTTATGCTGGCTGCGTTGACGGCCGCTCTGATGAGCACCGCGGATTCCCTGATCAACGCCGTCAGCGCAATATTCGTCAACGATATCTGGCGGCCGTATATCCGGCCGGGCCGCGGTGATCGGCACTATCTCCTTACGGCCAGGATCACAAGTCTCTGCGCGGCAGCGTTCGGCCTGGCGCTGGTGCCGATTTTCATGAATGACACGATTTACGGCGCTCACGGTATGTTCACGGCCGCGGTGACGCCACCGATCCTTGTGGCGGTTTTTCTTGGAATCCTGTGGAAAGCGTATACCCCGACCGCCGGATTCATCACCATCACGGGCGGAGCGTTTTTTATCGGCCTGTCGTTTATTTGGCCGGATTTTCTGGTAGGCCCTTTTGACATGGGAATGGGTCCGGAAGGGTACAAATTCATGCGAGCTCTCTTCGGATTGCTGGTGTCCGGCGCGCTCGGCGTTGCGGTCACATTATTCACAACCCCGAAACCCGATTTCCTTCTCAACGGACTTGTCGCGGGAACGCTAATCGAGTCGATGCGCCGGTTTAAGGGCGGCGAACCCAATCGCCTCCCGGGAAAAAAAGTGCGACTCCAGGTAAAACTCGATGAAACCCTTTCCGGCCAGAATACGGTTCGCGTTTCGCCGAATGCCCTCGAACAAATGGCCGCCGAACCTGGAGATTTATTGTATGCCAGTGATGTTCGATGGTGGTTGGGCGGGCTTCGATCGGTTCATGCAAAGGCCGGCCCCGCTTTGGAAAATCACGATTCACAATTATGGATCAGTCCCGAAGACGCCGCAACCGCCAGGATGGTACAGGGCCAGTCGGTACGGGTGGAAAAGATCATGTAAGTTCCCGGAGCACGAGGATTCCATAACCGAAGCGGAGAGACCATGCCGAATCAGAATGAAATTCTGGGAAAGACCTTTGCCTGTCCGTGCGGGCAAGTCCATACCGTCCCTACACGGACCCTTCTGTATGCCCCCGATGCCATCGAACGACTTCCCTCGATCCTGGAATCGTGTGTGCAAGGACATCGAATCGTTCTTCTGGCTGACACGCGAACATGGACCATCGCCGGAGAAGAGGCCGTGCAATCTCTTGAAAAAAAGGGATGGTCATGTTCGGTCCTTCGGATTCCCGATCGGGATTTGAAAAGTCCTGTCTGTGATGACGGAACCTTTGAACAATTACGGCTTGGTTTTCCGCCGGTCGATGCTGCCCTGGCGGTGGGAAGCGGTGTCGTTTGTGATCTGACGAAGTGGCTGGCTTTCGAACATCGGATTCCCTTCGCCGTTCTGGCCACGGCGGCCACCATGAATGGTTATACCTCGGCCAATGTGGCGCCGACGATCAACGGCGTGAAAACGCTTCTCGTCGCCCAGGCCCCGTTGGCCGTGTTTGCCGTGCCTTCCATTGTAGCCGGGGCGCCCTTTGAACTGACCGCCGCCGGCTTGGGCGATGTGATCGCCAAGCCCGTCAGTACCGCCGACTGGCTTATGAATCATCTTTTCAATGGGGAACCTTTCTGCAAAACCTGCAGCGAATTGATCAATTCCCTGGAACCCGGTTATTTTGATTTCCCCGAACACCTTCGAGACCGCACGCCCCGGGCCATGGAAGCCCTGATGAATGCGCTGCTCTACTCGGGAATCGCCATGACCATGATCGGTACATCCGCCCCGGCTTCGGGTGGAGAGCACTTGCTAAGCCATACGCTGGATATGATGTCCGGCATCGACGGGACGGATCATGACCTGCATGGAAGGCAAGTCGGGATCGGCACAATAGTTTCCGCCGCGCTGTATGAGAAGATCTTCGAAATTCAAACGCCTCAAGTCAACCCTCTGCCGAAGCTGGATCGGGTTTTTTGGGCACGACGGATTGACAGTGTGAGCCGGCAGTATGAACAGAAGATTCCGGTGATTGAGGCGATGATCGCCAAGCTGCAACACGGCGACCGCTGGAGGGTTTTCCTGGATCGATGCCGATCCTTGTGTCGCACCCCCGGACAAATCAAGCGTTGCCTACAGGCGGCCGGCGCCGCCCATACCTGTGCCGATATTCGATGTTCCCGCGATCGTCTTGGCGAGGCGATTCTCCACATGCACGAAATTCGCAAACGCCCCACGGTGGTGGATTTGGCCTGGATGCTTGGAATCCTTCCCTCCGCGGCCGAGGAAATCATCGATCGATGGTTAATCCGATAGGAATCCGTTGCCCGGACGAAGGATTCAGATCGCCACGCGGGCTTTTTGAATACATTGAAGTACCCGCTCCTCAAAATAAAACGGGTAAACATTGCATCGGAGGATTTCGCCGGGAAAGGCCAATCCATCCATGGATAATGCCTGTTGGATCAGGTCCCCGTCATCCGGAAACTCATCCAGGATCATTTTCATGCACACTTGCCGCAGCATTCCCTGCCGTATCTTTTTTTTTCGTATTTTTTCGTCGCCCTGTTTATCCGTCGCCCGGTAATATCGGCGAACCTGCTCCACGGACATCCATCCTTCCTTGAAATATTTTTCAAAATGACGGCTGAGTCGTTCCGGCAGAGAATTCTGTTCATAGATGGCCTGCTCCTGCATCTCTTCCATGCTGTAATAAAGAAACGGATCGCCGAAGAATGCGGCCGCATTAAAATCATTTCTCAGATTGGCGAGAAACGCGGGAAAGGTCTTGATGCCTCTGTCGGACCGAAAATAGTTGACCGGCCCGTCGCCGACCAGGACCGAATAGCAGTAGAGATTCAAATCCGGTCGATTGAATCGGACGATATCGCTGTAGGCGCGCTGCAGTTGCGGCCGGGTTTGATTGCGTACATCGATGATCAATACTCTCGACGTCAGGGTTTCTCTGGCCAATGCAAGAATGTCGTCCGCCGTAATGGCTGAGCCATGGTTATGCGGCCGTACCAGCTCGACCGATTCCATGCCCGGATAGTCATGAAGCCGTTCATGCATGTCTTCCAATAGTACGGGATCAAGCGTCAAAATGTGGATCTTGTCAAATCGGTTCGTATAATGGAGCATGATGATTCTCCTTAACGTATAGGATAGTCCGATTCAACGTATCTGACATTTTCCATAGGTAACGCCCCGGCCGTACAAACAAACTCTTCCCTCAAGTCTTCCTGCCAAAACCCGCTTTCAAACACATCAACCGCAACGCCTCTACAACCTATACGTTTAAAAACGTATTTAAGACGTTCAAAAAGGAGATTTAATCACGAGATTTCCCTCCTCGAGAATACAAAAAGGGGTCTGTCAAAAAAGGCGTCGCAAAAACAGGGGTCGAACCCTTTAAATCGGTTGAGGGTTTGACCCCTTTTTTACGTGCCATTCCCGCGATAGCATGAAAGCCCCCAAATTTATTTGGGGGTTATTGCCTCTTGTACGGGTTCGGTATCCTCTCGCTATGCTTGATCATGCCATGCGGTTAACTCATTGATAAGTTGATCGCGAAGATCGTGTGTCGTCTCGTATTCAATACGCCGATACGGACCCAAGTCAAAGTGAACTTTGTTGCGGTATTTAGTTATTTTTTTATTGGCAGATCTGTGCTTTTTTTGGAAGGTAAGAAAGAAGGGAATACCTCGGGCCTTGGCGTAGCCTACTTCGCAATAAACATTCTGCCTCTCATCTGTCAAGTCAGCAATGATAAGTCGGCTTTGATCAATTTCTTGGAAGACACGTGCAGGTATTTCATAGCTAGCACCCTGTTGTTTGTCGATCCGTGTTGGAGAGAGAGGGGAGTTGGGATGGGTGTCATTGAACTGCTGGATAGCTTCTTCAACGGCTTTTTGGACGCCGTCCAAATCCTTTCCTTCGCGGAAAGACATTGCGATGAAAACCTGCCCCGAGCGCTTATCGAAATCGCGTTTGAAAACAGTCCAAAGGACGCATGGGTCGGCTGGTAAGGGCAAATCCGCACCCCCTATTCGATCAAACCAGTATGCAAAGTCCCGGAGCCACCGTGCAGCACGCCTGATCCTTTCCTTTTCAGTGTTCGCCCCTTTCGTGGGGTCTACTGTCGAATGTCGGGCATAGACTTCGGCGGCAACAGGCAGAAATGCATAGGAATGAACGAACTTCTCATGTTGGTCCCGCAAATGTATCGCGAGCTCATAGAGAGGATCAAATACCTTGCCCGCTTCTGACTCCATTTCGGCTACTGTTGTTTTACAAAGCCCTCCAGGACGGAGCAAAACCCCCGCTGCGGAATGTAAGCGAGACAACGGAGTGTTACCCATCGCGTCGTAAAACCCTTGAGGCCAATCCTTGACTTTGTCCCTCATCCAGCGTGTTAGATACACCTGCGGATCTTCTATAAAACGTTCATTTACAGCACCGTCGTCATGCATCAAGACAGCAAGACTATGTTCAGAGGCAATGGGAAGGGCTTTGCTGTTGATCAAGTTAAACAGCATGGCTTCGGCCAATTCATCATCCTCGGGCTTGTCAGAATCCAGCACGACAAAACAGAAAGGAGCTTTGCTGAAATCTTTGAACTCGGCGGACCGTGTCTGTTCGTCCATAAGACGCTTGGCTGCCTCAAGGCGATGATTGCCGTCAATCCGGTGAATCCGGGTGAAATCATCTGACTTTAATGCCTTGAGATTCACAGATACTCGGAATGCGTTGTCATTTGCCGACGTTCTCTTTTTAGCATATGTGACAATCGGATCGTTTGCACCTTTGCTGCGTAGGCTAAGTACGATTTCGGGGAAGAAACGGTAACGACCTTTGCTTAAGAATCGCTTGATGTCTTCAACATGCTGCTCGTCGAGTTGTCTCTGATATCCGCTGCCTTGGCCGGTCTTCGAACCTTGATAATGCATAGCCACTGAGACTGCTACGAGGTCCCGTAGATCAGCAAACCCGCGGATGATCCTGAATGTGCCGAGCACATTTTCCTGCAACAGACCATCGAATGAAACCTTTTGTCTTCCACGGCTCATATCTAATCCACCTTCTTTACACCTAAAATCATAGCTTCAACCTCAGCATTAATCTTGCGGGCGAGCCGGTCAACGGCTTCGCGTTCGCTGGCGATTTCTTCGCGGCCTGTTGCCACGCGTTTCATGATTTGCTTTTGTACGGCCAGCGGAGGAAGCGGGAATTCCAAACCGCGTAATTCCTCGCTGTTAATGTTGTTCTGCATAATTTGGCGGCTCACCGCATCTACTTGCTGGCGACCCAAAGGCGAGTTTAGAAACCACGAAACGAATTCAGGGAACACTTGAACAAGGTTAAAGCGAAGACGGATTAGGTAGGATGCAAAAACAAACTCCCCTTCGCCTCGGAAGACCGCGCATGTACCAACTAAGTCCCGGCTACCGCTTGTACGGATGATAAGGATGTCGCCGTCAATTAATAACAGTCCCGCAAGGGTCTTTTTCGGCAGCGGTATGTACTTCAGATCAGAAAGGTCGATCATGCGGTCCTTGATATTTCCGATCCGCAACACCGGCACGCCTTTGCCGGTGCTGTTGGCTTTTTCACTCGTGCCGTATTGAACCATCTCCAAGACCGCATTGAGTTTGACAACTGAATACTTGCCTTGCGTGATGTCTGATCCGCCCTGGCTCAGTTGATTGAAGCGGACACCCCAACGGAGAAAGTCTTTCCACTGAACAGCAAATACTTTTGGCGATGAACCTTGCACAGGCAACTGTAAACCCAAGTCGGCAAAAAACCTGGCATCAATCGCGGCCCTTCGCTTCTCCATTCGTTCCTTTGCGGCAGCAACTTCATCTTGTGCCTTGCGCCAACGAGTAATGATGTATTTTTGCTCGCCTATTGGAGGGAGAGGAATTTCGAAACTAAGGAACTTTTCTTCCTTAAATCGATTCCTGCTCACCGCCGTTGAGCCAGTAGATGCGGCGTTCACGGCCTGAATCGTTGCCTCGCGTGTGAAATACAGGTAAAGATATTCGGGAAGGACTCGGATCGTGTCTGGGATGAACTGAGGAAACTCACTCGACACATAGCAATCTTCAAATTCCGATGAAACGACTGCGAATGATGCTTTCCACGCAAAGAGACGGTTGTAAACCAAGGCGCCGAAAACCAATGGAGTAACATGGCTGGCACTCAATGCATCACCCCGGACCGTTTCTCGGTGGAATAGACCTTCACCATACCACTTCACACCAGCCATTTTATATTGGGATTCCGGCTCGGTTTTGACTCGCTTGGTGACCTGACGGACTAATGAACCAATGAGAACCCGCGTCCAGCCAGCCGGCAATTCCCGGCTAAATCGTAGGCTAGACGGAATAACCCAACGATCGACATCCTTCCACCAGACGGCAAAGACGCGTTTCTTGCTTACCGCTGCTGCCGCCGCCGCTGCTGCTGCTCCTGCTGCGGCCATTATTTTGCCTCCCCAATGAGAAATGGTTTAGGATCTTGTCGGAACTCGTGATAAAACTCAAGACAGGTTTTGACAGTGTCGGACGGTTTGTTGTCATTTGGATAAAGCTCGTTCTGATCCATTTCTCCTGTGGCAGTAATGCCCACCTTATCGGCTTCATAGAGGAAAATGGGATATTTGAAACGCTCTTTAAGTAATCTACGGCTCTCTGATACTATGCGATCCTCCATATCCGCGTGAAAACGATCAAGTTCTTTTCGCAGTTCTACGATCTGTTCTCTTGTTTTTTTGCTATCGTGTGTCGCAAGATAGTCTTCAAGTTCTGTCTCAGCTTGACGCAATTGATTACCAAAAACTGAGATTCGCTTAAGATCACCAGCATCCTGTTCTTCGGCCAACTGGATTCTAAGGTTATCAATCCTATTCCGTACAGAATCTCCACTTAATTCATCGATTTTCTTTAAAAGGCGTTGCTCGAATATTTCGCGTTCAGGCTGGTATTTTTGCTCGATGTTAGTCCGAGCATTACTCTGTTTGTTATCAAAATCAGTTTGTTCTTCTTCTGTGAACTTCTGCAGAAACAATAACGATGCTTTTACACTTGCGCCGGAAGAATAAAAGGTCTCTTGCGGCAAACTAACAACAGCGCGAACAAAAGCCTGGTTCTCACAGAACTCACGTACATAGGCGAGGGATGGATTGTTGAAGATACCCTCGGGAAGGACAATCCCTAATCGTCCACCTGGCTCGAGTAGTGCAAGGCAGCGTTCAATAAAAAGGATTTCCGTTTTAATCTTGCTGTTCTTGCCCTTGGGCAAATTGAAGAGACTGGCAATTGGCTTATCGACGGCAGAGCGAACGCGGGCCAACGCTTTCGTATAAATCTCACCGTACTCGGAAGTATATCGCTTCTCAACCTCTGGGCTAACCTCCACATCAGACTCATGTACTATGTCGGACGGTTCAACGTTTGCGCCAAAAGGGGGGTTGGTGAGAATGATATTGAAGCGGCCTTCGAAGATCCCATTCACATTAATAAAGCCGTCATGGTGATGCACGCCGCCATGACCATCGCCGTGCATAATCATATTCATCTTGCTTGTACGGGCCATACGGTCGTTGGCGTCGGTACCGTAAATACAACTATTGGCGAGCTTCCATAGTCGGGCGCCATGCTTGTGCTGGTCGAGGGTTTTCTGGATTTCGTCGAACTTCGCGCGCAGTGCTTCGGCTTTTTTCGCCTCAGAGAGCTTTTTTTTCTCAAGCTCGATCTTGAAGGTTTGATATTGAGCATCGGCATCTGCGAGGATTTGTTGACGGACAATTTCAAAGAAGCGAATGAGAAAGCCGCCGGACCCGCTAGCCGGATCACAAATAATATCGCCCTCTTTCGGCTCTACCATCCGAATCATGAATTCGACGATAGTACGCGGAGTGAAGAATTGCCCAATCTCGCCTCGAAAGGTGCGGCCAAGAAATCGCTCGAAGGCAATACCTTTGATGTCTTCACTTGTGTCTGAGAGGTTGTAACGCTCGAGAAGCTTTACAATTTCTCGGCCGGTGGCAGGTCTTAGCCTGATTTCTTCATCGGCTTCGAAAATATTATCGTCTTCGTATGCTTCCTTGGTTTGTTCGAAGAGTGTGTTGAGCGGATGTTTCCCAAGTTGGTTATCGAGATATTCGACATTAAACAGATTTTTGCGTTGACGCTTCGCCCGAAGCTCGCGTTCCACATAAACTTTCACAAAAAGAATCTTGGCGATTTCATCGAAGGCGGCCGCAGGGTCGAGCTTTTCGCGGTTACGAATAACGTTGTGGCAATCATGGAGAAGTTTAGCGAACTCATCTTCCTTAAAGATTTTGAGGGTGGAAATTAGTTCTTCAATTTCTTTGTCGCTGGCATTGGCATGGGGGATATTGCTGATTTCCTCCAATGATTTCGGCATCCGGTCATGAAGAACTCGCCAGAACTTGGTTTCGCGGCTGTTGTGCGTGACAAAGAAGCGAGCTCCGGTAAGACGAGCATAATTGTCGCCTTGTCCATAGTCGTTGTGATTTATGGCGACATTGTCCGATTTGCACTCTATGATAATGAGCGGATTAGCTTCCTTGGCTTTATCTTTGGCTGATCGCCATATCACAAAATCCGCGCGGGCATGACCGGAACCGCGACCAGTGACTTCACATTCTTCACCTATTTGATCGAGGCCGAATCCGTATTCGTTGACAAGGTTGCAGAGATATTCTTGTCGGACGGTTTCTTCGGGTGTTTCATTGAGCCACTTTTTTCGTACATGGCTCCAGATTTTTCCTTTGTCGCGTTTGACAACTAACAGGTCGGCCATACAGTGATTTGTATGATTAGGCTTCTCTCTTGACAAAGGAAAGGAAGTTATATACAACC
>CAYLSB010000114.1:0-11248 GCA_964386005.1 uncultured Pirellulales bacterium | reverse complement strand
CATCTTTCTGAATCAACGAATTGCCATTTCGGACCAATACTTGAGTTTTTTCAAGTCGTCCTAATGAATCATAGCCATACCAGACTACATTCTCGGCGCTACTAAGATTCTGCCCGGTAAACGTGAAATCCTTTCTGCCCGTTCGATCGTGATAGGCATAATTGACAATCCCCTGTGGCGAATCAATCTTCGTCAGGTTGCCTTCAGCGTCATAGCTGTATTCAACTTCATACGTGACGGCCTGGCTGGCAATATCCGTCACCGTCTCCGTCCATTTCCGCCCGTGAGAATCGTAAGTGAATGCCACCTCTTGGGTCGGTGTGTTCGGGTAGTTGCTATTGGCATGATCGCCCGGTGTCCCATCGGCCGCGTAATATTTCTTGTACTCCAACTGCCCCAGCGCATTGTATTCATACCCCACCACCTGCTCCTTGAAGTCCATCTCCCACTCCGGCCGACCCTTGTCATCGTAGCCCTTGTACTCCGTCCCGCCGCCCGGAACCGTCCGCGAGACCTGCCGATTCATCGAATCGTACGTAAAGCTCGTCACTCGCGACACGCTGCGATCCACATGTGCGGAATTGGACGCATCAAACCCGGCCGTAAACGGCGACACCAACTGCCGCACCTTGTCCCGGATACTGCTGAGATTGCCGTACATGTCATAGTCATACTCGTATCGCGGCCAGGTGAGCGTATTGGAATTCTGCGGATCATTTACCGGCGGCAAAATAACCGCCTTCAACCGGCCCGTAATATCATACTCGTACGCCTTGATCTCCGAAGCCGGAACCGGATAAGCCGCCGAATTGTCATGAATCGTCTGCGCCGATTCCCACACCTTGCGCCCGAGGCCGTCATAACCGACATGGGAATACGTCGGCACAGCCCCCACCCCTTCAACCGCCGTCGCCGGATGGATCGTCTTGGTCACACGGCCGAGCGCATCGTACTCAAACGAGGTTACATTCCCCAGCGCATCCTTTACCCAGTCCTGCTGCGTCCCATCATAATGCGTTTCGGTCTCAGTGCGCAGGCCGGTAGTATCGTTCGGCAAGCTGATAACCTTCTCCTGCCGACCCGCCTTGTCATACAAAATCTCCTGCGTGCAAACCTCAACGCCGTCCTCATTCTGACTGTAACTCTTCCACACCCGCCCCGCCGCATTGTATGTGAAAATCTTATACTTGTCGGCCTCGTCATACGTGACGGACGAAACCGGCGGCGTCTCATACAGCTTCCGCCCAAACCCGTCGTACCCCACATGACTGTACACCGGCCCGGAGTATGTTCTCACGATGTCTGTATTTTCAGAAATGCCAATCCTTTACATTTTTTCTTTTTCAAATCTTTGACCATGGCCGGACTGATAATAATCGGTGACAGATAGTCCTTCAAACGAAAAATATTCGCCTTTCCAATGCTGGCCTTTTTTAAAATCATTTTCGGAAAATACGCCACCGACTTATCATCTTCATATCGACTGATTATCGAATTATCCCAGTCAATTGCATCGACAATTCGCAAGGGATTGATGATATGATATCCATCACAACGTCTTTGGTCTGACTCATAATAGATTGGAGCATCAAAGATCTGGACATCATCTTTCATGAAAGGTTTCCATATTTCCAGCAGATGATCCGAGATAATTAACCATGAGGTCGGATTGGGTAATATATCCGGTTTCGGACATGGTTCATCTTCGAGAGGAATATATAGCCGAACTGTATCCGGAATTATTCCCTCAAATCGCACTCCTTCCCAAAAAGATAAAATATCAAAATCGCCCCGTTCCCATTTTTTAACTCCTTGGATTGGAGGATTTCCCCACATGATTTTATAATATATCGTCATTATTCTTCCACCAACTTGACCTCTTTGTTTTTATATGGTTTTAGAGTTCCGTTTTTTATATCTTCCCTAATTCGATCACATATACGATTCAGCTCTCTCCGAGCAGCATCCCGTCCTTGACCCCGGACTTTTCTTAAGCCTGCATTCATCATTTCTCGAATTGAATCGTGATATTCATTCCAATGCCTTCCACCGTGGTTTTCCAACAACATTCGGTTTTCCGGCATCTTCCTCAAATCATCCTGCGTCAATTCGGCTTGCTTCATTAATTCGTGTTCTTCATGCTGGTATTTACTATTCTCATAGGGAATGCCATGATGCTCTTGGGCGGCGAGAACTAAAAATGCGTTATACGCAATCGGCCCTACCTGATCGATTACCCACCCTGCCAGTTGTGGATTTGACACAACCGCGTGCCAGAACCCACCACGCACAACCCCGCCTCCTGCCAATGCCAACGCAGGAGCGGTTCCTCCGGGCGGCCCTTGAATTCCCGCTATAATCCCTCCAATATTCATGACCAATCCCGTTCCGTGTGCAGCCCCCATTACCACATGCGGAAGGCCTCTCCAAAAGTCACCGTCAGACCAGGCATTATAGAGATCGATGGCTGAGGTAGTCACTCCCTTCGCATTATACGCTGCCCCGGTAAGGTTCATCGTCAGCAATACAGATCGAATCGCAAGCGAAACATTGATCTCAGATATATTGAAATATCCGGTTGGATCCATGTTGTTGATCGGATCACAATGGGCATACAGATAGCGATGAAGGGATTGAGGATCTTCTGACAACCCGTCGAATGAATCCGCCGCATTAAACCTTCCCGTCGCCGGGCTGTACCATCGCGCGCGGAGGTTATACATCGACAGCTTCGTATCGTACATCTCGCCGGTGTAATACAACCCGTCGCCCGAAAGCCCGTTACATTCCTGCCCCCAGGCATCGTAAGTCAATAGCTTCGTGTCGTTGGACGGCTGGCCCGGTTTATACACCTTATCCGGAATATCAAACCAAACAAGCGCGCCTGTGGAGTTCGCATGATTCCTCACGCTGCCATGGCCGTCATAGATCAAGAACTGAACCGTCGAACCGGCCGCCTGCGCGATCACATCGCCGCCGAGGGTGTAAGTCGTCATGTTCGAGCCAGTTGTCTCCTGAAGGACTTGCGAATATCCCGTCAGGTTCATGGGATCGACAAGGTAACTCACCGTCGTCGAGCCGGACGTCCTTCCAACTCGATTGCCGGCCGGATCATATTTGTACGTCGTCGTTATGCTGTCGGCCGTCACCGACTGCAATCGATTCCGAAGATCATCCCCGTATGTCGTCTGATTGCCGCCTTGCGTTTGACTTTCCAAAGAGCCGTTAGCGTTTATCAATTTATTCAGAAATAATGTCGAAAAAGAAGCTTAGAAATACAGCTATTAACTTGACAAATAAACTTTTCTCGGTCAATAGGGTTCTGTGATTATTATTATCTGGTCTCATAATCAACCCAATCCTCTGTAACTAAACCACATTCACTACACTTAATTGTAATCCATATCCACTCGAAAGCATCTGGCCATTTACTTTCATCATACTCCCCATCGGCAGCATCCACAAAATCATCTTTTCCCTGAGAAGATAATGTAATAGACACTTCATGCGTTGACGATTTACATGATCGACATTTCCAGCATATCAATTTCGGACGAGGAAGTTCCGCTTTCATGTTATCATGGCATAAAAAACCATCCCATCCATGATAATGTTTATCAAATAATGTATATTCCTCATTACATTTCGGACAATTCACTTTTATAAGGAAAAAGAAGTTGCCATTAATTTCAATTGTGCATGGGTATTTACTGCCTTTATATTCTTGTGTTTTTCCGGGGTACATAACATGAAATACTCTGTTCCCACAAGAACATTTTACGTCACCTGTTAACAAATTCTCATCAGGGACTTCTTCCCGTGGAAATAAAATCATATGTAAATGAGTTGGAACTGGCATCATAAATAATTTCCTCCCAAGAAAAACGTATAGTCATTTTCTTGAATAACTCAAAATATAAATATTCATGGAGCAAGTTCTCCCACATTAATAACATTATAATACTCAAGATAATCGCCTAATACCTGCTTATATCTCCACCCTTTTTCTAATAACTCATTGTATGTTTGCGATTTAGGGCTTACTACTTCGAGTATTCGTATTTTTCCGTTCGGCAGAACCTCAGCGATGTCTGGGGCCATTCTTACATTAAATTGTCCATTGGTTATTGTTGAAAGATATCGGCCTGTGTAAATAGTCTTTGCCTCTCCTTTTGCTGCTTTATTCATTGCGTTTTCAACAATGGTCTTCCAATGTTCAGGACCTCTCGGCGGATGAGGTTCACACCAATATATAGGTGTAGTCCGTACAATCCCGGTAGCAAGCCCCAATCCCATATTTGCCCAAGATGAAGCTTCGATACATGCGTCAATTGCTGAAAGGGCATTTTCCTCCAAACGATGATTATAAAGCGTTATCGCTTTTTGCTGGCCTCCGAATTCGTGATAAAACTCCATTGTCATAGATAATTCATAAGGATCTTTAATCTCTGTCAGATCTCTCTGCATCTGTTTTTGAACGTCCTGAGAAAGGAATGTTATTCCAGCAAGCAATTCCATTTCAAGCCGATCTCGTTTGCTACTTTCTCTTATGTGGCGAAAAGCCGGTTGAATAATTTCACCCACAAATGCAATTATTGCAGTTGTAACTGCGATCTCAACTCGTGAAAACCTTCCGCTCGGATCAATTCCATTGATCGGATCGGCATGGCAATAGAGGTACTTATGCAATGACTGCGGATCATACGAGGAACCGGAGTATGGATCGACCGCATTAAACCTTCCTGTCGCCGGGCTGTACCAGCGAGCACGAAGGTTATACATCGACAGCTTTGTATCGTACATCTCGCCGGTGTAATACAACCCGTCACCCGAAAGCCCATTGCATTCCTGACCCCAGGCATCGTAAGTCAACATCTTCGTATCGTTCGTCGTCTGGCCGGGGTCCGAATTATACACCTTATTCAGAATATCGAACCACATCAGTGCGCCTGTGGAGTTCGCATGATTCCGCACGCTGCCGTGGCCGTCATAAATTAAAAACCTCACATCCGTCCCTGCCGCCTGAGCGATCACATCGCCGCCGATCGTGTAAGTCATCGTCGGAGTCGCGCCGCCTTCCCATGCCTCCACCACCTGCGAATATCCCGTCAGGTTCATCGGATCAACAAGATACACCGTCGGCGTGCCCGTACCAATCTGCCGCCGAACTCGAATGCCATCGGGACTATAGCCATACGTCGTCGTTATGCTGTCGCCCGTCACCGACTGTAATCGATTCCGAAGATCATACACATACGTTGTCGTCGCAGCGCCTTGCGTTTGACTTGTCAAAGAGCCGTTATAATCATACAGGTAGGTTATTGTAGGATTGGAGCCATCGGATTGCAAGCCCTCCCACTGCAACTGATCGCGGCCATTATAACCGTAATACGTCGTTACATCATCCTCATTGGACCGGCCGCCGATAACCTGTTTAATCCGATTACCCACCAGATCATACGTAAACGAATTCGGATCATGATCATTCCGCTGTTCCCAAATCAGCCGCCCCAGACCGTCATATCGATACGCCATCTCGCGCGTCAGGTAAACCTCTTGAACAATGGAGTTTTCCTCCTTCCAGCCCTTGCACGTCTCGGTCGCCCTCGCACGCTGTCCGTCGGCGTAACACGAATACTCAAACCGACTGAGTAACTCGTTTTCCAGATGACCGCTGTTCCTGTAGTTCGACAACCGGTACAACCGATTCAGCGCGTCGTACTCATACACCGCCTCATTGCCATCGGACTGATTCGGGGAGACACCGTTGGAATATTTAACCTTCGCCTGCGACCCGTTCTTGTTATACGTATAGGTCGTCTCTTCGATCGGATTGACCGCCGCGCCATTCCGCCTCACCACCTGTACTGTTTCCAAACGGCCGAGGTCGTCATACGTATTAACCGTCCGAGTCACCGATGAGGTAAATGGAGTCGGCGTCGCCGTCGCATCCGCCAGAATCTGTGCGAATGTCATGGTTGACGGGTAACTGGCTGTACTCACCTTGCGACCGGTTTGTGGATCGTACTCGTAATACAAATCTCCCTGCGGCGATTCGAGGATCAAGATGCGCCCTTCGTCATCGTACGAGAACTCATACGTATTGGTAGTGTCTTTAACCTCTTTAACCTTCCGGCCAAGCTTGTCATAGGTGTACACAATCGAGCCATCGGGCGTACTATCGGGAACACCATCATAATTTTCCTCGACCCGCAACTGACCCGGAATGCCACGGAACTCTAACGGCGTGCCACTCATAAAGTGATCGATGCTCGTCACATCGTTAACATAGTAACGATAAACCGTCGTATGCCCTTCATAGTCCACACGCTGCTCCACCCGCCCGTGCGGATCATACGTCGTCTCCTCATACAACTTTCCGCTCAGATCAATCCCCAGAATATCCGCCGTCGTCGGATTTTCGGGCAGAGTCGTGGGCACAAACGGCTGATACTTCCTGACCGGCCGATTCTGCGAATCATACTCCATCACCGTCACACGCCCGAGCGGATCCAGAATTCCAACCTGGTTACCGTACACATCATAGTAATACCGATAGATCGGATGTTCAGGTTCATCGTCGTTATCCGGATTGGGCACCTCCGGCAGCATCACCATTGTCAGCCGCCCCGCCGCATCGTATGTGAAAATCTTATACTTGTCGGCCCCGTCATACGTGACGGACGAAACCGGCGGCGTCTCATACAGCTTCCGCCCAAATCCGTCATACCCCACATGGCTATATACCGGCCCGGAGTATATCTATGAGTAAGTTCTATGAATTACGCTGGATAATGTCTTGGAAAGTTTTGATTAATGCTTTGCCTTTTTGTGGATGTCCAATCCCGATATTTTTTAGACCGTACTGTGCAAATTGAACAGCCATTTCTTTCTTTCCAACATGTTCATTTACTCTGGCAAGAAGTAATGCTATCCGGATATTTGTCATCCTCGGTAAACATTGTATTGCCTTCCCAGATTCAATATCATTAACAGTTATTGAGTCAAATATACCTGGAAAGGAAGAAAATCTCTCAAAATATGGCATACCCTCTTGTTTTAGAACTGTTATTAAAGATGTAACTTGCTCTTTTGCCGGAAGTGCAGGCCACCATCTGGAAGATGCTAATCGATCTTTTATTTCGCAATGGATTTGTTCAATTTTCTCTATTGGGATATTATCCGATATTCCCACAATCGGAAGAAAGTCAAGATGAACTCCAAAATTGACACATATTGCATCACCTTCTGACCGTGCTTGGAGCCAAATACAATGAATAAAAGGTTTCATATATCGTTGATAATTATCAATTCCATTTCTATTAAATCCATGTTGTTCCAAGGCAGGAACGAGTCTTTCTTTTATACAATCCGTAAATTCTTTCGTAAGTAATATCATTTTCTTCACCTTAAAAACTAATGTCTGAATGAATCACTACATCAATTCCTAACTTCCGAAGTTTTTTGAGAAGAGGACCCGATGGTCCACAATCCCCGGTTATATTACTCCCGAAAAATTCCCATCGAATTGTATCAAATTGTTGAGAACGAATCAATTTTGCGTCTCGAGCAACTTGCCTTCTAATCTCTGAATCAAGAGTTACTCGTCCAACTTTTGTTTCAATTCCCATACTGATAGGACCATCCGGAACAACATCAACTTTTCGAATTCCACCTGTTACATGGTATACCTGTTCTGTAAATTGAGTCCCTTCTCGTGCAGCAACATAGTCTCGGGCCATATCGCCCCTAATTTTGTTATTTCCAACATTTACTGATCGCCCAATCGATCTAATTGCCGCTCCAATTGCTATACTCACAATCGAAACGATAATTACCGAGGCCGTCAAAACGGCTAATACCGTCCCAATATCTTCCGCTGATAATCCGGAACGAACAATATCTACTAACATGCCTGCAGATTGAAATGCTCCCCACAGCGTCATTGCGATATTAACAAAGCCAAAAATCTGGGAAATGATCGCTATGGCCACCGTCTTGAGTAAAGCACCAACATCAGAAATCAAATCTTTTAGAGAATCGAACACACCATTTGCCGCCATCGCCCATGTTCCGGGGCTCATAATGGCCGAGAAAAACGCAGCGAGTCCCCCTGCAATCTTACCACCGCTTATCGCATTAGCAGTCATGCCTCCGATAATAGAATACAAAACACCTTGTATCGAAAGGGCCGCTACCGCTCCCGCCATGGTTTCAAAGTGGCCGCTGGGATCAACAAAATTTATGGGATCGTTATGGCAATAGGTGTACTTGTGAAGTGATTGCGGATCGGACGGGCTTCCCTCGAACGAATCCATTTGGGTAAATCGTCCATTCGCTTGATTATAGTATCGCGCCCGCAAATAATACTGGTTCAGCGATTTGTCATATTGTTCGCCACAGTATAACAACCGGGTTGTGTTGGATGCAGTATCTGCCGGATTGACCGTGTTACCCAGCATGACTCCGTAACTGTCGTAGCTGAATGAATCGATCACCGTCGGCTGTGCTGGTGGCACTGGATGATTCACCAATTGCCGTGTCGAGCCGTGGCCGTCGTACAGGAAATATTCCGTCTGCCCGGCCGACCAAACTCCACCCGAATACGTTGATCTCGTCTGGCTGATGATATCATCGCCGATTGTGTACTGAATCCGCGTGGTCGGAACGGGCGTCGAACCGGAAATATCGTATTCCGTCTCCTCCAGTACCTGCGCATACCCCGTGTGGTTCGCAGGATCAATCAGATAATCCGTCCGCTTGATGCCATCCTCAATCTTGGCCACGCGGATTCCATCCGGATTATACCGATACTCTGTGACATGCGTCTCAACCGGCGTGGGATTAAACCGCGTCACCTTCGACAGCCGATTCTGCAGATTATACTCGTTCAGGTCGTACTTGTACTCCGGATGAGTCGCCACGATCGTCGCCGGATCACCCGAAGTCGATTCATCCGAATAAATCGTATACGTCAACGACCCGTTGGCATCATAATAGTACGTCTTATAGTCCCCCGCATGGCCCCACGCCTGCGTGCTCAGATCGTTATACTGCACCTCCGCGTTGGCCAACTGCACAAACGTCTCCGGGCCCACGAGGAAAATGTACGCCAGTAACACACACAGGCAGCGATGATACAGCGACAACACAGATTATGACATGCTTTGTGATTATGAACTTGTTAAAGAAAGGTGTTAAAGGTATTCAAAACCATCTTGTTTTGAATTATTGTGTATCGATTGGGCTTTTCATTGTTTCAGGATCCCAATACCAACCACATTCGATTCCTTCATATGGTTTATTTATTCTTATGTCAGATGGTCGCATCTTTACCCAATTTTGATAACCCCTACGCCAAATGGATATTCGAACAATTCGATCTGATTCACCATTTTGTATACGGCAACTTGGAATTATTTCAATTCCATCATATTCATCAATAATAATGTTTTTGTTCAATATTGCTAATATATGTGTAGCTATATCAAATATTGACTGGTGTGTAATTTGTACCCCTGCTGTAAAATAAAACCAAATAAATAGACCCTTTTTGTTTTTTTCTTTTAAGGGTAAAATAAATACTTTTATTGGCTCAAGGGATTGAGAAGCGATTCCCCTGTCTTCTGCAAGGAATTGACTGATGCGAGTTTGCTTGTCTTCATCATTTTCATTATTTTTCAAAAACATAATTAACCTCTTGGAGAAATTACTTGGTAGGTTGAACAATTACGATGTTATCTGGTTTTATTACAAAAGTATTCCGATACTCTTGTATTCCATACAAACCCATAGCCTTACTCGGTATGAATGCCAATGGTTCTGTGGTACTAACAGCGAAGGTAGTCGCATTTGATAAACTACCGGGGGCGCCTTCACCAACAACACCGTTCTTATATTGGAGTATGGTCAAATTTTTCACATCTCCATATCTTGCCCAAAAGGTCGGGCGAATCCCAGTTGTTAACTCATGAGGATTCGCTGGTGTCAGATGTAACATCGCATCATCTGGTAATCCGGGTATTAATTCGCCAATCTTAGAATTACTGTTGAGTGGCGCGGTGACATTTTTGGGAGTATTCGAAAATGCCCTGGTGTTGATCCATCCGTGATTGGCAAAATTTTTATAGGCAAAATACGACCCAGCTACGGACAACGCCAATAAAAGAACTGCCACTCCTTTTTGCCCGATTGATGATCGGTCGTTCACAAAAACATCGTAGGTCAATTTGCTGGACAATACCAATGCCAGCGCTGCAAGTCCGAGACCAAATAATGGAAACAATACAGCCAGCGGTCCAGTCATCATTCCAATAAGAATGCCCCAACCCAACTTGTTTGTCAACTTATTACCCATGGCATAATTCGCAGCAACTGTTGATATCCCCCCTACGATCGCTCCAATAGCCATTGTTATGGATAAACCAATGAAGCTGAAATTATTACCCGATGGATCGGCTCCATTCACCGGATTACAGTGTGCATACAGATACTTATGCAGCGATTGCGGATCGGAGGAATTGCCTGCAAAAGGATCGGTTTGATTGAACCGGCCGTTGCTGGGGTTGTAGTACCTCGCCCGCAGATAATACTGGCTCAGTGATTTGTCGTATTGCTCGCCGGTGTAGAGATACTTCGTTGCGGCCGTACTGGCGGGATTGGCCGTGTTCCCCAGCATGACTCCATAGCCGTCGTAACTGTAACTATCGATCACCGACTTATTCGGCAACGTCAATTGCCGCGTCGAACCATGCCCATCGTAAAGGAAACATTCCGTCTGCCCCGCCGACCATGCTTCATTCAACCACGTTGACCTCGTCTGGCTGATAATATCATCGCCGATTGTGTACTGAATCCGCGTGGTCGGAACGGGCGTCGAGCCGGAAATATCGTATTCCGTCTCCTCCAGTACCTGCGCATAACCCGTGTGGTTCGCCGGGTCGATGAGGTAATCCGTCTGTTTTTTGTCCTCCGGATTCCCATTGTTGGTTGTTGTGTACGAAGTGGAAGATACCCGAATCCCATCCGGATTATATGCATACTCCGTGATCAGCCGAGTGGTCGTCGAACCGGACTTGCTGTACCGCGTCACCTTCGACAGCCGATTCTGCAGGTTGTATTCGTTCCGGTCGTACTTGTACTCCGGATGAGTCGCTACGATCGTCGCTGGATCACCGCCCAAATCCGGCTCCCCCGCATAAATCGTATACGTCAGCGAACCATTGGCATCGTAATAATAAGTCTTCCA
>CAYLSB010000113.1:0-11296 GCA_964386005.1 uncultured Pirellulales bacterium | reverse complement strand
GACACCGTCAAAAAATTCATTAAAAATGTACGGAAAGAAGCTTAATTATACACTTGAGCCGATCCGGTTTACCCTTCCAATGCTCTGCACCTCCGCCACATTATATTCCGAAAACCTCTCATTACACCTGGACCAATTTTCGGGGGCAAGGTCAAGGGACAGTGGAATCCATTTACCGCATCTCCCATCCGTTTTCCAGCAATACGGAGATGTCCTCACGGGTCATTTCAACCACTCGGAAACCCTCTTCTCGTTCGATCCGAAATACCTTGGGTTCAATCCCAAACAAGTCAGGTGGAGAGGCGTGATGAAACGCATGAATACATTCAATCGAATGAGTGGATGCAAATACCTGGACATTGTATTTTATTGCCCACTGGAATATTCCTTCCCAGACTTTAGCGAGTACGGAATGATGCAGGCCATTTTCGATTTCATCGATCAATACAACGCCGTTCTGGAAACTCAACATGTCCAGTGCGATTGTTAGGGACTGGGAAAATCCCCCCCCAAAAGATTGACTGGAAGGAGTTTGGGTAGCCCGATATCTGCTTCCAAAAGTCCGATTGCATTCAATCGAATATCGGAAAGGTTTGGTTCTATTTTTTTCATTGATTGAATAAGCTCAGACAGGTGTTTTTCTCGTTGGGTCTCATCGAATCGCTCTTTCCATTCCGAGGGGACCATGGGACCGATGAAAACCCCTCGCTGATTTGGGACTGTCCCCCCGGAAAAATCGATCGCCTTTTTCTCCTGATCGATATAAACGGAAGATTGGTGACTGCGAGATTCTGACTCGAATTCCAATTCCAGCCCAATCATTTCACCATTTTTCCCTTTCGAAGCGGATGCGACATCTATAGTTGATACTCCACCTTGGTCAGTTAATGGAATTCGTTTTTCCTTTTTCTTTGGAGTGATCTTGAGTGTGTGAATCGACTGCGATTCTTTTAACTTTCCTTGAATTACGACAGGTTTAGTCACTTGCATATTATGGAAAAAGGTCGGCCAGTAATCCGGAATGATAAATGACAATCCTCGAAATCCATTAATGTTGACGGGAAGACTGGGATTGGTCCCCCCGACAAGAAGAAACACTCCTTCTAAGAAGGTGGTTTTTCCGCAGTTGTTCCGCCCGACAAACAGGTTGATCGGCCCGAGATTATTAACCTGCAACTCTGTAATAGCTCGGAAATTTCTGATCGTAATACTTTTGTACATATTTGACCTCATCTGGATCATTCAACATGAACATCAGAATATATTGGATAGTATTGATTGTCAAGAAACGATTGCGAATTTGCCCTCGTTCGAGTACACTGATGCCTGTTGTTTAATGATTTTAATTCGTAAACAAGATCTTGGCATCGGAGGTGTCTATGCGAATTCAGGTAACGACAATGTTGGCGTTGGGATTTCTGGCGGGGATCGGCTGTTCATCCGGAACGGCCGCGGTATCATTCCGCAAGCATGTGATCAATGCGGACTCCAAATTCGAGGCCGCCGGGATCCTCGACGTGAACAAAGACGGCAAGCTGGATATCTTCTGCGGCGGTTTTTGGTACGAAGCGCCCCAGTGGAAAAAACATTTCGTTCGCGAGGTCATCGAGGAAGGCGAATATCACTACGACTTCGCCAATCTCCCGATCGACGTGGATGGCGACGGCTGGACGGATATCGTCAACGCCGCCTGGCATAATAAGAAGGTTTTCTGGGTTCATAATCCCGGAAAATCGGATTCGCCCTGGGAGGTGATCGATGTCGATACACCGGGAAACATGGAAACGGCGATCCTGGTGGACATCAACGGCGACAAGCAGCCGGATGTTTTGCCGAATGTGCTGGGGGCGCCGGCCTTCTGGTACAGCTTCCGCAAAGATGCCGCGTCGCCCAGGGGCGTCGCGTGGGATAAACACGCCTTGCCCCCGCAGGCCTCGGCTCACGGCATCGGGGCCGGCGATGTGGATCGCGACGGCAAATGCGACATCATCACCCCGACCGGCTGGCTTCGACAGACCGGCGAGAATCAGTGGGAATTCATCGGCGAGTTTAATCTCGGCTCAACCTCGATTCCGATTCTTGTTCACGATGTGGACGGCGACGGCGACAGCGACATTGTCTGGGGTAACGGCCATGATTACGGCCTGTTCTGGATGGAACAGGGCAAGTCCGCCGATGGCAAACGAACCTGGGCCAAATACGAGATCGACAAGTCATGGTCGCAGCCGCACTACATGGTGTTCGTTGACATTGATAATGACGGCGTCAAAGAGCTGATTACCGGTAAACGGTTTCGCGCCCACAACGGCCATGATCCGGGCGGAAATGACCCGAAGTGCGTGTATTACTACAAGTTCGACAAGTCCGCCAACAAGTTCAGCCGCACGACGATCAGCGAGGGCGATACCGTCGGCTTTGGAATCAACACCATGGTCGCCGATATCGACGGCGACGGGGATCTGGATGTCCTCTGCCCCGGCAAGAGCGGTCTGTACCTGATGGAAAATCTGCTCCGGTAAGTTTGCCGAGGGAAATTCCAATCTCCCTCTTGCATGATTTGCATTGCCGGTGTATAATATAAGTTTCAGGGTCGGTGCCCGAGTGGCTAAAGGGGACGGACTGTAAATCCGTCGACGCGAGTCTACGTTGGTTCGAATCCAACCCGGCCCAGTTTCCTCATAATGCGGTTTTTCCGGGGAAATATGGGTTTTTATTGATTCTTTAGATGATAGAATATCTCCGGTTATTTCTGGTTTTTTCTCGTTATTCCCGCATAATTTGTCCGAGCGGAAGGCCGAGCGCATTGTCTCGTCCACCGGCTGATCATCGGTTCCCGTTTTGATCTGTTCAGAAGAATTTCCCCTGCCAAAATCCGGCAGCTTGGCTACGGCTTCGGATGTTTTTCCGCGATACACATGCGAATATTTCCCCAGCGTCAATTCCACCGTCGAGTGCCGCATCAATTCCTGGCAGGTTTTGGGATCGACCCCGGCATGGACAAGGAACGACGCACAAGTATGACGAAGCGAATGGAAATCAATTCGACCCTCTTCCGTTTCCATCTCCAAGAAAGATCGCGGGATCGTTATGTCATCTGATTGTTCCATCATCCACTTTTTCCGGGCCTGGATCATATCGGCCCTGAACATATCAACGACACGATTTTTGTCGGGCATTCGGAAAGCGTCTGCATAAGGATGTTTTCCAATAAATAAATTCTGAAGCAGGTATATCATCTCTGGTCGAAGGGGCAGTGTGCTGGTCTTGCGGTTTTTACTGTAGGCGTCCGAAACGGTAACTGTTCCTGCATCCAGATCGAAGTCCTGTACCTTCAGAGAACGAATCCCGCCGAAACGGTCGAAGGGTCCCCGTTGTGCCGGGACCGGAGAGAATGCCTGTGATCAGCGTCCTGCCGAGTATGTGGACCCCATCTGGAGTTATGACATTCTGGAGGATCGGCTGGAGAACGGCCGGAAGGTGCGGGTGTTGAATGTGATCGACGAGTTTACGCGGGAGTGTCTGGTCTCGGAGGTGGCGTTCCGGGTCCGGCAGCAGGATGTGATGGACCTGTTGCGGTATCTGTTCCTGGTTCGGGGTTGTCCGGCCAGTCTCCGCAGCGACAACGGATCCCAGTTCAGAGCTACAAAGGTCCAACGGTTCCTGACGGGAATGGGCGTAGAGCCGCTGTTCATCGAACCGGGCAGCCCCTGGGAAAACGGGTATGTCGAGTCGTTCAACGGCCGGATGCGGGATGAGTTGCTGGATGGAGAATTGTTCTTACACATCGACGAGATGAAATACGTGGTGGAACGATGGCGGATGGATTATAATCACTACCGTCCCCACAGCAGTCTGGGGTATTTGACCCCGGCAGGGTTTGCGGAACAGTGCCGAAATGCAGGTTGTATCAAACCGCAAACACCCGTGGATAGTGGAGTTCAGAAGCGTGGAATCCTCTCATGAACACTGGACCAAAAAACAGGGGCAGATCAGTATCAATGTTAAAATCATTGATTCTTTTATGGATATTCCTTTTCTCAAACACATGGGTGTTCTTCCTGTGAGAGGATGCGTTATTTGAGCCACTCCTGGAGATTCTTGGCCAAGATGGTGACATCCTTTTTTGACAGGATATGTTCCCGGATGGCGGGTTTGACCTTAAGTTTTTCCATGGCCTTGGCCGCTCGATCCCACAGGCGCTGGCGTTTTGCCTCTGTCTCGGCCAGGAACAAATCCGTTACTACTGACTGAAGACTTGCCAATGCCAGATCATCACGGTGCTCGTAATAGGCCGAGATGACTTTCTTTTGATATGCGGAGTATTCCTGTTTTGCCATATCGCATTAATAGGACAATTGCCTATTCTCCCGCTTATAAGGGTAGATATCAAACAGATTTCTATTATTCGTAACTGCCTATTTCTTTCATAAGCCAAACAACTCGTTCGCTTTAACAGATCAGTGTATCATATTTGTATCTGATATCCATATTATACCGATAATAACGGGGAATCGGCAATTATATCGAAATTTAGTTCTTGTACAGGTATGTCATATTTGTATTAGTTATTGTGCAAATAGTGCAATATAAAGGTTTGAAAAGTGGAATTCAGAGTAATTTCCCATTGCATAATGTACCCAAATGATTACAATAATCTTCTCCGGATGGGATTCAAGGACTGTTGAAAGCCGGAACGAACTGGGAATCATGGACTATTTTTCATGGAAATCAAGGCGTTTCAAGGATATCGGTTTGACCCTGCCGTTGTGGGTAATGTCGGCAATTGTATCGCTCCGCCGTATGATGTGATCGATGACAGAATGCTCGAATCGCTTTTGGCAAAAAGCGAATATAACATCGCGCGGGTTACTCGTCCCAAACCCGCGGCGGGCGACACGGAGACCAACAACCAGTACACCCGGACGGGAAAACTTTTCCGACAGTGGTTTGACCACGGCGTGATGAAGAAAGACCGCCGCGAGAGTATTTACGCTTACGTGCAGGATTTCGATATTTCAGGAAAACATTATCGCCGAAGTGGATTTATCGCGCTGGGCAAGCTGGAGGAATTCGGTTCGGGGGTTCAGCCGCATGAAAAGACGCTGGACGGTCCCAAGGCCGACCGGCTGAAGATGCTGCGGGCCAAGAACGCCAACCTCGGCCAGATCTTCATGCTGTACGACGATCCGGAAAAAGTCGCCGATACGCTGATCGCCAGGGCGGCGTCGAGACCGGCGCTTCTGGACTTTGTCGATGATGACGGTGTGCGGCATCGATTATTTGTTATTGACGACGCCGGAGAGATCGAGCGGCTGGTCAGAATGATGGCGTCTCAGCCGACGATTATCGCCGACGGCCATCATCGTTACGAAGTGGCCCTTATGTATGCGCGCGAGACGGGCAAGCCCTCGGCGCAGTATCGCATGATGACGTTTGTGAACATGCGGAACGAGGGATTGATCATTCTCGGCACGCACCGGTTGCTGGTCCATTTGCCGGGTTTTGTCGCCAGCGAGATGCTCCAGTCTCTGGACGACCGTTTCGAGATCACGCGGAACACCTTCGCGCGGGCCGAGGAGAAGACCGCCGCCCGGGCAACGATGCACGAGCAGATGGCCGAGGCCTTTCGCAAGGGCAAAAACGCCTTCGGTCTGTATGCCGCCGACGGGGCATTCTACACGCTGGTTCTCCGGGATGCGGCCGCGATGGATGAGTTTGCGACGATGAGCAAGGCAGCCCAATCGCTGGATGTCAACGTGCTGCACAAGCTGATCCTCGATAAGGTCCTGGGCATCGGCGATAAGCAGCTTGCCGGGCAGAGTAACCTTGAATACGTCAAAGATTTCCCGCATTATATCGACGCCGCCGTCGCCCGTGTCGATGATCGCAAGGCGCAGGCGCTGTTTTGGATGAATCCCACGCGGATCGAACAGGTTCGCGCGGTGGCCGCCGTCGGCGAGAAGATGCCGCAGAAATCGACGTTTTTTTACCCGAAGATCTTTACTGGATTGGTGATCAATAAATTGTAATGCGTTTGATGCCTCACGCAAAGGCGCCAAGACGCAAAGAATAATAGGAAAAATTGAATTCAATCAAATTTTTCTTGGCGGCTTTGCGACTTGGCGTGAGACAAACGAAAATTGTATTGTAAAGGCCCGAAGGCCTTTTGAAGAATAACGAAAACTTTTATGATGTAGGAGTGCCAGACATGCCAGATTGGAGAAATCCGCCGAGGTTGTTCATCCCCGGACCTGTCCATGTACTGCCCGAGGTGCTGCAGCAATTAGCTCGGCCGACCCTGGGCCATCGGGGCAAGGAGTACTCGCAATTGCACGGCGAGGTCATCGGGATGCTCAAGAAGGTGCTATATACGGAACAGAACGTGTTTCTCAGTACGTCGTCGGCATCGGGCATCTGGGAGGCGTCGATTCGCAACTGCGTGAATTTCAACGAGAACCTGCTTGCGACCTCGTGCGGATCGTTCAGCGAGAAATGGGCGTCGGTGGCCAAGAGCTGCGGCCGTAACGTCGATGAACTGAAGGTCGAGTGGGGCCAGGCGACAACGCCGGAAATGATCGACAAGCAACTCGCCACGGGAAAATACTCGGCGATTACGCTGGTCTATAGCGAAACCAGCACGGGCGTGATCAATCCGGTCTATGAAATCAGCGACATGCTCAAGCGGAAATATCCGGATATCCTGGTGTTCGTCGACGCCGTCAGCGCCATGGTCGGCATGCCGATCCACTTCGACCAGCTCGGCTGGGATGTGGTGTTCGCGTCGGTGCAGAAGGCGTTCGCGATTCCTCCGGGATTGGCGGTATTCGCCGTCAGCAAACGCGCGATGGAAAAATCCAAGACCGTTCCGCAGCGCGGCTACTACTTCGACTTCCAGGAATTCGCCAAGTCGGCGGAAAAGAACCAGACCCCGACGACGCCGGCGATTCCGCATATTTTCGCTCTGCATTATCAGTGCGAGAGGCTGCTCAAGGAAGGCATGGAGAACGTCTGGAAGCGGCACAAGGAAATGGGCGACTACGCCCGCGCATGGGCCAAGCAGAAGCACGGCCTGTTCGCCGACGAGAAATACGCCTCGAACACCCTGACGACGGTCAAGAACGTTCGTCCCATCAACATCGGCGACCTGAACAAGGCCCTCCAGGCCAAGCACAACACCGTGATCGGCAACGGGTACGGCAAGCTCAAGGACCTGACCTTCCGCATCGCTCACATGGGAGACATCTCCCTGAAGGATATCAAGGAACTCCTGGGCTGGATCGACGAAGAGACCCAGTAAGCCAAGCGTGGTAGTACGATAGAAAGAAAGCCGGCGGATTGTCCCGTCGGCTTTTTTGTTGCGCTCGGGCAATGGAGGAAATGGACGATCACTCGACGTGGATGACGCCGCGTTTGCGGTCGGCGTCGAGCGAGGCCTTCTTGAGCACGTCGTAGAGATCGCGCGGATAACGGACTTTTCGGAAGACAAAGTTGGGATCGGACTCGTCTTTGGCGATGGCGATCACGGTGCCGATACCCAGAAAGCAATCGAGGACGGTGCGCTGCAGCTTGAGATCGATGATTCGGAACATGTCGATATTGTCGATGCGGCGGTTCAGGATTCCGCGCGACCATTCGATGCGGTCGGGCGTGACTTCGTAGAAGGTGCTCTTGAGCAGTGCGATCCGGATCGCCGAAACGGCCAGGATCATCAGAGCGAAAATCCAACCGGCTGTACGGGCCCAGTGCTCGACGTAAAGAATCTGCTGTTCGGCCAGTTTTCCGCCGGCGAGTTTGTCGATCCGGTTGCCGATGGGGTAGCCGATCATGACGGCCGCAATCGCCAACCAGAAGATTCCCCAGCCGATCGTCCCGGCGGCGGCGAAGAGACTCGGACGGCCGTACCAGTAGAGTTCTTCGTCTTCTTCAGCGGGTTCATCGGATGTTTTCGCGTCTTTATCGACCGGTTGGGATTTTTTGATGATCGTCGGCCGATGGCGATCTCCATAGAGAAATTCCCCACAGAAACGGCATTTCACGGCCTCATGCCGGATCGGCTCCGCACAATAGGGACACTTCTTGGTTTTTACCTTTTCTTCCGCCACGGACATTCATCATTCCTTATCATTCTCACATACATAGTATCGACGAATCCCCGTTTTTGGCATAAGGAATTTCGGAGATGCTCAGCAGCACGCGGCTGGTAACGAATCGACGGCATCCATGATGAGGACCATCAAGGATTTGGAATTTCCTTTGCTACCGGGCGTTTTTTCCATTCGGCGTAATCGGCGAAGACCTCGCGGCCCCAATCTCCATACCAGGCGTAACCGTTGCGGCGTTCGGCCTCGATCTCGCTGATGTCGTATTTTTTAACGCCGTCACGGCCGCAGAAGAAGGGACGGGCGGTCTCGATCTCATAGAATCGGGCCCACAGCGGCGGCGCGGCGGGGTCTTTGACGATGACCTTGTTGCCGTCGATTCGGTCCTGACGGATGCCGGTCAGTTTGGCCGACTCATACCACTGCACACCGGCTTCGAGGGCCTCCACGATAGCGGGCGAAGGATTGTCGATACTCATCAGCAAATGCAGGATTCCGGCGCTTTCAGCACCGCTGAGGGAAGGCAGCTCGTACGATCGGGCGGGGCGCGGTCGGAGGTCCTTTTCATCGTGCTGGGCACACCAGACGGTCTTCATTCCGTTGATGACAATCTGGCTCTTGAGGATGCACTCGATGCCGCGGTCAAAGGCGACACGGGCGGCGGTGCGACGGTCGGAATCGACAAAATCGAAACTGTCGGATCGACCGACATCGCGAATGAAATACGTCAAGCGAACCATAGCGTCGTCATTGAAGGTTATATGTCGCGAATATCCAGATCCTGGCGGAAGCGCCTGCGGCCAGCCGCCGGTGGGATACTGGGCCTTGAGAATCGCATCGAGACCTCGCTCGAAGGCCTTACGATAGCGGTCGTCGTTGGTTACGCGAAATGCGCGTGCGAGGAATCGCAATTCGCCGGTCGTGGCGCCGTTGTCGAAGATACCATTGAGTTTTTCAATACGGCCGGTATATGGTTTGCTGACCGTGTCGGTATTTTTTGGCCAGATTGCTTCCCTGGTCTGCCACGTCAGGATATTGTCCGCCATGCGGCGGCCCTCGGCGCCGACGAACCAGTCGTCGGATTTTTTGAGATAGGGCTCGGCCCTCGATGCGGCTTGAAGGGAGACGCTACAACTCAGACATATCGCCGGCACAACCCACAAAAGCCGCTTCCCGGAGGATAGCCGTTGATCACGCATCATACCCTTATCCTCAAAACAATCGCTCATACGGAGAAGTCGTGTTACTTCCCCTTGGCTCTCAATCGCTTGGTCGCCGTTTCGCCGCCATTGATCAGGTACATCAGGGGCTGGGGTCGATCGATGCCTTCGACCAGGCAGGGCCGATTCTGCCACGGAGCGACCGACAACACATTGGTCAGGTCCATCCAGTATTGCAGCCGCGCCGGGGCAAGGTTCCAGATCATGTGGAAGTGGTTGGCCGGAGCGTATTGTTTGTACTCGGCCATTGTGGCGTACTGAGGCACAACCCAGGTATGCGGCCAGGTGACGTTGGAGCTGTTGGCGACGACCGAGGAGAGCTTATCCGGAAGATCGACCGTGCAGGCCTGGTCCCAGATCAGACTGAACATGCCCGTAAGATCGCTGAAGGCCAGGCGCCCCGCAATACCTTCGATACCGCCGGGAGAGATGAAGGTAACGCTGTTGCCCCCGCCGGGGAAGTAATACAGTTCGGCGCCGGGCATGGAAATTTTCTTCATCAGGTTGGCGACTGATTCGCCGGGCTTGCCGGCCCAATCGAGCGCGGCTGATCCGGAATTGTCGCCGTCAACGATTCCCTTTGTAGCCCAGACCGTATTTTTGTCGAACGGCACCTTGAGTTCCCTGGCCTTGGCCTGAATCTCCCACGGCTCCCATACCTTGCGGAAGTCCATAAACAACGGCGGATTGCCGCCCGACAGCCAGTTCATGAACAGCATGGTTAAGAGTCCCTGGACGTCGGCCTCGGTGGCGAAGGGGATCGCCGGTTTACGGCCGGCATGATCGAAGGTCGAGTTCATTAGCGACTCGGCCAGATCACAGATCGGCAGCGGGATGCCGCGCGGATCGCTGCCCCATTCGAGCTGGTTCATGAACCCGCCGCCGACGGCGTTGAGTTCGGAAACCAGATCGCGCATGATCAGGTACATCGCCAGCGACTGGTCGAGCTTGATATCGGCGTCGGCCTGCGACAGATCGAGCCGCTCGCCGAGATTGCGCTTGAGCCATCCGCGGAATTCTTTCAATTCTTTAGCGTCAAACGCTCCTTTGTTGAGTTTGTCGGCCAGCAGTTTCATATCCAGCCGCGTAATCTCCAGACCGAAGGTTCGCCGCGTCGGGATGATATGCGCCAGCGCGGTTTCCATGCCCATCGAGTCGTGCCCGAACACGGCCACGCGTCGGCCTTTGAGACCCGCGAACGTCATCGCGGCGTAACACCAGTCGATCAGGGCTTTGGAGGTCGAGTCGGTGGGCCTGGGATTGGCGCCGGTATCGGGCCAGGTTCCCACATTTAAGTGCGTCAAGCGGCCGGACTGAGCCAGCGCGCCGTTGACGGCGTGGGCATAGACCACGCCGGGTTTGGGGGCGCTGTTTCCGCAGGTGATGTTGACCGGCATGTCGAACGGAAAATGCGCCAGCAAACTCATCAGCGTCAGTTGCGGAAACGCCCAGGTGTCCGGCGTGCAGATGATGGCATCGACGCCGCTATCCCGGAACTGCCTCGCGACGATATCGGCCTGCTTTTCGCCGTCGATCAGAACCGGAGACCACACCACGCCGACTTCGGATCCGTCCGGCAGATGAACTTCGCATGCGACGATCTCGGCGATCGTCTCGATGATATTGATCGTTCGCTGCCGCGATTCGGCGTCAATCCGCGGATCGCACGCCGCACACACGCCGAAGGTTACGCCGGAGGGCTTGACGGTTTTGCTTGACGCCAGTTTTTTCGCCTTTGCCATGCTCAATCTCCTGAAGCTGATCCGATTTTCATTTTCCGGAATCCGTCCGACCTTCCCCGCACCACCGAAAGAGGCCACCTATGTGGATTCGCGAAATATTGTACCGACAACTTCGATCTCCTTCAACGAGGATATTGAACTTACGTAATCGATCGGCTGGGCCCTTCCCCCTGAAAAGGTGTCAGACCCGAATGGCACTGCCGTCCGGTATTCCCGTGTTGCCCGGTGGTTATGT
>CAYLSB010000112.1:0-11492 GCA_964386005.1 uncultured Pirellulales bacterium | reverse complement strand
AATATTTTTCGGGGCACCAAAACCATGCAAATCGAGTGCCGAACAGGATTGGGTTCGACCCCTATTTTTGCATCCATCCACCTTGCGGTGCTCGGTGGCTGCCACACATTGTACACATTTTACAGGCAGCTCATGAGCCAGTGATCGGCGAGGATCGTCAGGTCGAGCAGGTTGATCTGCTGGTCGTTGTTGAGGTCGGCGAAGAGGGGTTTTTGGGTGGAGAGCCACTGGCGGGCGAGGATTTCGAAATCCTGCAGATCGACGCGGCCCACGACGTTGAGGTTGGAGGCCGTGCAATCGCTGGAGGGAGCGGTTATCGTGGTATTGATGCCGGCCGTATCGGCGAGTTTGTAGGTATTGGCGAAGCGGACCATCAGCTTGGTCTTGTCGCCGATCTGACCGACGGCGTGGATCGGCAGAGTCAGGTTGCAGGTGTCGCCATCCTGCATGTCGCCGCAGGCCGTCGGCTGCGGCTGCGAACTGAAGAACGGTGAGGAACTGGTTATCGTGGGTATTGAACCGCTATAATAGCTGTCGGAATCGAGAATCGCGCGGATCATGATATTACCGCAGAAGGAATCGTCAAAAAAGCAGTACTCGCTGAGATTAAACCAGCCGCCCAGCAGAGCCAGATATGCCCACGTCCGCTGTTGCGAAGGTCCGTTGGTGTCGAAACCCACCTGATTGTTGCGGATGTCGTCGATCTGTCGCCAGCCGATATAGAAGTCACCGCTGGAAATCACAATGTCCCGGTCGCTCAGATCGATATCGAACCACTGCACCTCATGTCCAACCGAGGGATTGACCGGATCGACGATCCGGGCCGGCATCAGGTTGGTCCCGGGTTTTCCTCCCGGACCGTTGTCGTCCCATAGGCGAAGCTCAAACGGATAGGTCGTTTTGTCCCAGATGTAAAAACGCGCCGCCCTGAGTCGCGCGGGATATTCCGTCGGGGTGATCCGGACGGCAATATACGCATCGCTGGCGCCGATATCGCCGTAATCCTCGGCGGTGCCGTCGTCGTAGATCCGTTCGATCGGCGGATTGAGAATCACCGTCGCCGATACATTCGGACACTCGCCCCCGATGCATGCGGTTGTGGCGGCGAGATTCAGCGTATTGCCCTTGGGCGTCGGGACGGCGGAAGTCGGCCAGAGCAGTTGCGCGGAAAGCTCGCCCCAGGGGATCTGCCAGGCGATGGATTTTCGGTCGCTGTTGCCGTCATCGTCGGTGGCCAGTACCAGCAAATCCCATTGCCCGCCATCGCGAATGGTCAAGTTGATCGGCTGCGTGAAGGAACCTGCGGCATACGGCACGTCGGCGTCGATGAATGTTGTGTTATCGGGGAGGTTGGACAACGTGAGGTGAATCATCGGCGTCTGCTGCGGATCGGTGGCATTGACGCGGATGGATTCGAGGGTCTGGCTGTATTGCAGCGTGCGGCAATCGTTCCACGATCCGCCGACACGGCATTCGACGCTCTGGATTCTCGGCCGGTCGGGATTTTCCACGTTCAGGCGGATGACCTGCGAATCGGAAACCGAACCCGTGGAGGTCTCGGCCCGCAACTGCATCAGGTAGCTGCCTTCCTTCTGACCGACGACCGACCAGGTGGCTGAGCCCGCGTTGATCCCCGTTTTGAGATAGACATCCAGCGAAGGCGGCGTGTCGGAGGAGGAACCATAGACGCTGAAGAGCGCGTTTTCGCCTTGTTCGGTCAGCAGAAACGCAACGGACCCGGCGCCGCTTTCGACGGCATCTTCGACGGCGGCGCGGACGTTGATCCGCAGGAGGCCTTCGTTTGCGGCCGAGAAGGTCTTGAAGGGATTGGCCAGCGAGGAATAGTCGGCATTTTCGGCATTATAAATCGAATATGCCCCCGTTTGGGCATCGTAGGCGTTCCGGACGATACGCACCTCGCCGGTCGCCTGCGGATTGGCCGTGGCGATGCGAAGGTTCAAAATGCCCGTGTCGATCTTATCGTCGGGGGAAAAGCCCGTCAGATCGAACCGCAGATAATATCGCCGGACCAGGTCGTTGTCGGGATCGACCTCGTACTCGATCATGACCTCGAGGACGTTGAAGACCAGCCAGTCGTCGTCGCCGACGTTATGCGAACGAAGTTTGATGTAGCTGGTCCCGCCGGGATTCAGATCCGCCAGCGTCGCGGGATCGTCGGAGATAAACCAGCAATCGGGCGGTGGCGGCTCGCCCCCCCCGCCGGTCTCGGGCGAGCATTCATCGACGAGGTGAAGTTCATTGCCGTCGATGTCGCTGGTAAAGAGATACCAGCCCGCCAAAGGATCATCCTGGATCAGGTTGAAATAGTGCTCCATACGAACGCGAATCTGACGCGGCGTTCCGGCCGGCATTGTAAACTCGTAGATTTTGTACGCATCCTCGCCGATGGCGCCGACTCCGCCTTCGGTTTCGAGGTTTCCGGTGTTGTATTCGGCGGCGATGGTCGAGCCGAGGATCGCTTCGGCCGGGGCATCCTGTTTTGTGTACGACGCTTCAGAAATATCCTTGGTGACGCTGCTATCATAGATGATGACCTGTTGACCTTCGTCGGGCGGTGGAATTCGTGGTTCGGCCGGCGGAGGCGGCGCCTGTGTGGTTCGCTGCGAGATCGTCAACCTCGGCTTGATGGCATCCGCGCTTCCGCGCAGGGCGAATTGCTGATCGTTGTTGAATTCACGGACCTGCAGCGCGATGGACTTTTTCCCCAACAGGAGGGCTTCGTCGATGGCGGTTTTGATGTTGATGCTGATGGGGCCGGCGGCCGAGGCGCCGAAACTCTTGATCGGATTGACCAGATTGGAATAATCCGCAGCGCCCGCTTCATGCAAGGTTTGCGGAAGATTCGCGGAATCCAGAAGGTTATCCACCAGATGGATTTCGCCTATGGCCCCGGTTTCGCCGCGCGCAATATTCAGCGAGAGACGCGCTGCGGTAACTTCGCCGGCGGTGTCGATGACGCTGAGATCAAATTTCATGAGGTAGCGATAGACTTGATCGGTATCCGGATCGGGCTCGAAATCGACGATGACCTCGATGCTGTTGAAGGTCAACCAGTCATCCTCGCCGACGTCGAACGAGGTCAGCTTGAGATAATTGGTGCCCGAATGCAGAGCCGACAATACGGCCGGATTCGTGGTGATCCACCAGCAGTCCGGAGGAGGCGGATCGCCGCCCCCGCCCGTCTCGGGCGAGCAATCGCCAATTGGAGCCAGGACGGTTCCCTGCGAATCCGTCAGGCCGACGTGCCAGCCGCTGTTCGGATCATCCACCTGCAGGACCAGGTAGTGAACCATCTTGACGCTCAGCTTTGAGGGAGTTCCTTCCGGAAGCGTAAAGGAATAGAGCGCTTCGGCGTCTTCGCCGATGGCTCCCACCCCGTCCTGCGGTTCCAGATCGCCGCTGCGGTATTGTGTGGGCATTCGCGAGCCGACTTCGGCGGTCGGCGGCGCGAGTTGCTTTTCATAGAGGGCTTCGGAAGGATCGTGAACCGTTTCGGCATCGAAGAGCAGCGGAACCTCGGTATCGGTGGTCGCACCGCTGAGTTGGCCGAGGTCGGCGGGATTCGGGCTGGATGTTGAAACGGATGTTGTAGGTGTTAGAGGTAAGTATTCGATACAATTAACTCCCTCGCAGAACCGGGCCGTGAGAAGGACGTTGCCGCAACCATCGCCGCCGTAGCATTCGACGAGACCCGACAGGTCGAAGGTCTGGCCCATCAACGTGGTCTTGGTTGTGTTGGGATCGGTGATACTGACTTTCATCGCTCCGACTGCCGTGGGCAGATTGTCGAGGGCTTTTTCGATATTGATTCGGCCGTGGCCGTAGATATTGTCCCATCCGGGAACGCCCAGATCATCGGCGGTTTGCTCGAGCAGCGTCCTGACCTGTTCGGGCGACAGGCCCGGTCCCGCCTCCAGCAACAAAGCCGCAGCGCCGGCGACATGCGGAGCCGCCATGCTGGTTCCCACGGCGCGGATATATTTCATGCCATCGACGACGAAGTAGCTATCATAGCATTCTTCCGAGATCAGATACATGCACAGATAGGGATCGTTGGCGACCAGGGTGCTGAAGGTCGAAACGATTTCGGGATAATTCTCCCCGCCGAACTGATCGCCGCCGGGCGCAACCAGATCCAACTCGGTGCCGCCGTCGGAGTACGAAGAGATCGAGTCGAGTTTGTCAACGCTGCCGACGGCGATGGCTTTGGACGCGCACGCCGGCGAAACGATCTCGTACGGATTTCCGTCGTTGCCCGACGCGCAGACGACGACGACTCCGGCATCGACGGCGGCATTGACGGCCTGCGCCATTTCCGTGTCATCGCAGGTGTCGGAATAGAGTCCTTCGCCGAGACTCAGGTTGATCACTCTGGCGCCTTCATCGACACACCACTGGATACCGAGCACAACATCGGAAGCGTATCCCTCCCCCTGCGAACCGAGAACCTTGGCGGCCATCAGCGATGCATCGTGGCTGACCCCGCGATAGACCATGCCCTCGGATGCGATGATTCCGGCGACGTGCGTTCCGTGGCCGTTATCATCCATGGCATCGTCAGTGCCTTCATAGACATTGGTCATTTTGACGACTTTATTGATAAGGTCTGGATGACGATAGTCGATGCCGGTATCCACCACACAGACGTTAACTCCCTGGCCGGTTATCGCGTTGGCCCAGGCGTAGTCGGCTCGGATCTGGTACGACGAATCGGCCAGCAGCGCGTGAACCTTCTTATCCTCTTTGGCGCGGACAAAGCCGGGAAGTTCACGAAGGCGATCCACTTCGTTGGGCGAGATATCGACAACGATCTTGTTTTTCAATTTGTCATAATCGTGAATGACGACAGCGCCGATCCGTCGGGCGGTCATGCGGAGTTGATTCCGACGAACTTGACGGGCTTCATTGGATAAATGCAAACCCTTATCCGTCTTCTCCGATATCTCGACGATGAATCGTCGTGCTGGTGCGGTCTCGCGAGGGCCTTTGAATTTGACGAGATGGCGAACTTTTAATTCCCCGGGAATGGTTTCGATGGATGGCGAAGGAACAATTCCATCGAGCAGATCGGCCACCAATCCCGGATCGATCCGGCCGATCCAGCGGATGATCCCGTTTCGGTCGAGATAAACGCCGGTGGGGATACGGTCAATGTGATATAACTCGGCGACTTGCCCCTCGGGATCGGGCAGGACTTCGTAGCTCATCGCCTGTCCCTGATAGAAATTCAGAACGGCCGTTTCGTTCTGGCGAACGCAGATAAATCCCACGTCAAGCCGGTCGGAAAATCGCTCGTGGATCATTCGAATCTGCGGCATCCGTTCGCGACAGTGAGGGCACCACGTCGTGCCGAAGACCAGCAACCGATCCCTGTCCCGTAGCTCAGCGGTGTTCCATGTTGAACCGTTGAGACCGGTCAGGGAGAAATGGGGTCCTGGATTTCCGATTTTGATTTCGCTATCGGTTTGAGCCAGCGCCGTCATACTTGCCAGCAGGACCACTACCAGTCTGAATTTTATCGGACCCGTCAATGCCTTTGCTCCGGTAAGGGATAATCCCCTTGATTATTATATTGTACCAGAACCCGCCTCCCCGATACAAGATGTTGAAATTCATTGAATCGTGGCGAGCTAAATTCTTGCCAAAAAGACACTTATGCAATAAAGATATATCGACCGAAACGGGGGATAACCTGATCGATAAGTTCCAGAGGATATTGAAAACCGTCGGGGAATCAAAGGCGCGCTCTTCGTACGAGACAACACGATGTGGAGAGTGGCAAACCGGTGGAGTTCGCAATCAGTTTTTTCCGGAGGCGGTTGTGATCTGCGCCTCCATTACATGTCCGCGCCGTATCTTGCGAACCACGATCCGCAAACCGTTTTCCTCGATCACATCTCCTCCGCTGACTTCCCGACCCAGCCGATGGCATACCCAGTCCGTCACGGCTTGCCCGCCTCCCGGAGGCAGTCCCGTCAAAGCGATGCCGGTCATCTCTTTGAGTCGATCCACATGCACGCCGCCGCCCACGACCCACCCCAATCCGGATCGCACCACATGCGTTCCCAATCGGTCGAATTCGTCGCTGATTTCACCGACCAGCTCCTCCAACACATCCTCCAGCGTGATCATCCCCACCACCTTCCCAGTGAGATTACGAATCAGAGCGATATGGGTATGTTCCCGCATCATCTTCTCCAGCGCCACGGCTACGGAAGTGGATCGCTGAAAATCCGGCATTGGATGCAGAATCGCACGCAACGAAACCTGCTGAGGCGACAGTCGCATCAGGGCCACAATGTCTTTGAAATTGACATACCCGATGATCCGTTGCGGATCTTTGACCTGCTCGGTCACCGGAAACCTCGTGTGCAGATACAGGTGCGCGGCGATCAGACATTCGGCCAGGGAGTTATCCGCGTTGAGCATGTTGATCGATTCGGCCGGCAACATAATATCTCCCACCGGTTTACGCGAAAGTCCCGTTGCGTTTCGGATGATCGATTCTTCCTTGCCTCCGATGAGATGCGAAGCCCGCGCCAGTTGGGCCACCGCCGCCAGTTCCCGCAGCTCCGCCGGTTCCGCAAAACGGCTTTCCCCTTCGGATGGCCGCCACTTCCGCTGCGCCCAGTTGACGATCCCCGTCACCACCGCTTCCATGGCCGCGACGATCGGATGGACCAATCCCGCGAACTGCCGCATCGCCCCGGACATCTTTAAACACAGCCATTCCTGATTTCGCAGTGCGAAAACCTTGGGGATCAGTTCCCCAAACACGATGGAGACCAGAGTCAGCGGAAGTACCACCAGCCCGACCGCCGCCGCCTGAGCCAAACCCGGCGCCCATCCCAGTTCCTTCAGCCGCGGTGCCAGGATCTCCGAAGCCCCGGAACCGCCCGTGGCCGCCGCGATGGCGCCAAAGAGCGTTATCCCCAATTGAATGACGGCCAGACTGCCCGCCATGTTCTGCTTCATTGTCACGGCGGCCTTCGCTCCCGGACTTCCTTTGTGCTCCAGTACCCTCAGCCGTGCCAGCGACACGGCCGCCAACGCGATCTCGTATCCGGCAAACAGGCCGTTGAGGGCGATCATGCACCCCATAATGATGATTTCTACCGTCCACACGATCCTGATAGTCTCCTGAAATCACCCTGCCGTTTCCGATTTCCCCGACAGGTCGGATTCGAGATTATTCTACACGCTTTTTGCGTCGAGCGGTAATCAATTTGTGTCGTCTTGAATCAGCAGGTTGACCGACATGATTATGAAGTAATTATAGGTCTTAATATTCCTATAATCGACAGGCGAAAATCCATCGGCCCCTCCTCGCGCTGGAGAATCCTGCTCGAGGGTTCTTTCGGAGGTTACTTGGCGGGCGCCCCCGGTGCTGGAGCGGGTGTCGCGGGTTTTTCCGCGGGCTTGATGCCGTGCGCCTTCATCCATTCGGCGATTTCGGCTTCGGTATCTTTCTTGGTTTTCTGGGCCTCGGCGGCAGCCGCTTTCGCCGCCTCCATCTTCTTCTGATTCTCGGCGACAACCTTATCCCGTTCGGCGATGGCCGCCGCGGCTTTCTGTTTTTCCGCCTCTAAGGAATCCGCCGCGACTTTTTCGGCAGTCGTCGCCGAATCCGCTCGGCCGCGAAATGCCTCGCCGACATGACTGGTTTGTGCCAGCTTATCTTCCAGAACCCTTACCCGGCGTTCGGCCTCTGCCTTGTCCATCTCGGCCTTGATCCGTTCCACCTCCGCTCGCGTCGCCTCCTCTTCGACAAGTCCGGTATAGGCCTTATCCCCAAACGGATCCGTTAATTTTTCAAATACACCTTCCTGCTTCATCGGCTTGTGCTGGAGCCGCAGTTCCGCCAGAATTTCCTCGTTCGGCAATCCACCGGTGGATATCGTCGGAGTGATGATAAACAAAACTTCCTTGCCCCTCTCCTCAAAATCCTTGCTGGAAAACAAAATCCCGATCAGCGGCAGATCCTTGAAAAACGGAATTCCCCGCACAACCGATCGCTGCTCGGTTTTCTGGATCCCGCCGATCACCAGACTTTCTCCGCTTCGGACCCGGTTTTCCTTGATATCGATTTCCCGCCGCGTCACGATCGGCAATTGCTTGACGCCTTCCGGCGTGGACTTCGACCCGATTACCGCCTTGGTCTGCAAACCGATGGTTCCGTCCGCAAAGACCTGCGGAATAATCTCCAGGGAATCGATAATGTTGGCGTATTCCCGACGGAAGGTTGCCACGCCCGTTGTCTGATTGATCGAACTGATTTGATCCAACGGTTGAAGATCCATTGTCTTGATCATGGCCTTCTGCCCGTTGAGAACCTCGAGTTGCGGATTCATCAGGATTTTCAAATACCCCCGCGATACCAGCATATCCACCAGAGCGCTTACCCTGTGGCCGGGCTGGTCCTCCTGATAGATGGTTCCGGCCTTGAGCCCGAACTTCTGTCGAGCGATATCCCGGATCGCGGCTCCCGGCAACATGCCCTCCACCTGGATATCCTTTCCGAACAGGTTCTGGATCTCCATACTGGATTCCCAGTCCATTGTGTGATCGGCATAGACTTCGGAGATCAGACAGTCGATCTTGATCTGGATCGGAGGCACATCCACCTCGCGAAGAAAACCAACCAGTTGTTCGGCATGTTTCCGGTCCGGACAGGTAACGATCAATTGTTCGGTGGCGGGATTGTGGCTTAGGGTATAAGACACCGCCGGAATCGGCGCGCCCTTGCGGTCGTTCAGCGGTGCGATGAACTGCGTCTGTATCAGCCCGATCAGGGATTCGGCCCGATGAAACCTGCAAAAGTACAACAGCTTGGCCTGGGCAGCGCCGGAGATCGTCACGTCGAGAATCTCCGGTGGGCGAGAATACATCTCGGGTTTGGGAACCGTGATATTCGGATTCGGTTTGATCGTCTCGACATCTCGCAGGATATTCTGCGACTCCACTTCGGTCGGCTTGGCGTCAAAAAAACCCACACACCCGTTCAATCCCATCAGGATCAAACCGGCAAGAAAGAACCTTATTGACCGTTGTATGATGACGGCCAGACGTTTTCGTTTCAGCAAATTAGCCCGGTTGGATCGCACGGAAACTCTCTTACAATTCATCCTATCCATCGCGATTCAGGATCCATTCTTCGGCGCTTCGGCCGGAGGGGGTGCAGGGGTCGGAGGGGGTGTCGGAGGTTTCGCATCCTTCTTTGGTTCCGAGGGCGCTGAAGTCGGAGCATCCTTTTTTGGTTCGGCGGAGGCGCCGTCCTTCTTGCCTTCAGACTGCTTTTCAATGATGGATTCGGCGTCCTTCTTGGCCTTGGCGGCCGCTTCTTTGGCCGCAGCGGCTTCGGCTTTGAGTTTTTCCGCTTCCGCCTGGGCGGCCTTGGCGGCGTCCTCAAGTTTCTTGACCTCTTCAGCACTCTTGGCCTTTTCGGCTTCCGCTTCGGCCGTTTTGGCCTTTTCCGCCTCCACGGCTTGCTGAGCGGCCTTCGAAGCGGCCTCCGCAGTAGTGGCCCGATTCTGCTCTTGCTCCATCTGCTCGGTGGCCTTGCCGAGTTGCTCTTCGAGTTGCTTGGCTTTTCGTTCCGCATGGGCCTTCTGCATCTCGGCCTTGATGCGACGAACCTCCGCGCGAGTGGCCTCTTCCTCAACCACCTGCGTATAAAGACCCGAACCCATCGGGTCCGCTAATCGATCGACGAAGCTGTCTTTCTGCTGAATCGGGGTATGTTTTCGCTGGATTTCCGCTACCATCTCTTCGTTGGGAATCCCCCCGGTGGAAATCGTCGGAGTCAGAATGAACATGACCTCTTTGCCGCGCTCCTCGAAATCCTTACTGGAAAACAAGATCCCGATCAACGGTATGTCTTTAAAAAAGGGTACTCCGCGCACAACGCTTCGCTGCTCGGTTTTTCGAATCCCTCCGATCAGGAGACTTTCGCCCTGACGAATTCGGTTTTCCTTGACGACGACTTCGCGGGTCGTGATGATGGGTGTCTGGGCAACGCCCTCCGGAGTGGCTTTGGATCCGATCAGCGCCCTGCTTTCAATACCGATATATCCGTCGGCAAACACGCGAGGGGTGATTTCCAGCGAATCCAATACATCGACATATCGGGTGGCCGTTCGCTTATATCCCGTAGGATCGATATCGGTTGTTTCATCGAGGCGAACATGTTCGCTGGTGACGATCTTGGCGGTTTGGCCGTTGACCACTTCCAATTGGGGGTTCATCAGGATTTTGAGATAGCCGCGGGAAACCAGTAAGTCCACCAGGGCGCTAACTTTATGGCCGGGCTTATCTTCCTGATAGACGTATCCGGCGTTAATCCCGAAACTGTCGCGAACCGCATCGCGAAGGGCGGCCCCCGGCATGGTTCCATCCAAATTGACTTTCGCTCCAAAGAGATTTTGGATCAGGACATTGGTTTCCCAGTCGAGAGTATGGTCGGCATACACCTCGGAAATTAAGCAGTCGATTTTGATTTGAATGGGCGGAACATCGACTTTTTCGAGAAACTTAAGAACCTGCTGGGCATCTTCGACGGTCGGGCATCGTACAATCATCTGGTTTGTGGCTGGATTGGTGCTGACATTATAATCAACCATCGGGAAGGTTTTATTTTTCTCTCCGACAAACTGCTTGACATATTGCGTGTTAATAAGGTTTGCCAGAGTATCGACCGGGTGATACTTTGAGAAATAAAACAATTTGGCGTCTTTTTGTTCTCCCGCGATTCCTTCGATAATTTTTGGGGGTTGACGGTACACCTCCGGCAGGGGGATATCGCGATTGGGTGAAATTTTAACAGTTTCAAGTTCCCGAAGGAGATTTTTTGATTCGAGTTCGGTTGGCTTAGTTCCAAAAAAATCGCCACAACCACCTATCAATACTATACTTATAGAAATTGCGGCCCACAGGAATGGGTTGGTCGGTCCATCGACACTATCTTTCCGGCCGGGCTTGGTTTGTCCGGTCATATAGAATCCTCGCAAAAAACGATCATATTGGCGTAGTATAGTCATCGACCTTTACTTTGGTTATACTATAGAGATTCAATTGCGAACCACCGAGAAATCCAATTTCCCGTTATAATGCGATCGAATTTGCCGTTAGCTACTGGGCTACAATGCCCTGGATAATTGACATAAGACCATGATAAAAAAGAACTTAGAGAATTTCCTCATTCGGATCTTCCCGAACAAATGATCGTTGTCCAATGGATCGTCTAATGAAGACGTATTATTTTACCATAATATTGCATGGAATCCACTCATGGAATTTCTAATAATTCTTTCCCGGTTTGGTGAGATGTAACCCACAGGCCAATTTCATGTTTTGGGGATCCAACTACTTGCTACTTGCGGATTCAAAAAAAAATAATTTTTTTTTGTTTGATTGAAACTTGATGCCAGCGTCAAAAGTATTGAATGGAAATCAATGCGATAAATCTTTACAAA
>CAYLSB010000111.1:0-11598 GCA_964386005.1 uncultured Pirellulales bacterium | reverse complement strand
CCCTGGCTGTCCTGAATATGCCTGCTTATCCGGTCTATGAAATATCCGGGTTAACGTAATCTGTAACATTACCATCCGTATAGGTATAAATACCTATGCTATTTTGACGAAAGTGTTTTCTTTTCTTTAATGTTAATTTATCGCAACAAAAGGGACATGAATTCATCGAACCATGAATAACTCGATCATGAAGAATAAATTATAAGTCTTTATTTCGTAATTATTTAAATGATCTTGCTTTGGGATTGAGATTGCCACCTCTTTTCATAGCATGAAGGTTGCTTAATCTGGTTATGGAGGAGACATTCCTTTTTATACGAGGCATGGCTTCGCGTCTCGTGAGGGTGATGTAGAGCCGGAGCGGAGGAGCCGGCTCTATTACCTCTGGCCGATATTTGGCGTCCTCTGATATTAAATCCCATAGGAGATTATGCTGTTTTGGGGTCAATCTTTTTCTATAATGGAGGGCCTATGGAACGAACCATTTATCGAATTGTGGATGTCAATTTCAATCGCGCGCGAGAAGCGGCGCGTACAATGGAGGAATATTGTCGGTTTGTCCTCAACGATCCGCGCCTCAGCGCTCGGGCAAAAACTGTTCGCCATCGGCTCTGCGCGATCGTCTCTCGAATGGATCAAGGTCGTTTGCTGACAGCACGCGATACGGAGGGCGATGTCGGTCGTGAATTGACGATTGACGGCCGGATGAATCGCTGTGACCTGCGGGATTGTTTCACAGCCGCGGTCCGCCGCTTCACCGAGGCGATGCGCGTTCTCGGCGAAGTCGGACATGTCGTTGATTCCCTGGCCACGACGGAATTCGAACAACTTCGTTTCGAGACGTATTCGATTGAAAAAGATGTGTATGTGGGCTTCGTGCCGAAGTCGCGTTTCGCATCCGTTCGGCTCTATGTTCTGCTTACGGTTACGGACGAATCCGACGATCGGTCTATTTTAGATCTGGCGGATCAATGTTCACGGGGCGGCGCGGATTGTCTCCAGTTACGCCCCAAGGGCTTATCCGATCAACGGCTGATTTCTCTGGCGGAGCAATTCGTCGAGCGATCACGAAGACATAACGTAATCACGATCATTAACGATCGCGCCGATGTCGCGATTCTCTGCGGCGCCGACGGCGTTCACCTTGGTCAGGATGATCTGGGGGTTGGCTCCGTGCGAGCTCTTCAGCTTCGTCCAATGATCGTCGGGATCAGTACTCACAACGAAACGGAGCTTCTATCGGCGATCAAACAGGGCGCCGATTATGTCGGCCTCGGCCCGGCCTTTGTCAGTCCGACGAAACCCGGCCTCCCGGTCGCCGGTTTACCGTACATCCGATCGGCCCTGACTGTTCTCCGTGATACGTCCATTGGGCATGTTGCCATTGGCGGTATTACCGAACACAACCTGCAATCGTTGCTTGCTTGCGGGATTAGCGCTGTGGCCGTTGCGTCGGCCGTAGGCGATTCTGGTAATCCTGAAACCGTTTGCCGTTGTCTTAAGAATATTCTTCTGAATACGCCACAGAATCCGATCGGAGAAGAATAAGCTGGTCTTTTTTATCATTTTTTTGTTCACAGATAGCTGTGTAAAACGCATATTTATCCACATTTCAATATCAAAAACGTCAAGTCGTACTATAATATACCAACCGGACGGTATGGATAGGAATTTTGATCGATTATGTGATGTAAATGACTTCCTATAGTTGGATTATGCGAATTATTGCCCTTTTCATGATCGGGAAATTGTTTACAATACCGCTTATACGACATTCGAAAGCTTATAATCATGCGAAAGAAGTGGATGACGTGGGTTCATTTGCCAAGTTGTTAACAGGTTGTCCACAGGGATTTCCTTGATATAATGTCCATTTCAGGGGATCGAGGATATCGCTGCCCGGCGCTGTAATTCCATCCATTTTAATTTTTGGGTCAAAAAGCCGTGGCGAATATCAGAAGCGACTGGAATTGGAATGGAAGGGTCGTTATAGTCTTGCGGGTATCGTTATGGCTATCATTTGGTTCATGCTCTACCCAGACATGGCAGAAGATGATTGCCGAGGACGAAATTCATTACCTTAAGGACATTGGAGATTTCGTGTGACAAGACGATTGAAACAATCGCTCGACCACCTGCAGCGGTTCCCGATCGTGGCCGAGTTGACCGGCGGGACTGGGTATGATTTCCGGCCTGTGGAAACGTTTCTGTCCGACTATCGCGCCGCCGGAGTCGATGCGATTCCGCCCGGTCTGGATTTTGTCGGCGTCACCTTTCCGCAAAATCCCGGGGGTGTAGCCAATATCGAACCGACAGATGTTCTGGCCCGAATCGAGCAGGCGGGTCTTTTGGGCGAATTGGATTTTATTCCGCATATCGGCTGCAAGGATTCCAACGCGGATGGAATTTTTTCTTCCCTGATAGGTTATCGAGCCAGAGGGGTCGAAACGGTGTTGGCATTGACTGGGGATCGTCCGGTCAGCGCGCAGGGTGTTTTTGAACTGGATTCGGTGACGCTGTTGAATCTGATTCGCCGCATGAATCACGAATCGATGCTGAAGGCCTCTCCGGGGAAATGGCAAAACGTGCATCAGTTCTTCGCCGGAGCGGCCGTGTCGCCGTTCAAGTATTCCGAGCCATCCCTGTTGCAGCAATATTACAAGATGGAGAGGAAGATTACCGCCGGCGCAAAATTCTTGATTACGCAGGTCGGATGGGACTGGAAAAAATCGCTGGAGTTGACGCGCTATGTTCGTCGTCGCGGGATCGATATTCCAATCCTCGGAAATGTATATCTGCTTTCGACGACCAATCCCGCGCCGCGCCTGATGCACGACGGCAAATTACCCGGCTGCTACGTCAGCGACGAACTTCTGGAAAAACTCCGACAGGAAAGTTTCGACCAGCACCTTGATCGCGCCGCCCAACAGATCGCGATGTTCCGGGCGCTGGGATATTCGGGCGTCGATGTCGGGGGCGTGCATGATTTCGCGACGTTCCAGGAAATCCTGCAACGGGCTTCGAAGATCGGAGGCGAATGGGAACGATACAAAGACAATTTGTGTTTTGCTCCGAAGGAAGCGTTTTACCTGTATAGCCATACCGGCGATGAAACGCTGCTTTCTTCACCGGGAAAAACGTCCGGTCATCGGTTCTTCAACTTTATGCATCGTTCGATTCTCGATCCGCAGCATAAGGGATTTCATGCGTTCCGGTCCGTGATGAAAACGACCAACGCTCCCAAGGGCAAAGGATTTGTCTATCGCACATTCAACCTGATGGAAAAGGGCGCCAAGTATTTGTTGTTTGATTGCAAAAGCTGCGGAGATTGTTTTCTTCCGGAACATTTCGGCGTCTGCACGATGGGGCCGTGCGCCAAAGGGTTGTCGAACGTCCCTTGCGGCGATGCGACGGTTGACGGCCGGTGCGGAAACGATCTCGAGATGGTCTGTGTCGGCGAACGGATTTATCAGGCCGCCGCTTCCGAACTGGGCGGACGCGACAAGCTCCGCGCGACGAGCAATCCGCCGCGAAATCCCGCGCTGGAAGGAACCAGCTCGGTGTTGAACTATCTGTTTGGAAAGGACCACACGATGCCCAACGCGATCCTCTCGATCGGCGAGGCGATTCATGCATCGATTCCCAAGACGGGAAAGGTGATGAAGGAGTTACACTATCTTGGAGAGGATGCCTATACCAAAGACAGTGGACCGCTTCAGTACGTACGGGCTCTGATCGAATCGCAGGTGGATGAGGGCGCCGACTATATCGCCGTCAACCTCGACGCGTTCGGCGAGGATGATCCTTCGCTGACCGTTCAGATGATGCGGGAATATACCCGATTGGTTCGGATGTGGGGCAACGGCGTACCGATCTGTTTCGACAGCAGTAACGACGACGCGCTGATCGCGGGCCTGGAGGAATGGTATTCCCAAAACGAGCCCGTCAAGACGCCGCTGATCAACTCGATCAAGATTTACACCCTGGACAAGATGTTCCCGCTGAAGAGCCGATACGAATACAATTTCATCGGTCTTCTGGTCAGCGAGAGCAAACCTCAGGGCCCCGGCGGATCGCATTCGATCGAGGAACTGTACGAACTGGCCCGGCGGATATTCCAGAAAGCCGTGCAGGAATACGGTTTCAAGCCCGATCAGATCTTCTTCGACAGCACGGTATTTCCCCTGGCGATCGACATGCCGATGGAACCGGGTGTTCCCGGCTATACCTACCGGGCGTTTGAGACCATTCGGCGGATCAAGACCGATCCGTCGATGAAGGGCGTACATTGTTCGCTGGGCGTGAGCAATTGCTGCCGGGACCTGCCGGGGCGTAAGATCGGCGTGTGCCGGGCGTATGTGGCCAAGGCCATGGAATACGGGCTCGATGCCGGGATTGTCAACACCAGCCATCAGTACGGACAGAAGCCCGTGGATCCGGAGTTGCTGGAACTGGTCGATGCCTTCGCCAAACTGGACGGCTCGCCCGAAAAGACCAACGAGGCGATGATGCGAATGGGCCAATTTTGCGCCGATAATCGCAAGGGATAACGGCGTTATACATTGAGATTTCATATCTGACAATTTGGATTTGAAATTTGAGATATACGATCATGGCTAAAAACGAAAAACTTACTCATGTTCCGCAGTCGCCGCAGGTGACCAACAAAAAGGCCTACCACGACTACGAACTTGTGGAAAAGGTGCAGGCGGGTGTTTCGCTTGTTGGCACGGAGGTCAAGAGCTTGCGCAGTCGCGGAGGCGAGCTGGAAGGGTCGTTCGCGCGGATCATCGGCGGGGAATGCTGGCTGCTGGGCGCCACGATCGCACCGTACGCCTTCGGGACCGGAAGCAATCACGAACCCGACCGCAAGCGCAAACTGCTGCTGCATCGCTCGCAGATCCGCAAGATCGAAGGCAAACTGCAGCAGCGGGGTTTTTCGCTGGTACCGCTGCGGATCTACTTTAACGAGCGCGGGCTGGCCAAGGTCGAACTGGCCCTGGCCCGCGGCAAGCGGCAATACGACAAACGATCCAAATTGCAGCAGAAACAGCAACAGCGGGACACCGAACGTGACCTGAAGAAATATCGGAAGTAATCTTCGACACGAAACCGTAGAAAAGGAATACAATATGGCGGAAAAGGAAAACGAAAAGAAACTGATCATCGACGAAGATTGGAAGACACAAGCCCAGAAGGAAAAGGAAAAACTGGCCGAACAGGAAGCCCACGAGGCGGACGAAGAGGGCGACGACGAAGGCCGGGACATGCGTCTTCCCCCGGCGGATATCACGGGACTCGTGAGCATGCTGGCAACGCAGGCATTTTACGCGCTGGGCCTGATCGGCATGGAGGGACAGGGACCGCGCGAGCCGGATTTTGTGCTGGCCAAGTATCACATCGATGTGCTGGAAATGCTGGAGAAGAAGACTCAGGGCAACCTGACCGACGATGAGAAGAAGATGTTTTCGGAGACACTGGGGCAGTTGCGGATGGCGTTCGTGCAGATGGCGGAGAAAACGTCTTGACGAACGTGTTGGATCGAATTCTGTCGGACAAGCGAGCGGAGATCCAGGTACGAAAGGCGGCCGTGGGGATCGATGAATTGAAGCGGCACATTGTGGGAATGCCCAAGTGCCGCAATTTTTATTCGGCGATGACGCGGTCAAATCCGCGAGGTCTGCATGTCGTCGCCGAGATCAAGAAGGCGTCCCCGTCGGCGGGCGTGATTCGCAAAGATTTCGATCCTGTCGCGATCGCGCGAATCTACGAACGCTGCGGGGCCGACGCGATCAGCATCCTGACCGACGAGAAATATTTTCAAGGCCGGCTGGAATATCTCGGCCAAGTCAAAGAGGCGGTGGCGCTTCCGCTATTGCGGAAGGATTTTATCATCGATGAATACCAGGTCTATGAGGCCCGCGCCGCCGGTGCTGACGCGATTTTGCTCATCGCCGAAGCGATGCCGATAGGACGGCTGGCGGACCTCTTGATTCTGGCTAATCAGTTGACACTGACGGTTTTGCTCGAGGTGCACGGGGCCGATTCGCTTTTGGCTGTGCGGAGCTTGGTCGGGTTTCCACAACGGCCGTACAGTCTCCTGGGAATCAACAACCGCGACCTTGCGACAATGAAGGTCGATCTCAATCATACGGCCCGGATGGTATCGATGTTGGATGATCCCTCGCAAGTCATCGCCGAAAGCGGAATCCGCACGCGCGAGGATGTCGCGATGCTCAAACGGCTGGGAATCGGCGGAGCGCTCATCGGCCAAACGTTGTGCGAATCGGGAGATGTCGAAGGAAAATTTGCGGAACTCTTTGGGTAACGAATCACAGAATTCTCAGGATTCATCTTCATATCAAAATCAGTTCCTTACACAAGTCTGTGCAAGCAGGGTTTGGACAAGCATATTCCAAGTCGTGTATGGACAAGGAGTTGCGCCCCTTTACACACCCGGAGCAAGGCATGTGCTATTCAAAGGTATCGTTCGAAAGATATTGGGAGTCAAGAACCTATACTCGTGCACACACTCTTATGAGGAACCCGAATTATCTCTGCGATCTCGGTGGCTCGATTTGAAACGATCGATTCATTCCTCGTACCATGACGCGAAGAATTGAACAGGGATTGGCAGAATATACAGGATTTACGCGATTGAGATAGGTTACAATACTCGCGAATCCACATCTGTATGGCGTGGAGTACTCCCGACACGAAATCGGATTCGATGAATCCCGATTCAGGGAAGAAAAACACGACACGGAATTTACACACCAGGGGGTTGACTTGATTTCGCGCCCGGTATATAATTCGGTTCGACAATCGACGTTCCATCATCTGTTGAGACACGTTTTAGGAAGAGGCCCGAGTACGATGAGGCGAGTCGGCAGGAAATCATGAGGCGATAAAGCCATGAACCACAATCCTTCCAGGAAAATCAGGGACGAATCTATTTTCAGCGGGGGATTTTGCGATCCTCGTTGTATTCTGAATATCTGGATTATGTAACTACTATATTACTTATATCGGAGGATCTGCTATGAAGACAAAACATGTTTGGTTTTTTCTTGTTTGTCTATGGATGCCTGGGCTCGTGGCCCAGGCGGGGATTGTCCGAACGACGGATGATCCCAAGTACCCCGGAGCGGACACGTATGTAACCAATGACAACAATTCCCAGGGTCCGAATTCGAACTATGGAGCGGAGGTCCGAATGCGGGCCTGGCGTCAACTCGCGGACACACGATGCAAGATCATGTATCTTCGATTTGACATCCGCGAAGTCACCGGCGATCTGAGTGGCGCCACGGTAACGCTGAATCTGACATACATCAAGGGAGGTCAAAGTACGATCAGCGTGTATGGCGTGAACGACGGTCCCGATGATTTCTGGATCGAGAGCGGTGCGGGCGGAATCACCTACAACACGGCTCCTGGCCTTGCGGCCGCTACACCGGGGAACTACGCACTGGATCTGACGAAAGCGACCTTGCTGGGAACCTTTGTCAGTCCCGCGGCACCTTCCTCGATCGTCTATCCGATCGAAATTGTCACGGATCCGGCGACTCTGAACCTCACCTCTTTTCTGGAAGCCGACACGAACGGGCTGGTCACCTTCTTCTTCATCGGCCCCAACGACGAGGACGAGGTTGCCACAAAGGAACACGCCACATTTCCACCGCCGACGTTAACCATGCCGAATGCCTCCACGGGCGGGGCGATTAATCCACAGCCGGAGGATGGATCCAACATCAATCCAAATTCGCTGACTCACTTACGCTGGACTCTGATTCCGGGTATCGCCCAATGCGACGTGTATTTCGGAGTGGATCCGAACATTCTGGATGAAACGGCGATGGACAAACTGACGTTTATTCCGGCCGTGGAGTCGGTCACTATCAACGATTTCCCTCATTATAGCGCGCCGCTGGCCCAGGGAACATACTACTGGCGAGTGGATTGCTACGATGGGACGGAGGATCCGAATCTCTTCGAGGGCGTCTATTGGAACTTCACGGCCACATCGGCCCCGGTATTTACGGGGATTACGCCGACGGCCCAGGCGAAATTCGACGGAGAAAATGCGGAAATTGCGGCGGGCTTTGAAAGCGCTTCGGCTCTTTCCTACGCATGGTATCGAAGCGTGGATAACGATAACAGCACCGACGCCGACGATACCCCGGTCGGGGGGAACTCGGATACTTTAGAGCTATTGGCGTTGACCGTGGCCGACGAAGGGTGGTATTACTGCAAAGCCACGAATGCCGGCGGAGAAACCCGAAGCGCCCTTAGCAGGGTAACGATCAAGCGTCTGTTGGCCCATTGGGCACTCGATGGAAATGCGGATGATTCCTCGCCGGCCCATCTGAACGGCACCTTGTTCGGCGAACCCGTTTTCGTGGCCGGAGTTAACGATAAAACCGGTCAGGCCATGCAATTCGACGGTGTAGATGATTCTGTGGATCTTCCGGATGATTTCAGCGACTTTTCGGCGGGTATCACGATTTCGGTCTGGGCGAATCCGGCTGCGGTGAACAACTGGGCACGCTTTGTGGATTTTGGAAACGGTCCGGCCAGCGATAATATCTTCCTGACGCGAAACGCCTCCACCAATAACTTGTCCTTTAGTTTCTATCGGGGGGCCATCAGCGCCGGGACCGTAACGGCGACGAACGCTCTTGTCCTGAATGAATGGCAGATGTTTGTGGCGACCCTGGACGATGCGGGCAATGTCGTGCTGTACAAAGACGGTCTGCCGATCCAGACGGGTGTCATTCCACAGAAGCCGAATATTCTTACCCGTACGAGCAACTTCATCGGCGACAGCAACTGGACGGATGACGCTTTCTACGTCGGACTCATGGATGATATTACGATCTACAACTATGCGATCTCGGCGGATGGCGTCGCCGATCTGTACTCCGCGGTCCGTGGAAACTACTGTCGCATCAGCCCGGACCTGGATTACGACGGCAACTGCAAAGTCGATCTGCCGGATTTTGCGATTTTCGCGGCCGATTGGCTGAAATGCGGTATGTATCCGGAATGCCCGTAATTGAAATCGAATTCAGACGGGCGGCAAACACGCGCCGCCCGCCTTTCCCTTTTCGATAGGGTTGATCCCTAAAGCCATTTTATCCGTGGATGATCAATGCCCTGAAATTTAGGTACACGAATCGGAACGTTTACCCCCCTCTTGCCTCAAGATAGCTTTCAATAATCGCAATCAGCGTATTTTTGGATGAACTTTCGGTCACCGAATCGAGGGCCTTTTTCTGGAAGATTCCGAAGGCCTTCAATTGGGCTTGACGGGGTTTCAGACCGATCTCGGTATAATCCCCCTCATTGGTACTTGACAGAATCTGCTGGAATTCGCCCAACGCATCCATCCATTGTTTGGCGCGAGGGTATGGGGAATTGTCGCCGAATTTTTGCGTCACAAGTCGCGAAGCCATGGTAGCGATGCTTTCCTGGGTAAAGATGACCGATGGATCCACAAGGGCTTCGTTGGAAGCCGCCAACAATTCGTTCACGGCGTTTCCATAATTATTCAATATCGTCGCAAGTTCCGATAGTCTGATTAACGATTTTTCCGGGACCAGATCAATCTGATAGTTCACGCCGGCATAATACGACGACTCCTCAAGGAACATTTTGAAGGTTTCACCCAACTGACTAATCAGCAGATTGACTGTCTCAACCGCATCCACGGGTTCAATCGAATCCAGTGCAATCGGCATCGGATAGGGATCGATACTGGGCGCCTGGGAACGTGCCAGTTCTACGGCACGATTACTGACATCTGCAGGATTTGCATGGTGACTTTCAATGAACCGCCCCTTCCCCCCTCGCAATACACAATTTTGAGAAAACCAATTCACATTTTCGATCAATTCGGCATACGGTAGTAAACCGAAGGCCGATTCGAGCGAGTTACCCGCGCTTCGAGAGCAAAGCTCCAAATGGGCTACGGGCCCGGTACCATTCCCCTGCAAATAGGCTTTAAAACCATTCTTAAATTCGATTTTATTCCGCGCATCGAAAACGAGCGCCCCGAAATTCGTCCCATTTGACGTGGGAATCTGCGTACCTGTATCCGGTGCGATCGAAATAGTCAGGGCATTCAGGGCATCATTGCCGACTATGATATCGCCATTTTCGCTCACGATATATATCGCCACATCCATCGGCTCACCGTCCTCTTGAAAGAAGACATCCGGACGGTTATCGGCCTGCTTGCCCTGATACACCCCATAGGCTTTCAATGTTATATTATTGTTGTCCAATTTCAGATCCGTGTCGCTGATTAAAATAATCGCCGCTTTTTGGCCGGGATTGCCGGGCAATCCCACCCCCACAGCGGGATTTGCTGTCTGATCGGAGTACCCCGTAATCGTTACTCCATTGTCGATCCGAATGGTTCCCTGCTCAGCAACAATCAATACACCACCGCCGGACTGTCCATTATTGGTGGCATCCACATTACCCGTAATCTCAATATTTCCAGTAATGGTCGAAATATTCACATTTCCAGACGTCGTCACACCATGCAACCTCAGACCATCGACTTCGTCGATCACGATATCCCCGGCCGCGGTGTTGGTCGCCGTCAACTGGCCAACCTGGGTATGGACGGCGACGCCGACCCCGATTCCGTTCTGAGCCGAGAGCGTAAGATCGTTGGCGGCCACATCCACATTGGCATCCGTATCCGTGATCGATCCGCCCGCCGTCAATACAGCCGTCGATCCCTGAATCGAAAACTCCGACAGATTGCCCGCGGCTTCCAGCGTAACCGATCCATCCGTCTGTACCGTCGCGTTGGTGATATCGCCGGACGCCGTCTGAATATCCACATTCCCCGTCCCGGTCGCATCCACCTGGCTGAGTCCATCCGCTTCGCCAATCACGATATCACCGGCGGCGCTTGTTGCCGTCAGGGTAGCAACCTCGGTATCAATGTCGCCATCTCCGGCTGAGCCGATTCCCGTTTGAGCATTCAAGATCAGATTGTCGCCGGTTACATTGGTTGTCTCAACGGCACTGGCATCCGTAATCGCGCCGCCCGCCGTCAATGAGACCGACTGCCCGGCAGCCATGATCGTATTCAATCCGAGGTCATCCACCTCCGAAATCACGATATCACCGGCCACGGTGTTCGTCGCCGTCAACCGATCAACCTGGGTATGGACGGCGACGCCGACCCCGATTCCGTTCTGAGCCGAGAGCGTAAGATCGTTGGCGGCCACATCCACATTGGCATCCGTGTCCGTGATCGATCCACCCGCCGTGAGGGCCGCTGTATCCGCCATGACTTCAAACTCGGAAATGTCCAGACCCGCCGTCAAACTCGCCGTGGCTGTATTGGGTCCATTCAATCCCGATACCGATACCGAATTGATCGTCCCCGCCGCTTCCAGCGTAACCGATCCATCCGTCTGTACCGTCGCGTTGGTGATATCGCCCGACGCCGTCCGGATTTCCATATTCCCCGTCCCGGTCGCATCCACCTGGCTGAGTCCAACGGTCCCGGCTTCGGGCAGCAGGAGGGTCCCGCGAACGGGATGGATCACGGCCACAAAACGGACCAGGATG
>CAYLSB010000110.1:0-12413 GCA_964386005.1 uncultured Pirellulales bacterium | reverse complement strand
TGGGTTGTATATAACTTCCTTTCCTTTGTCAAGAGAGAAGCCTAATCATACACGTTATCATACAGATCGGCTCGTCAATGCTGGAATCAACTCTTATGACCTCTCGACATATTCGTTATCTTTGCCACCCGCGACTTCAAATTCCTCTTGAAATCTTTATTTCAACAGGACACAACTATCATCAAGTGAGTTTCCTGGCCATCCTAAGGTTGTTAATCGAGACCTCCGACTGAAGAATATTTTTGAGATATCCTACTTACTTGGTTTCCAAGAGGGTTTTCTATTGATTCGATCTTCTGTAACCATGTCCCGAAAATATTTGTCCATAGACCACCACATGCCGATTTTCCCATCAACGAAAAGGACAAGCCGCCCATGGCCAGTTCTGTCTTGTGTAAGATCAGATTCCCCAAATACAACATTGTTCCATTCACCAGCGCACTCAATAAGAAGCACGGTATCGACCGGAATCGCAATGTTCGGCAGATTGTCCAAATTGCCGTTATAAGCAAAGCTACACTTTTCATTCGGCCGTTCGGGATGTCGAAAATTGTTCACATCTATTCCCGCCCCTCTGAGGACGTCACACCATGTACTCGCTTTGGGGAAAAGACCTTTCTTTGATACATAATCGCGGAATCCTTTATCAAGGATTTTTAAAATTGGAACCGCAGGCTCAGCCGCACATATATCTGGATGATATAGTTCCATTTTCGCCACACATAGATCTACATAATAGACCAAAATACCAACGAGAACTAAGAGGGCTACCGATATACCCGAAACAATACAGCCGTTTTTCTTACGTACAATCGCAGAGACAAAAATATAAAGGGACAGAATGCACAACACACAGAGAAACGGGTAGAGTAAATAACGAAAAAAGTCTATCCTTTGGCTCTCGCCAAATATCCGGCTTTTTATGAACAATCCACTCGTGATAACACTACTTAGAACCACTACCGACAATATCAAATTTAGACTCACCATATTCCTCGGATTTTGGTGATTGTCCGATTTAGTTCGAGGTCGTGTTACTTCAAACAAATGGATTTCCTTTCAATTTCTATTTCACTTTTCTAACCAGAGTATAGGTACACCGAGAAACAATCGAAGATTATTATAACGGATATCTCACTACACGAACATCTTTGAATCTTACGGGCCCTGTAACATAAAATCAAGCCAAGGTCTACTTTGAATATAATCGTTTAGTCTGCTGTTTGATTCTAGTATTCTCTCTGCTCTATATTTTGGATATTCATCATACCCTCTATTAAAGTAATGATAGATATTGGGATTAGGGTTATGATTTTTATATCGCCTTATTTTATACCTTTCGAAATATAACACAGCCCATTGGCGAGGTATGCCAAAATGTGCCGCTGTCATGCCGACAGAATAATAGTTTAAATCAGATCCATGCACATATCGCATATCAGAACCATTAATATGGTAATACATTTTTACTGGATCGGTGGTGTAGAATTCTTTTATATCGAGTCCGGCGCCCAAAAACATTGGCCAGGGAATGATACGTCCAGCCAGCTCATCCCGCATGTTGGACATCTCGGCTTGAAATTCCTCTTCTGAAAGATATTTTGGCCAGCCTTCTTTCCGGCATTGTCCCATCGGATCCACAAAGTTGATCGGATTATTCCCACAGTACCCATACAGATTCATGGAATCAGCGTAGCCGATGGGGTCGGTCTGGAGGAAGCGGCCCAGCGAGGGTGAATACATCCGGGCACGGTAGTAATACAGCCCCGTCTCCGGGTCGTATTGCCGGCCGGTAAACAGGAACGGGTTGCCCTTCTGCGGAGTGGGGCCGGTGTAATCGTCCGCGGTGTTCCAGATCCCATCCGAACCCCGATAAAGGACCGTACAGGCGCCGAAGGCGTCATACGAATACTTCTCGACGACTTGTCCGTTCATATCCACCAATGCCACCACCGAACCCAATCCGTCGTAATGATAGAAATACAGGTCCCCCAACACCATATCTATCATCAAGATCGGCTCATCGATACCCGGACCATAAATATATTCGCGAACCAGGGTGCCGTTGACATACTCGGCGATGATCTGTTCGCCGTCATAGACGCACTTCATCACCTTTTTTCCGGATTGAATTGTCCTTGCAATCTGTTCTTTTCGATGAGAAAATGATACGCAATCGACGGAGAAAACCATGGCGATCCTGCACAGGATTTTCTTTCGGACGACTTTATGTCGAAGCTGATCCATGATGGGAACAATCCATCACACGATGGAAAGGGTTTGCGTATGAAAAAGCGTACGAATTCGGGTATATGTCTGCTTCTATTGGGGACCGTTGCTTTGGCCCAGGAAATCCCCGCCGCGTCCTCCAATCCGAACCCCCGACAAACGGATGAAGAGATTCTTCAACAATCGGTCTGGCGAATGTTTTTCGGCGATCACTTTGATCTGGTTATCGGCGAGCCGACACCCCGGCCGCAACCGTATCTGTCCGGGCCCGGTCCGCAACCCAAGCCCGGTTATCCCTCGAGTCCCTATACCGGAATTGCCCGAGAACTGGAATTCATCGAACATCTGTGGTCCGAAAATGACATGGTCGATGAATACAAGGCCCTTGCCAAACGGCCCTATCTTTCGGAAATGGACCAGATCCTGTTTGTGAATTCCGCCTATTCCAATCTGGATTTTGACAGAAATATTGCCGAGGTTCTGATCGCTCTGATCGGCAATCCCTGTTTCACGGAGGGAGCCCGGGACGCGATTCTGGATGGGTTGAATGCGGGGAAGATCTGGGATTCAAGCCGGCGGAAAAAAATATTCGACGCACTCCAGAACCGGGGAGAGTTGATTCCTTCTCCGCGAGATCCTCAGCGATGGATCGGTTTTCATTTTTCAGGGTTTCAACGATCGATCCGCGAGCTCCAGGAAAAATCGATCGAACTGGAACGACGGCTTCTGGAGGTGGAAAAAAAGACGCATCAACTCGCGGAATTCGACCGGCGAGTTCTCGCTCTGGAAAAAAGGCCCCTTCCCTCCGTGCCCGCCGGATCGGCGGATTTCGAGAAACGCTTGACGGCTCTGGAAAAACGAAATCTTCAGCCGGAAGAGTTTCACAAACGGATTTCCGTTCTCGAAAGCCGGATTCCATCGTCGATAGAACTTGAGAAACGAATTTCCGCTCTGGAAAAAACGGTTCAGCAGCGAGGCCCGGCGCCGGCACCGGCCCAACCGGTGCCGATCGCAGACCTCCAAAAACAACTGGCCGTCCTGGAGGCGAAGGTCAAGCAGCTTGAGGCGGAAGTCAAAAAACAGGAACCCAAGCCGCGGGTCCCTGAAAAGGCATCCGCACCGGAGCGAACGCCGGGAAGAGGTCCCGAATAAACATTCAAGAATATCGGCACGGCAGGCGGGACGAAGAAAGGCATTCTTGAATGTCGTCCGCGGAGGCGCGACGGAAGAGGAGGTTCTTATCGTTGGCGAAATTCGGTTTGTGGATTCGTCGGAAAGCCCGATCGACGAGGACGGGTATTGCGATATTTTCGGCTCTGCCCCCTTGCAGGGAACGGGGCTATGGGTATGATAAAATACATCGGAGACACAAAACGTTTGGCAGAGACTTTGCCGCCTTTTCAAACAAGTTGAAATATCACCAGACAGCAGGAGAACGGATATGAACAACGGTATCGAACGCAGTACATCACGTCGTGAGTTCTTGAAGTACACCACACAGATCGCCGCCACCTCGGCCTTGGCCGGGGGGATTCTTCCCAAGATCTACGCGGCGGAGAATAACACGCTCCAGGTGGCCCTGGTCGGTTGCGGCGGACGCGGGACCGGCGCCGCGGCCCAGGCCATGTCCGTCAAAAAAGGGCCGGTCAAACTGGTGGCTATGGCCGACGTGTTCGAAGGCAGATTGTCGCAAAGCGTCGCCGGCCTGAAAGAGGATTTTTCCGACAGGATGGATGTCCCCAACGATCGCAGGTTTGTCGGCTTCGATGCGTACATCAAGGCGATGGATTGTCTTAAGCCCGGCGATATCGTGATCCTGGCGACGCCTCCGGCGTTTCGCTGGGTACATTATACCTACGCCATCAAGAAGGGCCTGCATGTCTTTATGGAAAAACCCGTCACGGTGGACGGCCCCACCAGCAAGCGGATGCTCAAGCTGGGCGAAGAGGCGTCGGCGAAGAACCTGAAGGTGGGGGTGGGCCTGATGTCGTACCACAGTCGGGCGATGCAGCAACTGCACAAGCGGATTCAGGATGGCGAAATCGGCGAGCTGATTCTGATGCGCGGTTATCGTGTGCACGGGCCTCTGGGATTTTTCAACTCGCCGCCCAAGCCGGCTGGGATCAGCGATCTGATGTATCAGGTCCAGCGTTTCCATAGTTTCCTCTGGGCCAGCGGCGGTTGTTTCAGCGACTTTTATATTCACCTCATCGACCATCTCTGTTGGATGAAGAACGCCTGGCCGGTCAAGGCCTTTGCCATCGGCGGACGTCATTATCGGCAGAGTCCCGAAGGCGTTACCTATGTCGATCAGAATTTCGACAGCTACGGCGTGGAATACACCTTTGAAGACGGCAGCAAGTTCACCCTGGACGGTCGCTGTATCCCCGGTTGCCATGATGTGTATTCCAGCTATGCGCACGGAACCAAGGGAATCGCCATCGTCTCCAAGAGCGGCGATTGCGGAATGCCGTCCAGTACGCACAGAGGACAGAACCCGACGCGGGCCAACATGATCTGGGAATCGAAGATCAGCCCGGAGGAATCGGATCCGTATCAGAATGAATGGAATGATCTGGTGGACGCCATCCGTGCCGACAAGCCCTACAATGAAACCGAGCGGGGCGTCAAGTCCAGCATGGTGACGAGCATGGGCCGTATGTCCGCGCACACCGGCCAGGAAATCAGCTTCGATGACATGCTCAATTGCGAACATGAAATGGCTCCCGGACTTGACAAGCTGACGATGAATTCGCCGGCGCCGCTGCAGGCCGACGCTGACGGAAGATATCCCGTTCCACGGCCGGGCATCACCACAAAACGGGAATATTGATCCGTTGAGACAAGGTATCGAACATTCAGGCAAACAAGGAGTTGTATATGAAGATCGGCAGAACATGTGGTGGGTCGGGTTGCGGGATAACGCGACGAAAGTTTCTGGGCGGTTGTGCGGCATGTGCGGCGGCGGGATCGCTATTGACGCTGCCGGGCACGATGGCCACAGCAGCCGACGACAAGATGCGAATCCGAATCGTCTATTCTCTTCACGGTCCCCAGCAAACCGGGCCGGACTGGCCGAACAAGGGTTTCGATTTCCGGCCGGTCATGCAGAAGATCGAAACGGAACTGGCCAGGCGATGTCCCGAGTTTGACTATGTCGCCTCTCTGGCTACGGGACCCGACCAGGCCAAAGAAATTCTCGAAAAGGACAAGACCGAGCGGATCGATGGTTATCTGGTCTATCAGATGAACTGCTGGAACCAGGTGGTGCAGACGATCGCAACCTCGGGAAAGCCGGTGCTGTATGCCGATTTCCAGTTTGCCGGCAGCGGAGGATTCCTGGTTTACACGGCGGGTTTTCTCCGCAGTAAGGCGCCGAATGTGGGATTTGTCGCTTCGTCGCGGATGGAAGACGTAGCCGAAGCGGTCCGGTGTTTTTCTCGAACCAAAAATTCCATCAGCGATTTTGTGGCGGCGACGGCCCGCGTGCGGGCATCACGAACTCCGAAAGCCGGAGATCTCAAGTGTCAATCCGATGAATTGAAGCTTCTTTCAACCGGCGATTGTATCGCCCGCATGAAGGCCTCCAAGATTCTGGCGGTTCGCGGTCAGGACTCCGGTCCGGCCGAATCGATCATGGGCATTCCGATGGAGTATGTGTCGTTCGCGGAAGTCAACGAGGCATGGAAGACGGCGGATAAAGACCAGTCCCGCCAAGTGGCTCAGCGTTGGGCGAAGAATGCGACGGAGGTGATCGATGTCTCGCCGGAGACGCTCGAAACCTCCGCGGCGATGTATCTGGGGATGAAGTCGGTCCTGAAGAAACATAATGCCAACGCCATTACCATGAATTGCCTCGGCGGCTTCTACGGAGGCCATATTCATGCCTATCCTTGCCTGGGTTTCCATGAACTGTGCAATGAGGCCATGATCGGCGCCTGCGAGTGCGACATTCGATCCACCGCGGCGATGGTCGCTCTGACGACGATGACCCAGGGACGGCCGGGTTACATCTCCGATCCGGTGATTGACACCTCCAAGCGGCAGATCATCTATGCCCACTGTGTGGCCTCGAACAGGGCATTTGGCCCCCAGGGGCAGACCAATCCGTTCACCATCATGACCCACTCGGAGGATCGCCAGGGGGCCTCCGTACGTTCGATCCTGCCGCTGGGGTACATGACGACGACGGTGGAAATCGATCAGGGTCGCAAGGAGATCCTGTTCCATCAGGGCAAGTCCGTCGCCAATGACCCGGATGACCGCGCCTGCCGTACCAAGCTGGCCGTCGAGCCCGTGGGCGATATTGAAAAACTCTTCACGATGTGGGATCAGTGGGGTTGGCACCGCGTGACGTGTTTCGGCGATCTGAAACAACCGATCTTCGCTCTGGCCGATGCACTGGGTTGGAAAGTGGTTGAGGAAGCATAATCGTTAGTCATGAAAACGATCAGGAATCTTTGGGTGGAGATTCTGTCTTCGCATTTTTCAGGAGTTTGACGATGAAACGATGGAGCATGAAGAACCGAGCGATTTTCGCGGGGATGATTGTCGTAACGACAGGCGTCTTCGTTACGGCGGACAATCCGGAATCGACAGGGCCGGTTTGGCAGATCGGTCAATCGGACCGCGACACGGCGGAGTTCGCGCTGGGACCGAGAGACTATGGCCAGTTCCCCGAAGTTTTCGGGGGCGATGTCAGTTTTGTCGTAGGCCAGTCCGATCCGAAGAGCGATTTCGCCTATGTGCATCCGGGACCTTTAGATTCCTGGGCCGGATCGAGGCCTCACACCGTTACGATCCTGTTCGGACTGGAGATGGGGGTCGAAGCGAAAACCGTTCCGTCTGAAGTTTTCATCGATCTGGCGGATACGCATAGTTCCAATCCCCCGAAATTAATTATTCAAATCAATGAACGAACCTTTGAGTATCAAACACCCAAGGGCGGCGGTGATGCCTCGGTTAATGGCAATCCGGCCGCCGGTCGTTTTCATCGGATCCGGATCCCGCTGGAACCGGGGATTGTTCGCGGCGGGAATAATTCTCTCGTGATTACCAATGCCGCCGGAAGCTGGATTCTGTATGACAGCATCGCCCTGATGGGTTCGACCTCGATACGCTGCGTTCCCCCAAGTCCGTCTACGCAGATTCTCGGCGTAACGGCCCGGCCGTGCCTGATCCGCGGTGAAGGCGGTAAGCTTTATCAGCCGATCGATATCCAGGTACGGCGGATTGGACCCCGGGTCGAAGCGTATGCGGTTGTCGAGGGCGTCAAAGGAAAATCCCAGACGATTTCCAACGGAACCGTCTTGCTTGAAGGGCTTGTGCCGGAAGTGACCGGCGAGACGATGGTTAGCGTTGATGTCGTCGTCGATCGTCAGCTCGCGACCACATTGAAAGCGAATATCGAACCGGTTCGCAAGTGGGAGTTCTACCTGATTCATCAGACGCATCTGGATATCGGTTATACCCATGTGCAGACGGAAGTCGAGCGGATGCAGTGGTCGTTTCTGGATCAGGCGGTCGAACTGGGAAAAAAGACGGCGAATTATCCGAAGGACGCTCGCTTCTGCTGGCACCCCGAAGGATTGTGGCCGGTGGATAGCTACTTGAAAAACGCCACGCCGGCAAAACGCAAGGCATTCATCGATGCCGTTCGTGCAGGGTGGATTCATCTGGACGCGTTCTACGGAAACGAACTTACGGCTCTGTGTACGGGCGAGGAACTTTTCGAACTCGTCGGGCTGGCGCGACGGCTGGGCCGCGAACACGATATTGCGATCGATTCGGCGATGATTACCGACGTGCCGGGATATACCTGGGGTTTGATCCCCGCGATGGCGCAGAGCGGCGTAAAGTATCTTTCGATCGGGCCCAACTTCGGGCATCGGATCGGATATACTCTGCAGGACTGGGGTGACAAGCCCTTCTATTGGATGACCCCCGACGGAAACGATAAGGTACTCTGCTGGATGGCGGGCATGGGATATTCGTGGTTCCATACGGGATTGAACTACAAGGAAATCGAGAACAAACTTAAACCCGAGCGGTTCTTCGATTACGCACAGCGGCTGGAAAAATCCGGTTATCCATACGATCTGGTGCAGGTCCGTTACAACATCGGTTCGGACAACGGTCCGCCGGATCCGGGGATCTCGGATTTCGTTAAGTCGTGGAATGAAAAATATGCGTATCCCCGTCTGATCCTTTCGTCCTCCTCGCGGATGTTCAGGGACTTCGAGACGCGATATGCCGATCGCATTCCGCAAGTCAAGGGCGATTTTATGCCGTACTGGGAAGACGGTGCGGCGTCCTCGGCGCAGGAGACGATCATCAACCGCAATTCGGCCGATCGGATGATTCAGGCGCAGGCGCTGTACGCCATGTTTACGCCGTATCGGTTCAATCCGCGGGCGGTCTATGATGCGTGGCGGCAGATTCTGCTCTACGATGAGCACACCTGGGGCGCGTACAACAGCATCAGCGAGCCGGAGGCCGAGTTTGTCGCCCAGCAGTGGAAGATCAAGCAGGACTTCGCGCTCAAGGGCGAAAAACAATCGCGACGACTTCTTCAGAACGCGCTCTCTGAGCCGGAAAAAGGATTTTCGCGGATCGATGCGGTTCTGGTGATCAACACATGCAGTTGGCCGCGGACGGATCTGGCGATGATCATGGTGCCGGAGGGCGATTATACGATTGAGGATTCAGCGGGCAAGGCGGTCCCTTCGCAGCGGCTGGCGACGGGCGCTTTGGCGTTTGTCGCCGAGAATGTTCCGCCGTATTCGGCAGGCAGGTACATCGTCAAAAAGGCCGAAGGAATGACGGTCGTATTTGATTCGATTGTTCTGGACAACCGGCTTTCCGATGGGACGATCTCGGTGGCGATCGATCCGAAGACGGGATGGATTTCCAGCCTGCGCGATTCACGATTCGAGGGCGACTTTGCCGATCCCTCGGCGGGATTAAACGAGTATCTGTATGTTAAAGGTCGCAATCCGAAACAACCGATGCCCAGCGGACCGGCGACGATTCGGGTCATGGAAAACGGGCCGGTTCTCGGCGCCCTGATGATCGAATCGGATGCGCCGGGATGCAGCAAGCTTTCACGGGCGGTACGGCTGGTTCGCGGGCTGGGGCGGGTGGATATCCTGAACCGGCTGGATAAACAGGCGATCTATGAGCCCGAAGGCGTGCATTTTGCGTTTCCGGTGAACGTTCCGGGCGGCAAGATCCGCTTGGATATTCCGTGGGCGATTGTCAATCCGCATACGGACCTCTTGAGCGGTGCGTGCAAGAACTATTTTACCATCCAGCGATGGGCGGATGTATCCGGAAACAAAACCGGTCTGACGCTGACCAGCCCGGATGCTCCGCTGATGGAGATCGGCTCGATCACCACCGACGCCCCGACAGTCGGGTGGCTTCGCGATCTGCCGGCGACGACGAAGCTGTATTCCTACGTGATGAACAACTACTGGGAGACCAACTACAAGGCCGCACAGGATGGGCTGACGACGTTCCGATATTCGCTGATTCCACACGGGGCATTCGATCCGGCGGCCGCGGCGCGGGCGGGAGTCGAGCGGTCGCAGCCCCTTCTGGTGGTACCGTGCGATGCGGGGACCCCATCGATGAACTCGATTCTGGAGGTGAGCAATCCCAATGTGCTTGTCACGCTATTGAAACCCAGCGACGACGGCAAGGGATTCTTTGTTCGCTTGTGGAATCCGACGACGGACAAACAGGCCGTTTCAATCCGCTGGCCGTATCCAAAGAAACCACCGAGGTTATCGATGAGCAATCCGTTTGAGGATAAACTCAAGGCGTGCCCGGAGAAAATCGAATTGGGACCGATGGAGATCACGGCAATTCGGCTTGATTAACGAGATGCATCCACGGATTTTGCGGAATGACACGGAATCAGGATAAATTCTAATTACTAAATCCTAAATTCGAAACAAATCCGAAAGCCCCAATACAAAAGTTCAAAACGAATGATCTGACGCAAAGTCGAAGAACCGCAAAGAAAATACTTATTTTCGACACGATTAACAGGATTTGCAGGAATGGGAATAGATAAAGAATCCTGACAACTTTGATTGATCCCCAAAGGAGGAAGAAGGTGGGCAGTCAAGGGAAGATCGGGCAAGTGTGTGTGTTCGTATTGGACGGACGAACCACGCATAGACGGTAACCCGGTGGGTTCTTCCCCGTTTCGTAAAAGCCGCCCGACCGCAAAGAAGATCGGGCGGCGGTTGTCAAAGATTATCAATAGCTAAACGGGGCTTGGTCACATAACCGAAACGCCGATACCAGTATCATGCCGACCAAGACCCCTAACAAAGCGGCCTTTTTGTTGTCGAATCCAAACAGGTATTTGAACAACAAAAAAGTCGTGATGATTGATACGGAATACGGCCATATAATAGCTATCGCCCAATTCTGACGGCGTGATAGGTGTCCGCTCATCCAATCATAATAGATGTAATTTCTCACATCATTGCAGACGATTGTTGCGACGATAAAAACTACGAATTTCCAAAACGACAAAGTAGAAAAAGGCCGGAGCAAACAATACCCGGCCAGAAACACTAATGTCGTCAACGCCGCATATACCGTTTTGTACGTCAATGATCCGAATTGGGGATAGTGAATCAGTATATTGCCGATGAAAATAATCATGGCAGTTGGAACCACAAAATAGGGAGTCCAAACTCTTGATTTTAATTCGATCCTTTGCATAAGTTTTTCCTTTCAATCATTGTCGAGATTCGTTAATCGCATATCCAGCGAACCGTGCCCCTTGATTCTCCAATTATTATACGGGCTTGATGGATTGTTTTGTAAAGGCAAACCATCTAAAGTGGCACTTATTAAACCATCCATGAAACTTTGACCGTTTCCCAATGCGTCAAAGATAATATCCGTCCAATTTTGAAACGACGAATAGACAACACCTCCCGGCGCAAGAGGATCAAGCCATCCAACTTGAGCGGGTTCATACCAGCCGAAATAGATTTGAGAATTAAAATCAAAATCATACATATTTAACGCCCATAACATATCGCACGTTGGCCCATCGTAATTAGCCCCCAAATTCCCCGGTTGACCTTCGATTAACTGATCCAGAGCGGTAAATTTCAGACGACCACCGTAACAGGCGTCGTTGTAAAATAGTCGCAAACCCTTCCAATTCATCGAGGCCCATGTCTTTGCTTTCTTCTCTACCGATTTGCGTGGGAAGGGTGTACACCATGGCGGGGGATTGGTAAATTCCGACGACTTAAACGAATAGCATGGCCCATCATAAAGAAGAGTTGAAGTGCGCAAAATGTTTGCACCACCCGGAAACAATTCATGCCCATAATCCCCATGACCTAAAAAGTAAATATACTTGAGATTACCATGTTTGGCGTACATGGCGATATTTTTCCATGTTGCGTTTTTGTGCATCAGGGTTTGATTTGGAATATTGCGTTTGTTGAACGCCGCTCTTGCGTTATTGATTCCCGGCCTTTCTGTCGGATTGATAAGCAACGGTACGATAATCAATGCCTTTGCGTTTTTATCGATATTCCCTACAGAGACTTTTGGGTAAATGATCTTATCATTGGGATTTTGGCCGGGAAGTCCAAAAGCAACATGACCAATTGAACGATCCTCAAACAATCCAGCGGGAATAGAGCCACAAACATTGTTATTCGTGAATTGTTGCGACCAGATTACTTGCTCATCATTATCATAAACCGAAACAGTCATCGTATTAATTTCTGGATGCCAAGCTGCAAAAGGTACAGATTCATCGGGTTCATATTCTTCCGGCACAATACAGTATCGATACGGAGAAGTATTGCATATTTCTGTGAGTTCAGAGTAATAGTAATGATCCTCATAGTTGATTGCGACTAATGTAATCTTTTGTGATTGATTACTGGTTTCGGTCAAATCAAGACGGATCGGTATTGTAGTTCCTATGCAAAAACAACGGCCAAGATAGGTTCCATCCCGATACGCATAAATTGTATGGGTGTCATCTGTGTACCCCGTGGCCGTCAACGTAACATACCCCTGATTCGGATCGCCTGTGATGACCGGGGCCAGATCGGGCAACTCAAAACATTTCGACCAGAGAGCGGCCAACATCGCAAAATCTTCCATATCCACAAAAGTATTCTTGTCATAAT
>CAYLSB010000109.1:0-12620 GCA_964386005.1 uncultured Pirellulales bacterium | reverse complement strand
CAACTTCCACCTTATCCAACGGGAAATTTGGTCTTGACAATGGGGAGGGGGTTATACCTTTCTGCCATTTCCTCGCTTACTAACTCGTCTGGAATACCCTTGTCGATGTCGATCCCCCGTCTTAGCGACTTCGACACGATGAACATCTTTACCATTTTCATAGCTTCTGCCTTCCGAAACACGGAAGGCATAGCCAAGATGGCATTACGTGTACAATTGATAAAAACTGGCATTATTGTTGCCATATATCTTGTCTATCTATAAACATAATGAAACATAGTTCCTTGACAGCCCAGCTCCTATTTTAATACACGAGAATTTTCTATCGATCTTCTTTACCCCCGGCCAATCCTTCCAAGTAATCGTTTCCAATTCATATTTCCATACATTCTATACCAATCTGGCCAATTATACTGACATGCCCAGTATTCAACAACCCTTTTCCAATGCAGATCTGGCCCAGTATTAACCTTGTCCTCAGATATTCTAAAATACCTTGATCAATCCCGCCCATCCATGTACAACAACGAAGAACAAATAGGTTTTGTTCTACTATTAAGATCTGGGGGCTTTTTTTATATGGATGTGTTCATGCTTCATAATCGGGCATAATGCGCAAAATACATGATCACTATGATATAGGGTTGTCTTTCGATACTGTTCAAGCAGTACAAGTAAGTCACCAATTTTCCAACAATCGGTACAATCTGGTACATATCCTTGGCTTTTCCAAGCCTGAACGAATTGAAGAATTGTTTTTAATGGTTTTCGAGATTTCTGGGGGTACTCCTGCGGTTTGGCTTTAATAATTGGTGCTAATTGGGATTGATAATCATGAGAAATTATAATATGACGAAGATCACACTTGGCTTCATATGTTGAGAATCGTTCATAAAATTCTTCGAGCGTTGTTGAAAGAGTTTCCTGATTTATATCAATTTTTACTTCTCCCCTTTTACATTTCGTCCTAACACCTTGTATTTTAAATAAATTATCATAAGAGTTGGCTAATATATAGACTTCCCATCCCAATCTATGTATTCTGTCTTCAGGTTTATCCGAAACGAATTTCCCGTCTATATATGCCGCCCACTTCAAAGTAGCTTTTACCTCACGAACTGAAAACGACTCACTTTTAAAATTTAATGCTTGATTTATGGTCCCTAAAAGAGAAGCTTTAGAATAGATTTCAATTCCAATAAGGATCCACCTTCGCAAAAACTCCATTCTGAGGTATCTACTCGTGAAACCACGGTATCTTTTGTCTCCTTGCGAAGGAAGTTGCTTTGCGACATAGGGGTCAAGTGATGGGATTAAATAATCAAATATACAGGATGTATCTAACTCGATTTTTTTCTCAGAGTGCATTTGGACATAAGCCATTTGTCTGTATTAATCTTTGAATCTCTAAGCAATGAGACATACCCAATCTGTCCACTCCGATAATTATCTCAAATATCTTATCAAACATAGCCGTTAACTTCTTCTGTTGGACGGCATCAAAATTAGGGCCAGTTAATGAATTACGGATTAATTGAAGAATCCCTGAAAACGAATCCTCAGATGGAACATCCCGGTATTTGGGGAAATACTCATCGATTTTCCGAACTAATGGATATATAAATACTGGGAATGATGTGGTATCGATGTGTTCCGATGCTTTCATCCATAATAATTTAAGAGCATTTGCATCTCTTCTCCGAACAATTCCCCATTGGGTAATGGATTTCCCTCGATACTCATTTGGAATGATCGAGGGGGTTGGAACGCCAATCTGTGTTGAATTTGCTTCTTGAATATCTGCTGCAATACTTCCTATTGTCGAAGATTCAAGTCGTTTTTGAGACCACACGGACCCTTCCGGTAAATCATTTTCATTACTTCCCTGAATATTTTCTTTAAACTTGATATTCCTCGATGGGTTAGAAGGCAGATTACACTCATCGGATTGCTCAAGAGGTTTATCGTTCGCATTAGTCAATGATCTCGGATTCATGATGGCAACTCCAAGACTAATTTCCTAATCCCATTAAAGACTTCCAATGAATATGGGGCAACTTCACTGACATAATTGCTCCATTCTTGATACTTCTGAATTGTTTCATTGAATACATCAATATCAAAATACAAAAACACATTAGGAACTTTCTTGGGCAAATTCTCCAATTCGTCAATTTGCTCCTCAGAATACAATCTCTTAATTTCTCCTGTATTATTTAAAAAATTGAGTCCTTGTGATTTTTCCATCGGACCAATATTTAAATTTACCGTTGCTTTATTCCACTTATAAACCATATTCAGTGCCACATCTAATACTTCAGAAGAATGGAGCACATTTTCAAACACAGGGTTTTGAGGAAGGCATATAGGTCGAAGTTGATCTCGAAGCTCTTCAAACTTCATTTGTACATCATGGTAAATTACGACCTTGAAACCCATCCTGCGATATTGCTTTGCGCCAACTACATCAAAAACATGATCCATATCAGACGACAATCTTCTTGCCGTTTGTACAATGTCCTCTGGATTAAAAGCCTCAAAACCTATCCGCTTGCTCGATATAGAAAGAGATTCTTTTGTCTCGGTATTTGAAAGAACGATAGCAAGCTTATTTGTCCACCAGTGATTGTATTTTGATTCCATCTCTTTACCAACATCGTACATTTTATTGAAAAAACGAAGGTCGGATTGGAAATTGATGGCCCCCCAGATTCTGACTATCTCTCCGATACCCATGCAACCGTTCTCCACTATGAATATCCCGATTCTATTCTGTTACGGTAGTTTCAAAAAATCCTTGTAGTTGAATTATACCCGAACAGAACCAAATGTGTATATTATATTTTGTAAAGGGCGTCATCTATTGTCCAATTCCCAGTCGGGGGTTCCAAACGTCTCACCCTTTGGATCGAAGAAGCGATTACACCCTCCTACCGGAGGAGCAAATTACCTCCCCGATGGCTCCCGGATCCACGATCTGACTTACAGATGGCCCATGGGAGGGGACGATGGTAGAATCAAATCCTATGAGGTACAGGGAGTCTGTAGGAATTTGCTTCTCAAGGTTCCTTCGGTTATGATATTGCCTAAGAATGAAACGAGTAATCACGATATCTGTGCTATTGTTATCCATCCTGTGTCCAGCGATACAGGCTCATCGCCCCATCTTCAGCGACAAAGCCGCCACCGATCCCGACACTGCCGTCCAGATCACTCAGCCTGACATTTCTCAGGTCATCTACCGGGAAATAACTGAAGAAGCCAAGCAGATATGGCTTGCTTTCGATGCCAAGGAGGGCTTTGGCCTTTACATCCAGATCGGTGTACCCGTCCTCGACCGTCTGAAGGAGTTCCGACCTGCCATGCTGGTCGTAGGACCGGGGTTGCCTGAGGAGAACCTTCCGTTCAAGTTGCCTGCGGGGACAGGAGCAAAGGATTATCCCACTGCGGGGGTTGGGGAGCCGAAGTTCTTCCATGAGCCTTTCACCGGCACCGATTCATGGATTCTACGAAGTGAAACCTTCGTTCTGCCCAAAACAGGACGGTATTACGTCGTTGCCTATGTTCCGTCGGGGGACAAGGGAAAACTCTGGCTGTCTGTGGGGAAGAAGGAATCCTTTGGCCTGAAGGAGTGGGGTGAATTTGGGGAATGGACGAAGAGGATCAGAAAGTTCCATGAAATCACGGAAGCCAAGGCGACTCTGAGGATTCCGATTCTCAGCGATATCCTGCTACCGGGAGTGGTTGGCACTGCTTCACCAGAAACGAAGGCATCCGGCCGTTCTTACACCATCGATCCCGTCAACGGCAGTGATGATAACGACGGTAGCCCTTCTGCCCCTTGGAGATCGTTCAGGAAGATCAACTCGTACTATCAGGAAAGCTACAGACCTGCCGGATGGGTGGAATTGAAGCCCGGCGATACGATCCTGTTGAAGGAGGGTGTTTATAGTGAAGTGTTTCAGCCCGGAGAATGGCAGAAGGGACCGACCGGCGGCGGCTCATTCGTGGCCTATTTTCGGGGAAGAAAAGGAGACCCGAACAAACCGTTCACACTTCGGGCATTTCCCGGCCACAAGCCCATTATCGACCCGAAGGGCAAAGGCATAGGTCTGTCGATCTTCCAATCGAGTCGCTGGCAAATCGAAGGGATCGAGATTCGTAATGCCTACGGCCGGGGATTGAGCATCGACGAGTCTCAGGAGATCCACATTCGGAACATGCACATCCACGATACGGATGGAGTCGATAACAACAACATTGCCGGTTTGTATCTGACCGACTGCTGGAATGTCGAGGTCTCGAATTCTGTTTTCAACGACAATTATGATCGTACCTGTGTCGATACCAAGGGGAAAGCCACTGAGAATAGTTCCAATGTTGTGATCTTCGGAGGAACGAAGGGAGGCAACATTACGATACGTCACTGTAAGGTGTATCAGTCCCTGCCCCTGTCTGACGACCTTTCAGGCGGCGGGATCAAATACAAACACGCCTCCAGAGTGCCTGATGCCTTCTTCAATGTACATCACAATGAGTTTCGCAACTGCAAATTCTTTGCCTTTGGCTCAGGGACGGCAAACACTCATTTCCATCATAACCTGATCATAGGAGGAGCAGGCATCAGCAGCAGGGATTTCGGAGGAGTGACCCATCAGGACAATCAGGTGTTCGAATACAACACTCTTTACGACACGTCGGGGTTCGAACTATCCCCCACGACAGCGTGGAGAAACGACCAGTTCCCTGATGACCCTCAGAATATCGTCTTCAGGAAAAACATCGTTTGCGATACCCGCTCCAAGTATTCTGACGAGCATGGAATAGTCACCATCGGCACCTACATGAATGATGAGACCTATCGGGCTACGGTTCCCGAACTGACGTTCAGGCAGAACTGCTACTACAACCCCAACACACCTGTGCAGTTCAATATGGCTTCCGGCTTCAACTACAAAGACGACTACAGGGAAGGCGGAGTGTTCTCTCTGGAACAGTGGCGGCAAGCGTATGGATACGATCAGGACTCGATTGAGGGTGAGCCTATGTTCGTCGATGTTCCGAGTGAGGACTTCAGGCTGAAGGACGGCTCACCCTGTAAGGAGATGGGGATGTTTGCCGGGGGACATTGACCTGATACCGAGTAGGTCACAGAATCCCCGACCGGAGGGGCAAATTAGCTCCCCGGCGGCTCCCGGATCCACGATCTGGTTTGAAGATGAGCCATGGGAGGGGGGAGGTTATCTCTCGGACGCCGATTAATGAAAAAGATTGAAAATCCATACGAATATGTGGGTGAAATTCGTTCTGGTTATGGTACAATGAAAAGGGCACGGGGGAACTGAAAGGGGTAACGGTTATGGAGCGAGAAATGGGCTTAAGAGGGATGGGAAACGGAAGGTTGGGGGCATGGATTGGGGTTTTGGGATTCATGGTTGGATCGGGGGTCTGTGTTTTCGGAAATATGGAAGGAAATCCCTTCACGATTGGGCAGACTGGATCGGCCGGACCGTATTTCTATGCCACTGTGGACTCGGCGGGGTATTCGGATGCGTTTTACTATGGCTGGTCGCCAGATCACAACTACAGCTTTCATGAATTACTGAGCGGCGAATGGGGGGCGGCGATTTATTATGACGGCATCGACACGGACTTGATTGATCCAGCCACTCCATCCCTCGGCAACAAAGCGATGTGGCTAACAAGAATGTTCCAATATCCGAACTGGAATACGAACAGCCAATTCAGCACTCACGGAAACTACGGTCCAACGGAAGACAATAACAATCCCACTCCCGGCCCTGATACCGGCCACTCGGTGATTCGTAACGGCACCGTGGAAATCACCATCGACTATGAGGTGGTGGACCTTGAATTTCTCAACCCTCTCTATTATCCTATTCGATCCCCCATCTCTTATCGGGATCCGATAACCGGGCAGCCCCGATATGTGAACAGCGACCGGTATTGTTTTTTGCAGACTTACACTTTTCGGAATATCGACCCCTCCGATCAACCACTGAGCAATCTCCGGTTCTATCAAATGTTGCACAGTCACGGTGCCGATGAATATTCGGCTGCCGTCAGTTCGACCTATTCGACGATCAATCCGATCGATCCTTTGCAGTATTATACCCCTCGAAACTCGGTGCATCAGGTGGGTAATTTCCGGTACGATATCACGCAATGGAACAATCTCGATTCGCCTTATTCGACTCGAACCCACACCGACTTCAACGGATTCAGCAGCACGCGACAGCCGGATTGGGTGGACAACGACCTGTATGAGGGTGGGCATTCCTACGCTCAATATAAGCCGCCGGTGGGAACGCATATCAACATCGAGAATCGGGACTTGAACAATGTCGATCACCTCTATGATTCCGAGGTGGCGGGGGCGATGGGGTGGAATCTGGGGACGCTGGATCCGAACGAGACGACCTCAATCACGGTGGCGTACATGTTCGGCGAAAAGCAAGAGGACATCAGTCCTATTTTATTGAGTAAGACCGACGATATCGATCCGGAGGGGTGCGTCGGGCCGGGCGATGACATTACCTATACGATCTGCTGGAACAACACCTCCTCGACGGATGCCAACAATGTCGTGTTGATCGATTATTTGCCGAAGGGGGTCACCTATCCGGTCAGTTACTTGTTGAATCCAGATTGGACGATGGAAAGTTCCGATCCGAACTTTCACGAGGAGGGGAATTATTATCGGTGGGACATAGGGGTGATTCCTGGGGGGGCGACGGGGTGTGTGGAGTTGACGGTGTTCGTCACCAACCGGGCTGAGCCGGGGATGCCGATCGCCAATCGAGCACGGATGACGACGGGGAATCTGGGCAGTGTTGAGGTAATCCACTATACGCCGGGATGTTGTTGGGATACGAGTGGGGTAATCTATGTCGATCAGCGGGCGACGGGCTATGACACCGGGACCAGTTGGGACAATGCCTATACGGACCTACAGAAGGCGTTGGCTCGGGCGCAGGCGGGGTGTTGGACAGCCACAGAAATCCGGATTGCGCAGGGGCAGTATGATCCGGGCCGGGAAATCGGCGATACCTTTGCGATTCCCGACGAAGTTCAAGTCTATGGCGGCTACCGGGGTGGATCGATCAATCCGAACGACCGGCGGCCGAAGGAATATGTAACGATCCTGACGGGTTTGGGCGACAACACGATCCGGAACGAGACGGTTGTGACGATGGGCGACAATTCACTGCTGGATGGGGTGACGGTGCGGGATGCGGCTTATCCGGGTCAGGGGATTATGGCCGAAGGCGTTACTTATACAGTTTCCAATTGCGTAATTGAGGACAATCTTCAGTATGGGATTCGGGGGATCGGCTGTAATGCGACGATTCGATGGTGTACGATCCGAAAGAACAATTGGTATGGGATTTTTCAGGATGGGGTTGGCAATCAGATTCTCATCGAAAACTGTGTCGTTCAAGAGAATCAACGATATGGCATGTACTTGGTGGATTCCACCGCTGTCGTGAAAAACAATGTGGTATGCAGAAACGGCTTAGCCAATATCGGTTATTGGGGCATGTGGATAGAAAACCCGGATGCCATTCCGCTTATTTATAACAATACCATCGCCTACAACCGGAATGCGGGGATTGCCTATACAGATAATGATCTCAATTATGCCAATAAACCAGACATTCAGAATTGTATCCTCTGGTATAACAATCAGGCGGGAAATGGCGAGCAACAGGCGGGACATAAGGTTCCCACACATTACAGTTGCGTCTATGATCCCAATGATCCAGCGGGTACGAGTACAACGCTCGACGCCAATTCAAGTTTCTCCCACAAGCCGGATTTCGCGTACAGTAATGAGCCGAACAATGTTCATCTTGCAGCGAATTCCTTCTGTATCAACAGGGGAAATCCCAATTTGACCTATCCGGATCAACTGGATATCGACGGGGAAGAACGAGTGATGGGCAGTTTTGTCGATGTCGGGGCCGACGAGGTCAATCCGGAATGTAATGATGTTTATCATCCGCTCGACTGGAACGCGGATGGGGTGGTGAATTTGATCGAGTTCAAAAAATTCTCGCTGGCATGGATGACCTACGACCCCAACAACCCCCTCTGTGATCCGAATCATCCCAACTTTGAGTCCGATCCGAACAGCATCAATTTCATCAGCGAGACGGACAAGGAACGATTCAACCAAATTTGTGATCTGGATCAGGACTTGGATGTCGATCTGGCGGATCTGGTGATTTTTGCAGAAGATAGTCCCCAAAATTGGCTCTGGGTGGCCTGCTGGCGGCTGGATTTACAACCGGAACAGTTAGAGCAACTAATGATGTACAGCATTCTGTCTGGTGAAGAAACTGCGATACAGTCGTTATCGACTTCAGAATCAGCAAAGACGACAACCATAACTGCCGAAAAACCGATTTACGAACAAATCTTCGATTTGAAGGATTCAATCGTGTTCCTTGAACAACTCTGGTTGAATGATCCTTCCATTCGACAAGAAATTGATTCAATTGAATGGCAGCAATTCATGCAAGAAGTGTATAACAGTTTCAATGAACTGAAAACGATGAACACAAAATCTTTGGATGTTTCGGAGGAATCCCAATGAGAATGGCGACGATTCTGATTCTGACAATCTGTTCTACGGCCTTTGCTGGATATGATTACATGGTCACTGGCGGTTACTTTGGCAGCATGATCGTCAAAAACCATGAATCCCTCCTCATGACTGGTGGGGGGGGCGCTATTCTGACAGCCGAAGACTACAGCATTTTGGATATTCAAAACACGGCGCCGCTTGAACCACTGTCAGGCGGAATATGGGATATCAGCATGACCGATAAAAGTCAGTTAAATATGGCCGGTGGGGGAATTCAATTGTTGGGTATGGGCAATGAATCAACAGCGATTTTGAGTGGCGGTCGGATCGATAATATAGAAAGTTGGCAAATGGTTTCCGTCATTGGCCGGGATCCGATTACAGGGGAATCGATTTATAATCGGCATATCGAGATGTTCGTCAAGGATTATACCTTTAATACCCAGACGAAAATCCTGAAAGGGACATGGGGAGACGATTCGTTGTTCAAGATTCAACTGATCGACCGAACACAGTACGGCTATTCCCCGGCCATCGAGAATATCGAATTCACCATCATTCCAGAACCAGCATGTTGTCTGATTATGGGATTGGGAATTATTGCTCTTTATCGATCGGAGAAAAAATGGAAAATATAAGCCCAGTTGTTGTGATATGCTTGTTGTTATGTGCTTCTCCGGTATCCGCACTGTCTATTCAGGATGGACAGGTACACACGATTTCAACTGAGTCTCCACCCCTTACCGTAGATTATCAAGCCCCGAATGCCGGAACAACGGTTCAATTGCTTTCTGGCGGTACTATTTATTATGGTGATTTTTACGGTAAGAGCCAATATCTGCAATCTGACGGATACAGTTGGTATTTTACTTTCCATGACCAGAGCACGGCCAATATTTCAGGCGGTTCGATGCATCGTTACGCGTTATATAATGAGGCGCAAATGTCCATTTCAGGATGCGATGTTAGCTCTTCCATCGATCTGAATGAAGATTCCAAGCTGATCCTTTATGGTAACGATTTGATGATATATACTTCTCGAATACCTAAAATATTCGGGTATGGCACTTATACGCTTAGTGACTTCGGTATAACAACGAGTGGATTCGAATTACAGAGTCATTTATTAAACGGTCAGACTTTTTCAGCCCATCTCAATATGTCATCGGAAACGGCTCAAATTAGTGTTATCCCCGAACCGATATCACTGGCATTGTTGGCATTGGGCGGATTATTCATTCGGAGACGAATATAATCGTGGCGGATCTCAACGGCGACGGCGAGGTGGGCATGGCGGACTTTGCCCTGTTTACGCAGAAGTGGAAACATGCCTGAAAATTACCTTTACATGAAACGACCCAATTTATAACAAGCTCGACACATAAGGACCCTTGTTTTCCTATTCTCCCATCGCTCTGAGTGGGTTCCTATTCGACCTATCGAGTAAGAACCCCTTCTATTTGCACACCAATTAGATCCCCCCCTATCGACCCCCGTCGAGCCTATCGTTCCCTCCCCCCATCATCTGATCCAACCCAGCCACTGCCTTCAATTTGTTGGCATCAAGGGAGTTGACATAATATTCCATTACGGTTTCCTTGCCAGCCATGCCTTTTTCCCTCGTCCCTTCCCCTCCCCGCGTCCCAAACCGTCCCTTTTTTCCTACAACCCAGTCCCAAGCCATTATTCTCTGCGGCAATTCTGCGTCTGGGAGCTTTGGGTTCTGAGTGTACTCCCATTGTACTGTGTGTGTACTTTGTATGTACTTCCTGTTTATACGCAGAAAATGGGCACCTAAAGTACTGTCAAATAAGGACTTATGAGTAGCTGGTCTGCCTTACAAGCAGGAGGTCACTGGTCCGAGTCCAGTACCGCCCAGTCCAAAAACCTCAGTTTTCATAACGAAAATGAGGTTTTTGCCCGAACAAACAAGTCCATACTTATCCATTATTGTTTCCCGGCGGCAATCCGGCGTCTAGGACAACCGTGTTTGGTGTGTATAGTGAGTGCCCTTTTTGTTACAAAGTAGGTGGGTTTTTGGAGGAGAGTGCCTGCCTATTGAGGTGGCATTGAGAATGCCAAGGAGGGCAGAGGAAAACTGGTTAGAAGATAAGAAGGGACTTAAAACTTAGGGGAGAATTTCCAGGGGAACCTATGGAAAGGGATCCTTGGGGGTTGAGTTTGACCTATGAAATTGTTTATAATTGTGGGGTGAGGATTAAGATGAATCTTGTCGAGTAATGCTGCACATTGAAATCGGAAGAGGGGTAGAACTGAAACTTGGATTCAATACACTTCTTGTAAGCCCTTCCTTTTCCGGTGAGCGGAATAATAAAAACGGGAGATTGACTATGACCATGTGGCGAATTGGGTTAATGGTACTTATGGGATTGTCGCTGTGTGTGGGGGTATTTGCCGATTCGGAGCCTGAGGTGACCCATGTAACGGCTACTCCGCGGGCTGACGGCAGTGGGATTGTCGATATTGCTTATACACTCAACGGCCCTGAGGATGGTAAGTGGAACATTGCTGTGCAGGTTAGTGTCGATGGGGGCAGTTCATGGGGTATAACACCCTCGTGGTTCACTCTTTCGGGTGATGTTGGTCCTATTGGACCTGGAATTCGGCATATTACATGGGACAGCAAAATCGATTTGCCATGGGCCTTCGGAACCAACTACCGGATTAAGGTTATTGCCAATTCCACCACTGCTGATCTGGTCGTCATCCCCGCCGGGAGTTTCCAGATGGGCGATTCGAAGAGTGAGGGGGATTCGGTTGAACTGCCCACCCATAATGTTACCCTGGATTCCTTTGCCATGGGCAAGTATGAGATCACCAATGGTCAATACTGTGCTTTCCTGAATTCCGCCCGGACACAAGGGCTGATCACCGTTACAAACAATGTGGTTTATCAAGCCGGATCGGGAACCAGCCATCGGCACGACGGGCGAAGGATTTGCACAGGCGGGTTCGTTTACCAGCTTTGACATCAAAGTCTCCATACCAACGCACCTGCCAGGGCTTGCCGCCCTCTCTTCGAGGATCTTTAGTGATCGTGACATTAGGATCCATAGGTCAAGGGGAAACTATGGCTGTCTGTGGGGAAGAAGGAATCCTTTGGCCTGAAGGAGTGGGCTGAATTTGGGGAATGGACGAAGAAGATCAGAAAGTTCCATGAGGTCACGGAAGCCAAGGCGACTCTGAGGATTCCGATTCTCAGCGATATCCTGCTACCGGGAGTGTCCGGCAGGGCTTCACCAGAAACGAGGGTATCCGGCCGTTCTTACACCATCGATCCTGTCAATGGCAGTGATGAAAACGACGGCAGTTCTACTGCCCCTTGGAAGTCGTTCAGGAAGATCAACTCGTACTACCAAGCCAGTTAGCCGGAGATCGTTAGGAGTGTGTTGTCCTGTCGATAGCGGATGCCTGCCTCGTCGATAGAGAAGCGATATAGTGGGAAATGGTTCATATCCGGAAATATACGGATAGGAAAAATGACAAATCCGTAGTTTTCACAGTTGACAAACTACCCAACAACAATCTATTATCACGATGTCTTTTATGTTCTGGAGCGAGGTTATATGAGTTCACAACTTGGTTTGTTTAGCAGTCTTACCTACAGTGTGATATGTCCTACCTATGCAATCTTTCCGGGCATAAATTCGTGTACAAGATTTCGCAAAGACTAAACATAGAAAGGTATTTGGCCATGTCCACTAAAACTACAATAATGTTTACTGCCCTGATATTGGTTTCCGCTAGTTCATTATTATCAGCAAATGTAATTGAATCTCTAAGAGGTACAACATTTTCTCGTTTACCGGATAGTAATGCAGATGATTATGATACTAATGCGGACGGAACGATTCACCTTGGAAATTGGAGTGATAGCTCCAAAGTGATCTATCGTTTTTATCTTCCTCCCGCTGTCGGAAGCAATGACATAACTTTAACCCCCTCCCCATTGTCAAGACCAAATTTCCCGTTGGATAAGGTGGAAGTT
>CAYLSB010000108.1:0-13079 GCA_964386005.1 uncultured Pirellulales bacterium | reverse complement strand
TAATCATACACCTTATGCAACGCCCTTTTTGGTCTTGACAACGGGGAGGGGTTCAGCCTTGGCATCTAACAATAGCGCGACAACCTCTATATTACCATTCTTTGAAGCAGTGAATAAGGGAGTAACTCCAAGGTTATTCCGGGCATTGATATTTGCATTAGCTTTAATTAATTTGCGAATTTCAACAATGTCCTCGGGTTTTGCAGATTCCGAAAGAATTTGTAATCTTTCGGTTGCAGGATCTATTCCTTGTTGACTGGCGATTCCACCTTGACTGAGAAATATGATAACTGAAACTACTAAAACACCAAATTTATAAACCAATCGTTGTACATTCATTGTTTTATCTTCCATGGATTTGGATAATGTATGCAAACCCTTTATCGTCCACCTCGAATGTAACCTTCGCCCCTTGCGTTGTCGCCTTCACCTCACCGATAGTCTTGCCTTCACGATCCACTACCGTGATCGTTCCGATCGAACGATTTGGCCCGATCAATTTCGCCGGATCGATCTGGACCGTAAAGGGATTCCGATCCGGCAGCGGAGTGATAACGACCTGCTGATCCTGTACCTCGCAGCGCACTGCGCCTGCCGTCGTGACAAGCCCGAAATCCGTCGCACCCCTGCCGCCGCCCCATCGCCCCGCCGTCATCGGCCGTTCGGCAACCGGTTCAAACCGCAGGCCGCCCGACGTATCGACATACAGCGTCCCCACGCGATAACTCATCTCGTTATCATCGGCGCCCACCAGCGAATATCGCCGGCTCCCGGCCGGATCCCACAATCCCACCTCGACCGAATACGCCCCCGCCGCCGCATCGGGCGGTACATCCAGCGTCCGATCATCGAGAGTCACCACCTCGCCCTTCCACGAACCGGTCCCAATCTTCGGGCTGTGGTCGCCCTGAAAGGCGATCTTGTCGCGCCGCTGGGCCTTATCAGATTTGAAATGCACGAAAATCGCCAGATCCTTCGGCGCCGCCTCGGTCGCCTGCCAGTGAATCGGCATCTTGAATTTCCGCGGGCCTACCACCTCGATCGCCTTCACGCTCGGCCGTATCGCCAGAGCGTTGTCGGACGTAAATCCGCGGCCATTAAAATAATACATGCCTTTGCCGCTCTTCGATTGCTCGACGATCGCGCCGCCGATTCGCTCGATGCTCGACTCATTCTCTCCATTGACGGCATAATATCCATACATTGGCAGGATCTTATCGGCAACCGTCCAATCCGACTCGCCGCGATTGACATATACCTTAGCGCCGTTATCCCACGTGACGATCTGCCGATGGATATCCCCGCCAACGTATTCGACGCCGGTCAGTTTGGCCATCGCTATGTTGCGGATAAAATCCTGAGCCAGCCAGTACTTACGGATCGCGCCGTTGCCGACAAATCCGTTGCGGTCGATCATCATCGCGTGGCCCAGCAACAGTTCGTCGGAAATGTAATCGTCGCTCTCGATGCCGTGATCGCGCGTGCTTCTTCCGCCCTCATACCGGCCGGGATATCCCACACCATGCTGAATGAACTTATCGTGCAGCACCGCGTCGAACCAGGGCACCCGCTCCCAATCGGTGCACACCACGCGGTTGTGAAACGATCCGCCTGTCGCGGAAAGCTGCATGTGCTGGCAATCGGCTCCGTCGAGCCAGCCGACAAGCTGGTCATCTCCCGCCTCGGAGGTCGTGATCGTGCCGGGCCCGAGATAATCCTGAATCCAGCGGAACGATTCGCCCCAGTATTTTCGCGTTTCGAGCATCGAGTGGAACTTGCCCGTGCGATCGTAGAAATCGAACATGTTGATCGAGGTGAACACGTCGATGAAGTAATGCGTCGGCCGCAGGTTCGGCTTGATCCATTCGAGGTTGCGTTTTACAAACGGCATGATATGGTCCGGCCGCCATCGATAACTCTGCGCACCGCGGCCTTCGTTCAGCCACGCCTTGACCGGCCGCCCGTCTTCCGTGAAGGCGATATGCTCATAGCTGTAATCCGTCGCATCCGGATAGAAATCAATATAATTGTCGTGAAGCCCCCACGGAATATCCATCGCCCGACAGACCGCGTCGATCTTGAGCATATCCTCGACCGTCCCCATCGACGGATCCGGCGGATTGATGTCCGGCAGTCGATAATCATACCCCCATCGCTGCCAGACATGCAGCGTCAACAAGCTGTCCGTCAGGCCGTAATCAATCAATCGCTTCATCGTATCTGCAATATCGGAATACCGCCCGCCCCAGACGTCGAAAACAAACCGCCCCGCTTTTCGTGCGACACCCGGCGAGGGCTTCTTGTCGTACAGCGGCCGATACCGAATCGCGCAATCGAAAGCCCCTTTGTCGCTTGGAAGCAGCGTCAGCGTCGCGTTCATGTGCGTGTGCAGCGAGTAAATCTTCCGCTCCGGTAAAACCTCAAAATAATCCGGCGGATTGTCCGTCGCCACCAACAGCGACATGCCGTTGTCGAATTCGAAACCGACATGACTCGTCGCCAGGTTGTGCCCGCCGAAACCGGCGCGAAACGCCTGCGGTTTGACGATGCAATATCCGTGGCCGTAATAGACCTTCTCGGCCGTCTGGTCGAAAGCCCCGGTTGTCAGGTCGGTGATCCGTTCAGGACATTCAACCTTGATCCGCAGCCCAGGTCCTTCCACAAAAACATCCGCGACCAGTTCGAACGGACGGCCGTTGGCGACCATGGAATGGATCATCCTGAGACACCCGGCCGTTGAATTATAATCATATCGGATATTATTAATAATAATTCCGCTGGGCCTGACACCGACCTTCTGATTCAGGATCGACACGGCAAGACCCTTGCTCGTTAGGATCCTGCCGTTTCGCCCGAAGGAAATCGCCCCATCGAAAATCCCATGCGGCCCCCCGACGACCGTGGCTTTATAACCATCCGCAAGGGCAAACAAAAACGCCTTAGGGCTTTGCATTTCCCTGGTTTCCACACCGGTTTGTCCCCCGGAAGCGATCACCGGATCGCCCCAAAAGGCCGAATCGCAGGTTGTATCTTTTTTCGGTCCGGGATGACATTCCATCCGCAGCAAAATCTCTTGACCGGCAAATTCGCTCAGGTCGGCTGCGCCATCGATCCAGATTTTGCTGTCAGTGTGTTTTTCATACACCGTCTTGTCGCCGACCCACACGCGAAATGTCACGCCGTCGCTCGGCGGTTCCGGCGGAGTAATGTCGCGGATCGCATTGGAAAAGGAAAAAGTGATCGGCTTCGTATCCGGCAACTTAATTTTATACTGCGCGAAAATCGTTCCCGCGCCATTTCTCCATGTGGGATGCATGGCGAGAGATTTTTTTGTCGTGTCGCGTGTGATGTCGTAGATTTCAAAATTCGCGCCGGAAGATTCGACCGACCCGCGCCAACCGATCGGTTGAGAAACCATGGGCTTATCAAAATATTGCCACAATATTTGTTGTGAACGAATGTCAGTCAGCAAAACGGCACCATCGGCGGGAATGGTAACAACATCCGCGATATCGGCGATCGATCTCTTCGGCTCAAACACCGTCTCGAAGATCTGCACACAGTGGATCGTCTGCTTCTTGCCGCCGGATTCAAAACTCGCATAGACATGCACGGGATACAATGCCGCAAATGCACCCGGCGATGAGGCAATCTGAAACTGCACACTTTCGGTCTTGCCGCCCGAAACGGAAATCGTCTTGCGGTTTTCGCCTACGCACTTGAATTCATCGACCAGGTCGCGTACCTCCATCGTAACCGAAAGGGTTTCGCCGCCGGTATTTTTGACGCTGACCATAACCGGATACGGCGTATCATACCGGCTGACACCTTTGACCTCGCCGATCGTCACTGTCACAGGACCGGCTGTTCCCACATGGCCGTTGAACGCCCATACACCGGAGTAAATTGAAAAAATTATCCACAATGTAAATATGCATTTGAACCGTTTCATCATAACCTCCACTATTCTTCAATCAGCCAAGCGGCCTTTCCTTTGCCGAAACAAACGGCTCTCAATCGAGCGACAACAAACGATTATTGAAATCAAAATCGAAGGTTTTACGTAAATGACTCACTTCGCCGGAGGCAGCAGATGATACCAATATGCCATATAGCCCGTCATTGCCCAGATTATGGCCGCCAGAGTTAATACAATTGCCCCAAGCCGTCTCAGGATCAGGTTCTTGCGATAGGTCAAAATAAGTCCTGCCATTACGCCACCCAGTCCGGTTACAATAAAACCGATTCCCGACAGACCTGGCTTTTGTGTCAGGCCAAGCTGGATAATCCGAATTCCAATCAGAACGGCGACCCACCCGGCAAAGAAGGCATAGATACCCAGCGGCAATACATCCCATTCTTTGGCAAGACACCATGCCGCCGCCAGGAACAGGATCCCAAACAGCACAGTAGACTCACCATACGCCACATTATACGGCTGCGGTAACGGCCAGGAGAAACTCATCGCAAATCCGCAGACGACCGCGACCAGTCCCGGCATCGCAAATGCCGGAGCCCATCGGGCCGTATGGGGCTTATCCAGATCAGACCACAGAAACCAGGCCAGAACCACAAGCCCCGCCACCATATTAATCAGCATGAGTGTCACATAATCAATAAACATCGTGTACCTCCATGTTTTACCAACTTGCCACCGTACAAACCGTTTTCCCTTTAATGCAATCGCACCGTACAACTAAAATGTGGACTATTTAATCTTCATGTGCGGTTTCAATTTGCTCAATTGTCCTCTTGGCCACATTCCAAACCAGGAAACTATTCGTCGTTTTAAGTTTGTTCTTTAATGCTGGCAAAACCAATTCTTTAGATGACGGTTGGATTTCACCCAATGTACCAATTGCTAAAGTTTGTATAAGTTCATCTCTATCATCGATTATCTTCAGCATTCGTTCCTGTTGGTTCTTAGCAAGCGGCCCTAACTCCCTAAGAACAGAAAGCGCCGATATTCTACCGATAAAGTCGCTGCTATTCAGTGAATCTATGATTAATTTCCAAGCTTGTTCTTTCTCGACATCATGTTGAATCATGGCATAACATGACCATATGGCAACTTGTATGTTATCGTCGTTTATTAGCTCTCTTGAAAGTTGCTTTGTCTGAGAATCAGATTTTTTCACGTTGCCAATGGCTTTGGCCGCATGCCAGCGAACATTCTTGTCAGCGTCTTTCGCAAGTACCTCCAATTGCGTAATACCTTTTCTCTCATCAGAGTACAGATTCTGATAGATTGCGGCTACCTTGGCGACTTCTCGTTTATCATTTATTGAGAAACAATCAACCAAAACCCGTTTAACTTGCTCATTCGCAATTCCTATTTCTCCGATTATTGTCAATGCAATTGATACAATGACGGTTTCATCATCTCTGGCAAGTTGAAGAACTTTGTCGAGGCAAAGTGAGCCTGCTCCGACTTTATTCATAGCTTCAGCTGCTTCTACAGCAATCCATGGATTGTCGTGATTGAGCAACTTTGTATATATTTTCAGAGCTTTCTCTTTGTCTATCTCACGGTATTTTAAACATTCAATCGCAATAGATTGTATGAACGCATTCTCATCCTTTGCCAATTGTAGAATTTTTTCAATTGGCTCTTCCGTAGAAATGTAGGGCAAAACACCACTCGCATAGACATTCATCTCTTGGTTTTGTACTATCTCAATTAAGACAGGTATCGCTGCTTTGGCTTCCGGCCCATATTCAGCAAGCTTGATTGCTGCTTTTGAGCATCGTGTTTCATCGTCAGATTTAATCTCTGACAAAAGATAATCCAATCTATTACGAGTCAGAGCGTGCAAAGACACGGCAAGAAGTAATAGCCAGATAGAAATTATGTACAATGAGCCGTTTTTCATCTTACATTTCTGTTTGGAAACTCGGGACGGAAACGAGGGAAACTATGGACAGACACCCATTATTGTCCCCGAAATTGGTGACTGTCCCCGGTTTTCCCCGGTTTTCCCGGTTTTCCGGTTTTCCCACAACGTCAGCCATTTCATCGGAAATCCTCCATTGAAATAATCCCAAATCGGCGGGGGCACACTCCAATGCGCCCCCGCAAACTAATATTAAGTATTTTATGTCTCTATTAGCTACTTACTCGGCTTTAACCTTTAATTCATGAATGGACCAGTACCATGAATCCGACGATCCCGTCTGGACGATCTTGATGAATCGCGTTCGCACCGTCTTGCCGAAATCCAGTTCAGTGATCGGCTTATCGCCTGCTCCGGTCAGGATGGGCTTGCCCCAGTTGCCGCCGTCGAAGCTGATATAGACTTCGTAACCCTTCGGAAAATCGTTCGGCGATGGAGTGGCGTCCAGCGTCAAACCCTTGATCGCTCTCTCAACGCCAAGGTCGAGCACAAACCATTGGCCCGGATTCATCGTTTGGCCGGTATCCCAGCGGGTATCTATCTTGCCATCGAAGGCCAGACCCGCACCGCCGCTATTGAGCGACGCGGTCGCCTTCATGCTCTGGTTGGCCAGTGTCTCTTCAATCTTGCGGATCGTCCCGTCGGCCTCGGCCGAAAGCGCGGCGTCGGATTTCATTTGTTTAGCCATCTCCAATGCCTCTTTACACGGGAACTTCGGCAGAGTCGCCAGAATCAGCCGCTTTTCTTCCGGCCGTTTGGCGACCTTCAGGGCCTCCGCCAGCAGGACGACGGTCTCGGCCGCGCCGCGATTGGCCGGCGTCGAAAGCAGCGCGATATAGCCCCGCAACGCCAGCGTCTGGTTTGCCGTGTCCGGGTCATTTTTCGCAAGATTCAGCAAGTCGTCGAGCGGCATCGGATCCGACCAATCGGCCAGCGCCCGAATCGCCGCCTTCTTCACATCGGCATTCGGCAAAGTGAGATTTGCCCGCACCACCGCCAAGGCCTTTTCGCCGCCGATCTTCGGCAGCACGCCGAGCAGGGAAACCTTTGCCTCTGTTCCACTCCGGGCTATCGCATCGATCACCGGCTGCACATCCACCTGCCTGACCCGCGCGATCATTGCCGTCATCGCCCGTTCGAGATTACCCCGCTCGACGGCCGTTTTGGCGTCGGCGACGAGCCCCACCATCTCCGTAAATGCGGGGCTTTCCGCCAGCTCGCCCAGCGCGCGGCTTGCGGCCTTTTGTACCTCCGCGTTGGCGTCTTTGGCCGCCTTGAGCAGCACAGGCAGCGCGGTCGTTTTGGCGCGATCGATTGCCGCCTGAATCGCGGCGGCCCGAACCGCTCCCGTCGCGGAAGACGACGCGATCAGCCGGATGATCTGTTCATCGACACCGTCGGCCGACAAACGGCTCAAACTCTGCTGCGCCGCCTTGCCGACTTCGCCGCCGGTTGCCGCGACCGTCGTCAGTTTTTCGACCGTCGTCGCGTCACCCAGAACCGCCAGGGCCTTCACCGCCGCCAATTTCACGGCATTGTCGGTACTGTCAACGGCCTTTGTCACCGATGCGGCGGCGGCCTTATCCATCCGCGTCTCCAGCGCCGCGATCAGCACAACCTGCCCCTGATAATCCAGCGTTCCCATCGCATCGGCCAGCGCCGTGGTCGCCGCCTGGCCGGGCATCTCCGCGATGAATTTTCCCGCGGCAAGCTTGAGATCGGGATTGGCGTCCTTCAACAGCGCGATGACCTGCGGAACGGCCTTTTCCTTCTGTAGCTGCACCAATCCACGATAGGCCGCGATACGGATCCATCCTGTATTTTTTGTATCCGTCATGGACTGATAGATCCCCATCGCCTCAGACGTCTTGCCCTCAGCAGCAAGTTTATCGGCACAGGCGATGCAGGCATCGTCGCGTTCGGTCTGCAAAACCGCCGGGACCTTCGCCGACACAAGAATCTTCGCCGCATCCGATCCGCCGATACGGCCCAGCGCCTTGATCGCCGCCCGCGCGGTGTTTCCATCCGCATCACCGACCAGCTTTCCGATCGCACCGACCGCAGCCTTTTCACCGCGTTGACCCAGCGAACCAATCACGCCGATTCGCAGATCACCGGACAATGTCGAAAGCGATTGCGTCAATGCCCTACCGGCTTCCGACGAGGGATTGTAGATCAGCGCCATCCGCGCCAAGTGCGAAGTTTCCGTGTCGGCCAGCATCGCCGACAACGCTGGAACGCACTTGGCCGACCCGACAATACGCAACATGCGACAGACCCACTGCTTGCCCGCCAGTGTAAGCTTCGAAGACTTCAACGCCGTGAGCAATTGATCCTCCACCGCCCGATATTTCGCGACGGGCATAGTACGAACCTGTTCTTCGATCTTTTCCAGACCTGCGCGCGGTTTGTCGAAGTCGTAGCCATCCAGCGGGCTAAAGTCGAGCTTGGTGCTGATCTGCGAACGAACGCTGGTCTTTGCCTCCGTCGGGAAATCGGCCGGCACATCCGTCAACGTCACTTTGCCGGTGGCGGCCCATTCGGTCCCGCGCTGCGTGGTGACGATAAATCCCACGCACCGCATCTGTTCCGGAGCATGGCCCATCGCCTGATGGAAGATCCGGCCTTTGCCGTAGCTGATCGTAAAGAGCACCGGTTCATCGCGGCCGGTTCCGCCGGTGGCCGTGTCCTGGATCGAAGTCGCCAGTAGCGTCATGTTCTTGGCGGGCCCGCGAAGACGGCTGTAGAGTTCATCTTTAATGTGCATCCATTTTTCCGGTAATCCCTTCATGATCGGGTGCTGCGTGTCGCGCGCGGTGATCAGGTAATCGACCTGCTGGCCGTGCGCGCCGCCGGGCCCGGGAGAATTGTCGCGGATAATTTGGCCATCCTTCCAATAGACATACGGCCCGCTCTTTTCGTTGCGTCCGCCCCAGCCGCCCAGAGCTATCATCTCGTTCCATTCGGGCCAATTGGGAAACGCATTGTCCGCCGCGTGAATAACCACGAGCCCCCCGCCGTTGGACATATATTGCACGAAGGCGTCCCGCGTCGCTTTCGGCCAGTCATCGCCGGTGTAGTTGGCGATGATGACATTGTACTTGCCGAAATCCGGCTTGAAGGAATCCATCGGCTGACCCTGCGGCGGAGTCGTCGCGACATCGACGTCGAACAGGCCGGTCTCCTCGACGATCTCCTTAAGCACGGGTGTGCAGGCCTTCCAGTCGTGATTGTTCTGGCCGTCGATGATCAGGGCCTTCATCGGCGCCGCAGAACACAATCCCGCCGCCAGAATCATCATCAATATCGTATATGCTATTCGTTTCATTGTTTCATTCTCCTGATGTAGGGGCGAATGGCATCCGCCCGTTTTGCAGGGGCACGGCATCCGTACCCTCGTATCCATCAATCGTTTACAGTATCCACATCGGATGGCAGCCACAGAGATTCACACCGAAGGGTGAATCGAGGTGGATGAACTTCTTCACCCAATTCACGGGTCCAAATCGCCTTGTTAATAATCTTTCTCATGGGACCCAATCGTTACAACGTCCACGGTTCGCGATAGCTTCGACCCAGCAGCGCCGAGGCCTCGGGATCACCGATGATTTCCTCTTTCTCGGGGTTCCACTTGATCTTTCGGCCGGTCAGCATCGCGATCTCGCCCAAGAGGCCCACGCTGATCGAACGGAATCCGACTTCCTCCGGGCAGATCGTGGGTTTGCGGCTCTTGACGCACTCGATGAAGTTCTGCTTGTGGTCGTTGCTTTCGTACAGTTTGATCTCGTCGGGGCCGATGACTTCCTTGAGGATCTTTTCATCCGATGCCTCCAGCACGCCGCGATTGACGTGGATCCAGCCCTTCTCGCCGGTCCACGTGGTCCCATCCCGGACCTGCGAACCGTCGCCCACGGTCATGACGATCCCGTTGGCGTACTTGCAGTCGAACTTGTAGTTCGTTGGGACATTATAAAGCCCTTCTTTGGGATAAACGCCGCGGCCTTCGATCTCGACCGGGCCGGTGGTGTCCCAGCCCATGCCCCAGTGGGCGATGTCGATGTGGTGGCCGGCCCAATCTGTCAATTGTCCACCCGAATAATCCATGATCCAGCGCCAGTCCCAGTGGGAGACGCCGCGATACGGTACCCACGGCGCCGGGCCCAGCCAGAAGTTCCAGTCGAGGCCGTCGGGCACGGGCTGGACTTTGCGGACATCGGTTCCGCCGCCGGTGGGCAGGCCGACCTCGACCTTGAGGATCTTGCCGAGTCGGCCGTTGCGGACCAGTTCGCTGCCGCGGCGGAATTTATAGTCCGAGCGCTGCTGGCTGCCGGTCTGCCAGATCCGGCCGTACCGTTTGATCGCGTCGCACATCGCGCGGCCTTCGCGGATCGAACGGGCGAAGGGCTTCTGGCCGTGCATATCCAGACCGGCCTTGGCCGCTTCGATCACCGGGATCGCGTGCCAGTGATCCGGCAGCGCGAGCATCACGGCATCCAGATCGCCCCGGCCGATCAGCTCGCGGAAATCCAGGTACGCCTTGCAGTCTTTATTGCCGTTGCGATCATCGACGAGTTTTTTGGCGTTCTCGCGGTGGCCGCGATCGACGTCGCACACGGCGACGAAATACACCTCCGGCCGGCCGATGAAATCCATCATATCACCGGTGCCCTGTGAACCGGTGCCGATGGCGCCCATGATGATGCGGTTGCTGGGAGCCGTCGCCCCGAACACCCGCGACGGCAAAATCGACGGCAGCATCATCGCCGATCCAACGATGATACCGCTTTTCAACAACCCTCTTCGTGTCATCCGATTGATATTACTCATAGCGATCTCCTGATAATGCTGTTGGTTTTCAGTACAGACGATCTCGCTGTTTTTCCGATTGCAATCATACCCTCCATGAGGCATTTATGTGAGAACAAAAATTCAAAATCGAAAATTACAAATGAAATATTGTGATCCCCCCGTCGTATCCGTTAGATGTAGCACAACCGTCTCAGTTGTGTTTTAATGTCCTTGGTCCGGAATCTATCATATCCCATTCGGATGATCGAATATAATCTTGAATTTCTTCCTATGTCCTCCTACAATTCATCTTCAAATATTGATTAAAGGAGACCGGTCATTGATGATGAAAGGTAGATATGGAAAAGTTCATTCCTACGAACGAACAAGAAAGGATTTTGCAGCATAATCCAGATAACCATGCGCGAATTCTTGCGGGACCAGGAACAGGAAAAAGTGCCACTCTGGTAAACTACTTTCATCAATTATTGGCTGACAATCCCGATCGGCGTATTAAAATACTAACATTCACGCGTGCTGCCACAAGTGAGTTGACCAAAAAGGTAGCATCTCAATCCTTTGTTGAGGTTGAACAGCCGAACACCATCCATTCTTTCGCAATTTCGATTCTTCTCATGAACCCCGGATTGGGTAATCTTCCACAACCTTTACGAATTGCCGACGATTGGGAATACAAGCATATCATTCGTTCTTCTCTTGCGAAACGAATCAATGTCCCTGTTAGGACTCTCGATGACCTTGTGATCGAATTGGAATCCAACTGGCAATCTTTATCTCCAGAAGATAATCCGCAAATTGATCCACTGCTTCGAAAAAAGTTTATCGGCGCTTGGAATGAGAATCGCCAGATTTTCGGCTACACATTGCTGGCTGAGCTTCCCTATGCGTTACGAAACGGACTTCAGAATCATCCCAATTTAAAGGGTTTGGGATATGAACTTCTAATCGTGGACGAATATCAAGACCTGAACGCCTGTGATTTGGAATTACTCAAGATGATCGCCGACCGAGGGTGTACAATCATCGGTGCAGGAGATGATGACCAATCCATCTACCATTTTCGAAAGGCGGCACCTGAAGGAATCCGTCGATTCGTAATCCAAGATTATCCGGGAGCAGCTGATTATCCTCTTTCAATCACAAAAAGATGTGGCGCCAAGATTATCGAATGGGCAACCCATGTCATATCAGGTGACCCCGATCGTCCAAAACGTCCGGTGTTGACGCCTTCCGATGACTCTCCGCCCGGCGAATGCGCTTTACTTGCATTTGAGAATGAAAATTCAGAAGCCCGCGGAGTAGCGAAGTTGATAAATCAATTAGTCCATGTGGAAAAAGTCCCACCGAAAGAAATCCTTGTTCTTCTTAGAGGGGACTTTAATGAGGCTTTCAGCAAACCAGTGAAAGAATTCTTGCTCAAATTCCAAATACCGTTTTCCGACCCTGAAGCTATAAAGCGTATGCTGGAAGAACCGGTCAACCGGCAACTGATTGAGATTTTCCGTCTCTTAGTCCACAAAGAGGATTCACTTGCATGGGCAGGATTACTTCGTTTATCAGAGGGTATTGGGGATGCTTTTACTGCTTACATTTATGAACTTGCACGTCAGCAACATATTCAGTTTGGACCGGCTCTTCTGGCAGCGTATACGAAAAGGTTCCCTGGAGGTCCAAGTGGATCTTCCTCAAAAGCCACGACAATGATCCAACATGTTTTAGAATGGCTTGATAACCATCAAGATTACAATGATATCATGGTAGATCACTGGGGCAGTTGGATGTTATCTTGTTCTAAAGGAGGAGTATGCCCTAAACCAACTCCAGATTTCGCTCAACTTTTAATCGCCCTCGATGATATTTGCGAACCCAAACAAGGTCTTGGCAGGTATCTTAGCCAAATAGCCCCGCTTGGCAAAGATAAAGCCCAATCCGAAAGTAAAGGTGTTCGGATTATGACGATGGGAGGGGCTAAAGGTCTTACCGTACAGGCAACAATTGTCATGGCAGTCGAGGACGGAATCATCCCCCGGCCAGATTGTGATATCGCTGAAGAACGCCGTCTCCTTTATGTAGCAATGACCAGAGCCAAAAAATATCTCTTTGCGACATGGGCACGAAAACGAAGAGGCCAAACAGCACGGTCAGGTAAAGTTCAAGTCGGACGATTCCGTAATCCCTCTCACTTCTTTGAAGGGGGCACGATATCATCAGTAGATGGAAACGGTTACATCATGAAACGGTGGAATATTTGAAGGATAAACATGTTTCCTGTGAATGACGATATATATTAATTTCAAAAGACTCTTGGAACAGGATTCATTATGTGTATGATTAGGCTTCTCTCTTGACAAAGGAAAGGAAGTTATATACAACCCA
>CAYLSB010000107.1:0-13121 GCA_964386005.1 uncultured Pirellulales bacterium | reverse complement strand
CACCGTCAAAAAATTCATTAAAAATGTACGGAAAGAAGCTTAATTATACACATCTGTCGACAGCAGTTTTGCGGAAAATTCCCACATTACATACTTTTGATAGCGACCTATTGATACTTGATGGAAAGTGCGGGAATCCTTTGGTGAAAATATGCAAACCCGATATTGAGTACCAGCCTGAATTCGAATATCCAGATTAATAATATATATTATTGAACTTGTGATAATTCGGATTATCTATCTTGATAGGTCCCGAAGAAGAATTAAGATTTTGTTTCCATTCCTATTCTCTACAATCAAAAACGATCTATCAAGAAACAATATTCGGGTTGGACCCTGTGAGTCGTTTGGATTCCGCTGAGTGAGACATGGGCTGTCACGGAGGACCGCTCTTACCGGCCGAGGCGGGATTTGACATTTTCGCATTGGAGTTCGCGGAGGGCGTCGGAGGCGATCCATCGTGCGGATTTGGAATCGAGTCGATGGATTTCATGGGCGGTTTTGACGGCCGCATGATTGAGGCGCACATTTCGTTTTCCGATATTCCGCAAGGCCCAATTGACCGCTTTCTTTACGAAATTGCGATCATCGGTTGCTGCGCGTTTAATGATCGACAGATACCGCATCATTTCCCGATCGGGCGCGTGCTTATCGTGCCAGGCCAGGCAGGCGAGAAGGGAGAAGGCGGCCCGTTTGACGTATTCCTCTTTCCGGCCGGACCATGCGATGATTTGTTGCCGGGCCAGCGGTGACTTGCGAAATAGATTCATGCAGGCCGCGTCGCATACATCCCAGGAATTGAAATCGCGGACCCATGCATCCATTTCGTCGGCGGTCAATTGTTCGGGGTCGGCAACCATCGTGGCCAGGATCATGGCCTCCGGGATGCCGGTCTTCCACAACCTGGCGGCCAGTTTGTGGTCTGTGCCTGCTTTACGGGCGATCCGGCGGATGTCGGGAATGGAAACCCCGAGCCGTTTTTCGGGCACAATGCCGAAACGAGCCATGGCCTGGATCGCGGACTGGCGGGCATGCGCTTTGAGCAGTTTTACAATGTCGGCCACATTTGCCTTCTGTTTGTTAGCGAAACCGTTGAGCAAGAATTTCCTTTCCAACTCGGCCGGCGGAATTTCAGGAATCCGGCGGCGGTGTATCGTATCTCATCTTATGGGGTTGTCCATTGAAAACAGCGGCGGCCGGATAAGAAGCTCTAACGAAACCTCATGAACCTCTCACTGCTGGTTCTGGATTCCAGGTTTCGCCGGAATGACACCCTGAGTTTCGTTAGAGCCCGTAAAGGAAAGGCATATCACCCGATCGAGAGGATTCTTGGCATAGATTACTCTATCGGCATTTGGAAATGACATTATTCTCCCTCACAGCCCTGCAATTTGACTCATCTCCACTTCTTGAGATATTTTTCACACCCGTTAATACGTTCAATCTGTCCTTATGTGCAGGCCATTATACCATAAGCGGATTGGCTATGCCACCATGAAATCTGGAAATCTATATCGCCAAGTTGAACCTTTAGGGCTACCCGAACGCCCAGCCAAGGGCGAAGTATATGTAACCCGCGAAATCCGTAGTTTTTTTACGGTTCGATTTCGATTCTTGTCTTTCCGGTGATGGGGATCACGCACAATTTCAGTTCGGCGTCGAAGGTGCGATTCGAAATCGGAGAACCGTTAGCACGGATCTGTTTGGGTTGTTGATCGATACCGGAGATCAGTACATTCGCCGGCGTACTTTTCCATCCGGCGACCTCGATAGTTATTTTCGAACCTTGTTCGGCAATCGCCGTGATTTCGCAGGGGGCGTGGATGAACCAGAGCTTGGTGTTGAGTTTTCGGACATCGTAGAGCTTTCCCTGATCGAAGGCCTCGGGCAAATGGGCTCCGACGGTGCCGGGATTGATGGAGGGGCCGTCGCTGACCTGATCGACGAGCAGGAAAAAGTCGGGCAAAAGTCCCTGTCGATCGGTATCCGTCGTCGGCCAGCTTTCCTGAAGGCCGGCGATGGTGATGCCTTTGGCCAGTTGCATCCACGGGCCTTGCGGATCGATGCCGGCCAGTTGGTACAGCGCCGAGCCATAGACCAGGCCGCACCACTGAACGGGCTGGCCGAACCAGACGGGGGCCCGCCAGTTGGTTGCGCACAACACCGCGATGGTCGCATATTCGCCGATGCGGCCGGCGGTGGGATTGTTCAGGTAGATAAACGGCACGCCCGTCCATGCCCAGTATCGGGCCTGTTCGAGATGCTCGGCTTTGCCGGAAAGAAGATATCCGAGCGTATAGGCCTTGACCATGTGCGCGGAGGCGAGGATATCGGGCGTGTGCAGCGGGCATTCCCATGTCTGTGCGCCGCGGGGGATTGTGTTGGCGTAGAGCGTTGTCTGCTGGTCGAGGACCTTCAGGGCATCGGCGACGAGTTGTGGATCGGGCGAAAGCGTTGCGGTTTCGAGAATGTCGGCGATGACACTGCCGCCGATGCCGTTGGCGTGATTTTCGAAATGCGTACGGCCGTAATCGACATTGCCGGGTTTGTAGATGATCCTGCCGTCGGCTTCGAACCGTTTGAGCTGGGCACGGGCATTGGCGACTCGCCGACGGACATATTCGGGGACGCGGCCGAAAACCAGCGGCGCCGTCGGGAAGCGGACATGCGAGACGCCGCTTCCGAAGGTGTCCGACGGCGAAAGTTTTTCGAGGGCCAGCCTGCTCCCGGCGGCGAGACGATTGCCGAGCGATGCGTCTGCGGTTATTCCCGCGAGCCACTTCTGGAACATCGCGGCGTCGGCGGCGGCTTGCGGACCGAAGCTGTTGCCCCAGACGGCGTGGCGATAGAGACCATTGACGTTGATCTTCGAATCGAGCCAGCCGTGCGAGAGCAGATCGACAGCGGCACCGAATCCGCCGTCAAATTCGGGAAGCTTCGGCAAACCCTGCAGCGCGACATATTGCCGGACGGCGGGGATAATCGTATCGCCTTTGCCGCCGATGATCACTGCAGTCACTGTGAAGGGTTCATCGGCCTTTCGTATCACCGGCGAATGGGCGCACAATTCATTTTCGAATCGGCCCGCGCTGATTCCCGGCCCCGACAACCACATCGCATGGCCGCCTGAATGGAATACACGATCCGGCGAATCGAATCCGGCGGCGACCATCGGATCGCGTTCCCAGATCAGGCCGACGTACCGGCCGTTATTTTGAATCACCATCAACGGAAACGTGATCTTATACGAATCGGGAATGCGACGGACATGCAACGGCGCCGCGATATCGGCTTCGCTGCTGCTGGGTTCATCCTGTAGATATTCAAGTCCCGCAAAGAGGCCCTGGTTTTTCTTTTCACCGAAGGAACCGGAACCGGCGAACATTGTCAGCCAGGGAAACAACACCACTTGCCGATCCTGATCAACCTGAATCATCGTCTCAACAAACATCTCATCGGATTTCGGTCCTGGACCAAATCTCCGTGTCAGCTCCCAACGACCGCCGGATTGGTCTTTAATCGTGGCCACAATTGAAATGGAATTCTGAGAGGATTGAGAATGGATGGTTGCGGATTTCAGATGGAGCCATTCGACCTGATCCTGTATCGACACACCGATCATTTCCGAAGGATATCCTCGGGCGAACGGTTTGCCATCGACGGCAAGATCAAAGTCGCCCCAGGCGGTCTTGGAATGGCGAAGGGTTAGAACACCGGATTGGACGGATACTGTATTGGAGTCAGTGAGGGTAGAAAAAGACGGTTTTTCGAAAACCGGCGGTTCGATTTTTTTGAGGGCCTCGACGCGGATCCAGGCGACCGTCAATTCGCCGGGCGAGGTACATGGATCGAGACGAAACCGGCTCTTGGGGCCCAGCGGATGCGGGATCATCAATGCGTATTCATGCCAGTCGCCGTCGTTGAAGACCATAAAACGCACGGACCGCTCCGCGGAAAAATGCGGGCCATAGAACAATTCGCCCCCGCGGTCGGCGTTTGACTTCATGCGGATCGTTACGCGAGCCATGCCGTCCGGCGAGGGAAGATCGATCGCCGGGCCTTCGATCCAGGGATCTTCGCCGGTCGTTTCAAAACGCAGACCTTCGGGAGTAACCTGAAGCGGCTTGACGCCGGCGTTACCGCTCCATCCGTGCGTCCCCCTGGAAAAATCCCACTCGGCGACCGTGCCGCCGGAAGCGATAACCAGAGATGATGAGATCAATAGAACCGTCGTCTCAAACCACGATGAATGACAACGCATGGATACACCCTTTCCCGAAGGATCTTTTCATAATGACAAAACAAGGGTACGTCAGGGCATACCCTTTCGGAACAAGTCACCGGCCGGATTATAAAAAATCCATCCGATTCGATCAATGGACTTTTTTGAATTGAAATTGTTCGTTGTCCGCGTCGATGCGGATGTGATCGCCTTCAGCGAACTTGCCGGTGATGATCTCCGACGCCAGCGGATTTTCCAGTCGCTGCTGGATCACTCGCTTGAGAGGTCGAGCGCCGAAGGCCGGATCATAACCCTCGTCGATGAGAAGCTTTTTGGCGCGGTCGGTGATCTCGGCGGCGATGTTTCGTGCGCGGAGCCGATCGATGAGGTAGCCGGCCTGGATTTCGACGATCCGTTCCAACTGATCCCGGCCGAGCGAATGGAAGATGATCGTCTCATCGATCCGGTTGAGAAACTCCGGGCGGAAATGCCGCTTGAGGGCATCCTTGACGCGGGCTTCGATTTCCCAGTCCTCGCCTTTGTTCTCGGCCAGTTCGCGGATCGCTTCGCCGGCGAAGTTGCTGGTCATGATGATGACGGTATTCTTGAAATCGACGGTGCGGCCCTTGCCGTCGGTGAGGCGGCCGTCATCGAAGACCTGCAGCAGGATGTTGAATACGTCGCGATGGGCCTTTTCAACCTCATCGAGCAGAATAACCGAATAAGGTTTTCGCCGGACGGCTTCGGTAAGTTTTCCGCCTTCTTCGTAACCGATGTAGCCGGGCGGGGCTCCGATCATTCGCGCGACGGAATGCTGCTCCATAAATTCGCTCATGTCGATGCGGATCATGCTGCCGGGGTCGTTAAAGAGAAATTCGGCCAGGGCTTTGCTCAGCTCGGTCTTGCCGACGCCGGTGGGACCAAGGAAGAGAAAGACGCCGATCGGCCGCCCGGGGTCGCCCAGACCGGCGCGGCTGCGACGGACGGCGTTGCACACCGCGGCGACGGCCTCATCCTGGCCGACGACCCGACGACGGATTTCCTGTTCCATGTTCATCAACCGTTCGGCCTGTCCGCTGACAAGGCGCGAAACGGGAACTCCCGTCCAGCGCGACACGATTTTGGCGATCATTTCCTCGGTGACTTCGTTGTGGATCATCGAGCCGCCGTTGGCACGGACGAGGGCCTCCTCGGCGGAGGCGAGCTGCTTCTGAAGGTCCTGAATCGTGCCGTATTTCAGCCGCGCGGCGGTTTCGAGGTCGCCTTTGCGCTGGGCGTCGTCGAGCTGGGTTTGCGCATGAACGAGCTGTTCCTTGAGGCGGGTGATCTGCTCGATGCGGCCCTTGTCGGATTTCCAGTGGGCGGTTAGCCGGTCGTTTTTCGTTTGCAGCTCGGCCAGTTCTTTTTCGCATTTGGTCAGGCGCTTGGCGCTGGCGGCGTCGGTCTCTTTCCTGAGGGCCTCGCGTTCGATCTGCAGTTGCATGATCCGCCGACGGATGTCGTCCAACTCGGCGGGAAGCGAATCGTTTTCGATCCGCAATTGCGAGGCCGCCTCGTCGATGAGGTCGATGGCCTTATCCGGTAAAAAACGGTCGGAGATATAACGATTTGACAGCGTCGCCGCGGCGACCAGCGCCGAGTCGGTGATCCGTACCCCGTGGTGCGTGTCATACCGATCCTTGAGTCCGCGGAGGATGGCGATGGTTTCCTCGACCGAGGGCGGATCGACGACGATCGGCTGGAACCGCCGCTCCAGCGCGGCGTCTTTTTCGATATGCTTTCGGTATTCGTCCAGCGTCGTGGCGCCGATACAGCGCAATTCGCCGCGCGCCAGCGACGGTTTCAGGAGGTTGCCGGCATCGACGGAACCCTCGGCCTTTCCGGCGCCGACGATGGTGTGCAGTTCGTCGATAAACAGGATGACGCCGCCGTCGGAGGCGATGACTTCCTTGAGCACGGCCTTGAAACGTTCCTCGAACTCGCCGCGGAATTTGGTTCCGGCGATCAGCGCGCCCATGTCCAGGGCGATGACGCGTTTGTCTTTGAGACCGACGGGCACGTCGCCGGCGACGATTCGCTGGGCGAGGCCTTCGACGATGGCGGTCTTTCCGACTCCGGGTTCGCCGATCAGGACGGGATTGTTCTTCGTGCGCCGGTTGAGCACCTGCATGCAGCGGCGGATTTCCTCCTCGCGCCCGATGACCGGATCGAGCTTTCCCTGCCTGGCCATATCCAATAAGTCGATCCCGAATCTCTCTAATGCCTTGTATTGTCCTTCGGGGTTGTCGCTGGTGATCTTATCCCCGCCGCGGATTTCTTTCAGCGCGGCCAGAATCGGCGCCGAGCGGATGGAATTGACGCTGAGAATTTCCTTGGCGTCGTTTGCGATCTCGGCCAGCGACAGGAGAAAATGTTCGGTACTGAGGTACTCGTCGCCCATCTTGTCGGCGCGGTTTTGCGCATCGAGGATCACCTGGCTGAGCGCCGGGTCGGGCATGACCATCTGGCCGCCGGTGGTACCGGTGGGCAGGCGTTTGAGTTCGCCTTCGACCATGTCTCGTATCCGGCCGACGTTGGAGCCGATCTTCTTGAGGATCATCACGGGCATGCCCTCTTCGTCGCTCAACAGCGCATGAAGAAGGTGCATCGGCGTGACGACCATATTCGATCGCGCCATCGCAAGCTGCTGGGCGCTGGCAATCGACTCCTGGGCCTTGACTGTAAATTTGTCAAATTTCATCGTAAATCACCTCATCATTCCGGACGGGATATATACCCCGGCCTGTTGTTCTTGATAGAGAAGCAAACCCCGTGCCCGTCAGGATGGAAATCATAAATGACTCAGATGAAAGGAGTTATGAGATTTTGGCATTGAAATATCGACTGCCAGTTTCGGTTTATGCCATTTTGGCAGAACAAAAATCCGTAGAGGAACGCTGACGCCTTTCTTCATGGGATATCGACAATCCGGTCCGTCTTTACGGACCCTCGTGAATATGATAGGATGGTGATTGATTCCAAGGAGGAAAAAATGGACTCGAACGTAAATCTATCTATTGCAGAGGTTGTGTATATGAATATTCATTATCGATCCGCCCCGTTTTTTTCATCCGTGATTCGAACCGGGCTGGTCGCATGGTTATTCTCCCTGGTTTCCGTATCGGCTCTCGGTCAGCTCCCGGAAGCGTCCGGCCCGTCCGCGCCGGCCCCGGCGAAGACGGCAACACCGGATTCCTCCGCCGCGCCCACCAAACCCCAGGAAACATGGCTGACTCCGGAACAAATTCAACTCCGGATCACCCAACTCGAACAGGATAAATCCCTCGACGGTGAAGTTCAGAAAAAAGCCGTCGAGTTGCTGAAGGAGGCCTTGGCGACAGCCAATCTTTCCCAACAGCAGGATTTGCGGATTCAGCGACTGATCCAGCAGCGGGAAGAGGCGCCTAAGCTGATCGAAACCCTCCGTGCGCAATTGGCCGAGCCGACCGCCGAGCCCGCGATCAAAATTTCCGACGACGCCGCGATTTCCGACTATGAGCAGGCCCTGGCCAAAGCCAAAAGTCAGTTTGCGGAAGTCCGAAAAGCGGCCGAAGATCTGGAGAGCCGGCTCAAATCCCGCGCCGACCGACGAACCCAGATCGAAAAGTCCGCCGCTCAGGCCGCCGACGATCTAACGAAAATTCAGGGCGACCAGGAGACTCCGACCGACGAGCCCGTAGAGATCGCCCGGGGAAAACGGATCGTGCTTGCCGCGCGACGAATGTTTCTCGGCAAGCAGCAGCAGGCGGCACAGGAGGAACTGGCCGGGTTTGACCTGGCGACCGATTTGATGACGCTGCAGCGCGACCAGGCGGTACGGCAGCAATCGCAAACGGAAAAAGCCGTGAACCTGTGGCAAACCGCGGTCAACGCCCGGAAAGCCAAAGATGCCGACCTGGCCGCTCAGAAAGCCCGCCTGGCAACGCAGCGAGCGGCGCAATCGCATCCGGCGGTGGCCCGTCTGGCCAAACAGAACGAAGATCTCGCGCAGATGCGAACAGGTCCGGAAGGCCTGACCCGCAAATCCGAGGCCCTGGCCGCCCAGATCAAAGCCGCCGACGCGATGCATGAACAGATCAAGGCGGATTTCACTCGCGTTCGAGAACGAGCGGACACGGCCGGCGATAATACGGCGATTAGTTTGTATCTGCTCGGTAAACGCGCTTCGCTTCCCGACACCCGCCCGATGCAGCAGGATATCCGATCGCGGCAGGCGCTGGTCACCGACACCCATTTCAAGTGGATCGAATTGCAGGATCAGCGGTCCAAGCTGGCCGATCCGGAACAATCTCTCAAGGAGGCGATGGCCGAAATCGGCCAGGAGATCGGCAGCGAGGAGCGTCTGGATATCGAAGGGGAAATGCGATCACTGCTGCAAAGTCGCGCGGGATTCCTGGATGCGCTGATTCGCGAGTACCAGAGTTACCTGGCCAACCTCAGTTCGCTGGATATTCGCCAGCGGCAACTCACGCAGATGATCGACCAGTTCCGTCAATATATCAACGAGCGGATCATGTGGGTCAAAAGCACGCAGGAATTAAACCGGAACACGATCCTGCATTCGGTGGATGCGGGACGATGGCTGTTCCATCCGGATAATTGGCGAACGACGGGCTCGGTCTTTCGGCAGGGACTTGTCGCCCGACCCGCCGCGGTTTTTTTGATGGTGGCGGTTTGGGGACTGCTTCTTGGGTACGGCGGGAAAATCCGACGCGCGCTCAAATCGGAAATCGCCCAGCCGGCCGTCAAACGAGGCGTCGTTATCCATACGCTGATTACGCTGTGGAAGATCGGGCTGATGGCGTTGTCGCGACCGTATCTGTTATGGATGGTTCAGTGGATTCTCGCCCAATCGCCCCTGGCCGGTCCCTTTACCAACGCCGTCGCGGCGGGTCTGATGAAAACAACCGTCGCGTATCTGATCCTGGAAATTCTCCGCGGACTTTTATTGCCGGGTTCGCTGGAACAGGAACAACTCGCCTGGTCGCGCGAGGTTCGATGGTTCCTGCGGCAAAACCTGCGTTGGCTGGCGACGATCGTATTGATCACGGTGTTTCTGCAGACGGTTCTGGACAACCAGAGCAATGAGGCGTGGAAAGATTCGCTCGGTCGTCTGGCGTTCATCCTTCACACCACGGCGATGGCCGCCTTTTTGGCGGTCGCGCTGAATCCTCGCGGCATCCTGATGCGACAGTACCTCGGCATCGGCAAACGAAACGTGCTTCAGCGGCTCTGGTACATCTGGTATCCGGGGGCGATCGCTCTGCCGGGAAGTCTTGGAGTCATTTCCGGATTGGGATATTTCTATACCGCCAATGAATTGTATCTGCGCGTTCTGGAGACGCTTCTGCTGGCGGTGCTCGCCGCGGTGACGGGTTTGATCGGTTCCAACTGGTTATCCATGGCGCGGCGGGTTCTGGCGGAAGAGGAAATCCGCCGTCGCAAGCAGGCGGCCGAGGAGGCGGCCGAAAAATCCGCCGTTTCCCCGATCCAGACCGGCATCGTTCCCTTTGAGGCGATCTACCGGATCAGTCAACAGTCCAGGCGGATCGTCCAGGCGTTCCTGTGGCTCGGCTTGGCGCTGGGGATGTGGTGGATCTGGAGGGACGTATTGCCGGCGCTGGGAGTTGTGGATCGGGTGACGCTCTGGGAAACCACCGTGAAGATCGGCGAGACGACGGATACCGCGGGCAAGATCATCGCGCAAACCCGGATCGAAAGGGTTACGCTGGGCGATGCGCTGGTCGCCCTGGTGGTGGTGATGATGACCCTCATTACGGCCCGGAACGTGCCGGGATTGATGGAGATGTCCGTTCTGCAACGGATGGGAGTGGATCGCGGGGTTCGGTTCGCGATCACGACGCTGAGCCGGTATCTGATCGTGGTGGTCGGCGTGGTGATGGCGTTCGGCAAGATCGGAATCAGTTGGTCGAGGGTCCAGTGGCTGGTGGCGGCTATGACGGTCGGCCTGGGCTTCGGATTGCAGGAAATCTTCGCCAACTTTGTATCCGGCCTGATCATTCTCTTTGAACGACCCATGCGCGTGGGCGATATCGTCACCGCCGGAGATATCACCGGACAAGTCGCGCAAATCCACATCCGCGCGACAACCATCCGAACCTGGGACAACAAGGAACTGATCGTGCCCAACAAGGAATTCATCACCGGCCGGCTGATGAACTGGACGCTCTCCGAACCGAAATTGAGGATTACGTTCCCCGTCGGCGTCGCGTATGGTTCCGATACCGCCAGGGTCGAGCAGACGCTCTATCGCGTGGCCGCCGAACATCCGGATGTTCTCAAGGATCCCGCCCCAATCGTGGCCTTCATGAATTTCGGGGCCAGCTCGCTGGATTTCGAACTGCGGGTCATGATTCCGTGCATCGACGTGATGATGAAGGTGCGGCACGCGATCAATCTGGCCATCGATCGCGAATTCCGCAAAGAAGGCATCGAGATCGCCTTCCCGCAACAGGATATCCATATCCGGTCGATTCAGGCCACGATACCGATCGAAACGAAAAACGCGGCAAGATAAATTGTCGTTTTGGTTTTCGTTTCCGATACTATGGGATTATTCCATCGGGAAATCGGGGAAAACCTCAAAAGAAAAAGGGCCGCGAGCCTTGTGCTCGCGACCCGGATCATAATCAAAATCACTTTATACAAATTACTGATGCATAACCATCATGGATTATATTCGTCGGCACCCATATCGACTGTTGCAGTACTGTTCCCGTCCCCATCGATCTTCCGTGGGTCACCTTCGATATCAGTTTCCCCAGATCCCGGCTGATAGGAAGGATCTCCTGTATCGATACACGGAGAACCCGACAATAATAAGTATCCCGTCGTGGTGTCCAATAATGGATTCGAGTCGATATTGTTACCGCCGTCTGTGCCCAGGGTCGTATCCCAATTCTGACTGCCCCCGGATCCTTGAATGTCGCAATAATAAAACGTGGTCGTCGATGTGTAATTTTTCACTTGATTCCCGCTCGTTGCTGTGTTGCCCCAGATGATGCAATTCCGGATGGTCTGAACTCCGCCGAGAATTTCGATGCCTCCTCCCATACCGTCGGCTTCATTGTTAACAATGGTCGAATTTAACACCGATGTGGTACTCAAGTACGTACATATTCCACCACCATAAGAATTCGATATATTCCCCGAAAGGAATGAGTTGTGAACCGACACCTCGGATTCTTCATCAATCTGAATGGCACCTGCACCTTCGCCGGTGTTTCCGGTCATCATACAGTTATCAATCTGAACTACCGAATCATAACTATAGATTCCTCCAGTCGCACTTCCAGACTGATCTGTCGATGTATTGTCCATTATTGTACAATTTTGGATAACCATATCTGTACTCTCAATACACACAATGGAACCTATCATGTCCGTATTCTCCCTAATGGTACAGTTATGAATCGTCGGGTTACTGGCCCATGCCGTGAGAATACCCATAGCGGAAGAGTTCTCACTAACAACACAATCCTCGATCAACGGGTTGGACCCGTTATAGCAGGCAATTCCCGCGCCATCACTGTATGGATCGGAATCCGTATTCTGAGTCAGAACACAGTTTTGAATTGTCGGGCTGCTTGCATCGGTGCAAAAGATGGCTCCGCCGGCATAAAGTCCCGAGGATGAATCCAGCGATCCCATCCCATTTTTAATTGTAATTCCGGATATCACTGATCCCGACCCTTCACTGCTGTGGAAATAGAATCCTCGATGCCGATTCCCGGAGCTGGCTTGGCAATCAATGATGCAATTTTCCGGCCCGGTTCCGCTTTGCACAGTAATCGCCTCGCCGTCAAAATCCAAATCCCGGTTCCCCGATCCAGTATACGTTCCCGGACCGAGGACAATCGTCTGGCCATTTGTCGCGGCCGTGATTGCGGCCTGGATCGTCACATAGTTCTGACTGGTAGTGGTGTTCCGTATCCCGATATGCTCATCGGCGCCCATATCAACAACAGCGGTGCTATCTCCATTACCATCAATCGTTCTGGGTTCTCCATCGATGTCAGTATCAAATGATATTGAATCCCCAGAATCAATACACGGCGATCCACAAAGCAATCTATACCCGGAGACAGGATCCAGCATCGGATCCGCTTGAATATTCCCCGGTTCATCCGGGACCTTTAATCCACAACTAAATGTTGCCGTACAATTAAGCATATCTATATTGTTATCCTTGAAAACGCAGTTCTTAATAATACTTGTACTCGTGCCGGAAATCTTCCATACAGCAACTAATCCATTTCGAGTAAAGGTGTTATTGATGATCTGGGTCATACCCGTATCACCGGATATGTAAATACCCGTTGTATTGGAAGAACCAGCCCCATCGAACCAGCAATTTTGAATTGTGGGGGAAGATGTACTGATATCGATTGCTTTGTAAATATACGATTCAAAACGATTTCTCTCAATGAGCGGAGCCGCGTTGTCCCTCACAGAGATCCCCCCCCATGCTCCCAAGATAATACACTGAGCAATCGTAGGTGTACTACCATCGCATTTAACTGCAGGAGTTAAAAATGTTCCTCCATCCCGTTTGAGTGTCAATCCTTTCACGACGGCTCCTGATCCCGTATGGGTTGGAATGGTCATTGTCCCGGATATAATTGTTCCGGCCGCAACACTCCAATCATCGGGATTGCTACTTCTCAAGGTGATCGCCTTGCCATACAGGTTTGTGTTTTCTTCATATATACCCTCAGGCAATTCAATCACATCTCCTGAATTTGCCCCGTCAATGGCGTGTTGAATTCTTCGATACAATTTATTGTTCTGGGTGACATTTTTGATCCACCCCCAGGTTTCATCGGCGCCCATATCAACG
>CAYLSB010000106.1:0-13298 GCA_964386005.1 uncultured Pirellulales bacterium | reverse complement strand
TAGAACGCTGTTGCGTAAAGTGTCCCAAGACAAAAGATATCCAGAATCGTAAGTCATTATGAGATAAGCAATAACCGTTTTTGAGTACCAGCAAGAAAAGATAAATAGGGTGTTGCACAAAGTGTTCTATGTTTACATTTTCAATCTACTATTTTCTATTTACAATTTAGATAAATCGCTATGCACAAATGGTTTATGTATAGCATAGAATGTAAGTAGGATATATCGTCCGATAGGCGATTTTGTGGGCATTCACAAAAATCCGAGAAAAATAATTTGAAAAGATAATATGGGGAATACGACGATTGCCAAGAATGGCAATATGGGAGAAATGTCAAAAATTAAAGTGCAAAATGGGATTCCTTACGCCAAGATACAAAACGCCAAGGATTTTATTCAACAGGGATAGCCAGGATATACAAAGGGCACACGCCGTGTGCCCCTACAGTTACGACCGAGAGGGTTGGGCTACATCAATCAAAACAGGGGTGAAACCCTCAACCGATTTAAAGGGCGCAAAAAAGGGGTCAGACACCCGAACCAATTTAAGTTGTCAGACCCCTTTTTTATGCGCTTCATCTGGATTCCGGCATTTGCCGGAATGACACGGATTGATCATCCACCTCGCGATGCTCGGTGGCTGCCACCCGTCGGGCTTCGCCGGAATAACACATGATCGTTTCGTCAGAGTCTTTGAATTTTGGGGTTATTGTACCCCTGAAAAATCGAAACCTCAAGGATACAATCTTGACCGGCGGGGCGGCGGAGGATAGGATCGAAGGCGATGAAGATTGATCTTGAGCGCGATGAAGTCATTCGCGAGATCGTATCCCATCTGGCGGCATCGGACCGCGGCAAGGGGCCGGTAAAAGTCAGCGGGACATGGGGGTCTTATGCGCGCCTGCTGGCGGGGCACATCCGGAGGGAACTCAAGCGGCCGATATTGTACGTGGCCGCACACATCGACGATGCCGACAATGCCGCCGACGATCTGCACGTCTTCGCGGATGATTGCACGGTGGAGGTGTTTCCCGTTCGCGAAGGGCAGGATATCGTTGCGCAATCCGAAGCGAGCGACGAGATCGCCGCCGAGCGGATTCGGATCGCGCTGCGGATCGCCGCCGAAGAGGCCGGGCGCGACGGCGACTGGATCGTGTGCGCGGGGATTCAGGCACTGAATCAGCCGGTACCCGATCCGCATCAGTTGGCGCGGACGGGTTTGCTTTTGCAGGCGGGAAGGGCGAACGATCCGGAGACAATCGCCGCGTGGCTGACCGACGCGGGATTTGAGCGGGTCGATCAGGTGGATATCCCCGGCCAGTTTGCGGTGCGCGGCGGGATCGTGGATATTTATGCGTCGGTGATGGACGACGGCGGGGCGGGACGCGGCGGGCAGGCACAAGCGATCCGCGTGGAATTTTTCGGCGACACGATCGAGAGCATTCGGCGGATCGATCTGGATACGCAGCGATCGCACGAGCCGGTCGAGCGGGTGTGCGTGTATGCGATTGGAACTCCGCAGCGCGATACGGAAGCCACCACCGAAGAGACGATTTCAACAGGACGGCTGCTGATCGATCTGTTGCCGAAGGAAACCATCATCGTCCTCGAAGAGCCGCAGGAGATTGAGGAGGTGTCGAATGTGTTTCTCGAACGGCTCGACGATGCGCGGGGGATGATTGGTTTTTCGGCGATCTATCAGGCAACGGCCGGATTTTCGCGGCTGGAGATTTCGCGATTCGCGGCGGGCGAATCCGCCCAGACGCTGGCGGTGGAGGTCGGCAGCGTACAATCGTTCGAGCACAAGCTCGGCGCGATCTGGAAGGATTCCAAGCAGGCGCTGGCGGAATTGATCGGCCAGCGGGATAAACAGATCATGCTGTTCTGCGAAAACATCGCCGAGTCGCAGCGGGTCACGGAGATCATTCGCGAGATGGCCGGCGAGATGCCGTTAAACCTGTCATTGCCTATCGGCTATATCCATCGCGGCTTTACCCTCAAGACGCCGCCGACGATCATCATCGGCCACCACGAGATTTTCGGCCAGTCGGCCGTACGGCGGCAGATTCGCTCGATCCGCGGCGTGTCGGCGATTCACAGTCTTCTCGACCTGCAGAAGGGCGATTATGTCGTGCATATTCAGTACGGCATCGGCAAGTTTCTCGGCATCCGGACGATCGAGAAAAACGGTCAGGTGCAGGAATACCTGACGATTGAATACGCCGACAAGACGCTGATTCATGTGCCGGTCGGCAGCGTGCATCTGGTGCAGAAATACATCGGCACGATGATCCGAAGGCCGCCCTTGAGCCGGATCGGATCGAAGAAATGGCAGCAGCAGAAGGATCGCGTCGCGCAGGGCATTCGCGAGCTGGCGGAGGAGTTGCTGGAGATTCAGGCGCGGCGGATCGAACTGGGGGGATTCGCCTTCGCCGCCGACAGCGTGTGGCAGAAGGAATTCGAGGAATCGTTCGCCTATCAGGAAACGGCCGACCAGATCCACGCGATGGAGGAAATCAAGGCCGACATGATCCGGCCGGCGCCGATGGACCGGCTGCTGTGCGGCGATGTCGGCTACGGCAAGACCGAGCTGGCGATGCGGGCGGCGTTCAAGGCGGTCGAGTCCGGCAAGCAGGTGGCGATCTTAGTGCCGACGACGGTGTTGTGCGTGCAGCACGGCAGGACGTTCGCCGAACGGTTCGCGGATTTCCCCATCGGCATCGAAGTGCTCAACCGGTTCGTGACCGACAAAAACGCCCGCGAAATTCTCCGCCGGACACGCGAAGGCAAGGTCGATATTCTGATCGGAACGCATCGGCTGTTAAGCGACGATGTGGGCTTTAAGGATCTGGGATTGCTGATTATCGACGAAGAGCAGCGATTCGGCGTCGAGCACAAGGAACGGCTCAAACGGTTCCGCGTCAATGTGGACGTGCTGACGATGACGGCGACGCCGATCCCGCGGACGCTGCATCTGTCGATGCTGGGTCTGCGCGATATCAGCGCGCTGGCGACGGCGCCGTTGGATCGGCGGAGCATCGCCACGCGGGTCTGCCGTTACGATCCGGAGATGATCCGCAAGGCGATTCGTTTCGAGCTGGCGCGCGAAGGGCAGGTGTTCTTCGTGCACAATCGCGTGCAGAGTATCGAGCGCGCCGCCGAAGAGGTGCGGCAGATCGTCGGCGACGAGTCGGTGCGGATCGCGATCGGCCACGGCCAGATGCACAAGAGCGAACTGGAAGGCGCGATGATCGACTTCGTGACCCGCCAGGCGCAGATTCTGGTCTGTTCGACGATCATCGAATCGGGGCTGGATATACCCAACGCCAACACGATCCTGATCAACGAAGCAGACCGTTTCGGGCTGGCACAACTGCATCAGCTTCGCGGGCGCGTGGGACGCTACAAGCATCGGGCGTTTGCGTATATGCTGCTGCCCAAAAGCCGGTCGATCCACCCGATCGCGGCCAAGCGGCTCAAGGCCATCGAGGAATATTCGCAGCTTGGCGCGGGTTTTCGGATTGCCCTTCGCGATCTGGAGATCCGCGGCGCCGGCAACATTCTCGGCGCCGAACAGAGCGGGCACATTCACACCGTCGGCTATGAGCTATACTGTCAGTTGCTGCAGGAGACGGTACAGAAGCTGTGCAATGAGCCGATTAAAAAACCCGCGGCGGCGGTGATCGAGCCGGGATTTGTGCCGTATATTCCGAGGCAGTATATTTTTTCGGATCGCCAGCGTCTGGATGTGTATCGGCGGATCGCGATGGCGACGACCCCGGCGGATCTGAAGCGGATCGGCGAGGAACTCAAGGACCTGTTCGGACCGGCGCCGGAGGCGGTGAGGATGCTGCTGGAGATCGCCGAGCTGCGCCTGGCGGCCGACGCCAAACAGATCCGCAGCATCATGGCCATGCCGCCGGATATCATCTTTCAGTTCGAGCCGGGCGCTCATGTTGTCGATGTCTTCGCGCACAGCCCCGGCAGCGTGCGGATTCCCGACCCGCAGACCGTTCATGTACGGCTGGAAAAAAATTACTTCGAGCCCACGACGCTGCTGGCGGTACTGAGAAAAATCCTGGTTCCAAAGACAACACGACAAGGTATATCGAGGCGGACGAAAGCGGACTGATCCGATATTGATTTTCGGTTACATCTGGTTTATATTCATGTTGGATCATCAACAGGCGATTTTCGATTTGCCACAATCGTAGCGATTCGGTGTCTATACCGGTAGGAACCGGGGAGACGGGCGATGCTGATTCCGTATGAAGTCGATGTGCCGTTTGAGCGGACGCCGTGGATGAACTGGCTGCTGGTGGCCAGTATAGGGGCGGTGTTTGTTCTCCAGTTTATGTTCATGATTCAGGCGCCGGAGATCTCCGGCGACGATATGGGTCCGTTTGAGCCATGGGTCCTTCGCAGATTCAACCTGGAACAACTGGTCGGGCACATGTGGCTTCATGCCGATATCATTCATGTGATCGGCAACCTGATCTTTCTGTGGGTCTTCGGCAACGCCGTATGCCAGAAGATCGGCAACGGAAAATATATTCCGATCTATCTTGTTCTGGGCCTGATCGCGGCAATGGCCAGTTTGCTATTCACCGCGCATCCCGAACGGGGAATGATCGGGGCCAGCGGCGCCATCAACGGCATCGTCGGGATGTATCTGATCCTCTATCCGCGAAACGATATCTGGATGTTCTACTGGTGGGGTTTTTACTGGCATGGAACCTTTGAAATCTCCGGTTATTGGATGATCCTGATGTGGCTGGTGTTTGATATTCTGGGGGCTGTTTACGGCGGCGGCAATACAGCGTATTTTGCCCACCTGGGGGGTTTTGCAGCCGGCGCGGCGGGGGCGGTCGCGCTTCTATTGACCCGATGTGTGGTTATGGATGAGAAAGATGAAGAGTCGCTTCTGGATCTGATTCGCGAGACCTTCAAGCCGAAACCCGTAGCCGAACCGGTCAGGGAGACCGCCCTGGGCGATGATGATGTGCTTGCCGCATACCGGTTAATCAAACCCGGCAAAGGCGAGCCCGATCTTGTTGGCAAGGTTCTGCCCCGAGTTTCCGGAAAATCCGCACGCCAGATTCAGGGCGGAGATATTGTCGCCGAGGGCGTCGAGAAATCCGACAAGCCGATCCGGTTCCAATCGGAAAATTCTTCTCCGGTACCGAACGGTTTTATCCGCTACCGTTGCAGTTGCGGCAAACGTTTCAAAAGCCATCCGGCCCTCGCGGGACGCTCCGGGGTATGCCCCGAGTGTAACAAGGTGATCGTCATCCCGAAGGGACCGATTCGATAAAGAGGATTGAATCTCTTCATCCACCTCGCTTGCGCTCGGTGGCTGCCACCCAATTATGTCGGGACGGATAGCGACCGACCGTTTGTCATGCCAGCGGAGGCCGGAATCCAGTCGTAGCATAATCTTTTCAAATCATCGTTCAAGCGAGACGCTTGAGCCACCTCGGAACCATGTACGGCCGTGAAAGTTTGGCAAAAGGGAATTGAATATTGAATCATCAAAATTGAGATTGAAAATGAAATACGTTTCGAATTACGCGATTTGAATTTCGAATTGGATCCCTGGGTGTCTTGGCGACCTTGCGGCGAAGATTTTCTTCGCGGGCGTGCGTTTCTGCGGATTCCGTCGCCGTTCGGCTTATGCGAATTTTCTTTGACAAACTGCCTCGAAGGGACGATAGTATGGGTATGGAAGCGGAAATCAAAAATCCAAAAAAGCCGCTCACGATCGCCGGCGTGCTGGCCTCGGCCCTCGATATGGAGGACGAGATCGCCCACAGTGTGTACCGCGATTATATGAAGCGGGAATCGTGGCCGAAAGAGCTCTCGGATGAAGCGTTCGATACGATCCGGAAGCATCTGACGGTTTTGCTCAACGAAACCAGCAAACATCGGCGTATGATTCAGACGCTGCGAACGAGGTTACTGGGCAATGAAGTCCAAAAGTAAAGATCGGATCACGGCGGATTTCGAGACCATGCGAACGATCGAGCAATCGGCGCGGGATTTTTACCGCGAGATCCAGATCGATCCGCGCGTCCAAGGCGACGAGATCAGGGCTGTATTTGCCCGGATCGCCGAAGATGAGCAGCGGCACATCGAACGAGTCGATGAGATCCTGGTGCTGATCGATCGGAATCTGTGAATCCGGCGAGGGGCGCCGACCCGATGAGCGGCAGGACATCGCGGGCGAAAGCGTAAACGAAAATCGATGAAACACCCGATGAAAGAATCATGCGAATTCCATTGACCAAATACGGCCTTCCGCAGGCGGCGGTATTTCCGGCGGCTCTGCTCTTGACGATGATCCTGCTGGGCTGGGTGGCCTATCGAGGGCTGGCGTCCCCGATTCCGATTTGGGTGGCCGAAGGGATTTTGCTGATTGTGCTCGTGTGGGTGCTGTCGTTTTTTCGCGATCCTGCGCGGACGATTCCCGAAGGCGACGATCTTCTGCTCTCCCCGGCCGACGGCGTCATCCGGGATATCGAGATCCTGGAAAACGTGCCGGGACTCGAAGGAAAGACGTTGCGGATCGGAATCTTCCTGAGTATCTTCAATGTCCATATCAATCGCGTGCCCTGCGCGGTGCGGATCGAGTCGATCACATACAAACCCGGCGAGTTCCGCGACGCGCGGGACCCGCAGGCGACGACCCTCAACGAATCCAACGACGTCGTGATGACACGGCTCGCGGAACCGAAGGATCGGCTCATGGTCCGCCAGATCAGCGGAGCGATCGCTCGGCGGATCGTCTGCGCCGCGACGGAAGGTCGGGACTATTCCGCCGGCGAGCCATACGGAATGATCAAGTTCGGTTCGCGCACGGAGTTGTATGTGCCGACGCGCGATTCGACGCAAACGGCCGTATCGGTCGGACAAACCGTGCGCGCGGGAGAAACGATTCTGGTAAGGTATGCGAAATGAATATGACGAATCCTGAAAAGGGAAAAAAACGAAGATTTTTTCGCCGCGTGCGGCGCCCGCAGGTCAAGTATATCACCCTGCTGCCGTCGCTGATTACGCTGCTCAACGGCGTGTTCGGTTTCGCCGCTTTGTCGTTCGCCGATCGCGCCGCTCAGGACTGGAACTTTCACCGCTTCACGATCTCGCACTATGCGGTCGCGTCCTATCTGATCTTCTTCGGCATGATCGCCGATATGCTCGACGGACGGGTCGCGCGGATGAGCCACACGACCTCCAGCTTCGGCGGGCAGCTCGACAGTCTCTGCGACGTCATCAGCTTCGGCGTGGCGCCGGCGTTTCTGCTCCTGAATTTCCTGCGGGACAAATTTCTCGTGCGGCTGGCGGGGATGGAAGCCGCCTCGACGCTGGCCCTGCGGTGGATCTGGCTGGCGGCCGGATTGTTCGTGTCCTGTGCCATCGTTCGATTGGCGAGGTTTAATGTTGAAAATGAAGAGGATGAAACGGCGCACCTGCATTTTTCCGGTTTGCCCTCTCCGGCGGCGGCGGGACTGGTCTGCAGCATCGTGCTGTTCTATGAAGACATGCGCGGTACGCTCGGTTCGACGACCACGATGTTTCGGTTCGTCGAAACGACCGTCGTCGTCCTGCTGCCCCTGCTGACGATCATGGCCGGGCTGTTGATGGTCAGCCGCATTCGGTATCCGCACATGATCAACCAGTACTTCCGCGGGCGAAAGCCCCTGACGCACCTGTTCTGGTTCGGGGCGGTCTTCGGTCTGATCTGGCTGTGCGGGCTGCAAAGCGCTCTGGCGCTGGTGTTTGTGGGATTCGCGTTTTCCGGATTGCTCAAATGGGCATCGATGCGATCCCGCTCGCCGCGGATGGTCGCCGCCGTATTTCCCGCGCCGGCGACGGAAACGGGTGAGCCGGCGGATGCGAAATAACGCATCCCCGAAATACAGGTATCACAGGTTTTTCGATTTCCTATTCACTGAATCCGTCGGCCCGTCGGGCCGGAGAAGATGGGAGGGTTTCGACATGAACGCACTGCGGTATGGTTTCGTGGGTTGGTTGTGTTGGGCATCCATCGGTTTTTCTCAAACGCATGAGCCCGCGGTCGATTCAATAACGGCCACAACGCCGATCCGCGTCGAACATGTTTTCCCGCAGATCACCGTAATGGCGCCCGGCGCCGGCAGCGACAGCGAGGCCGGTATCGGCGCGCTGATCCCCTGGGCGGATCGTCTCTGGTTGATCGGTTATGTCGCGCATATCCGCGGCGAGGGTTTGGGATTGTACGAACTCCGCGAAGATATGGTCCTGCGCAAACGGCCCGAATCGGTGACGGGTACCTTCGCGAACCGAATGGTCCACTGGCCCTCGAAGCAGGCGTTCATCGGCCCGTATGCGATCGACGAAAAGGGAAACGTCCGCACGATCGAGGGGCTCAAGAATGTGCGGCTGACGGCGACGATCGAGCACCTGACCGATCCGAAGAACAAAGTGTATGTTCTGGGGATGGAAGGTCCATTTTATGAAGTTAATGTCAACACGCTCGAAGCCGTCAAACTATGCGATCTCGTTTCCGAACTGGACTTGAAAGACGGCAAACCGCACTTTAAGGGCGCGTTTACCGGCCAGAGTCGAGTGGTCGTGGCCAACAACACCTACGACCAAAGGGAATATCTCGGCCAGCGTCAGGGCGGGCGCCTGGCCGAATGGGATGGCAAGACCTGGACGATCATCGAATCCAATCCCTTCGTGGAGGTTTTCGGAGGCGGCGATTCCACAACCGGCGGGCCCGTAATCTTCGCGACCGGCTGGGACCGGGCGTCGGCGATTTTGCGGACGCGGATCGACGGCCGATGGCGAAAATATCGATTGCCCAAGGCCGGCCAGTCGTGGGAACACGCCTGGTTCACCGAGTGGATGCGGATTCGACAGGCGCAGACCGAACGATTTGTTATGGATTTACAGGGTATGTTTTATGATCTTCCTCTGACCACCTACGGCGGAAACGTGTGGGGGATTCGGCCGATCAGTTCCCATCTGCGAATCGTGCCGGATTTCTGTTTCTGGCGCGGTATGTTCGTCATGGCGGGAGATCAAATCGATCACGACCAGGGCCAGCCCCAGTCGGGCCTGTGGTTCGGCGATATCGACGACCTGTGGCACATGGGCAAACCCGCCGGATGGGGCGGCCCGTGGCGGGAGACCGCCGTCAAGGCCCATGAAATCTCGGATCCGTTTCTGATGACCGGCTTCGATAAAAAAGTTTTACATCTTTCGCATGATAATCCGGGCGACGTGCGGTTCGTCGTTGAAGTGGATTTTCTCGGCGACGGAAGCTGGAAACGTTACACCGAACTGAATGTTCCGGCCAAGGGATACGTGCATCATGAATTTCCGGACGGATTCAGCGCTCACTGGGCGAGGATTACCGCCGAGAGAGCATGCGCGGCGACGGCCTGGTTCATGTATAACTGAATGCAAAAGGAGAGAATTATGAGATATATTATCATGATATCAATCCTGGTATTTCTGTTTCGCGGCGGCGCGGCGGCCGAGGAAAACCCGGGCCGATCGATGGTCGCGATTCAGCGGGACGACGGCAAGGTTTTGTTGAGCTGGAGAATGCTTCAGGGCGATCCGGCCGATGCCGCGTACGAGATCCGGCGAACCCAGGGGCAGGAATCGCAGGCGGTTCTGATCACAGAAGAGCCCCGCACGGTGACAAACTTCCTGGATGAGACCGTGAAAATCGGTCAACGATATACCTATCGCCTGTACGCGACGGGAAACGACAAGGTTCTCAGCACGGTTTCCGCAGAACTATTCGAGGAAGCACGGCCGTATGTACGAATCAAACTGGCCGGCGATTACGACATCAAGCGAGTCGGCGTCGGCGATCTGGACGGCGACGGAATCTACGAGTACATCATCCAGCAGCCGGACTTCAATACCGATCCGTACCAAAAGCCCGGATACTGGAAAAAAAGCGAAACAACATACAAAATCGAAGCGTATCGACTCGACGGCACGATGTTGTGGCGCTATGACCAGGGCTGGTCGATTGAGGCGGGAACCTGGTATGCCCCGTGGATCGTCTATGACATCGACGGGGACGGCAAGGCGGAAGTCTATTGCAAAGCCGGCGAAGGCGATCCGCGCGACGAAAAGGGGCTGGTGACGACCGGGCCGGAATATCTGGTTAAACTGGATGGATTAACTGGTAAGATCATCGACCGTTGCGACTGGCTGACCCGCGAGGGTTTCGACGAATACAACCAGTATCAGCGTAACATGCTCGGCGTGGCGTATCTGGACGGCAGGAATCCGTCGCTGATCATGCAGCGGGGAACGTACACGCTGATCAAAATCGCCGCACTGGACAAAGACCTCAGGCAGCAATGGTACTGGGAATCGACCGGCGAAAAGAAAAAGTACAATGGCCAGGGTTCGCACGGCACCGTCGCGGCGGATATCGACGGCGACGGGCGCGATGAACTGGTGATCGGCGGCGCCGTGGTCGACGAATACGGCAAAGGCCTGTGGACGCTGGAGATGGGCCATCCGGATATGGTGTATGTTGCCGATATCGATCCTTCGCACCCGGGTATGGAGATATTTTATGGATTTGAATCCAAACAGAAGACGCACGGCCTGTGCGTCGTCGATGCGCTGACGGGAACCCGGCTGTGGGGCCACGATCAGCCGACCCAACATATTCACAACCAGGGCATGACGGCCGACATCCTGCCGGAATATCCGGGAATGGAAGTCTATGCGGGCGAACGCGATACCCCGGATCGATGGCTGTATTCCGCGCAGGGCAAACTCATCGAGCATCTCGAATCGGGCCCCTTGAGTATCCGGGCATTGTGGTGGGACGATGACGAGTATAAGGAGATCGGCGAAAAAGGCGTCGTGCAAAAATGGAAAGGCCCGGCGCTGGGCCGGACGGAGACCAAGCGGATCATCGCGGTGATGGATTGTCTGGGCGATTGGCGCGAGGAGATGATCGGCTGGAACGCCGGCGAGCTGCGGATTTTTTCGACGCCGCTGCCATCCAGGATCAACAGGCCCTGCCTGATGCAGAATCGCCAGTATCGGCTGGGCGTGGCCTCGCAGACATCCGGCTATTACTACCCGGCGCAGATGGGAATGGCGATCCAATGATGACAGGACGATTTCCATTAGAAGCCGCTCTGTCGGGGCCGTTGTGGATTCAAGAAGCGCGGCAGCCACCGAGATCCGCAGCCGACGAATCGGATCGAGGCGGATGTTCATCCGATAATCCATTTCATCCACCGCTCTGGCGTACTTTTCGCCTTCGCGGTGGCTGCCACCCCTCCGTTCATGGGACGCGACTGAGTGCACCTCTCCAGGGGTTCTTGTCATGAATGTTGAAAATCCGTCGCTGTACGTGCACATTCCTTTGTGCGTGCGGAAGTGTCCGTATTGCGGATTTTACTCGGAGCCGATGTCGGACCACAATCCGGCGCAACTGGTCGGAGCCCTGGCCAGGGAGATCAGGCAGGTGATCCGCGATCCGCAGGTTCCGACCATCTATGTCGGCGGCGGCAGCCCGACCTGCATGCCGATCGATCTTCTGGGGCGACTTCTCTACGAGATTACCCGCAGTGCGCAGGGATACGAAGAATTCACCGTCGAGGCCAATCCGGGACAGGTGGATCTTCCGATTCTGGAGTTTCTGTGGAATATTGGCGTCAATCGCCTGTCGCTGGGCGGCCAATCGTTTCAGCAGGAGGATCTGGCGCAACTGGGTCGGCTGCACGGCGTTCGGCAGATCGTCGAGGCCGTCGAGACGGCGCGCCGGGCGGGCTTCGAGAATATCGGCGTCGATCTGATCTTCGCGATTCCCGGCTCGACAATAAAATCGTGGCGGGCCAATCTTCAGCAGGCCATCGATCTGGGCGTAACGCACATCTCGACGTATGCCCTGACCTACGAGGAGAACACGCCGATGACGGCCGATCGGGACGCCGGACGGATTACGGCGATCGACGAGGAGACGGATCGTCGGATGTACGAGCTGGCCATCGAGATGCTGACGGGCGCGGGCTACGAGCATTACGAGATATCGAACTTCGCCCGGCCGGGTTTTGCGTGCCGGCACAATCTGGGTTACTGGGCCAACCGGCCGTATGTCGGCGTGGGGCCATCGGCGGCGTCGCATGTCGGGCGAAAGCGAAGCACGCACATCGCAGATATTTATCAATACATGTTTGCCGTGGAGAATGACGAAAATCCCATCGCCGAGACGCACTCATCAAGCCCCATCGAATTCGCCTGCGAGACGGCCGTGCTGAACCTGCGACGCATCAAGGGAATCCATCGAGAGGAATATCGAGCCGCCACCGGTTACGAAATCATGGATCTGTTTGCCGGGGTGATCGCGCACGGCCAAAGCTCCGGCTTGCTGGAGGTGGATGACAACGGCATACGCCTCACGCGACAGGCATTGTCCATCGCCGACAGCGTCCTGTGCGAATTCGCTTCGGTTGACGCATGATATTCGGGGCCATCAACCTGTCCGGGCGGTTTCCCCCCTACTTCGGATCTTTGGGGAATTTTGGGAGGGTCCCTTGAAGAATCGCTTCTGTTGGTAGTCATCATCTCATCGACGGATGCCGATGCAACCTCTTCCATTTTGCGTCGCCAATCGTTGCGCCCCCAACTGGCGTCAACGCTTGATGTGGAAAGTGCCGCCAATGACTCACTGAACTCAGAGGATTGTTCGATCTGGTGTAACGGGATAGGTCGGGGCTTAAAGGCGGCCTTACTCGAAGACAACCAAATGGCAGCGGAGTCATTTGGGTTCCTCTTAATGGGTCCCATGGAATAGGATCCATCCATCGATGTATCAATACTCGAGGGACGATGTTTCCAAAAGGACTTTTTCTTTACATCATTTCGATAGGTGAGGAGTTCAGCCAATTGGTTATCACCCGCGAGGAAGCACAAAAGGTGTTGGATGCCTGCCCGGATGCCCAGTGGAGACTCATTTTTGCCTTGGTTCGGTTTGGGGGGATTCGTTGCCCGTCTGAATTGGTGCAATTGACTTGGGATGATATTGATTGGGACAAGGGCCGTATCTGTGTTCACAGTCCCAAAACGGAACATCATCAGGGACATGCAAGTCGAATTATACCATTATTTCCTGAACTTGTACCTCATCTCCAGGCCGTATTTGATGAGGCAAAACCAGGTACCAAATGGGTTATCACTCGATACCGCCTCAGTAATAATAATCTTCGAACACAATTAGCCCGGATATTTCACCGAATCTGAATATTTTCGATGAACAAAATGGCCTA
>CAYLSB010000105.1:0-13550 GCA_964386005.1 uncultured Pirellulales bacterium | reverse complement strand
TGGGTTGTATATAACTTCCTTTCCTTTGTCAAGAGAGAAGCCTAATCATACAAATCAAATTTTAGAACACCAGCCCTACTACTATTAACCCCAGCCAACACTGCACCTTGGGATGCAGATTTATCGAATGGTCCAAGATTCCACGAATTGTGATCCTCTGATTCAAAATTTCCGTTATGAATCAGAGAGGATGCTTTAACTATCAGAGAATACGGATCCATTTTAATCTCAGATGAACGAATAATCGAATCCGTAGAATCTTTTCGGCAACCCAATCCAACTTCCATCATTAGAATAGACAAGAGAAAAAGACTTCGAGATCGTGTACAAATAGCTGAAAACAAACCGCTTATTGGAATGTTCATATTCATATCCTCAAAACAATTACCACTTATCGACACGAGAAACTATATTCTGTTCCAGTGAAATACGAATTGTATTCGGACACGATTTGATTTCGGCTTGATCTGGACGAATATACCATAATGTAACTCCAATGGGTTTAGCATGTTTTGGATATGGCGAAAAGAGGTCCCGGCAATAAGTCGGACTTCCAAGAATTGAAATAACTTCCTCATCGGATAGCCCCTGTTGGATTTGAGGTAACCGAGTAATCACTTCTGACCAAGAAACAATCTGTGTGATATTTGTTCCATTAATATTTCCCGGACAAGGAACTATATAATCATTGTCCTTCATTTCTTTTGTACATGACATACCAATGAACAATAATACAAACAAATAATAGTATCGAATTCTTTTTTTTGGTTGAAATTTCATTTACGATACCCCTTTATTCATTCCATGCTATGAATTCCTTAAGGAAGAGCCATTCGTGACTGTCCCCGTTTCCCCGGTTCCCTAATAAATAAACTTTTTACAGCCACAAAATATAATACTGAGAGCCATAGCAAGGATAATCAATAGATAGGTTTTATGTTTATTCTTTGCGAACTGAAAATGTGACATTGTACATTCTCCTCATGATTCTGTGGTTCTATCTTTATGGCAATAAAACCGGAATAAAACCGGGGACAGCCACTGATTTTTAGTTTAACCAATGTTGATTGTTCCGGGGTTCCCATGATTGAAATCCTGTTCATCCTGAAAACCATGTCTGCAAATTTTGACTTTTTGACATGTCCTTTACACAGCCGGAGGGTGGTATTTCACCAAAGGTTGGCGGCCGTAGGGATCTTATTGCGATCCTGTAAATAGATCGCGTTTTTGTTGCATACAGAACGGCATATTCCACAGCCATAACATCGTCTGTCATCAATACGAACCTTCCCCGTTGAAGCACTGTAAACAATAGCCCCGAACTGACAGACACGCATGCATTCCCGGCAACCGACACATTCATCAGGATTGACCTGGGCAACATATTCTCCCCGAAACATCACCGGCATCGAATGTGTCACTGTACTTCGCATAGCCAGACAGTCCGCGCGGTCGCAATTGCATACCCCTCCAATAAAAGGAGATTCAAAAGTCCAGACCGTATGACACAAACCTTCCCGTTCGTGTTCGCGAAAGGCGGTTATTGCTTCTTCCTTGCTCAGCACCTCCATACCGGATGTGTCCGGCCCCGCTATAAAACTCTTGTCAAGACCTTTTACAATTCGGGCCAATTCTCCCCCATCCGGAGCCATGCTAATCCCATAACAATACCGTTTTTCTTCATGCAAGGTCACATACCGACAGATACAAGGCACCCGAATGATAGAGCCGACAAATTCGAATATTTTTTCAATCTCCTCGATTGGCACCACTTGCCCAAAGTGAGTCTTCTTCTGCCGTCCTGTGATAACACGGCTTATCATACTCCTTATGAATTTGGGGGTCTTTTCGATGCGGTCGAGTTTCCTGATGCTTCTTGCCAGTCGATCAGGTTCGGTAAAGAAAACTTCAATCATCCTACGCCTACGGATGTCACTCAATAAATCATCCGAGTAGTTCCTTGTCTGCAAATACCACTTCTTGCCTTCTCCATGTTTCAGACAAAATTCGCACATCGTACAGCCTCCTACCACAAGATTTAGCATTCAGTTCCTGATTGGTGTTCATGAAAAAAACAATGCCAAGAGTAACATGATGACAGGCCTGCTGTCAACAATTCGGAAAACCCATTAAAGGATCGGTCTTGGAAACATGCAACACCCCCCTATCGCGACTTCACCTGACTCCGGCCATCAAGCAGCCAGCCGGTGATACGATTTCAGTAATCCGCCCAGACGTTCAAAGCAGACGATCTTCGCCGTGGGATCGGTTTTATGTTATGGTTCAAGGATCACATCTTCGATTGTCAAAGAGCGATAAAAAAATGTGAGGAACCTTCTTGACGCACAACCGATGTTCCGGTTCATTCGTTCGTCGATCTCCATTCCATTTCCCCCCTTTTCATCTTGTCAATCATGTCAATCACGTCCATACCTATTGATTGTATAGAAGGGATCTTCGATGTTCAAGAACCTGTCGGTCGATATTGTGCTCATTGGCAATGTAGGAAGTGCCAAACCTGGCGAGGGACGTAGATGCACCCACGGCCGTGATCCATTTCATTTTCGCTTGCGTTGTCGCCGGGATCAACGTATTGTAATCCGGAGCGTGAATCGGTTATACCGATACGCCGGATCGGTGGTACAGGGCCTCCGACAATCGCGGATTATTTGCCCTGGCGAAGAAACATGAATTCCATAAACATTCGGTTCAAAGAATGGGTTCGCTCGCATGGAACCGAAGAAAAATGGATTCCATTTCTCGATCCCGGTCGTTCCCTATCCGGGGCTGATGGCCTCCGCCCGTGTATCCTCTGAAAACCGAATCCCATTTTCTTATGATCGAATATTACCAAGGATCATCCGCGCCCGGAGAGCCGCCGATATTCGTACTGACTCGCCATGCCTCCGCATGATCCCATGCGTCGGCCGGGAGAAGTTCATCGACAATCACAAGCGAATGTCCGCTGCCGCCTGCCATAGGATACCAGTCCCCTTGATACGCAAACCGAAGAATGGCCGCCCGATAGGGATCCGGCAATGCGAGCACGAGTTTCTCGCCCCGATTTTTCAGGCCTCCGATGTACGGCCCCACAACGGGAATGCTTGTGCCGTAAATGCCCTGAAAGGCGGCGATGTCGGCCGTGAGAACCAAAAACTGGCCGGGATGCAATAGCCGATTCCCGAATTCATATTCGATTCCGTCCAAGAACCGAACGTCCTTGAGGTTCAGCGTCTGGTTTCCGATATTTTTCAATTCAAGGAATTCCACCCCTCCGGCCGCCGGGGCGTACATGATTTCCGTCATTCGTAAACCATCCGCCAGGGCTTCCAGAGACGCCATGACATTTTCGCCTTCGGTGTGTTGCGTGACGAGTTCCAGGATCAACGAGATGACCATGTCGGTGCTGCCGGATGTGTCCATCCCATGAATGGCCAGAATGTTTTCGCCGACCCGGAGAGCGCCCAGGACGGAGGAATCCATTATCGAATAATCCGCCAACTGTCGCGCCGCGGTATCCGATGACCGCGCGCCGGTCGCGTAGGAGTTCCACGCCGGCGTCGCGGGAACATGATCGCTGACCGCCGCCGTTACGCCGTTGATATAGGCGACAAATGCGTCATCATACCTCATCTTTAGGTTGATTCTCGACAAAGACGACAACTGATCGGCCGCCAGCGAAAACGGCACGCGGATATAGCAGCTTCCGGTCGGCACATTTTTCATGGCCGCGATCTCATAACTGATGAGATCGGTATAGTTGGTCGTAGCGCCCGGATTTCCTTCATACCCGACGCCCCCGGCCATTCCGGAAATATAGGTGCCGCTGTTCCATCCGCTGTCGTCAAACGTCGCTCCGCCTTTCCAGGCCTCAGCCGCCGCCGCTGTCGGAATCAGGACTTTTTTGGCGGCATCCTCCGGAATCAGCGTTGTCGTTGTGATTACGATCGTGACGGCCGGTGGATTATTTACGCCCGGGGTGGGAATTTTGAAAAATGTCATTGTCTCGGAGCCGTCCGGTGTTCGTCCCTGCGAATAGTCCAGCGTCTGATCGGGATAGATCACCTCGTCGATGATACGACCGTCGCGATCCAGTAGCGCGAGGATCCCGCTTTCGGTTTGGAGACCGAAGTTCAGATGGTTGGCGTTGCCGCCGGGCTTGCTCCACAGAGGAATACATTCCTTGGCGCCCATAAAACTCAACGCCGGCAATGGATTTTTCATCGGCTCAGAATAGAGATGGTCCGTTAGACGGACCCCGTCGATTCTCACGGGACACTCTTCGGGATTATACAATTCGATGAAGTCATCGGCGAAACGAACTCGCCCATGCGCGAACCATTCATTGATTTTCAATCGCCCGGGTTCACGAACGGGCTGAACGATATTTGCCCGGCCGAAGGTCGGCTTGCACAATACCCACGGATCGTCCCCTCCGATCCGCCCGATGGATAAACCGGCCGTCTGGAAACCAAATTCGACGCTGTCGATCAATTCGCCTTCGGGATTATACAACCTCACCGCATCGCCTTCGCCGTTCAGGAAAAAACCCAGATGAATTCCCGGAGCCCCATACTCTTTGTCGGCGTACAAAACAAGATAGCCGCCGGGGAAAATCCGCGTTCCAAAGGGCAAGACAAATTCATTGGCGGTGGAGCCGCCGTCGGTTACCTTCATTCCGCCCAGATCCAGCGGCAAGGTTCCCGGCGCGTCGTAATAGAGTTCGATCAAATTGGGAAAACTTCCGTTCATGGGCAATGTCCCCGCGTTTCGGGCCAATACTTCATGAATCGAAAGCCGTCGATAGGCCGTATCGATCGTCCATGTGCGGGAGGGATTTCCGTCCAACAATCCGGGAACGACAAAACCGGTATCTGCGTACGCTTCGCCCTGCCACAACCCGGCCGAATTTTTTCCCCGAACATCGACGCGATACGTATGCCCGTTATGTAATCCGGTTAGATGGATCACGCCGAAAATCGTATGGGGGTCCGGAGGATAATTGCCTGAGTCGATCGGTAGTGCGATTTCATCGCTCCATTCGCCGGGTACGTCGTTATCTATGACACGATACACATAGTGCGTAATTCCCGGCCCGCCGACGGTCAAATGCGCCTCGGTTTTCCAGGTCACCCTTGACGGTTCGCCCGAAATGGATGCCCCGGCGGGCACAAATGCCCCCATATCGAGACCGTTGGCCCCGCCGCCGATCCCGGCCGATCCCGGCGTCAAACGCAAATCGTTGTAATCATCGATAAACTGGGGAGAAGATGATGTGTTTCCAGACCCCAGAGAATGCCATGCCTCCGGCAGGATCGATCGATACGCGTAGACCGGGCCCGTCGGACCATATCCCGCGGGCGCATCGAAATAGTGTTCCCAGATCGCCGCGACATTCTGGAAAATGTTACTGTCCGTATAGGCCCCGCGTCCCGGATCGGACGGAGGATTGCGATACGGTTCGCCGAAACTGACCGCGGCAATCCCGATCGTCTCGAAAGTATTGTTCTGAACCCAGCTATAGACGTCTTCTTTCAGCAAAATCGCATGGTCACTGTTCCGGAAGACATTCCGCACGATGCAGACCTCGGCTCCCCGGCCGGTGGCAATCGAATTGCTGGTGCTGTCGCCGCCGGTGCTGTGATGAAATCCCCGAAAGACATTGCCTTCAATGTGGGCATCCGTCGCATCCAGATCCAGGCCGTCGTCGCCTCCCCCAAGAAATGTGCTGTGATAGACCTGGAAAATATTTCCGGGACGCTTTCCACCCGCAAAGTCAATCACATCGTTGTAGCCGATCGTCGTTCCGAACGTGCATCCATCAAAGATCAGAAATTCTGTGCCGGTAAGACCCGTCCCATGAATGGGTTCGGCTTCCCCGACGGACGGAAACACGGTGTTTCGAATCACCGCCCGAGGATGCGTCAGTTCCAGAATCGTCGTCGATGTTCCGCCGAAGGTCACATGGTCCAGAACGATTCTCGAATTTTCAATGAGCATTTTTTCGCTCTGATTTCCCCCGAATTCAACATCGACATACATCATGCGATTGTCAGCATCCGTATCCAGAAATGAAATGCTCCGCCAATGATCCTGGCCGGGGACGGGATTGAATCGAATCCTCTCAAAGTCGCTTCCGATCGCGACCAGACGTCCCTCCACATTCATTCCCGCCGTCGGTTCGAAGAATACCGTTGTTCCGGCTTCGATGGTCAGCGTCCGTCCGGCCGGAACGGTCACGGTGGCGGTCACGTGATACGGCCCGCCGGTCGTCGTCCAGACCTCGTCGGTTGTCAGAATCCCGCTCTTGGGAGTCATCGTTCCGGAATGATACCAGACATCAACGCTCGCCCGTTCCGCCTCGTTGTCGGCGGCGTCAAACGATTGGATCATCATCCGGTTCATGCCGGGACGTAATCCAATATATTGTATCGTCCATGTCGCCTGCCAGGCCGTCCATACGGCCGGCCGGCCGTTCACGGCGATCCTTCGGGTATGAATGGCATGGGCCTGTCCCGCAAGGGAAACCGTATTGGTTGTGGTGTGTATATACCCGGTTTGTGCATTGACAGCGGTCGTTACCTTGATGGACTGTGGAATCTGAGCCAATACGGCGGCGGTTCGATCTCGGACATACTGCTTCATGGGTGCCAGACGCGACGATGCGAATCCGCCCAGCAAACGATCGAATAACGGATCCAGCGTCGGAGGATTGAAGATGCCGTGGATGTGATCCAGGAAAGCCTGATAAAACAGCGGTACAATGTCCGGGTGCTTGAGAAATCGTTTCAAACCGTCAACGCCGTTGCGACCGGAAACACCGAGGATCGATGAAAAAATGCTCTGGTTGATATCGCCGTGACTGTTTCCTTCCCACAATATTGTATCCAGATCATGCGGAATTAGGACGAATCGCGGATCGGAGATCCCGCAATACAAAAAGTAGTCGTCGCCGATTCCCATGTTCAATCCGGTTTCGTAATTGGACAACAGAGAATCCAGCGCGATATAGCGAACCCACTGCGATACATCGATCACCTGACTGACTTCTTCAAGATAGTTGGCGTCCGGAGTCTTGTTCAGAACATCGACCATGTGGATCAAATCCGTCCAGTCGTCGAACGAGCCATTGCTTTCCTTGAAGTATCGATAGCGATACGTGTCGGGATTGTCGCCGTCGTAGGTCAATTCGGCCTCGCCATTGTCGCGGAAGCAGGAATACAGGTTCCCGTTGGAATCCCCGGGGAAATGCTTGGCGGCAAAATCGCTGTCGAACGCCTCCAGGCGCACATACACCCCGTACATGGGTGTTCCGGCGTAGGCCAGATTGGTCCCGTTGACGCGGACCTGAACCGGTTCGGCGTCCGGAGCGACCAAACCCGCCAGGGAATAGATCGCTCTCCCGATGGTCTGCGCGTGCGTGTAGCGGCAATTGAAATTAATCGCGCCGAGGTCCTTCCATTTCCGATCGTGCGGGAAGTTGACATGGTAATTGTTCGGCGGGCCGTTGCGCGATCCATGGCCGCGGTTTCGAATCCCCACCGTGTAGGTACATTTCATATCCACGCCGTCCCGGCTGATAAAGGTTCCGTTCATCTGCGTGTTGGGTCCGGACGAACTGCTGTGGCTTCCGATATAGGCCAGTCGTCCGCGCTCCATCTCGGTCATTATCAGAGAATAGATCGGTTGCTGTCCGGCGGTCCATACGGCGCCCGGGTCGTAGGCTTGATCCACCTGGTACAACAGGTTGGTGACCTGCTGATCCACACCGTCGATCCGGCTGGGCGCGGGCCAGGTTCTTGATAAAGCGGAATCATCGGAAGCTTCAACAAAAAACTCCACAATGGCCTTATTGGGCATGGCCGGAATTTGTGCCGCATAGACTCCGTCGCCGACCAGACCGTCGCCGTGGGCTCCATCGTCGTACATGGTGACTGTCGTGTAACTGCTTGGATTGTACGTCGGGTACACGTTGATATTCTGGTAGGTCGATGTGTCGATCCGATAATGCAGCGTCATGGAAAGACCTTCGGTCTGCTCATCGAGAAGCCGGGCCGTCACCGTTACCGGTTCGGCGGGTCGCGGAATGACGGGGGAATGCGAAACGGCGAGAATAATCGGAGGGACATTGTCGACATTTCGTGAGTTCGGTTGGCCGGGGGTTCCGCCGACCTCCTGACCGGCCGCCCAATTCTGGCCGTATTCGTTGGTCATCGCCGGATTTCGAACTTCCAGCGAATGACCTTCACCGTCGGTCAGGTCGGACCATTCCCACCCTCGATGACTTTGATCCAGCGGGCCGAGAAATCGCACGGACCAATCGCCTTCGTCGGAATAGGGTACGGAATCGATTACCCGACCTATCGTATTGACAATCTCGATGGTCTCGCCCGAATTGCTCAATCGCCCGGTCCATCCGCCGACCACATTGGTCACCTGCGGGTACTTACTCTGAAAAACGGCCGCGTCGGACGCAACGACCAGATAGGCCTTCGGCTGGATGGTCGCATCCGGAAATGTATAATCCACTCCGCGGGTAACACGCCAGCCGGCCAGTCGAACCGGACGGTCTCCGGAATTGTACAATTCGAAGTATTCCTCGCGGATGTCCTCAGCCAACGGATGCGAAGCATTGTACGGGTGAAACATGATTTCGGAAATCATGACCCGGGAGTCATCTTCGACCGAACCATTGGAGGTTCTTGGAGTGGGATTGGATTGGGTGGAAGGTCCGAAGACCTGCCAGATCGAGCCGCCATCGTACACGCGGCCATAGGATTCATCGCCGAGTAGCGGAGTCGTATCCAGTGAATCGATCCATTGGCCCGAAGGATCGCAGATGCCGACGAACTCGGAGGTCGTTGCGCTGAGCTTGAAGTCAATGTGGGTGGGACCCTGACCGGGATCTTTATCCATCCACAATAATAGAAATCCGCCCGGCGGGACGGTGGTAATGTCGGGAAAACCGAGTGGGATTGCATATTGTTTGGGCACGTCGGGATCGTCGGTGATCCAGCAACCCCCGATATCCACGGGCTCTGCGCCGAAATTGTACAGCTCGATCCAGTCGGGATACTCGCCGGTTTCATCGGGATCTTCGATGGTGATATGGTTGCTGGACATGTACTCGTTCATGAGGATCGGATATCCTTTGTACGTCCAGTTTTCGGACATGACCGTCAGGTCGTCGACATCGACGCGCCCGGATGCGTCGAAATCGGCGCAACCGATGCCGGAACACGTCGGGTTGTCGAGCCATTGCTCAGCGAGCAGAGCGAGGTCGGCCAGATCGACGCGGCAATCCCGATTGATATCTCCGACGGGGCAAGCGGCCCGAGTCGGGAATGAACACCAAAGACAAAGAATCAACACGGCCATGATACAGGCCAGTTTTGTATTCGACATATTCAATCCTTTTATAACCGGATTGTTTCCTCCGGCTATATATAATGAGTCCAAAACGATTGTTCTGTTACGGTTTATCGGCTGAAAACAGCGATAATGTCATCCGTTAGACGTAGATCAAGCGTCCCGCTTGAGCATAAAATTATACACATCCGGGACGGTTGTGCTACGGCTTCCGGGTGGATTGGCTGGTTCAGGTAATGAAGATTGATTACGTCACGCGGGATCATGTTCGTGTAATACCTTGCCTGCAAAGAACTTACGTACGAATGTGTTTTTCGGCAGCGCGTACGTCCGAATTCTACGGATGCCAAATTCATTTTGAAAATCCATGTAATATGGCTGTCCGGAGGGAACAAACCGACACGAACAGACGGGTAGAAATTTCCATTCCCAGATCGCAGGGCACGCTTTTTGATATGGATATTTTATGTCTTATGGATTAACATTTGATATATTACGTGTATTGATTAAAGTCGAGAATCTCTTCGATCTGTTTTCGATTTTTGATCGATCCATTCTTGTCCGCAGGATATCCAACAGAAAGGATCAATTCGACTCGTTTGAAAATGGGTATGGAAAGCAGTTTCTTGACTTTTGTCTCATTGAACCAGCCCATCATGCATGTGCCAAGGTCCTCCTCCGCGGCCTGCAGGCAAAAATGCACCGCGGCCATGCCGATATCCATCTGGCTGAAGTTTTTCTTCTTGAGGATCGCCCCGAGTTTTGCCGATAATTTCTGCCGCTGGGAAATCATCAACACCAAGATCGGAGCCCTATAGGCGAAATGGTTCAGGTCCAGAATCCCTTCAAATGCCGCTCTGGCCACCCTGTCTTTCAGATCCGGGGCATCGACTACCAGAAACTTCCACGGTTGAGAATTGCAGGCCGAAGGAGCCAGCCGTGCCGCTTCCACACATCGGATGATCTTTTCCCGCGACACCGAAACGGTGTCATAGTTTCTAACGCTATAGCGTTTTTTCGCCAACTCTAAAAAACTCATTCGATTCTCAAGAATATACATTTACAAAATCGATTCGCAAAGACGGCGAATCCATTCACTATAATACTACGGGCAATCACGTTTGATTGTTTCTACATAGGATACACGCCGAATGATATGGAATTACGTCGTAACTCGAAGTTTGGTGGGAACTCCGTGGATTCGTCGTCGCAATCTATTTGATATCGAACAAACAATCGGCATAAGATTCCCCGGACGTAATATGATTTAATATATCCATTATCTTTATATAATTTGGTCCCTATCGGTAATTTTCCTTTTCAGATTAGGTATTTTTCCGGATATCTTTTTTCCAAAAGAATCTGATAATAGAAATGACAACGCCGGAGGGGACTGAAGGAGGTGGGTATGAAGTTGGTTTTTGGGGCGACGGTCTTCTCTGAGAAATCGGAGGCGGCCGGATGAGGCCGCCTGACTTTTGAAGTCTGTCGCGGGCAAGACGCAAGAGCCGGGGGGTTTTTATATGCAGATAAAGTTATTATAGATATTAAAACACTCGAATCTCCACAATCCGTGATACCGAGGATCGTCCATCGTGGGCCACGAATTCGATTCGGAAGATTCCGGACTGGATGGATCCCGGCAGCCAGGAAAACGTGTTATCGGAAAAGATCGCTCCCGTCGGAAGCGTGTCGCAGGATATCCATACCGGATCGCCGTCCGGGTCACGGGCCGATACGGGAAAGGTGGTCAACCGGCCGATCGACGCCGAAAGGGTTTTCGGCAGCCAATCGAACACCGGGGGCCGGTTCGCGGGGAATACCGTCACCTTCACCATCGTATCGGTCTGCACCAGCCCATCGGATGCGACCACCCGGATTTCATAGTACCCTACCTGCGAGAAATCCGGCCGCCATTCAAATCGCCCATGGTCGATCCGTGCCCCGACCGGTCCATCCGCGATTTGCACATCAACGGCATCTCCCTCCGGATCCGAGACGGGAATATCAAACGAAAGCAGTTGTCCCACGTCAACGGTTTGCTCGCCGATCTCCAAAAACACGGGAGCGCGATTCGGAACCACTTTCACAAGAATCCGCTCGATATCGCCGGCCTTGCCGTCCGTGGCAATAAAGATAATCCAATATATGCCGACCTGTTCCGGCTCCGGACGCCATTCGAATCGGTCCAACGTTAGTTCGGCACCCAACGGTAACCGCGAACAGAAAATCCGTATCGCATCGCCATCGGCATCCGTCGCCCGAATCGGAAATGTCAGAGTGCGCCCCGGCGTTATGGTCCGGTTGCCGATCGGTTCGATTTGCGGCGCATGGTTCGGCCATTCCACATCGATCGCGGTCGTTTGACTGTCAAAAATACCGCCGGCTTCCGCCATAAATCGAACATGATGCGTTCCGCCCTGGTCTGAAGTCGGCGTCCAGATAAACCGGTTACCCGACAGGATCGCACCCTGTGGGATATTCTCCGCCCAATACGACGTATCGACGGGTTCATCACCGGAACCCAGCGAAAGCGTCAGCGCCTGGCCCGCATTGGCCACATCCGTAGCGATCGGGGCCATCCATCGTCCTTCATGTTCGCCAACGCCCTCCAAACGAAATCGATCGAAAGTTACTCCCTGTTGCGCACAACAATACATCGCAACCGTACCTTCGGACAACTCGTCATCTTCAACCCGAAAGATTTCCATGCCATCTATGGTGATCGCAAGATCCTTGCCCTGACACGCGGCCTGGATCCTGTAGGTCCGTCCGATTTCATACCCGATCGAATCCTGCGCCAGAACGGTGAACTGACCCTGACGGCATTTGACCAGCCGTCGCATCAACCGCTGGAGATCCCATGAGAACCGGTAATAATTCTGCGCATCCTGATACCGGAACATCAACCCCATCGAATCGTCGTCAACGGCGCGAAGATCCACCCCCGCACGATAATCCTTCAATCCCACGACAAATTCACACACCAGATGCGTGCCCAGCATATCCACCGCCGACGGCTGAAGATTGGCCTGGCTGATATTCCCCGATTGACGCAACTGGTTATTGTCAATGCTCCACGCCGACGGTCCTCCGATCGTTCCCTGATCAACCACACGCCACCCGTCCAGTCCCCCCGAAAAGTCGTCCGAAATCAACGTGAAAATCCGTTGCTGCGAAGCCGCGGGCGCATCGCCGAACGCATGGATCGATAGTTGCAGGAAGATCGAGCGAACCTCGAAATCGCTCGTACCCGTAACCCGAAATCCCAGCCCGAATGATCGGCCGCTGCCCAGCGCATCCATCAGCTCCAGCGTCGAGGACGAGTACTCCATCGCCGAACCGTCCGCCAGGGGCATCACGAACGGTCGTCGAAACACGTCCCACACCGGCGAGTTCGTTTTATCCACTCCGCTGAAAAATACCACGACGCGGTCTGAAGTGGGATCTTGATTTTCATAGGAATAGAGCGGGATTTCTTCACTCGTGATGTTTGGAGTCTGCGAAAATCCAATCTCCGGATCTCGCAGAAACGAAATGTCGAATCCGCCGTTTCCTTCTCCCAATCGCCGGATTCCCTCGATTCGTACGACGGCATCCGTCAGGATTCGACCATTGAGAATCCCGGCATCATCCGAAGAGATTCCCCATGTGTAAACGCATCCCGCTTCAAAGACCGCCGCCTCCGTTCGTCCCCCCGCACAAACCACAAGCCCCAATACTACAAATAAATTACATCGGATAATACTTATTTTAGAAACCATTTCCGCTCGATCACGCCTCCGCCTTCCTGTTCGCCGCTTTTATCTCCTCGCCCCACGGTTCCATTATCGGATTTGTCGTTTTTCCGTAAAGATTCAGCCCTGTCCATCAATCGCCCTTTCCGTCCACTCCAAATCCACCCCACAAGGTTGTTATGCAATTATACCAACCACCCAAACCCCTTACAATCCCGATTTTCTCAAAAATATCATTATCGTATCATTTTCAATATTGCCCATCTTGTTGAATAGGATCAGGGCACAAACCAGACACTCTTTGGTTTGAATTTTCGGTACGATTCAATATTCATTCCAAACGTATGAAACCCGATTTCATCCGATCCGGCATGGTTCATTGCCCCGGGGTCGGGGTGGCGGCCATCCAGTTGGCGGCGTCGTTTCCGTATTCGGCATCGACGA
>CAYLSB010000104.1:0-13781 GCA_964386005.1 uncultured Pirellulales bacterium | reverse complement strand
TTAGGCCATTTTGTTCATCGAAAATATTCAGATTCGGTGAAATATCCGGGCTAAACATGAAAAAGGGTGTGGGCGGGGATCTCGGTTCCGGGGGCTTATGCTGCCCGGCCAAAATCTGCCGGCTCTTTGGGCCTGATAGGAAAATAAAGATAAAAGATGAGGATGTGAATTTCATTCCCCGGATTTCATCCGGGGCTATTCGGGTTGGACACCTTCGGAGTCCGGGAAAGAGGTAGCTCAAGCGTCTCGCTTGAGCATTTCTTTTTATCACAACCGGGACGGATGTAATACAATTTACACAAGCGAGGACGCTTGTGCTACATCTAACAAGCGAGACGGGTGCTTCTACGCGAGTTTTTGGGCGATATCACCATCCAAGATTGACTGCACCGTCAACGGAATAATCACCTTGTGGGATTTGCGGAAGAAGGCGTCGATTTCGGTGAGGGCGTCGGAGGAGAAGTCGAAGGCGATGAAGAAACCCTTGGTGCGGTCTTCGCGGGTCATCACCGCTTCGAAGGAGTCGATGTCGGGGCAGCCGGCCTTGGACGAAATGACGATACCGCCCGCATTTCCACTCATACATGCGGCTCCGTATCTGGACCATTACCATAAACAATCCGCCGTAGGGCATCCTTGACGAATTTCGGCAGCGCGCCGTCTTCAGGACCAGCCTTGGCCTTTGCGGCATCGAAATCGGGGACTTCAGAACCGGTCCAAGTCAGGTCGAGCCGTCGTATATCCTGCGTTGCGACATGCGAGTATTTCAGCGGATTTGCCCAGTAGCATTCGGCGCAGACCTTTGGGTCTTTGCCGACAAGACCGTTCGGGCAGTGCTCGCAAGACCATGACTTGGCACGGTTGCAGGAACCGCATACGAGCATGTAATCCTTCACATTGAGCGTTGCAGAAACGCCATCACCGGCAACCCGGTACGGGATGCGGTGGTCGATCTGCAAATAACGCGGCACTAACGGAGAGCTGCAGATACAACACTGGTTACCATACTCCGCGACGAGGGCTTGCTTGAACGCCTTGGGGAAACTGGCCCTCCCTCCAATGCGCCCGGGAGTTATGTTGTCCAAATCGCCGAAACGATACTCCGCCGTCCTCTTTCCGTCTTTCTTGCTGACAATCGACTTGACCAGTGGAATGCCCTGATCGGAGACATCTTTGATCGCGCGGGGTGGATGGTCATAGCCGTACTTTTCTTTGAGATCGTCGGTCGTGATCGAACCATACTTGAGAATGTGGTCAACAACGATACGAGATCGTTTACCCGTGACGGCATTCAACGCTTTACGCGCCGCCTTGGACAGCTTCCCTGGCATCAGACGAACTCCGGGAATAAGGTGGCCATTGAAGCTTTTGCTCGCGGCCCGCGTCGCAAGTGAACTTCATCGACACTAATTTCCGGGGAGAGATATAACGATTCAAATGTACTGTCATCGCGTCCGAGAAGAGTCGCTTGTGTGGAGCGACCGGCGGGAATTTCAACATGCTTAAGTCCGAGCGACGCCGGCAGGGTACGACCGTGCCGTTTGGTTCCTGTGCGACCGTCGTAGCTGACGATGAACGCTATGCCCTTGCGCCGCAATCCATCGAGTGCCACAACGAACTCCTCATAGGCAATTCCGTGTCGGTATCGATGGTTGGGCGTATCTACGACGCCTTGGTACGGTGGGTCCATATATACAAGATCACCGGGTTTGGCGGATTCGAGCACCTCCCGGCAATCCACCGATGAGAGCGAACACTTACCCTTCAGCAACGCCGAAGCACCCATGATGTGACGCCGCATCGTATCCGGCACCATCCCCAGACGCCGGTTATCGGGGCTGTTATTGAACTGGCCGCGAGAGTTATAACGAATCGCAGCCTTGACGCAGCGAGCGAGCAGGTAAAGGAAGTCCTCAGGGCAATGGTATTTGTTGAAACGCTCCCGCACTCGATCGTAGTATGTCCGTTCGTCACCAAGCTGGGCTTTCCAAATTTTCTCATACTTATCACTAATGTCCTCTGGCTTCCAGATGATCTTATCCCAAAGGTCAATGAGCGGTTGATGGAGATCGTTGATCACCCACCGCTTGACCCTCTTCATGTGACCCGCCGCGAGCGAAACAGCGGCAGAACCAGCAAAAGGCTCAACGAGTTGCTTGGTCTCGGCTGGGAAGAGGCTGACGATATACTGCGCTAGTTGCCGCTTGCTCCCTTGATACGGAATTGGGTGCGGCACACCAGTAAGCGGCTTTGGAATTGCGAGTGATACGATCGGTGCGTATTCCACCTCAACGAGCGAAGGCAAAGACGCGATAGTGCCTCCGGATTTTCCGGTGGCTAGGTCATGGATTGTTCTGGCGGATACTCTCATAGTCGATCCTCGTTCATGTCAAAGACATTATATCGAGAATCTGTGTAAAATGCGAAGGGAAATCTCGTGAGGAGTCAGAAAACGGTTTCGCGTGCCAGTCGCAGTGGTAGTAGAAGGATCCGGTGGGTTTGAGGACGCGATGGAGTTGGACGCAGCGGGGCCGCATGAAGTCGCAGTAGATGACGCGGGTATCGACGAGGGCCGATGGTCGGCCGGCGGGGAGTTTGGATGAATCCTCTTTCTTTTTCTTTGCCATAGGAGAAATTGTATCGGGATCAAGAGGGATGGCAAGAGAATTTACACAACCGGGACGGTTGTGCCACATCTGGATACCGGCCTGCGCCGGTATGACACGGAATGGGCAATCACGGGGGATTGCCCCAACAAACAAAAAAGGGGTCAAAGCCCGGAACCGATTTACGTCTGGATACCGGCCTGCGCCGGTATGACACGGCCGCAACAGAGTGCGGCCCTCCAAAGGGCACTTGCCGTGTGCCCCTACACAAAGCGGGACGGTTATGCTACGGCTGACAAAGAAATAAAGACGGGATTGAGAAAATAATTGCATGTCGTATTATGATCGGATAGCGGGGCAGTGGCACAAGGCGACGTGACGATTAAGGTCGAGACAACCGTAATGGTCTTTGGTGCCGAAGACGATGTGATAGAGAATTTGAGTGTACGTTGTCATCGTTTATCCATTTCCAATCGTCGAGTTTCGTTCGACCCCTTCGGGGTCGGTAATGGAGGAATATAACAAGAGGGGTTGCCGATTTCAATCCCCCGGATTGCATCCGGGGCTATTCGGGTTCAATCCCTTCGGGATTGATCGTGTTACGCCCTTCAGGGCTATTAGCAGACTGGTTATCCATTATCGGTGGGCGGAGATCGTGGAGTTGTATGCCCGGGGATGGCGATTGAACCGGTGTGGAAGTTGCCGTCGATTTACCGAACCCTGCTCCGAGAGATCGCCGACCATCGGGTTCCGTGGCGACCCGGCCGAAATGAACCCCCGAATGATCACGCGAGACCAAAACCATTACCCCTCACTTAAGATCACTCGATGACTCTGGAAGGCCCGCCATGCCGCGTAAGGAAGTACCATTCGGGTCAGACACCCGAACCTATTTAAGATGTCAGATTCCTATTATGTCCTTATTTGCCTACGAGCAGATGCCGTCATCCCCTACAATCGGGCACGACATGTCGTGCCGGTACAAATCCGGATTGGCGGCTCAAGCCCGGAAAGACAAACGGCCGTGACGGAATACGGCCTTCCACGAAGACCGTACGGCATGGATTCGGAAACCCCTTCGAGTTCATCTCCTGAACGACTGTATCGAACCCCTTTGCGACTCAATCGGTTCCCCTCGCCGGATTCGGTTCCAGGTGGACCAGGACATCGGTGACCTGGGGAAAGGCGGCCATGATCTCCGTCTGGATGCGATGGCTCAGGCGGTGCGAATCCCGCAGGGCCATGTTTCCATCCACCTGAACGTGGAGGTCCAGATGGATATCGTCGAGTCGTCCGCGGGAACGGATCTTGTGGCTGCCCCTGACGCCGTCGATCCGCAGGATGGCTTCCTCGATTTTCCCGGTGTCGGCGATGGCAACGGAGTCGCACAGGATGCGGGATTCCTGGCGGATGATCAGATAGGCCGACCAAGCGATGAATCCGGCGATGATCAGGGTGACGGCGGGATCGAGGACGGGCAAACCGAGTTTGACGCCGATCAGGGCGATGATCACGGACAGGGAAGTGAAGACATCGGCGCGAGTATGCATGGAATCGACGATGAGGATATCGCTGTTGAGCGCGGTCCCTCTGCGGTATTCATAGGACATGACGGTGATGTTGACCAGGATGGTGAACACCATGACGGCGAACGAGAGGACATCGACCTGCGGGATTCCGGGATTGGCGAACTTGAGGATGCCGTTTTTGGCAAGGTTGAAGGCCACCATGAACAGCATGGCGGCGATGCCGAGGGCGAAGAGCGTTTCGTATTTTTTGTGGCCGTAGGGATGATCCTCATCCTCGGGCCGGGCGCAAAAATAGATGCCGATCAGACCAATCAGGTTGGAGGTGCCGTCGGAAAGCGAATGATAACCGTCGGCCGTCATGCTTGCGGAATGGGATTTAAGGCCGTACAGTATCTTGGCGATGGCGACCGCCCAGTTGAGCCCCAGAACGATCCACAGGACTTTTTGCACTTCTCGATAATGTTTTTGTCTTTCCGTCACTCGTCTCGTTTCCTTGCGTGTTTCCGACTTCCGTTACCTCCTCATACGGTATAGGTCGATGCGCTGGTGGAACCGCCGCGGCCGGTCCAGTTGGTGTGGAAGAACTGACCGCGAGGTTGATCGACTCGCTCGTAGGTGTGGGCGCCGAAGTAGTCGCGCTGGGCCTGCAGGAGATTGGCGGGCAACCGTTTGCTGCGATAGCCGTCGTAGTAGGACAAGGCCGCGCTGATCGCCGGAACCGGCACCCCGAGCTTGACGGCCGTCATGACGACATGGCGCCAGGACGGCTGGGCCTTCTCGGTGGCCTCCTGAAAGAACGGATCCAAAAGCAGATTATCAAGCTCTGGATTATTGGCAAATGCGTCGCGAATCTTGCCGAGAAAGGCCGAGCGGATGATGCACCCGCCGCGCCACATCAGGGCGATGCCGCCATAATTGAGGTTCCACTGGTTCTCTTTGGCGGCGGCGCGCATGAGTTGATATCCCTGGGCATAACTGACGATCTTGGAGGCATACAGGGCCGCCCGCAGGTCGTTGATGAAGGCGGGCTTGTTGCCGCGGAACTTGCGTTTGGGCCCTTTGAGGATCCCGGCGGCCTTGACCCGCTCTTCCTTGACGGCCGACAGGCAACGACTGAAGACCGCCTCGCCGATCAGCGTCAATGGCTGGCCGGCATCGAGAGCGGCGACGACCGTCCACTTGCCCGTGCCTTTCTGGCCGGCGGTGTCGAGGATGAGATCGACCACCTCGTTGCCTTCTTCATCCTTGAAGGCGAGAATATCCCGGGTGATCTCGATAAGGTACGAATCCAGCTCGCCGGCATTCCATTCGGCGAATACCTTGTGCATCTCGTCGTTGGTCATACCGAGACCCTGACTCATGAGGTGATAAATCTCGCAGATCATCTGCATGTCGCCGTATTCGATGCCGTTGTGGACCATCTTGACGAAATGGCCGGCTCCCTTTTCGCCGACCCAGTCGCAGCAGGATTCGCCCTGTGCGGTGTGCGCGGCGATCTTCTGAAAGATCGGTTTGACGTGGGGCCATGCGGCGGGGCTTCCCCCGGGCATGATCGACGGGCCAAGCAAGGCGCCTTCCTCGCCGCCGGATACGCCGGTGCCGATGTAGAGCTTGCCTTTGCTCTCGACGTATTGCGTGCGGCGGCTGGTGTCGGGGAAATGGCTGTTGCCCCCGTCGATGAGAATGTCGCCGTCTTCCAGGTGCGGCAGGCACAGCTCGATGAAGTCATCGACGGCCTGGCCGGCCTTGACCATCAGCATGATCTTGCGGGGTTTTTTCAATGAGGCGACCAACTGCTCGATGCTGTGGCAGCCGATGATGTTCTTGCCTCTGGCACGGCCATTGACGAAGTCGTCCACTTTGGAAACCGTACGATTAAAGCACCCGACGGTAAAGCCCTTGCTTTCCATGTTCAGGATGAGGTTTTCGCCCATGACGGCCAGGCCGATGAGTCCGATATCCGCTTGTGACATGTTGTTCTCCTTATCAAATGATATTATATATAATACGACTATACATTATTGACTATTCTTTTGGAATTTTGGGGATGAAGCCGCTTTTCAGACGATGCAGTAATTCTCCGGCGTGTTGCACGACCAGAATGCCTTCGCGCTGTTTGTTTTCATAATCGGCGATTTGGATCGAGTCGGGATCCCTATAACCGAGGTTGATCTTGTCGCAGCGGGATTTCGGAATCCGCGTGGCGAGTACCACATGTACCCGCGGCTTTTCGACGCCGTCCTTGAATGTGCCGATGCCCTTGACGTGAGTGGAATGAGCCAAGACTCCGCGCGGAAAATCCTTGAAGCGGTCCCACTGTTTGAGAAAATAGTCGCGGGTGTGGTAACCGATCTGGTCCAGAATCCTGCCGTGCGTGTACGAGACCTCGGTGATGTGCGGTGCGTAGATGATTACCGTCCCGCCGTCGGCGACGATGGGTTCGAGCTTGTACATGACTTTACCGGCCGTCCAGATGTCGTCATACATTTCCGGAGCGATTCCGAGGATGGTATTATAGGTACGATCCGTATATACGATATGCACCTGCCGGGATAATTCGGCGGCCTGTCGCCACGCGTCGGGGACTTCGCCGATGAACAAGCCCTTGAGTTGATTTTCGACGGCGACGACCGCGAAAAGTTTTCGGGGAATCGCGATCATTCCGGCGGCGGTTTCGACGACCCTGCGGGTGGGGGTGTCGATGTTGCCGTTGATCCAGGGATTGGTTACGACAGCGCCGAGCCAGTGGAAGAAGTTGATGATCTCGGCGGCGGCGATGCCGGGAAAGATATATTTGTGACCGCCGGAAAAACCGACGACCTCGTGCGGAAACACGGGCCCGAGGATTAACAATTCGTCGTAATCAAAGATCCGCTTGTTGACGGCGACATCGACGGATTCGCGGAAAAGGCCGTCGGAGATTTCGCCGATCTGGTCGGCGGTAATCGTACCGATCGAGCGGAAGGTTTCGGGTTTGTCCCAGTCGTGGTTGAAGAAGCGGACTTTGGCATAACGGCTTTTGCGCTGCTCGGCCGAAAGCGACAGGCGTTTGCACATTTGCTCAGGGCTCATCGGCTGATGCGTACCCAGCGCGAAGAGGACATCGAATGCGGCCGCCCGGCCGTCAATGCAGTCGAAGATCGTCTGGAAAATTTCACCGATGGGGCCGGAGCGGGTGTTGTCCGGCGCAATCAGAAGTATCCGCTTGCCGCTGCAGTTGACGTCGGAAAAGTGGCGGCGAACGGCCTGCGCCGCCTCAGCCATTGAAACGGAACCCTCGCGATTTTGGCATGCAATCACCATGGCATTATTCCTCGTACATCAGGATTTCCACGGAGGGATTTCAGGCAAAAGAGCATCGAACTCGGCAATCCGTTTGGCTTCGTAATCGCCGGCGTATTGGCCCTTGAGGAATTTGTCGAAGGCCTCTTCGAAGAATCGCTTCCATGAATGCGTCTCGTTGCCGGGATTGATCGGGTAGAACAGGGCCTGAATCGAACGTGCCGCCTTGAAGTCACCGGGAGCGTCGCCGATCATCAGGACGTGGTTGGCGGCGTATTTGCCTTCGGCGGCGTACCGAAGATGTTCGGCCTTGGTACCCATTTCCTGGCCGGCAATGACACGGGGGAACTCGGCGATGCCGTGTTCCTGCCATTCCCGGACAAGGGCCTCGGTCGGCGTCGCCGAGCAGCAGATCACATCGGCGGCGGGGGCGAGTTTTTGCAGCGACTCCTTGACGAAGGGAAACGGCGGAATGCCCTTGACGATCTCGGTCACGAGTTCATTGACGCGAATGCTCCAGGTGAGGGCCTGTTGAAGCTCGGCCTTGTCTTGTTCGTTGGACGCCGCAGCGATGGCCTGCTTGAGACCTTCGTTGCTCAGGAGACTTTTCGGATCATCCACCCAGCGGGCGTAGGCCGCAAACGGCGGGATCTTGAAGCCGCGCTCGACGACCATCGGATGCGTCGGAAGCAACTCGCGAAGGATTCGTATCGTTGTCTTGTGGCGGTTGGCGCCTCGGGTTTTGGAGAACAGGTCGGCAAAGTCTTTGCATTCGCGCGCGGCCTGCGCGACGGGCTGAAGGTGAAAGTATCCGATCAGCATCGGGCAGAAACATTCGCGATGCTTAATCCCCATGGTGTCGAAGACGCAGCCGTCGGAGTCGATACCGACGAAAAATGGTTTCGTGGGCTTGAGGTCTTGTAAGGGTTTTGCCGGATCGGTCGGTGCCATAACGCCTCGATTGGATGAAGATGGTTGTTATACGCCGCTGAAGGCCGAAAAGCCCCCATCGACGGGAACGACAATGCCGGTAACGAAACGGGATGCCTCGCTGATCAACCAGATGATGGTGCCGATGAGATCGCCCGGTTCGCCAAACCGCCGCATCGGGGTGTGATCGAGAATCGTTTTTCCGCGCGCGGTCAGTTCGCCCGTTTTTTCGTCGGTCAGGAGAAATCGATTCTGCTCGGTCAGGAAAAATCCCGGGGCGATCGCATTGACGCGGATCCTCGGCGAATGGCGCTGGGCCATATAGGCGGCCAACCATTGCGTGAAATTGCTGATGGCGGCCTTGGCTCCGGAATACGCGGCGATGTTGGTCAACGGGCGAAAGGCATTCATCGAAGAGATGTTGATCATAACGCCCTCGCCGCGATCGGCCATGTGCTGGCCGACGATCTGGCTGGGGATGATCGTGCCCATGCAGTTGAGGTCGAACACCGCACGGATGGCCGAGTCGGGCAAATCGAAGAAGGTCACCGGCGGGCTGCAGGTGGCGTCCTTTTTGTTGCCGCCGGCTCCGTTGATGAGTACGTCGATTTGACCGAATTGCCGGACGGCTTTCTGAACGGCCTGTTCGACGCTGGAACGATCCAGGGCGTTGAGCTTCAACGGCAGGGCGGTTCGGCCTTCGGATTCAATGGTTCGGCTCAAGGCGATCGCCCGGAATTCGTCGTAATCCGCCACGCCGATTTTCGCGCCCCTCCGGGCGAGTTCAAGAGCCATGGCTCCGCACAAAACCCCGGCGCCGCCGGTGATGACGATGGATTTGTTTCGTAGTTCAAAAAGATCCTGCATTCGCGATCCCTGATTACATATATTTCGGCAATTTTTTATCGATATTTTTTCGTTCGAATCGCATATAGACCGGCAATCCGTCGATGCCGACGGTGACGGGCGCCTGCCCATACACAAGCGGGCGGACATAGTCAAGCATGGCCTGAGTGACGCCGTTGCCGGCTTCATTGATATACTCGCGGGGGACCTTCTTTTCGCCGTTGGCGACGTCTCGTAGTTCCGCGAAACCGGTCGTGCACTTATAGTCTTCGGCCTCTTCGCGGACCAGCGTGATCATCTTGCCGTTGATACCGGACAGGGCGGCTTTGACCGCGGCCTGTCCGCACATATAGGCCTCGTTGACGTCGGTCAGCGAGGCAAAGTGCATGGCCGATCGCTGATTGGTTCCGAGCTTGTTGAAGCGGGTCTTGATGCCGACCTGATCTTCGATGACCGCCTTGAGCATCTCGGCGACGCCGCCGAGCTGTGCATGACCGAAACTGTCTTTGCCGAACTTTCCGGCGTCGGCGGTGATGTATTTCCCGTCGGCATCCTTGAGGCCTTCACCGACGACGATGAAGACCCGACCGATCTGTTTGTGAACCGCTTTGACGTCCTCGACGAATTTATCGAATGTGAACGCCGCTTCGGGCATGTAGATCAGGTGCGGAGCGTCTTCGGGGCCGCGGTGAGCCAGCCCCGTCGCCGCGGCGATCCAGCCGGCGTTACGGCCCATGACTTCCAGGATCGTGCACGTGTCGGTCGTGTAGAGCGCCTCGGTATCCCGGCCGGCGTTCATCGCGCTGGTTGCCACATACTTGGCCACCGAGCCATAGCCCGGGCAGTGGTCGGTGAAGGCCAGATCGTTGTCAATGGTCTTGGCAATGCCGATACAGACCAGATCGTATTTCATTTCGGCGGCCAGCGTATTGATCTTGTCGGCGGTATCCATGGAGTCATTGCCGCCCGCGTAGAAAAAGTAACGGATGTCGTGTGCCTTGAGGACAGCCAGAATCCGCTCGTACTCCGCCCGCGACTGCTCCATGGATTTGAGCTTGTAACGGCATGAACCCATGGCCGCGGAGGGGGTACGCTTGAGGGCGTCGATGGACTCCGGAGTTTCTGAGGAGACATCGAACAGGTCTTCCCTCAATATGCCCAGAATGCCGTTGGTAGCTCCATAAATACGACCGAACTTACCGGATTTCATCGCCTCCTGAATCACCCCGCATGCGCTGGAGTTGACCACCGCGGTCGGCCCGCCGGATTGCGCGATTACCACATTGCCCTTTTTGGTCATCATTTTCTCCAATCATCCACGTCCGATGTCATGTCGTACCGATCGAAAGTACGCGCATACCATAACCGGATTCGAGTGATTATGCAATCGTATTTCACCCCCGGTTGGTTTCCGGGCCGGGACGATCCCTCCATGGCGGTCCCAACAACCCTCGTCCATGGGGAAGCGCCTCGAAATCGGTGGATTTTGGTTGAAATATCCGGGATTGTCGGATCGTCTGATATACAGTAAGATAATCTCCCGATGTGGGGGAACCTTTTCGGAAATGGAACGGATTATGCGGTCGTCGATGACACCGAAGGAACGGATTTACGCAACATTGAATCGTCAGCCGGTGGATCGACCGGCCGTAACGCCAATTTTTATGGCATGGGCCGCTCACTTTGTCGGCCACACGTATCGCGACTACTACGTTGACGCAAAGGTCCTTGCCAAATCCCAGCTTGGCGTCGTTCGGGCTTTCCATCTTGACCAGATCAGCGTCATCAGCGATCCCTGGCGGGAGGCATCGGCTTACGGAATGCAGCTCGACTACCCGGCCGACGGCGTTGGCAAGCCGAACGGCTGGATTCTCAACGGACCCGATGACGTGGCACGACTGCGACAGGTGGACCTGTTGAAAGCGCCGAGAGTCATCGACCGCATCGAGGGCGTACGGCTTCTGGCCGCCGAGGTTGGCAAGACACACAGTGTTCTGGGTTGGATCGAAGGCCCCCTGGCCGAGTATGGCGATCTTCGGGGTGTCGAGACCACACTGATGGATTTGTTCGATAGGCCCGAGATGTTCCTGGAGGCCGGCGATATTCTGGTGGACAAGGCCATCCTGTTTGCCCGCGAGCAAATCAAAGCCGGGGCCGATATGATCGGCATCGGCGATGCGGCCGCCAGTTTGATCGGGCCCGAATTGTATTCGCAGTACGTCCTGCCGCTGGAAACCAAACTGATCGCCGGGATTCATAACGCCGGCGCGGCCGTCAAGCTGCACATCTGCGGCAATGTCTCCCCCACAATCGGCCACATGGCCCGTAGCGGCGCCGATATCATCGACTGCGATTGGATGGTCGCGCTGGACAAGGCGCGCAAGGATGTCGGACCCGCGATTACCCTGTGCGGCAACTTCGATCCGTCGGCCATCCTCGTCCAGGGAACGCCCCGGACCGTCGCCGCCGCCGCCCGCGATTGTTTCGCGAAAGCGGGCGAACCATTTATTCTCATGCCCGGCTGCGAGGTCTCGCCGCTGACTCCGGAAGCCAATATCCGCGCCTTTTGCCCTTGCGAGGGCTGCCTGATTTCGGATATTCTAAAGATATAAGACATGTAACAATCTGAAAGGTGATGAAGATGAACCGAATGAATCGTCGTACGTTCCTGAAGACCACAGCCGTCGGCGCCGGCGCCATCGCGATTCCGACCTTCGTGCCGTCGCGTGTTTTCGGCCAGAATGCTGCCAGCGAGAAAATCGTCATGGCCGGAATCGGCACGGGGGGCCAGGGGCGCGGGAACCTGGCCAACTTTCTTCAGCATCCGGATGTCAAAGTGGTGGCCGTCTGCGACGTGGACACCAACAACCGCAAGGCGGCGATGGACATGGTGAACGGCGCGTACAAAAATTCCGACTGCCGCGCGTACGGCGATTTCCGCGAACTGTTGGCCAAAGAAACGGATGTCAATGCCGTCAGCATCGGCACGCCCGACCACTGGCACGGCCTGACGAGCATCGCCGCCGCCAGGGCCGGCAAGGATATCTACTGTGAAAAGCCCCTGACCAACACCATCGCCGAGGGCAAAGCCGTCTATGCCGCCGTCAAGCGGTACGGTCGGATCCTGCAAACCGGCAGTCACGAACGCTCCAACGAAAGCGGCCGTTACGCCTGCGAACTGGTACGCAGCGGAAAAATCGGCAAGCTCCGGACGATGATTGTGAACCTGCCCTGCATCGAAGGACATCATCAAGCCATTATCAATGACACCGGCGACCACCCGGAAATGCCCATCCCGAAGGAACTTGACTGGGATATGTGGCTCGGTCATACGCCGATGGTCCCCTACAATGACAAACGCTGTCACTTCTACTGGCGGTTCATCATGAACCATGGCGGTGGCGAGATGACCGACCGAGGAGCCCATGTTATCGACATTGGTCAGCTTGGCAACGGCACGGATAACACCATGCCCGTCGAGTACTGGGCCAAAGGCGAATTACCCAAGAGCAAGCTCTACAATACCTACTTCAACTTCGAGTTTAAATGCACGTATGCCAACGGGGTCGAGATGATCGGCACCAGCAACGAACCCCGCGGCATCAAGTTTGTCGGTACCGACGGATGGATCTTCGTGCACATTCATGGCTGCTCCCTGGAGGCCGGCAATCCCGATCTGCTCAAGACCAAGATCGGTCCCAACGATGTCAACCTCGGGCGTACCCGAGGTCACCATCGAAACTTCCTGGACTGCGTCAAGAGCCGCCAGCAACCCTTCGCCTCCGCTGAAGTCGGCTACCACACCGCCGCGATCTGTCACTTGCTCAATATCTCCATGCAACTCGACGGCGCCAAGCTCCTCTGGGATCCGACGAGCGAAGTAGTCACCAACAACGCCCAGGCCAATTCCATGCTTGCCCGTCCCATGCGGGCCCCTTGGCGATTGTAATCAGCAAACAAGCCAGCAAGAGGGGGGCACGAAACCCGCCTTTATGTTATTGTGACCTGACAGAGCCCAGGTTCTGTTTTGGAAGCAGACCATTCTGTTAAATTGAGCAGGATGTGACGAATGGGCAATTCGCGGCTTCTTCTATCTATGCTTGCATCGGGTCGCAAGTTTTTGTATAATGAACATATCTGAAGAATTGGTCAGTCGATCCGATGATATAAGATCGATTGTCATTCTAAAACTGAAACACAATCGATCCAGAGAGACTCTTCTCTACGCAATGTATGATTGACTCGACCCTTGGAGAGCATGTGTGACGATGATTAAAACATTTCGCTCCGACATTTATAGGACCATTCCCCCCATTTTAGCCATCCTAATGGCAGTAATTTCAACCGGCTATTGTCTTGATTGCCCGATCGGGGACCTGGATGGCAATTGCCAGGTCGATCTTGAAGATCTCGCGTTGCTTGTGGATCACTGGTTATATCCGGGGGTTGTATGTCCCGAAACGGGGGTTGCAGCTCATTGGCGTCTGGATGAAGACGAAGGCCAGGAAGTGCCTGATGCGGCGGATTTGCATCCCGGCACGATCGAGGGTAATCCGGTTTGGCGGCCGGGCTTGGGGCAGTTTGGCGG
>CAYLSB010000103.1:0-14836 GCA_964386005.1 uncultured Pirellulales bacterium | reverse complement strand
GAATGGTCCATGTTCGGCAACGCCGCATAAGGACACTTTTGACGCTGGCATCAAGGTTCCGTATAGAGACGGCTTGAACGCCATTATGCATGTTGATAATCTCACAGGGACCGGTGCTGTTCTGTTCCCAAAGAAAATAGCATATTCCCCCAGCAACACTTACACCTGGAAAAACCTCCGAAGAGTCCTCGAAGTCAACGATCTTGCGAATATGGTTATCGTCAAGCATCTTAGCACGAAATTCGTCTAAACCCTTACCCCCACCGAACCATCGCGAAGGGATGATCATGGTCAAAAAACGCGGATTAAGTTTTTTTGCCTGTTCGACAAATCTGTTATAGATAGGTGACGCGCTTCTTCCAAACCCCCCATCGTTTAATTGATAGGGCGGGTTTCCGATGATAACATCGAATTTCATATTGAGGATTTCCTCGGGTTTTTCCGTATGGATAAACTGATAGGCGTGGGTTTCCAGTTCCCCGCCGCGTTCGTAATTTTCCTGGCTTGCGCCGCAGAACACGCAACGGCCGTCGTCCCAGGTATGCTCAACGCGCTTGAACCGGATATTGCCCTGGGGATTGTCGAAGGCGTCGCAGACGGAGTATTTGCCGTCGGCCTTCTTGGAGCAATAGACCGATCGGCGCGAGAGCAGGGCCGTCAATTCCGTGATCGCAAGGCCGAATAGTTGATTCGTGAAAACATGGTTCATCCGCTGTTGCCGGTCGGGGATTTGCGTTTCCAGACCTTTGTCCAATCGTCCGGCGATCTGGCGGAGAAAGACGCCGGATTTGCAGAACGGATCGAGAAATCGGGTATTCTTATCACTCCAGATTTGCGAGGGCAATAGATCCAGAATCCGATCGGCCATTTTCGGTGGGGTAAAGACCTCGTCGCTGCTGAGGTTGGCCAGGCAAGTCAGAACGTCGGGATTGTAATTACGACTGTTCAACATCGGCAAGTCTCAGGTAATGGGTTACGGGGAACTCCTTAACCGGCGTCGGGAAAAAGACCTCTTCTCCCAGATCGGAAAACAGGGGCTTTTCTTTCATCCCGGCAAAGGACAGCAACTCCTCGAACGCGAAATCCCTGCGTTTAATCATCCCGCCATTGACGGGCGACCATTCGGAAAAGACAATCGGCTGGGGATTGTCGCCGACGGTCTTAAGGGTTAGAGCATCCCCCCAGACGATATTGCGCTGGAGGATGAAGCGGACGGCGTTAAGGCATTCCTCTTTGAAAAGACATACATAGTTGGCGTTAAAAATGTCGAAAAGTCGTTCGCGGCACTTTGCGACATTATCTTCCAGAATGTCGATACCGTACAGACTGGTCATCGCGATCACGGCATAGCGTTCGTATTCCAACGGATTTTTGCCGTAGCGGGATTCAACGACGCTCAGTTTACGCTCCAGAATTTCCGCAAGAAAATTGCCCGTCCCGCAGGCGGGTTCCAGAAAGCGGGATTCGATTCGCTCGGTTTCCTGTTTGACCAGATCCAGCATGGCATTGACTTCCCGCTTAGAGGTGAACACCTCGCCATGATCGGCGACTCGTTGTTTTGAAATCACCTGCCGATGGATTTTATCGTGATGGATTGTCTCAACGCGTTTCATGTACTCCAGGTCCAATCCTTATTGGTCTCCATGCTCCTTATCCTAATCCCAACCCGACCCATCCGCAACGATTTTTTTCCTTTCACACAATCCTGTAAATCCTGTTAATCGTGTCAAAAATAATTCCTTGGGTGCTTTGTGTTGAATATATTGTATCTACAATCCGAGTAATCCGCGAAATCCGCGGATAATTTTTCTTCGCGGCTTGGCGTTTTGGTAGTGAATATTTCTTTTCGTGCCTTTCGTGGTAAAACAAAATCATGTTAATCCTGTAAATCCTGTCCATGATTTTTCTTTGCGCCTTGGCGCCTTGGCGTGAGGAATCTCACCCGGAGCCATATAGTTCACAGAGAGCCGTCCGACTAACCACTTTGCGTTCTTCGTATTCCCACTATACAAATTTCTCCCATCGATAATCGACCGAGTTAGCAGGATTAATAGACATGTAATATTTAATATTTGACCATGAAAAAACGCGCACATTTTCGCGAACAAAAACCGCATTCCTGCGCCAAAAACCGCGAAAAAAACATGGATTTCTACCTTGTGTATCTTACCATTTCCACATACAAATAATGCGCATTCAATTACATAAATTGCACAGGATTTTCAAAATACCGCGTTTTCGATCTGAAAACCCTCCCGTGTTTTTACTATGAAACATCCAATATAGATACCCATCTTAACGGTCCGGACCTGTTGGATAGATTATTGCCACTATTCCAGCAATGTAAGACAAATTTTCTATATAGTACGGCCGTGCAGAGACTTACAGGAATTTTCGAGATATGGAAAACAGCATCTATCTTAAATACATATCGACTATTACCACCATTATTTGTCACTATCTTGCTGCAATATCAAATCGACTTGATATTTATGTCCAAGTACCCCCAATATTTGCGAAAAAATTCGGGTTCGATCTGCCAATTTCTGCGTTTTGTCTCGAAACATGCTGTTTCACCTACAAGTATTCGACATTTAGACACCTAAGAAAATCATCGATTTATCGTTGTTATCATCGCTAAAATACGATAGAATACTCTTGACAAATATGATTCGATTTCAAAACAAACGGATTGAACAGCTATGTACCGAGCTTCGTTACGCCCCACGGCCGCAAAAGCTCAAACAGATCGCCGCCGCCGAAGAATTAATACCTATTATCGATCCAAATCAATCCTATCCCTATGATTTTATTTGCTTTCGAATCACCGAATTTCGCCCTAAAACCGAGTTTTCTGACGAACTCATTCCAGGCAGCGAACTCCAAAACGACCTTGCCGTCTTTATCTATAAGCAAAGCTGCCGCGTTCCTGAACCGGCTGAAATCCAGACTCAACGCATTTTTACAGTCGAGCAGGCCTGCGAGAAACTCCAGGTTTCCCGAAAAACCCTTCAGCGCTGGCGAAAAATCGGCCTTTTCGGCCGGATGTTCCTTTTCCAAGATGGTCACAAACGCCTGGCGTATAGCGAATCCGTCTTGAATCGTTTTGTTCAGATTCATCCGGAAGTTCTTCGAAACAAAAGGTTTACGCACGTCGATCCTTTGGAACGACAACGGATCATCGATGATGCAAAACAACTGGCTCAAACCGGCGGATTCTCCCAGACCCAGGCAATTACTCAAATTTCTGCAAGAATGGGCCGTTCTCGCGAAGCGATTCGTTATATCCTAAAGCACCAACAAGATCGATTCCCCGATCAATCCATTATACCGGGCCGAAAACCCTCCGTTGGCCACAAGGAAATCGCACAGATCTTTCGTCTATTTCGCCAAGGTACCCAAGTATCCCAGCTTGTCGATAAGTTTCACCGAAGTCGCAGCTCAATTTACCGAATTGTCAATAAACGTCGCGCGAAAGACATTTTCTCACGAAAAATCAACTTTGTCGATAGCCATGAATTCTCCGATATCCATGCGGAAAAAGCGATCCTTCAAGGCGATTGGAAAAACCTATGCGATTCTTCATCGCCCGGTTTGACTTTGAATCGCGATCAGGAATCGATACTGTTTCGCAGATATAACTATCTTAAGTCATTGATTCAAAAAGAATTACCAAAGTTGACCGGTCCCTGTCCGCCCAGTGAAATCCTCGATCGTGTCGAATCGTTTCTCCAGCAGGCCGATGACATCAAATCCTTTCTCATCGAAATCAATCTTCGCCTGGTTATCAGTATTGCCAATAAGCATCTTGCATCCGGAACCAATCTGAGCGATCTGGTCAGCGAAGGAAATCTTTCGCTGATGAATGCGGTGGAGAAATTCGATTACAACCGCGGATATCGTTTCAGTACGTACGCTTCGTGGGCGATATCCAAGGATTTTGCCCGGCAGATTCCGGCCGAAATCTCGCGACTTGATCGCACGACGTTCGCCGATATCTCCGCATTACAACAACACTTACGAATTTCTGACGGAGAATCGGAGGCATCCAAGGAACGCGCTCAGCGAGGTTTGGAGCATGTCATTCGCGAGAACCTCAATGATCGGGAACGATATATTGTGCAGAACCATTTTGCGCTCGAAGGATCCGGTCTCAAAAAAAAGCCGAAAACCCTTCAGCAAATCGGTGAAGAACTCGGTTTGAGCAAAGAACGAGTTCGGCAAATCGAGTTAGTTGCACTGCAAAAGCTGCGTCACAGCCTCAGCCCGGAGGAATTCGAGAAAATCAAGACATGATTATTCCAGTAAATAGAATATCGAAAAAATCGGACGACCAATTTCACTGATTCGTTAAGGTTTCGCAATCTGTCGGCGTCTTGTTCGAAACGACTCGTTCCTACGGAGAAATCCTGGAGTCATTCCTTTCGGCGGAGGACGGGTCAATCCTGGGCAGCTGGGATCGTTTATTGTTGGACTCCGGATTGCCGCGGGAACCAACGATGGTTTTTTCAAAGCGGCCGAAGATCATTCGCCCGGCCGATGTCTGATAGGCGCTGGTCACGGTGATTTCCACCTGTTCGCCGATGTGGCTGCGGGCGTTTTCGACCACGACCATCGTCCCGTCATCCAGATACCCGACGCCCTGCGTGGATTCTTCGCCGGGTCGAAGAATCCGCAGATTCATCTGTTCTCCAGGCAGAATCACCGTTTTCAATGCGTTGGCCAGATCGTTGATGTTGATGACATCGACACCGCGAAGCTGAGCCACCTTGTTGAGATTGTAATCATTGGTCAACAGTCGTCCGTCGCAATTTTTACTGAAGGCGATGAGTTTGTGATCGACTTCGGCATGGGCTTCCAGGCCCGGCGGCGGGGTATCGTCCACCTGGACATCGGCATAAGTGCTGCTTTGCAGCTTGTTGAGAATATCCAGGCCTCGTCGGCCGCGTGTGCGTTTGAGCTTGTCGGACGAATCGGCGATCAATTGAAGTTCATTAAGGACGAAACGCGGAACGATCAACGGCGAATCAAACAATCGTGTCGCGGCGATGTCGGCGATGCGGCCGTCGATGATCACCGACGTGTCCATCACCAGAGGACGGAGTCCCTTGGTTTGACGCGAGAATTCCACATACGGAATGACGAACCGCACATCGTCCTTGGTTTTGATGACCAGGCTGATGCTCAGGTAGCAGATGCAGATGCTGACGATCCAGCGGGAGATCTTCATCGTATCGTCGCTCCATCGAAGGTTCCAGATATCGTTGATCATCTCCAGCACCGGCGACATCGCCCAACTGATCAAGACTCCGACCAGCAAACCAAAGAAAATACCCGCCAATACGTTGAGCGATTTCTTCGGCGTCATCCAGTCGATGGCGACGACGATGATGGAAATCGATAATCCAATGATGAAAACGGCCATGATATCTTCTTTTTGAAGGCCGGTCGTCGCCATCTCATACGCCTGCCGATAATGAGAACACGCCTCCTGGTATTTCTGCTGATCGGTGAATTTGCTGGCCATATCGAAATGGGTTTTGGCGTCATTGGGCGGAAGGTCTTTGTATTGACGATAGGTGATGCTGACGTACATGAACGCCGCGATGATGATCAACAACAGCGAACCGCGGATGATGGATGATAGCATGTCAATCTCCCGGGCCGAAATCGGCCGCTATAAATTCCGACAATACACAACGAATAAACGAACGACAAACCGTATTATACTCTATGTATCGGCATGTCCAATAACGGGAAACGAATATTTATCTGACAACGTTCCGATCGTGCTTTTCCGTATCCATTCCGGCCTCGACCACGGGCGCGGAGGAGTTGGCCTGTCGCGTGTCGGCTAATCCGATGGCGTATTATCAGACGGCCGGGCCGAAGGGGCGATACAGAAATCAGAAAGCCCGCTTAAGGTCCGTTTTGCGTTGGTCGATAGCGAGACAGCGGCGAAATCAGAAAATCCATGTAGGGAATCGATGAACGAAACCGACGCAACCTGATTCATGGGAATTCATGAACATCCGTTCGATCCAACCGATTCTACTGGGAATCCTGTGTCTAATCGCGCTGGCATATATGGCGACGCTGACACGGCTGAACCTGCGTCACTTTGAGCAAACGGTGACTTCGCAGACGGAGCGCTATTTGACGACCATCGCCAAAACCCAGGCGCGGCACCTGGAAGATCTGATGGGGAAGATTCAGACCGAGCTGGAAGTGGCCGCGTCCAATCCGACGGTCCGGCAGAGTTTTCTGGAACGGACGCCGGAGTCCCGGATCGCCGAAGACGGACGGTATCCGTTGCGCGATGTCCAGCGGCGGCTGAATCACATTGTGAGTTCGATCTATCGGATCGATGAAAATGGAAATGTTCTTGGCCGCACGCCGCCGAGAAACGAGATCGAGGAACAGAATACTTCCTCCCGGGAAGACGTGCAGGCGGCGCTGTGCCGCGAGACGCCGACGATCAGCAATGTATTTACGACTGTATCCGGCACGCAGGCGATCTCCGTTTCGACGCCGGTTCGGCAAGGGGCACGGCGTCTGGGCCTGTTGCGGGCCGTGATCCATCTGGAAACGCTGAACACGCTGGTGGGTCATATTCGCGCGGGCGTCAACGGATTCGCGTGGATGGTCGATCAATACGGAGATTTGATTTGTTTTCCGGACGAATCGCTGCTGGGCAGGTCGGTTTTCGCCTATCGACTTCGGTGGTTCTGCGATCAACGGCAGGAAGACCAGGTATTGGCCAGTTTGTTGGAGGGCAATTCGGGCACGGCCAGTTTCGTTTCCGATCGCAAGAAGGGCGATAAGACGATGATGGCCTGGTCACCGGTGAATCTGGGGGATAGGCACTGGTCGATTGCGGTATGCATGAATTACGACGAACAGATATCCGGTCCGTTACGTCACCACGCCCAGAACACCTTTATCATGATGGGATGTTTTCTGGCGGCGATGGCGATGGGCGGGGCGATGTATTTTCGATTCGAACGAAAAAAATCCCATTTGCAGGCGCATCTGGCGCTGGGGCGAGTCAATGACGAACTGCAACTGCTCTCGTTCGAACGCGCTCAGACGGAGCAGGAACTTCAGACCCAGGTCCGGCAACTCAAAAGCGTTATCGAGGCGATTCCGTACGGGGTGTGCTGGAAGGATCGAAAGGGGGTCTATTGCGGGGCCAATTCCGCCTTCGCGAACCTGGTCGGCGAAGCCCATCCCGACGCCATCCGCGGCAAGACGGAAACGGAACTGGCACGGGACGGAACGATTGCGGAACGATCGAATCATGGCGATCAAGAAGTGCTCAAGACGGGGATCGGTCTTTTGAATGTCGAACAGCGACAGACGATACAGGGGAAGAAAGCGACGCTGCTGGTCAGCAAGGCGCCGCTGACCGATGCCCGTGGCGGAGTCGTCGGCCTCCTGGGCATTTATGTAGATATTACGGACATAAAGCGTGTATATAGCAACAAAGAAACGGAGTGGAAACGCTGGAACGAGGTTTTGAATCGCGTCGGTGTCGGGATTGTGCTGGCGGACGCATCGGGAATCGTTCAAGAGATCAACGCCGGCGCGGCCGATGCCGTGGGACAATCCCGATCGGAACTCATCGGACGAAGTCTGACCGAAATGATTCCCCCCGCCTACCGAAAGGGGGTGGCCGGTTCCTTCGATGCGCTTCGCGAAGAGCGATCGCCGGGGGCGAACCGGTTGCGGATTCCCGTGGGCGATCGTGAGATGGAAGCGTGTTTGGGGGGACTGATGAAACAAGGCGCCCTTACGGGATTTTGGATGACCCTTGTGGATGTCACCGAATACGCTCGCGGGCAGGAACGGGCCGAGTATGCCAGCTATCGGACGGGACGATACCTGGCGAGCATGAGCTACCAGATTCGCACGGCGATGAACAGCGTTCTGGGATTCGCGGAATTGTTGTTACAGGAAGAATTGAACGGCCGGCAAAACGAGCATGTCCGTCAGATCACGGAGAACGCTTCGCATCTACTGGGGATCGCCGACGAATTGGTGAACCTGTCTCGCGTCGAGACGGGGGAGGATGCGAAGACAACTCCCCTGGCGGGAACGCCGATTGTTTCTTCAGAACAAAAGGAGATTCCGCCTGAATCCGCGAAAACCGAGGCAAAATCCGAGGCGCCCGCATCCCAGGAAACGATGGAATCCATCGCAACGGGATCGGAACCGCGGATCCTGGTGGTGGATGACGTTCCGGAGAATCGGACGCTTCTGGAGGTGATTCTGAAGAAGGCGGGGTATCGAGTCCTATCCGCGATGGATGGACAAGCGGCGATCAATCTGGCCGCCAAGCAGGTTTTCGATATGATTCTGATGGACATGCAGATGCCCATCGTAAACGGATTCGAGGCGACACGGAGGATTCGTACCGAGGGGCTCAATACCAAAACCGTCATTCTGGCGATGACGGCTTCGGTCGAGAAGGGACAAGAATTGCAATGCCTGGACGCGGGATGCGACGATTTCGTGACCAAGCCGCTTAAAAAGGAGCTATTGCTTCGCAAGATCTGGCGCTATCTCGAACAGAACAAACAGCTCGCGGCAGCCGGTCGCGGCGAGCCGATCCTGTCGTTTCTGGCCGGCGATCCGGATTACCAGAAGACCATCGAGATGTTCGTCAATAACCTGCCGTCACGGCTGCAGGAGATGCAGCAGGCCTTCGACGATGGCAATCTCAAGGAACTGGCGGTCAAGGTTCACGCCCTCAAGGGGCTGGGGGGGTTCGCGGGATTTCCGGTGTTCACGGAGAAGGCCAAGGTTCTGGAGGGGACGATCCAAGGCCGTGATCTGGCCAAGATTCGTTTTGAATTGGATGAGATGGCCGATCTGTGCCGACGGACGAAAATCGAGACGAAGTAAAAATCATTTCATGTCCGCCTCGATGGTAAGGCGATTTCCTCACCGATTTTCCCATCAGCGACTGTGGATACTCACGCCAAGGCGCAAAGACGCCAAGGATTTTATTCAACAGGGATAAGCAGGATATACAGGAAAAAAATGGGTTCACACGGAGGACACCAAGCACACAGAGATAGGAATATTATATAGCTATTAACTCTGTGATCTCCGTGCCTCTGCGTGAAATGATCTTGAAATTCTGTCGCCCTTTCAGGGCTTTGATTGTTGGGGGGATTTGCACCCACGGCTTACACCGTGGGCCAACATTCTTTCGCCCCGATGGGGCTGAGAAAAAATGAAGAAAGAACAAGGGGGTAGGCGGGGATCTCAGTTCCGGGGGCTGACGCCGCCCGGCTAAAATCTTCCGGCCCTTTGGGCCTGATAGGAAGATAAAAGATGCGGATGTGAATTTCATTCCCCGGATTGCATCCGGAGCTATTCGGGTTGGACTCCGGAGTCCGGGAAGGCGAATCCGCAGATTGCGCCGATTGACGCAGATTGAATCGTACGCTAAGCCGCAAAGGAAAATATTTTTGACGCGATTTATACGATTTACAGGATGGATAATCATATCAAAGATCAAGATGGAAAAATCAAAATGACATATCGAAATCCAAAAGGGATAGGGAATTTATGGGATAAGGGGGTTGTGGAAGGATTGGCAAGTTTCTATAATGGAGGGAGTTGGTTCAATTCTCATTAATAAGCATGTTGGGGTACATGGGATTGGGTTTGTTCGGAGGGTCAGACATGGCCGGGAAGATCAATTCGTTGGGGGCGATGGATGGAATAAATTTTCCATTTCCAATTTCGAGGCAGGAACTGGGCAAGGAGATTGGGTATGAAGAATCGTAATGCGATTTTGATGGGGATTGGTTTACTTGTTTCGGCCGTGGGGGTAGTGTGGGCGCAGCCGCCGGCGGGATCAGTGGTCGCGTGGGGGGATAATGATTTTGGACAGTGTAATATACCATCGCCCAATTCCGGCTTTGTTGCGATTGCGGCCGCCGCGTGGCACAGTTTAGGCCTGAAAATTGACGGATCGGTTGTGGCATGGGGGGATAATCGATATGGCCAACTTGGGATTCCTCAGCCGAATTCGGGATTTACAGCGATCGCAGCGGGTGAACATTACAGTCTCGGATTAAAAGCGGATGGCTCGGTTGTGAAGTGGGGAAGCGTCGACTCTTTACCTTCGGAGAATAAGGGCTTTGTAGCGATCTCGACGAACGGCTGGCACCACTTGGGATTAAAATCGAACGGATCGATTATGGCTTGGGGAAATAATGACAGCGGTCAGAGCAATGTTCCTGAGCCGAACACGGATTTTGTGGCGATTGCGGCCGGAGAAAAACACAGTCTTGGATTAAAAAAAGACGGATCTATCGTAGCGTGGGGGAAGAATTCGAAGGGGCAGTGCAATGTCCCCGCACCCAATTCGGATTTTGTCGCGATCGGAGCCGGATACGAGCACAGCTTGGGGCTTAAGAACGACGGATCGATTGTGGCGTGGGGAAGGAATGATTATGGCCAATGTAATGTTCCGAATCCGAATGAGGGATTTGTGACCATCTCGGCTGGCCAATGGCATAATCTGGCCCTGAAAGCCGATGGTTCTATCGTTGCTTGGGGGAGCAATTCGGATGATCGATGTGATGTTCCTTCTCCCAATACCGGTTATGTGGCAATTTCTGCGGGGGCCTTTCATAGTCTGGCGATAAGTCAGCGTGATCTGGATGGAGATGGGATTCCAAATGAAACAGACAACTGTCCGGAGTTCCCGAGTCAAAATCAGTATGACAGGGACAGCGATGGAATCGGGGATGTATGCGATCCGGACATCGACGGCGATGATATCTTCAACGCGGTGGACAATTGCCCCTGGGTGTATAATCCGGGACAGGAAGACCAGGATGGGGATGGAATCGGAGATGTCTGTCATGCCATGCGAGTCCCGGACGACTATCCGACGATCCAGGCGGCGGTGGATGCGGCCGGATCGGGGGATACAATCCTTCTGGCGCCGGGAGTCTATACGGGATGGGAAAATCGGGGGATTACGATCAACAAACCATTGACGATCCGGGGACTCGGCGGGCCGGAACAATGTATTCTCGATTGCGAGGAGGGCGGACGCGGATTTTCCGTTGTGCTGGAGGATGCTAATGCCGAGGTCGTTTTCGAGGGCTTGACGGTAACCAACGGATGGGTAAACCTTTTTGAAGGCAGTATTTTTGGTGGCGGAGCCGTACTGTTGAGCGGGCACGGCAAGGCGAGATTATCCGACTGTATCATTCGCGGCAACAGGGCCATCGGTTTCGGATACGGTTATTCTGGATATGGGGGAGGGATTTCTTGCTATGGATATTGGCAATTATTCATCCGGAATTGCATTGTACAGAACAATATAGCCGAGGGGGGGCCGGGGTCTGACTGCCTCGATATTCCGAGCGGAGATGCATTCGGGGGAGGGATCTATTGTCAAGCCGGGGACATGGACATTCGAGATTCGTCCTTGATTGGAAACCTCTCTCTGGGAGGTTTTGTTAACTGGGGCGAATGTGGGCCAATGCAATTTGGTCGGGGTTACGGCGGGGGGATCTGTAGCGGAAACGGCCGCGCAAATATGGTATTGGATCATTGCCTTGTTGTTGGTAATAATGTTTGTACCTGTCACACAGCTTACCCTGCCTATGGAACCGGGCTGGCGGGGGGGGCCGGAACAATTCGGAATTGTACCTTCTGTACGCCATACCATCCGGCGACGGAGGGTTACAGCGGTATCTGGGATTTTGCGGGCGACATTACAAACTCAATCTTCCAGGATTCAGACATCGTGTCTCCGAATGCACAAGTTTCATATTGCCTCACGACCCATTCCATTGCCGGAACCGGGAACATCACAAGTGATCCGAACACCCCGATCTTCGCCGATCCGGGATATTGGGACCGTCGGGGATTGGGGTGGATTGGTGACGATGTCTTTGTACCAGGTGATTACCATCTCAAGTCGCAAGATGGTCGATGGGATCCGACCCTCAAGATTTGGGTGAAGGATACGGTAACCATCCCATGCATTGATGCGGGCGACCCGGCCGATGAGGGATGGAAACAAGAACTGTGGCCGAACGGACGGCGGATCAACATGGGGGCGTACGGTGGCACGGCCGAAGCGAGCATGTCGGCAGATGCAATCGGGATGGCGGCGGATTTGAATTTTGACGATGCGGTTGATTTTGCGGATCTGTTGGAGTTTGCCCGGTATTGGACGAAACACGAAGTCCTGCTTTCAGCCGACATCGACCGCAACGGCCGCGTGGGGATCGAGGATCTGGCGATCGTGGCCGAGAACTGGATGAAATAGAAAATAAAATATTAAATATAAAAGATCTATATTATGGAATGGATTCGCAGGAGCGGCGAATCCATGCGGTTATATGGGCACACGGCGTATGCGCCTACATCATCGACCTCGCGTTGCTCGGTGGATGCCACTCGTCGGCGACGGTCGTGTTACGGTTCCATCTACCTCGCAATGTTCGGTGGCTGCCACACACCAAATTCTAAGCACCACATTCTACATGAAGTGGAATATGGCGAAACGGCCGTGGCAGAACAGGATTGTGTACCCAACAATGAGCAGGTGGCAGGGGGGCCAAAGGTAAATGGGTCGCCGCGGTGGAAAAAACCTTCAAAAGCCGCTTGACGGCGGGCATTTTAATTGTATGATATTGACGATTGGCGGATATGGCGGAATTGGCAGACGCGCAGGCTTCAGGTGCCTGTGGGCTTAACGCTCGTAGAGGTTCAACTCCTCTTATCCGCATTTTTACGATACCCAGGAGGTTTTTTTTCCGAGCAAACGATCGAACAATATCATTTCCGGGTTCGGAAGGTTTCCCAGATTCAACTCGATTAAGGCAATATGAATAAAATAGCCGATATGAATACAGTGCAGCGACAACGAGTATTCATACATTTAGTAAGGCGGAAATTATGATGAGCGATATCCAGGCGATTGAAAAGGTTGCCCTTACCTATTCCACGCTGTTATTGGTGGTATTGGGATTATTCAGTCTGTCTGTGGGGATGATCCTGTGGCTGGGGGGATCGATTTTTCATCGGGCCATCGGATTTGTGTTCGGGATTATCATCGGTGTGATTGCGGCCTGGGTATTGATGCCGGACCGATTTTGGGCATGGTTATTGTTGCCGATCGTGGCGGGAGCGATCGGGACGGGTCTGAGCCGAATTGCGCTGGCAATGATCGGCGTGATCCTTGTGGGTGGGACAGGTTATTTGTTGGTGGCATTCTATGGAGCCCATCCGTGGTCGCTGGCCAATGAACCGGCGTTTACCGTGGCGGCCGATCAGCCGAGAATGGGACTGGAAGAGACGATGAATCGACTCGAGCAGCAGCGCCAGGTGATTGCGGTGAAGTGGCGGGAGATGTTGTCCAATCGCACGATATCGGATTTCACGGCGCCGGCGATTGTGGCCCTTTTGTATATCGTGGGATCGCTCATCTTCCGGCGCGCGGCGGGGGCGCTGGCGGCATCGGGTATGGGTGCGGTGATGGTGGGATTTGGGATGATGTGCTTATTGCTGCAAAAGGGATCGACCCCGCTGAGCATTGTGTTGGGGCGACTTGAGATGTTTGGATTGATATTTGCGGGGATGATCGTGTTCGGAACGGTGATTCAATTTGTCTTGTGTCCGCGTAAGAAGAAACGGCCGTCCCCCACGCCAATGGAGGATAAGGAACCATGAGTTGTTTTGATCTTCTGGCACAGGCGGCGGGTACCACCACCCAGATTGTGGACAAGCAGATTGTTCCCGTCGATGAGATTTGGAATCAGATTCAGGCGCTGTCATGGCTCCAGGCGGTACTGGCGGTGTCGTTCGGCGTGGTGTATATGCTGTATGGATGGCGGATTTTCCGCGTGTTGGTGGTGATCTGTTTCGGTCTGGCGGGGATGGCGATCGGGATCGAACTGGGCGACAAATTGGACAATCAGATTTGGGGGGGCATTCTGGGCCTGGCCTTGATGTCGTTCGTGTCGATCCCGTTGATGAAATGGTGCGTGTGCATTCTCGGCGCCGCGGCGGGGGGCGTCATGACCGGCGGTTTATGGTATGCGTTTGGTCTGCCGCAGATTTATATCTGGGCGGGCGCTGCGGTCGGAGCGGTGGCGGGCGGGATGATCTCCTTTATCGTGCTCAAGGTCGCCGTGATGCTGTTTACCAGTCTCGGCGGGACGGTGATCCTGATGACGGGGTTGTTGTCGTTGTTGGTTCAATATCAGATGTTCGATCTGAATATCACGGCAGAGCAGACCAAGGTGTATCACTGGGTTCACAATTTGAAGTGGTTTCTGCCGGTGGTTCTGATCGCGCCGACGTTTTTCGGGATCTACATGCAGCATCGGTTCATCAAGCAGTCGAGCAAGTGGGAATTTTAACGGACATTTCCGGAACGGCCGCTTGCCTCAAATTCGGGGATTGTGATACGGTATGGCCAAGAAACGTTCTCGAAAAGCCAATCCACCCACACATTCGATCAAGCAACAAAAGCACGTGAACCCAGGGCGGATACGGTTCTTTCGTCTTGCGGCAATTCTATTTCCAGTCGTTGTTATCTTTATTATCGAAATGATTCTCCGTATTGTCGGATTTGGGTACAATCCCGATGCGGTGGTTCCGGCCGAATTGAATGGTCAGCGCGTTCGAATCAACAATGATAGGTTCAGCCGTTCTTTCTTTCCCGCGGCACTGGCGAGGGAGTTTGATCCGTTTGTTTTCGCCGATCCCAAACCGGTCGGGACGATTCGCATTGTCGTTCTCGGCGAATCGGCGGCGCAGGGGACGCCGGACGGGGCGTACTCCTTCA
>CAYLSB010000102.1:0-15140 GCA_964386005.1 uncultured Pirellulales bacterium | reverse complement strand
CACAGGAGACTTTTTGCTATAAATACCTTAAGGAAGTGCCATTCGGGACAGTCACTTATTTCGGAGTCAATACTAGGTGTCTGTCCCCGGTTTCCCGGTTTCCGCCGGTTTCCGGTTTCCGATCCTGTTCTGGCAAGCTTGAATATATTTTTTAACTTGGGAAATTATTGTTTTCCATGGGGGCTTTACGAGTGCGCCAGTGCGCTGGAGTTCAGGATCTGATTCAATCATTTCCAGAGCATTGGAAAAGTAACAGAGAGCTCGACGAGGGTTATCTTTCTTTTTCAGGGTATAGAGTCCCATTGCTAAGCAATTTTCATAGTGCCTATCACACACCGCAAGGACATGGACAATCCGGGCGAATCGTTTGAGGTCGGTTGGTTGATCTTGCCGAAGAATGTTTGTGTCTAAAAGGTCAATGAGTGTCCAAGCAGAAGCTTTCTGGACTTGGGAGAATACCTTAGAACTGAATGTGCCGAGACAATTTCTCAGAACACGCTGGGTGTATTGGGGTGTTAATGTTGGGCGCGGTAAGTACATACCCTCTGCCGCATTCCAATAAACATGGGAATAGGGAACATAGCCATTTAGGAATGTACGCATGCCCGAGGCATTACCCAAAGGATCGAGGAGGTAATGTGAGACAAGTTTCGTTGTCTTAGAATTATTGGGCAAGAGTAACAACTCGTGCTTCCAGATTGCCATGTCAACAACATACACTTGTTCGCATGTATCCGGACTTGGGATAAGAAAAAGAAAGACAGGAACTGGTTGGCGAAGCCAGTATTTCAAGTGATCAACTTTAACCGAACACGATGCAGTCCCATTTTCTCGGATAACTACCTGTGACGTGCCCGACTTGATCTGAACCCAAAAATGAAGGAATGGTTCCTTGTCTTGGACTGTCTCACAATAGAGATCGATTCCAATGTCTGTATCGGCAGCGACCGGGCGGACAAGGCAACCGGCGTCTGAGAGTAATTTACCGACGGTCCATAGGGCACTATTTCCTTTCAACCTATTGTCATCAACGATAGGCATTACATTGGACCTCAGTAAGAAGCTCTAACGAAACCTCGTGAACCTCCCACCGCTGGCTCTGGATTCCGGCTTTCGCCGGAATGACAGCCTGAGTTTTGTTAGAGCCAGTAAGTATAAACCAGTTGTTTGGTATGGTCTCCGTCAAAGAGGGGATGGCCGGAGATAGCGAAGGAATTTTTGGTTTCTTTGTCATAAGAGAAATTGTATCGGGTTTGTGAGGGATGGCAAGAAAATTTACTCAACCGAGGATGGTTGTGCGACAACTGGATACCGGCCTGCGCCGGTATGACATGGAATGGGCAATCACGGGGGATTGCCCCAACAAACAAAAAAGGGGTCAAAGCCCGGAACCGATTTACGTCTGGATACCGGCCTGCGCCGGTATGACACGGCCGCAACAGAGTGCGGCCCTCCAAAGGGCACTTGCCGTGTGCCCCTACACAAAGCGGGACGGTTATGCTACGGCTGACAAAGAAATAAAGACGGGATTGAGAAAATAATTGCATGTCGTATTATGATCGGATAGCGGGGCAGTGGCACAAGGCGACGTGACGATTAAGGTCGAGACAACCGTAATGGTCTTTGGTGCCGAAGACGATGTGATAGAGGATTGGGGTGTCGGTTGTCATCGTTTATCCATTTCCAGTCGTCGAGTTTCGTTCAAGGGCACACACAGGGGTATGCCTTTACGGATACATTCCGGACAATCGAATTGAATCACCAAGAAAGCTTGCCGCAAACGAATACTTCGCTATAATTCTTCGCGGCAGGGGTTCCAGACGATGAGGTGAAATATGCCCGAACGAATGACGTCGCGACAACGTGTTGAAATGGCCATAAGCCACCAGGACCCAGACCGGATTCCGATCGATCTGGGCGGTTTTCAGACCGGCATTCATCGGAAGGCCTACGAGGATCTGCTGCGGTATCTCGGCCTCAACGAAACGATCACGATTCTTGATCCGGTTCAGCAACTGGCCAAACCCAGCGAGGCCGTGCTCCGCCGATTTCGGATCGATACGCGTTATATCTGCGCCAACGGGCCGGCCGGTTTCGATGGTACGATCCGGGGTAATACGCGTGACGGCCGTGTCTGGCACGACCTGAAGGACGAGTTTGGCGTCGTGTGGTCCATGCCGGATGATCGGCCGATGTATATGGATATCTCGCATCATCCGCTGGCTGATGCCACCATCGATGATGTCAGCCGGTACCCATTCCCCAACGGCTCCGATCCAACGCGCTTTACCGGGCTCCGCGCCAAAGCACAGCAGTTACGCGCAACCGATTATGCCATCTGCACCGGCATCGGCGGCGTCGTCTATGAATACGGGTGGTATCTCCGCGGACTTGAACGCTGGTTCATGGACATGATTGAAAATCCCGCCTTTTGCGAGGCCGTTCTCGATCGAATGCTCGCCTTCTGGAAGGATTTTTATTCGGGCCTGCTTGGCGAGATCGGCGACCTGATCGATGTCGTAATGATCGGCGATGATCTGGCGGGGCAGTACGGACCGCTGTTTCGGCCGGAGTTCTACCGCACGGTCGTCAAGCCGCGACAGAAAGCCCTCGTCCAGCACATCAAAAAACGCACAACGGCGAGGGTCTGGTATCACACCTGCGGCGGCTGTACCGAATTCATTCCCGATCTGATCGACAATGGCGTCGATATCCTCAATCCCGTTCAGATATCCGCGACCGGCATGGATCCGCGGTCGCTCAAGGAAACATACGGCCGGCAAATCAGCTTCTGGGGCGGCGGAATTGATTCGCAGCACGTTCTGCCCTTCGCCTCGCCCGACGAGGTCCGTCAACATGTCCGGGATAACCTTGCGATCTTCAAACCCGGCGGCGGTTTCGTCTTCAACAATGTTCACAATATCCAGGCCGGCGTCCCCGCGGAAAACATCGTCACCCTCTTCGATGCCGCTTATGAATTCGGCGGGTATGATGAATCGGAAATGAGATGAGACTCTCCGATCCCTTCACGGGTCTGGAAGCGACGGTCCCCACCATCCGGGAGTTTGGGTTGTGAATATACATGGAACGCGTCGGGCGAACGTTATGAAATCGCGAACAATCGCGATGGTTGTTGTGGCGGCTATTTTTCTATGCTGCAATATTTTATATTATACGTATTCCATCCGCGATGCCGCAATCGCCTTCGATTCATCAGATTATCTGTCGGCCGCCAGGCGTCTGATTCAGGAAGGCGTCTATCATTCTGAATATCGGCTGCCTGTTTACCCCATATTTATATCGTGTTTCATGCTCTGCACGCAGGAGATTCAGCCCTATGTCATTTGGGTTCAGATTCTGATGCTTTTCGGCACCGCATGGATTGCGGGGCGAATCACCGAATCCTTTTGCCCGGGCCTTGGCATTTTTGTCATTGTGCTGACGGCGTTCAACCCCAATGCGATCCTGCATGCCCATCGGGTTTTGCCGGATGCGCTCTTTTCGTTTCTCTTCGTGTTGTTTGTCCTGTACCTGATCCGCTCCATCCATACGCAATCGTCCTCCGACTCCGTTCGATGCGGAATCCTGGCGGGTTTACTGGCCTTGACGCGGGGTAACGGCGTGTATCTGATCGGCCTTATGCCCTGTTTTCTTGTTATTGTTTCCCGAATCGTGAATCCAAAGGGGCCGCATCGCATCCGAAGCGTCGCTCTTGCGCTCTTTGCCGCAAGTCTGCCGATCATTCCCTGGGTGTGTTATTCCTGGAGGACCCGGGGCCAACCGCGGATCAACTCCCCGGACTATGTCAGTTTTGCCGTTCACGACAATCTACAGCGAATCGAGTCGTTGGCGTATGGTCTTCCACGATCGGAGGCCGCCGAGGCGATCCGCGGTAAAGCCGTAGAAAAAGCCGGATTGGATCCGCAAAAGGCGGCTTCGCTGAACCAACAGCAAATCCGTGAGTTGGCCAGGGCCCATGCAGGATCCATCCTGCTCGACTATCCCCCCGGTACGCTTCTGTACGCGGGTGTGCGTTCCATCGCCAATTTTTTTCTGGATCCCGGTTATAAGGATTTTACGGGTCAATTGACTCTTCCTTCCCTGCAACTCCCTTCGAATCAGCTTGGAGTCCATCTGACCGCTCGAACATTTCTCTCACAGCTTTTTCTGAATCGATCGCCGGCCGCAAGGATGTACGCCCTATTCATCGCCGTCACAGTGATTCTCCGCGGATTGGCGGTAGCAGGGCTGGCGGCTTGTATCCTGCATCGTAACTGGCCGCTACTGATTCTCTGCGGCGGATTGATTCTCTTTTTCGCGATCATTTCCGGCCTGATTGCCTATGCGCGGTATCGGTTGCCGATCGATCCTTTATTGTATCTTGTCGCCGTGTATGGCGTCGCTTCTCTGGTAAGATCCTGCCGAAGGAATACGGATGGCGATCCTCCCTGTCATCCTGAAAACCGCGGTTCCCTTTCGCCGTTCGTCGGCGACTCCGATTCTCTCGAAAGGTTTTCGCAATGACGTCCCAGCCCTGCCCGATCTGCGGATCGCCGGACACGCGGACCCGGAAGCGAAACAAAACCGTCCATGATCCGACACCGAAGGATTTCCGGATTACGGATGACGCGTACGGGGCAACCGGGCCTTTGACCCAGTGCGGTTCTTGCGGATTTCTATTCGTGGTTTACCCTCGAGATGCCTCGGAATATTATGCGGAGATGGAGGATCCGACCTACGAGCGGGGAAGATCCTATCGAGCGATCCAATTGCGCAGAATGGTTACCAATCTTCAGCGGATCTATCCGGGTATGCGAACCCTTCTCGATGTGGGTGCCGGAACCGGAATGCTGGTCGAACAAGCGATGAAGATGGGTCTCGATGCCGTGGGCGTGGAACCCAGCCAATGGTGTTGCCGATTGGCGAAGGACCAGGGCTTGCCGGTGCTGCAAGGAACGCTGCCCCACCCCGAGCTGGCCGGAAAATCCTTCGATGCGATAACCGCCATCGACGTGATCGAACATGTCAACGATCCGATGGCCTTGCTGAAATCCTGCCGGAGGTATCTGAAACCCGGGGCGGCGATGGTACTTGTCACGCCGGATGTCGAGAGTGTGGCCGCTCGGTGGCTGGGACATCGCTGGTGGCATTACCGCATTGCGCACGTGGGTTACTTCTCGAAAAAAACGTTAGCCATCGCATTGGAAAAGACCGGTTTTACCATCCGTTCGGTACGGCGCCCCGCGTGGTATTTCGAATGGGGATACGTGTATCGACGTCTCCGGAACTATATGCCCTTGCCGAAACCGGCAGATCCTCCCGGACGTGTGACACGCTGGCTGTTCTCGCGAATCATCCGCGTCAATCTTCGTGACTCTTTGGAGGTCATCGCATGCGCCGAATAGGCCCGTACGTCCAGATTGCCCGAATGGATCACTGGTTCAAGAATGTGTTTTGCCTTCCGGGGATCATTCTCGCCTATACTCTGACATCCCGTTCGATGGCCTGGCGGGATTTGTACACGATTCTGTTCGGATTGATTGCCGTCTGCCTGACGGCCTCGGCCAATTACATGATCAATGAAATCCTGGACGCTCCCACCGATCGGTATCATCCCGATAAATCATCACGCCCGATTCCGAGCGGCCGAGTCAGGATTCCTCTGGCCTATCTGGAATACCTGTTTGTATCGGTCGCTGCGATGGTTACCGCCTGGTCGATCAACCTACCCTTTTTCTGGGCGGCATTGGCCCTTTGGGTGATGGGACTGGTTTACAATGTTCCCCCGGTTCGGCTCAAGGATTGGCCGTATCTCGACGCGTTGTCCGAGGCGATCAACAATCCGATTCGATTGATGCTCGGTTGGTGGATGATCGATGCGCATTCGTTTCCGCCGCTTTCCGTCCTTGTGGCCTATTGGATGCTGGGTTCCTATTTTATGACCCTGAAGCGGTTTGCGGAGTGTCGCCATATTTCCGATTCGAGCGCGTTGATCCGGTATCGAAAATCGTTCGCCCATACCTCCGAAACCCGCCTGCTTCTGTCGGCGCTGATCTATGGCAATGCCTGCTGTTTGCTTCTGGGAGTCTTTTTCACCAAATTTCGCGTGGAACTGATCCTGTCGTTTCCATTCATGGCGGCACTCTTTGCGGTTTATTTTTCTATCGCGCTTCGTCCCAACAGTCCCGTTCAGCATCCCGAACATCTCTATCAAGAAAAAACGCTGATGATCGGATTGCTGATTGTCACGGTCATCCTCGTGGGATTGCTGTTGATCGATATGCCGTGGCTTACCGACATCCTGAAAATTCCATCCTCGTCGGAGCCCGTGCGATTCTGATCGCACATACGGGAAACGGGGCGAGCCGTAGCGAGGGATGTCTATCGGGTGTCGCCGTTCCGGTCGGATATCGATCGTCACGTGGCGTGAACAGAGTGTGCGTTGATCCGTAGATGTGCGCATCTCGCCGGATGAATCGGAACGTTTTTGCCATGGGTTTTTCTTGAACTCACGGATATCCTATTCTATGATGATTGTCGCAAGTTGATCGTTTCAACGAATCCAATGCGGAAAGGAACAGGGAAACGTGACCGCTCCGACTGTCGCACTATTGGTCTTTATTGTTGCCTATGGATTATTTATTTTTCTTCCGACTCGCCGCAGTCTGATCGCGATCTGTGCGGCCGTGGTCCTGGTGATGACGCGCACCGTGTCGCCGCATGAGGCCTTCTTCGGAATCAACTGGAACGTGATGGGTATCTTCGTCGGAACGCTGATGGCCGCCGATGTCTTCATCGAAAGCCGTTTTCCCGCCTGGTTCGCCGAGCTGATCGTCAACCGCGCAAAAAACACCGCATGGGCCATCCTGTTTATCTGCGCGATGACCGGTTTTATTTCCGCCTTCGTCGAGAATGTCGCCACCGTCTTGATTGTTGCACCGATTGCCCTGTCGCTGGCCAAAAAGCTCAACATCAATCCCGTCAACATGATGATCGGCATCGCCATCAGCAGCAATCTCCAGGGCGCCGCCACCCTGATCGGCGATCCGCCCAGCATGTTGCTCGGCGGATACACCAAGATGACTTTCATGGATTTCTTCGTTTACAAAGGCCGCCCCAGCATCTTCTTCGCCGTGGAACTGGGCGCGCTAGCCTCGTTCATTGTTCTGTTCTTTGTCTATCGACATCTGACTCAGAAAACAACGCTTGTCGCCGTGGAAAAAGTCCGTTCCTGGCTGGCTCCTGTTTTGCTGGTTCTACTCATCGTGGCGCTGGCTCTGTCGTCGTTTTTCGATAAGGGATTTTCCGGACTGGCCGGAATCCTTTGCATGATTTTCGGCGTCGGCATGATGGTCTGGGAATGCCGGTCTGATTTTACCGGCGTGGTGACGACCCTCAAGCGACTCGACTGGGATACCACATTCTTCCTCATAGGCATCTTTGTCATCGTTGAAAGCATGACCGCCACCGGCTGGATCGAGTCGATATCGACTTTTCTTTCCAACCACCTGGGCGGAAATGTCCTGATGAGCTATATCGTATTGATTATCTTCGCCGTTGTGGTCTCGGCCTTCGTCGATAACGTGCCGTTTCTGGCTGCCATGCTTCCTGTGGCCCGCGATATGGCTGTCAGCGCCGGCATCGAGCCGTCGCTGCTGCTCTTCGGTCTCTTGATCGGGGCCAGCCTCGGCGGCAACATTACCCCCATCGGCGCTTCGGCCAACATTGTCGCCTGCGGTCTGCTGCGAAAGGAAAATCACATCGTTACTTTTGGACGGTTTGCGAAAATATCCATACCGTTTACGATCTGCGCCGTGATCCCCGCGGCCATTCTCGTCTGGCTGATCTGGGGTCCTCGTTGATTCAGAGATCAACGAGGTGTTGATTCCCGTGAATAGGCGGCTCCGGGGGAATACTACTATTAATAATACAGCATCCAGAAATCAATGAATTCGACCAGGTCCAATAGATCCACGCGACAATCGCCGCCTGCCGGGGCGATGTCCGCGACGGAGGCGTTGTCCATCCACGCGGTGGCGAGAATTGAAAAGTCCTCGATATCCGTACGACGATCTTTGTTCAAATCGCCGCGGCCGCAATCGGAAGGTCCCGGCCATTCCAGGACATTCGATGTCCGGCCGTCAAAGGTCGAATAGGCGAGGATACGACAGGTTCCCCGGCGCTGCTTGCCACTGGGCCAGGAAGCCGTCAGATCGAATTGTTCGCCCGGGGCCAGTTTGGAAAACTCCTTGCGAAAGGTCTCAATCGGTTTTCCGTCAAGCGTCTGGATGTCCATGACCGTTTCGCCTTCCAGCGGCACATCGCCGGTATTCACAAATCGGGAAGCCATCTGCACATTTTCGCCGGTTCCAAAACATTGCGGTATGACTTTTAGCGTCGTCATTCGTCCGTTCCCTGCGCCAAGCTCGATCCTCCTGAGGGCGGTGTCCAGGACAACGCCGGTCGCGTTCTTGATCGTCGCATGGATTGTGTAGAATCCGGTTTGTGTTTTGGTTGTATCCCATTCGGCCGACAGGGAGGCCAATCCCCGGAAATTCCGCAGGGACCGTAGCGGTAATCCTTCTACCAGACCCGAACCGCTGTCGAGGATCGATAGCTCCGCAATCGCATCGATCGCCTGGCCGGTGGGATTGTATAGCCATAAATGAATCTTGACCGGTTCGCCGACGGCATAGTGTCCCTTATCCGTCGAAAGTTTGTTGATCTCAATTTCCGATTGTCCATATTGGATTCGGAATTGAAAGCTGCGATAGAACCGCACCTGTGTCGTCGCGGTGTTGTAGAAGAACGGACAGATGTGAATCTCCAGCGTGCTTTTGCCGCCGGACGTTTGGTGAACGGACCAGTCGAAATCGGTCAACGGCCAGAAACCTTCGGGTTCCGGAGCCGGGGGAACAACCTTGCCCGCTTCATCCAGAATCCGTTCCGTATATAGCGGAATATCCAAACCCATCGTTCTCAGCAATCCGCCTTTTTCCTCCAGTTTCACGTTTTGGACCTGCCACCCGGCCGGCAAATGGATCTGATGCGTATAAGTCGGGACCATGGGATAACCCGCTTCCATCAGAACCGCTTGTCCGGGGATCCTTGGTTGATTTTTTCCTTCGAGGTTATGCACCGTAACGTCGGGAATCGTCAGCTTCAGCGTCGTCGGCGGATCGGCCGGAGGGCTCGGTAACGGTTCTTCCATCGGCGCGGGTGCGCCGGTGGTGAAAGTCAACGCCGGGTCACCATAGTATTGATTGATCGCACAATTGTACTCATAATTTTCCCGCGTTGTTCCGCGCCCAACCGAACGGATCAGGGCTCGCTTGGCGTCCCGCAGAGCCATCCCCAGCGGTACATTCAGGGCAAAATAGTCGTAAAAGTACTCATCGACATACTGGGTTGCCATGTTCGCGGTCGCCGCGGCCCCGATATAGGCCCCGGCACCTTCCCGCAGAAATGCCTCCGCCAGTCCCGCTCCAAAGGGGTACGATCCTGTCGAACACGACATGGCCGTAACCAGCGGGTGGGTTGTCCCGGGCCAAAAGTTGTCCCGTACCTCCCGAGCGCTGAGGATATCCCAACTGGCCGAACTGCCGTGACCGGACAGATGAATGATATCGCGGTTCACGGCGTGGGCGAAAAAGTCCGCTTCGTCGATCGCGCTGGTTCCTTCGGTCGTTTCGCGCAGAATCGAAAATCCATGATCGTCGATCCGGTTTTCGATTTCATCATTCAGGCCGGTAAAATCAAAATAATCGGAGTTTCCGCTGGGACCGCTTGAATAACCGGATACCAGATACGCATCGGAAGCGTTCAACACGCTGTCGCCCCATGCAAGCTCGATGCTGGTTTCAATTACGGTGCGAAGGTCATCGGGCGTTTCGCCGATGATCCGTCCAATTGCCAGCTCCGGTACTTCATCCGTGCCGGTTGTACTGGCATAAAACATGTCGGTATAGGGAGCTTTTTTGCCCGCTCCTCCCGTGGCGAACTGGGCTTTGAATGTCGGTACAATTGGAGTTTCGCCTACGATCAGCAAATATCCGTTATTGATCCAGTCGAGAGCCATCCGGTCGGTCCAATCTCCGTGCTCGCTGATCAATTCATCGAGTACCCACCGGCTTTCGCACGATTCCCAGTTTTCGGGGATATGCAGGATATCCACATTGCCGCTGTTCCACCATTCATTGTTTCCACGGGCAATCAACACCTCCCCTTTGCCTCCGTCGATCACGTTTGCGATAAAAAGCCAGTCGTCGATCGTGAAATCCGCATCCAGCGTAATCGTGGTCGGCTCCGCGTCGGCGTCCCCGCCGAAATCATAGATGGTTATCGTCTCGTCCGAGCCGTTGGCCACCGCGATTTCATCATATTCGTTTCCGATCACATCGCCCACGGCCACATCGTAGAAGAAGGCCAGATCCACCGGAATCACCAGATCGATTCCCGACCCCGTACCGGACTCATAGACGATAATCCGATTTTCCGAGACGTCCGCCACGATATAATCGTCGCGGTTATCGCCCAGAACATTTCCGACGACGAATCGGTCTCCCGGCCCAAAATTAATCGTGGCCGTTCTGTGTCGGGTTTCGTTCAGTTCACCCCAGATATCCACAATCCCATTGTCGTGCGCCACCAGAATTTCATCACCCGACCAGTCCATCCAATCATCCACAACATTGCCAACGGCGAACGTGTCGTGGGCTGGATCATAATTCACATGGAACGAAGTGGTTTCGAAACTCTCCGTGGTGGCATTGTATTGATAGACGGTCACGTCGCCCCGGTTGCTTCCGCTGCTGTGTCCATCGACCCGAAGGAATTCAACGACCGGATTGGCCCCGCCGCTACGGAACGCCAGCACATTTCCCACGGCCATCGTGTCGCCGGGTTGGAGCGTCCGGAACCCCAGCCGGATCGGAAGTTGATTATCGGCCAGCGACAATCTTCCCGTCGTCGCGCTAAAGGCCTGAATCAGATCCTCCACCGTGTCGCTGTTCCGCCGATCCAGCAGGAACAGTTCGTCGCGGCTGTCCCCGAAGAGATGTCCCGTCCCCATCCAGCGACCGCCCTGAAAGTTCGGATGGATCGTATAGTAGGAGTTGAAGTGACCCATCACTCCCCGACGCTCAAAAGCCAGATCCATGACCGAATCAAGAAGATCGTCCACATCGCCTTCATCGTACATCCGATACAACGCCGTGGGATTGGTCACGATCAGGTAATTCGACTCCGAAATCGCCCAGTTCGCACAGGACCGGATCGTGTGCCCATCCATGTCTCTCCATGCGATATCGTCGAATTCTTCTTCGTATGCTTCATACGGATCGTGGAACCGGATCGAACCTGAACCGCCAATCCGGTAATCCTCGATTCCCTTATACAGCGCCGGTATCGCCAGATAGTAATACCGGTTCGTTTCCCCGGGGTTCAGTTCCCGACTCCTGCCGTAATAGGTCATCTCGATCGCACTGCTCCGGGTCTCGGGGTTGTAACGACTGACCACATCGTAGTTCCAGTAGGAGGCGGTCTGGCACTGAAAGCCGGTGACCGTGTCCGTCAGTCGGTCGAGCGTTAAGGTAGAACTTCCATTGTTGGTGATCAGCAAATCCACCCATATCCAGGTGTTCTCGCGAATGACCTGTCGCTCGATCACGAGTCGCGGACGATTTCGTTCGACGGAGAGAACCGTGCTGTCGAGCAGCGTACATCCGGTTGGGGTTGTCGTCCGCACACGCAGACGATGGTCTCCCAGGTTCAGTCCGCCCGTCTGAATTGTAAAACACGAAACATCCTCCATCCAGGGATCCAATCCGATAAACTCGGGCCATATCCTTTCCCCGTCTAAATAAAACTCAAGATCGCTTTCCTCCAAAGGGACCTGACTGAGGAACCACCCAAACGCCGATCCGCTCGGAAGTTCCGGATTCCTATTTCCCATCCATCCGGCGATTGTCTCGGTTTTGACGGCATAGACAAATATCTCCATTTCATCCGGCGGGGAAACCAGCGTATCTGTGTAGATCACGTGTTCATAGCGCGGATATCGAAATTCCAAATGCGTGCCGCTATTGAGGCAGTCCTCTATCCAACTCCAATCGGCCATGCATTGTCCCAATGTCCCATCCTGAGCATACGCCCGTTCCGTAACCGTGTGATTTCCGATCAGATCCTGAATACTCATTCCCACAAAGTACGGATTGAGCCAGCATTCATACGGGGCCGAGTAGTCGATCGCCATCAGGTGATCGTCGAGATAAAACTCTACGCGATCCAGATCGGCCCCATCCGGAGTGTTGGCCCGCCATTGCAGCGGTAAGGATTTTCCCACCGGCCCCGTAGCCCCGATCTTGACGGGTCCGGATACCGTCGGCAAGGTCCGCAGGTATCCATCCCGGCTCTGAACATTGTTACCCGAGGCATCGGTGGATTCCACCCGGTAGTGGTAGGTGGTCGCCGGCGAAAGGGTATTGAGTTTGATCAGATGGGATTTCGTCATGGCGCTTTTACTTTCGCTCCAGTTGAATGTCTTGGCGGCCGTCCCATATCGAACCGTGCTGTCCGAATCTTCGTCGGTCGTCCATGCGATCTCCGCCGAGGTGGTTGTGATGTTCGCCACGGTCGGTCCGGCGGTGATCTTCGGGGCGATCGTATCGCACTTCCAGGTTTCCTGGCGACGGTTGTTGGTCTCGTCGTCCTCGGCGATGTCCTCGCCCGAATCGGCTACCAGCGTGAGAATTGTATCCGGGGCGGGACAGGTCCATGCGTACTTCTGGAATTGCCGATTAACCCGTTGTCCCGGATCGATCTTACCCGTAATGGAATCCACATCGACCCAGGCCGGTCCAACCTGAAGCGCCGTCTGAAAGGTTCCCGATGTAAGGATATCCCCTTCATTGATGATTTGATACCAGACCTGTTCCCCTTCGTTCCATACGTCCGTGATACGAAGATCCGGCTTGCCGATTGCGGCGCCGGCTATGCATGCCAGTACCATCGCCCATGCTCGAATTGAACGGTTCATACCCTCTCCTTTTCTGGAATGGATTTTTACCCTCAGATTCCGCTTGGATTTCAACGATCCATTTCATCGATTATAGGATATCGGGCGAATCAATTCAAGGAAATTTATGTCGGTCAATCTCGAACCGTCGGATAATTCGGCTTGCATTGATCGGCTGGATCGCTACACTAAGGGGTGTTTTGTCCGGTCGGGAATGCTCCAGGACAACAATGCCGGGGCCCGTAGCTCAGTCGGTTAGAGCGGCGGACTCATAATCCGCTGGTCGAAGGTTCGAGTCCTTCCGGGCCCAGTCGCTTTTTTTGGAAAAGTATGCGTTTTTTGCGGGGGAAAGAGGGATTTTTGTATATCTTGTGTATCTGGATCGTCTCTGGTTGTTTCTGGTTTTTTCTGGTTACTCCCGCACAATTTGTCCGAGCAGAAGGCCGAGCGTATTGTCTCGTCCACCGGCTGATCATCGGTTCCCGTTTTGATCTGTTCAGAAGAATTTTTCCTGCCAAAATCCGGAAGCTTGGCAACGGCCTCGGATGTTTTGCCGCGATACACATGCGAATATTTTCCCAGCGTCAATTCCACGGTCGAGTGCCGCATCAATTCCTGGCAGGTCTTGGGATCGACCCCGGCATGGACCAGGAACGACGCACAAGTATGACGGAGGGCATGGAAGTCGATCCGTCCTTCCGAAGTTTCGATCTTCAGAAAAGGATGATCCGACCGGGCCGGATATTCGACGATCCATTGTTGCCGGGCTTGACGCATATCCTTTCGTAGCATCCGGGGGATGTTCGATTCATTGGGCATAGGAAACGCTTGAGTGGTTGGCAGTTTTACCACCAGGTAGTCGCTGAGCAATTTGACCATCTCCGCTCGAAGCGGAATCGTGCTGGCTTTACGGTTTTTGCTGTAGGCGTCCGAAACGGTAACTGTTCCTGCATCCAGATCGAAGTCCTGTACCTTCAGAGAACGAATCTCCGAAGCCCTCAGTCCCGTTTCAATCGCGAAGCGATACAAAACCATCCTGTCAACCCCTTCGATACCGAAAGATGGCCCAGCGACGGCCGTAGCGTGTAATAAGACCCGTACTTCCTCGGCCGTCAAGGCACGGCGTTTGATCTTCCGATCGGAACTGAGGACCTTCGCGGGGGACAGATATTCCAATGGATTGGTCGTTGCTCGCCGATCCTTGATCATCCAGCGGGCAAAACTCTTGCAGGCCGTAAGATAGTAATTTTGTGTGGCCTTGGAAACGGGGCCCAACTCGACTGTCTCCAGTTGACCTTTGGCATTCTTCTTTCGAACCGTTCGACACAACGCCGTTGTGATATGATGCTGAATGGAGGATGCAGAGACCTCCGTCCAGTAGATGAAACCACATCCCTCCATGACGCTTTTGATCCGGGTGGTTGTTTGACGGGCATGTTGTTCGGTATCCCCCTGGTGGATCAGCGATCTAAAATAATCCTCGATATGCTCGATCAGGGGCTTGTTTCCTTCGGCCCGATGGCCTTCCAGCAGGCCCCAGCAAACAAGCCGACTCAGAAGGGATTCCGGCAGAGATTCCAGCCACTGTTCCATTGGTGGGGTTAATCTCTGGCCGGAGATCTTGGCGGATACCAGAGCCAGGATGTTGTCCAGAAGGGCCTGACTGGATCGCTTATCGGTAAACCCCGGCAGTTTATGGCGAACACCAAGGTGATCTCTAAAGTCGATGTACCAGCGGCGTGCGGTTTGGCGTTGACCGTTGCGATCATTGTAGGTCTCTCGATAGATTCTCATGGCATTCCTTTTCAGAAGGTTGTGTAGTTAATCCTGTTGTTATGGATCGATTCAGGACTCCAATGTTCCGATTAAAATCGAGTATTTTTTAATACTGTGTCCGGATTGGCGGCAAGTCCATTAAAGAACTTCTTGGTCGTCTGAGTTGGCGTTCGCGCTGCAGATCGGACAGCCGAATCTTGGGCTTGGGTTTAACCTGTTGTGATGTCTGGATCAGATGAATACCTACGCACTGCGCTGCAGCACAGCATCCGGCCATGCAGTCCAGCCAGTGGTTATGCGCAAATCCCGGCACCCGTTCATACCGTTGTTTTTCCGGGCTCCATGCCTC
>CAYLSB010000101.1:0-15285 GCA_964386005.1 uncultured Pirellulales bacterium | reverse complement strand
GACACCGTCAAAAAATTCATTAAAAATGTACGGAAAGAAGCTTAATTATACACTTTTTTTGTAGGCACAGTTGCCAACAACATCATCGCGGGTAATCTTTCCGACGGCGTGCATTCCTCAACCACCGTTATCAACAATACCATCGTCGAAAACCTCGGCCACGGCGTCAACCTTTGTTCCGGTACCGTCAAAAACAACATCATTGCCAACAACTTCGGCAAGGGCATCTACGGAGCAGCAAACAACAGCTACAATTGCCTGTGGCTCAATAAATCGGGCAGCTTCTTTGATAACCACGTCAAGACTGGCGACATCTACGCCAATCCCCTGTTTATCCAGCCCGGCGAATGGATGGGGCTGGATACCCCCGACCCCTCCGACGACATTTTCGTTCGCGGCGACTATCACCTGCAATCCGAATACGGACGATGGAACCCGATGTCCGAATCGTGGAATCACGACACACCGGGCCATAACAGCCCCTGTATCGACGCCGGGGACCCGATATCAGACTGGAAAGGGGAACTGTGGCCGCATGGAAAACGGATCAATCAGGGTGTATATGGTAATACTCATGAAGCGAGTATGAGTGATAAACTTTATGATGGAAACATTGCGGATCTCGACAACGATGGTATGGTAAATTTACACGACTGGGTAATGTTTTCGCAAAACTGGACACTCGATAATCCCTTGATTCCAGCCAATCTTGATCGCTCCGCAAAGGTCGATGAGGTTGACCTTATGTTATTTGTTAATGAGTGGCTCAAGCCATAATGAATTTCGCAGTGTTTAAGCATATAGAGCTATGTGTGTCGGAATTTGCTGATGGGTATCAATAAAACGATCTTTGCTGGAATCAATAACTGCCTGTACGAATATGGTCTCGATTCAGATCAAGTTCAAGAATTTCTCAATTTTCCCCGCAAATACTTTCATCGCCGGCGAACCAAAGCCATCGAAATCATTGAGCGTGTACTAACTGAACACGGCAAGCAAAATCTCTTGAAATATGTTGTACAACTCGCCAAGGTAGAACATAATATACCTGAACTTGAACCATGGGTAAGAGATCATGTGGTGCACGCAGTGCTGAGTTATCTCCTTGGTATTTATATTTACGAACACATGCTAAGAAAAAACGGCATTCTCGTGAGTGCCTTTCAATGGAAACTTGCTGGTCTTCTCCACGATGTTGGATACCCCGCTCAAGTTGCACAGGGCATCCTTAGGCCTTTTACCGACCAAATCAATAAAATCAAGCAAGAATTAGACAACACAAGACCGGATGTATATTTTAGAATCATACCAATTGGAATTCATAAACTTTCAGGAAACCGTAATAGTTTGCAGATGATCCAAAATTGGATTGATGGGTGGGGATTAAAAATTGATGCTCAAGGGGAATATGAAAAGATGGTCACTTCCGGTAATGTCTGTCATGGAATCATCAGTTCGTTATCTGTCCTCTATGTAATTGACATGCTATATCGGAAGTACAATCCTGCTCAAGGGTATGAAGATGTTCTTGATCCTCTTGGAGTAAATTGGAATCAAAGAGACTTTGATAATGAAGTGGTTCCAGCTTGTTCTGCAATCTTTGTTCACAACATCCCAGCACAATGTTTTCAGGATGCACGTATAGACTGTAAACAGGCTCCACTCCCATTCCTCCTATGCCTTTCTGACAGTCTTCAGGATTGGGATAGACCGTCAGGCGGAGACCAAGGTAATCCAAGTAGCCAATACGAGATTAAGATTGCCGAAAATAGACTTATCTTCAGGGTTCATAATTCCGAACGAAAAGAGAAGATCGCACAGGATATTTCTTCATGTCTTGTCGCTGAAGATATCGAGGTTCGTTGAAGAAAGTCATATCGATGACCAGACGATACCCTGGAATCGTCAACAATTATTTATAGCCATTATACATCCACATTCATTTTCTCTGTTTCCCTTTTCCTTTCACCGCTTTCCATTTTCGAAATCCGCTCTGCCAACGTCAAAGCAATTTGAACCTCACTCCACACAGAGGCACGGAGATCACAGAGTTAATAGCTATATAATATTTTTTTCTCTGTGTGCTTGGTGTCCTCCGTGTGAATCCATTTTTTTCCTGTATATCCTGCTTATCCCTGTTGAATAAAATCCTTGGCGTCTTTGCGCCTTGGCGTGAGACCATTTCCTCCCTAAATCCTATCCCCTGTATCCTATATCCTTATTGGCCTCTCCGCGGTTTGGCGTGAGAAATTTGATTCGCCCAATAAAAACGGCCGAGTCGGAATGCCCTCGGCCGTTGGATCGTATTGTCGATGGCATACTTCTTACGGCTCCGGTTGTGTTTCCTCCGCGGGCCGGGTCTCTTCGGGCTTGGATTCCGCCGGAGCGGCGTGTTCTGCGGAGGCGGGAGCCGACAGGGCAGGTGCGGCCGCCGGCGTCGTCGTCGCGGGCTGTCCGTCTGCCGGAGTTTCCACCTTCGGCTCTTCCTTCTTGATGTCTTCCACAAGGGCGCCGGCCTTCTTGGTCAGATTCTCGGCTTTATAGGATGGAATTGTATAGATCCAACCCCTGTGTTTTTTCCGAAAATCCACCGCCTTGTCGCGAGCCAACAACTTGGCTTCCTTTTTCTTGAGTTCCTCTTCGGATTCCGTCACGCCCTGAGTCATAGTTACGTCGGACTTGTCCGTGAAATCTGCATCGCACCGGATGTAGTACTTGTCGTCCTTCTTGGCGATAGCCACCGTATAAACCGTCGAATCCTTCATCCGACAGACGTACGTCGTATCGAACGCAAGATCTTTGGTCTTATCGGATTCCTTCTGCACGTCGTCCAGCCGAAGTCCCGACAGCGCCTCGAAGACATACTTGTAATCGCTGCCCTTGAACTGCTTGCCTTCGGGCATCTTGTCGAGCGTAATGTTGCCGCCTTCGGCCCTGGTCAGCGTGTACTCGCCCTCGGTGGTCTTGACGGAAACCGTCGTGATTTCGTCGGTCTTGGCGTTGATCAGTTCCTTGTCGATGAAATCCATCGGGCTGATGTACGGCCAGGTGTTTTCCGCGACGCGATAGACCTTGTCGCCGTCCACCGGCCGGACGTACATCTCGTTGGTCTGCTCGTGGGGTTTGGAAAGCCAGAATCCCGCGATCGTCTTGGACTCGGCGTCCTGCAGAAGGATCTTGTATCGCGCGGTCTCATCCGTCACCCCCAGATCCGCGTGATTGGCCGCGCTTTCGGTCTTCAACTCCGCGGGCTTGAGATCCAGGCACGCCGCGATGACGCCGTTGATCTCGCCGATCACCGCCGGGTAATTATCCTTGGTCGCCACGACAAAACCCTTCTCGGCCCGCACAAGGCGAACGGAGTCCTTTTCCGCCTTGATGTCGATGGCGGCGATCTTGTCGGGACTGAGTCCCTGAATCAGGTATTGAGGCAGACTCGGCATCGCGGGTTTGCGATGGGCCCATTGCGTGCTCACAATCGCCCCCAACAGCATCACCGCCGCTACCAGTCCCAGTATCGTCAGTTTCTGATTATTCATGGTATGTGCTCCCGATGTTCATGCCGATCAGGCATCGCTGGCATGACTGATGTACATTTTCCGCATAACGTTTCGACGAATCCCCACAAGGACCGCCAGGATCAGGATCAGGATCGGCCCCGGCAGCGTGCAGAAATTCCGCAGCTTCGATTCCAGGGCCTCGATCTGTTTACGCTTGGCTTCATTGACCTTGCGCAGATCCTGTCGGGCCTTGAAGATCTTCTCTTCGATCGCCCGCTTCTCCGTCAGAATGGTGTTGGCGATCATCTCGTCCTGCCCCTGTTTGACGCTGGCCAGTTTCTCGTTGAGTTCCCTTTCCCACTGATCGATGTCGGCCTGAAGCTTCTTTTCCTCTTCCTGGGTCGCCGCCGCGGCCTCGGCCTCGATCGCCTCGACCTTCGTGAAGGGCCGCTTAAAGTTGCCGCGAGACCGGATCGAAATCAACGCGCTCGATCCGCTGATGTCTTCGATCGTATTGAGTACCAATGCGCTGTTATCCTCGACCACGGTCATCCCGAAGAAGGTTTGCTGGTACGCCACGATGTCGCTGATGAAATCCACATCGGCAAACACCGCCACGACGCAATCCGCCGACGCCTCGGTCAGGCCCGTGAGCTTTTCGGTCTTCTTTTCTTCCTCCGGCTTATCTTGAGTCTCCGGATCATCCGGATCCTTCGTGTCCGGCTCCGTACCGATCTCGATACCGTTGGGAAACGCCGACTTCGGCCTTCCGGTGACCAGATAGGCCATCGTCACCGCCTTGGTTCCCTCGGTGAACTTCCGGTTGAATTCCGTAAAGTTCGGCATCATCAGCTCAAAGGAATTCGATACCGACCAGGCGTTGCCCTTGTCGGTGGTCATCAACAACGGTGTCAACTTGACGCCGGAATCCGCGGGCTTATCGACTTCGGTCGGAGCCGGGGTGGACGCGGGCTTGGGGGTCTCTCGCAATACGCCGGAGAAAAACATCTGCACCGAATTCAATTGGGAGGTTATCGGGACCTCCGAATTGAAGCATTTTTTGTCCCGCTGCAAACGGACCAGGGGGATAATCGTCTCGGCCCGTTGATTCGGCCGCGTCGGCCGCGATACCGTCAGCAACCGGTCGCCGGCGAAGGTGTTCTCCGGCATCTCCAGGCCCCAGGCCCTCAGCAGCGCCGGAAGATTCGAGTTGCTGTTTTGCTGGGCGCCCATCTGCCGCTGCATGGGGTTGGGCTGGTCGATTACGGCATGCGGATCGATGAAAATCATCGTGCGCCCGCCCTTGAGAACGAATTGGTCGATCGCCCACTGCGTCTTTTCCGACAAGTCTTTCGGGTGAAGAACCATCAGAATATCCACGTCCCGGATTTCCTGCGTGTCCGCCGGAACCGTCGTGACTTCGTACATCTGCTTGAGGTGATTGACGATACCCCACGCCGGTTTCGGTTGCTGTCCCTGCATCCGCATCATCTGGGCCATGTAGCCGGTCACGTCGTCGCCCATCACCGGCAACGAACTGAGAATGCCGATCTTTTTCTTGGCGCGGGTGATCACGGTGTCGATCAGGTAAGTGATGTCGTACTCGACGAAATTCTGCCGATCCGGAGAGAAAAAGTCGATGGTTTTCGTCACGCCGTATTCCGTCTGCACCACCAGGCCGAAGAAGAAATTCTCATCCTGGCTGATCTGGAACCGCTTGAGGCCGTGACGAATCGCCTCCAGCTCGTCGTCGCTGTACGGCCGCGGATCGATCACGTCCAGCACCACCCTCCCTTTGGCCGCTTTGACGTATTCGTCGAGCAAAGCGCGAACGTAATAATAATAATTGTTGAAGAAACGAATCTGGTCGGTCGCCTTCAGCGTCGCCGTCTTGGTGTAATACAGCTTTAACTGGATCTTGCCGTTGAGTCCGCCGAGAATCTGCCGCGTTCCGTCGGAGAGCGTATACAGCTTTTGATCCGTGATATCCATCCGCCAGGAACGAAACAGGTTTTTGGCGATGGTGATCGCCGAAAATCCGATCACGGCGATAAAGAGGACCGCCAACAGGGCTCGTAGTGTCCGGTTCATCAGCTTGCCTTCCTTTCATTCAGAATCACGCTCGAGGCCCAGATCCACCCGACGATCAGAATGACGAAGTACGTCAGGTCGCCCAGTTCGAGCACGCCTTTGAGCATCGAATCGTAATGGTCCTGGATGCTGAAATTCTCGATGGTGGAAACGATTCCCGCCGGGAATACGCTGGAAAGATAATTCAGCGTCGTCGGCATTCCCGCATACACGAGAATGGCACAGGCCGACACCGAGAGAATAAAACTGATCACCTGGTTCTTCGACAGCGCCGAGAAAAACGAGCCGATCGCCAGAAACGCCCCGGCCAGCAGGAAGCTGCCGAGGTAGCCGGTGACGATCAGGCCCCCGTCGGGATCGCCCAGATAGGCCACCGTCACCGGAACCGGAAACGTCAGCGCCAGCGCGATGGCCAAAAACGCCCAGGCCGCGAAGAACTTGCCCAGCACCGCCTGCGGAACCGTGATCGGCAGCGTAAAGAGAAGCTCAATCGAACCGCTGCGGCGCTCCTCGGCCCAAAGACGCATCGCCGTCGAAGGCACCATGAAGATAAACAGCAGCGGAAGGTTCATGAAAAACGTCCGCATGTCCGCCTGACGAAATTCGAAGAAGCCCTGCTTGAAGGTCAGGTACCCGGAGAAGAACAAAAAGATAACCAGAAAGACGTACGCCACCGGCGTGGCGAAGTAGCCCTTCAGTTCCCGTTTGAAAACCGCTAAAAATCCGTTCATCGCTGAATCCCCTTTCTGTTTTTTCGGATCCGGCAACGGATCAGGCCACCTGACGGGTCTTGGTGATCTTGCGGAAGACCTCGTCGAGCGTGGCATGGTATTTTTGTTTCAGTTGTTCCGGAGTGGAATCGACGAGTATCTTGCCCCGTGCGACGATGATCGTCCGCGTGCAGATGGCCTCGACCTCTTCGAGGATGTGCGTCGAAATGATGATGCACTTTTTCGCGGCCATCTTGCCGATGAGCTGACGGACCTCGTGTTTCTGGTTGGGGTCGAGGCCGTCGGTCGGCTCATCGAGGATGAGCACCTTCGGATCGTGAATGAGCGTCTGCGCCAGGCACACCCGGCGACGATACCCTTTCGAGAGCGTCTCGATGGTCTGGTGATAGACCGACTCGATTGAGCAGGTCTTCACCACGCGATCGATCGCATCGCGGCGGTTTTTGCCGACGATGCTGCGGGCATCGCAGATGAAATTGAGAAAACCCGCGACTGTCATCTCCAGATAGGCCGGCGCGTTCTCGGCCAGGTAGCCGATCGATTGCCGCACACCCACCGGATCGTCGAGGATGCTGTGGCCGCAAACGCTGGCGGTCCCGCTGTCCGGCGGAAGGAAACAGGCCAGCATCTTCATGGCCGTGCTCTTCCCGGCGCCGTTGGGGCCGAGAAATCCCAGGACCTCGCCCTGCCCGACATCAAATGAAATGTCGTCGACCGCCACGACCGGGCCGAAGGTCCGTCTGAGGTTCTGTACGCTGATCATACCATTCTCCATAACTCGTTAATTCTTTTGGCTTTATATTCCCTGTTCGACCTCGTGCCATAATGCCAAACAAGAGCCGCTTTTATACTCGTTTTTCTCTCGGTGTCAAGAGGTTGATTCAGTTCCTTCGTGCGGATCGGCCGGAGGGACGCTGCCAACCCGACACGTCGGCTGCCTTGTGCGATTTGAATTGGTTCCGAATCTCGTTATTCGTGCTTCAAATTTCCGATCTTGGGCCCCCGCCGACCAGCGCCGCAGGGTGGATGGATTGTTATACCCGCGAAAATGGAAATCCTATTGTTTTCATATTTCCTTTTTCCGATTCGATGGTGTCTCGGATTTCGATACCCGGGCTTGAGCCGCCGATCCATTTGTTTTTGAATTTCCTTTGTTCGGATTCGATAGGGTTTAGAATTTCGAATTTATTTAGAATTGAGTGCTTGAGGTTTAGAATTTCCCGCAAAGGGTGGCAGCCACCGAGCTCTGCGAGGTGGATGATGTAGGGGCACACGGCGTGTGCCCTATGAATATTTTATGGTTTCGCCGCCCCTGCGAATCCATTCCACATTTTTTGCTTTGTGCATTTTTATTTTTTCCCTTGTATCGCTACCACCAGCATCTCGAAATCTTCCGTGGTCAGCTTGTCCTTCCTCGAAAACGCCCCGAGTTTGGCGCCGAAAATCTCGACCTGCGTAAATCCAAGCGATCGCAGCATCCAGGTAATCTCGCTGGGTACATAATACCTCTCGTTGCAATGCAGCTCTTTTTTATTTCCCGAATCATCCTCCACGGTAACCACGCCGCGATCCCGAAACGTCATCAAATCAAACGTATCGCTTCGGTACGTGGTGGAGCCCTCTCCCGCCGCCGCCTCGCAAAATTGCTTGACCGAATGGTACAACGGAAACAGCCCGTTCAACGTGGTAAAGATGAATTTCCCGTTGGCCTTCAGCGCCTTCGATGCGTTTTTCAGGATCGCATAATTCATCTCGTCGGTTTCCATCAGGGAGAAACCTCCCTCGCACAGCATGATGACGGTGTCGAATTCATCGGCGAACGGAAGCTTTCTCGCGTCATGCCTGCGAAAATCGACTTTCAAATGCAGCTTTTCCGCCTTCTGTTTGGCCTTGGCGAGCATCGATTCCGACAGATCGATCCCGACGACGTTGTAGCCGCGTTGGGTCAATTCAATCGAATGACGGCCGGTCCCGCACCCGATATCCAGGATACGAAGCGTCTTGTCCCGATGGATCTCCTCCTCGATGAAATCGCATTCGCCGATCGTCCCCTGCGTATAACATTCGCTTTCGTATTTCTCGCCGTAATTTTCAAATAATGCTTCATACCACTGTTTCATCGCTGCGATTCCTTAGTTTTTATCCGCCCTGTCCGACAGTTCCGCAAAAACAGGTATCTGGACAAAGAAGGGGGACAAAAAAGGGGTCTGACACCTTAAATTGGTTCGGGTGTCTGACTCCTTTTTTGCGCTGGTGTCGAATCCCATAATTGGGTCCAGGGTCTGACCCCTTTTTTGCATCCGATTGTAAGGCCGGATTCCAAATCCGCTCTTTTCTTCCGACCAGTCTGACCTGTCCGACCATTTTTATTGTTTTCTTCGAACTTGTGCCCGTGTTCGATACAACCGCTCAGAGAACCCTCCTTCGCTAATGAATCCCTGTTCAAGCTTTCGTAATTGTCGTCCAAGCAGAAAACTGGCCTGATTGATCAGACAGATCATCGTATTGGCCGCCGTCTCCGCTGACGCTGTCCGCAAACCATACCCGTCCGACGAGTCTGACGGGGCCGACTTTTCTTTATATCTGTTTCTTACCTTCATCGCTTCCGGGCTGTCTTTGTCCCAGATCCGCAGGCCCCGCTGTCGCAGAAAATCCTCATAATCCAAAAGCAGTTCTTCCAGACTCGCCCTCGCTACGCTTGTTAGTTTCAGTTCGGTCTTTTTCGATGTCCCCGACGCCGCGCTGCCCTCGCCGATATTCTGAACTCCGCTCCGTGCCGCTTGAACCATCTGGTCCCGTGCCCGAAAATTTCGCTCGATGAACCGCTCGCAGAAAATGACTGTCCCGTCATAAACCTCCTGGGCCGTCTGAAAACTCCTCAGTTTTTGATATCCTCCATGCGGGCCGATCAAATCTCCCTTCCCGTGCATCCCGGTTCTCCTTTCGTTTTAAATTCTGTCCGACTCGTCTGACCGATCTGACCCGTTCGACTACTCTTCTTCCATTGAAACCCAATCCGTGTCATTCAACATCGATTTTTCCTTCTCATACTTCTGTTGCCCTATCCTAATCCCGTCATCTCTCATCCGCAACCAAATTTCCCCGTCCGACTTGTCCATCTGTACGGGCGACGTATGCGTCGCCCATTTCTTCCGACCAGTCCGACCCGTCTGACTTGTCCGACTGGTCCGACTCGTCCGGCCTGTCCGACTGGACCAACCGGTCCGACTCGTCCGATTGTCCGGCTAACCACTTTGCGTTCTTCTTATTCCCACTATACAATATTCTCCTATCGACATTCTACCAAGTTAGCCGGATTAATAGACATGTAATATTTAATATTTGACCATGAAAAAACGCGCACATTTTCGCGAACAAAAACCGCATTCCTGCGCCAAAAACCGCGAAAAAAACATGGATTTCTACCTTGTGTATCTTACCATTTCCACATACAAATAATGCGCATTCAATTACATAAATTGCACAGGATTTTCAAAATACCGCGTTTTCGATCTGAAAACCCTCCCGTGTTTTTACTATGAAACATCCAATATAGATACCCATCTTAACGGTCCGGACCTGTTGGATAGATTATTGCCACTATTCCAGCAATGTAAGACAAATTTTCTATATAGTACGGCCGTACGGTGACTTACGTGAATTTTCGAGATATGGAAAAAAGCATCTATCTTAAATACATATCGACTATGACCACCATTTTTTGTCACTATCTTGCTGCGATATCAAATCGACTTGATATTTCTGTCCCTCCACCCCAATTATTCACAAAATAATAAGGGTCCGAGATCCCAATAATCTCAACTTCGTGTGTATATGTCTAATAGTACATACATCATCTCATTGACAAACCTGACGGCCGATCCTCCTTTTCCTGCAAAATTGGCAGAAGTAAGCGCATTCCACTTGGACTCTGGAGTTTGTAAGTATTGGAATTTTCAATGCTTATTGATTTTACCCTCTTCTGGCACGCTGTTTGTATCCTGAAATATTGCACAATCGAAGATGACTAACGTAGAATGCATAAAGCAAAATACTGTTTTTCACGATATGTAAAGCGAAAAGATTCTGGTTGGGTAAATTTGGTAACCCGCCGATACCGAATTTCCACAAAATTACACAGTTAGGAGACTATGTATGAAAGCGACTCGTTCTGTAAAATTTGTATTGATCGCGTTTTTAGCATTATTAATTGCGGTTTCATCGATCATTCCGACAAAAGCCGCCGATTCAATCAGTACTCTCAAAGAAACGTCCAAGGCCTTCGCTGAAGTCTCAAAAAAGGTTATTCCAGCCGTCGTTTCTGTCCAGGTTACCAAAACCATCGACACGACTGGAGGAATGGGCAATCCCTTCGGAAGTCCATTCGACGATGAGTTCTTCGAGCGGTTCTTCGGCCGGCGTTTTCGTCAGCAACAACCCGAAAAACGACAGCAAAAAGGACAAGGTTCCGGCTTTATTGTTAGCCCAGACGGTTTTATCCTCACAAATAACCACGTTGTCGGTGAAGCGGACGAAATCAACGTGGTCCTCAATGACGGCCGCGAAATGAAAGCCAAAGTCATCGGAACGGATCCCAAATCCGATGTGGCAGTCATTAAAGTCGATGCCGACAATCTCCCGGTGATTGAACTGGGAGATTCGGACAAACTGGATATCGGCGAGTGGGTAATCGCCGTCGGAAACCCCTTTGGACTGTCGGAGACCGTAACCGTCGGCGTAGTCAGCGCCAAGCGTCGAAATGTCGGAATCACGGAATACGAAGATTTTATTCAGACCGATGCCGCGATCAATCCCGGAAATTCCGGCGGGCCGCTGCTGAATCTGGACGGCCAGGCCATCGGCATCAATTCGGCGATCTTCAGCCAGAGCGGCGGATACATGGGCATCGGTTTTGCGATTCCGATCAACATGGCCCGCAACATCAAAGAGCAACTGGTCAAAACCGGGAAGGTAAATCGCGGATATATCGGAATTGAAATGGATCTTCAGGGAGTAACCCCGGATAAGGCCAAATTTTTTGGATTGGAGAAGAACCATGGCGTAATCATCACGCGGGTTATGGACGATTCTCCCGCGTCCAAAGGCGGCCTCAAGGACGGCGATGTGATCATCAAGATGAACGATCAGGAAGTGAAGAACAACCAGTCGTTCCGCACGTCGGTGGCGCAGTTAGAGCCGGGCACGAAGATCGAACTGACGGTGATTCGCAATAACGAGCAGAAAGAATTGACGATTACGATTGGATCCTTAAACGACAGCGAATTGGCGCAGGCGGAAACGACCGAGAAGGTCGGACTGGCCGTTTCGGACGTGGATTCGGAGACCTCGGAACAATTCGGATATAAGGTCGGCGAAGGCGTCGTCGTGACGAAGGTAAGCCGCGGCAGCATCGCCGAACGGTCGGGGATTCGCCCGGGGATGTTGATCGTGAGCGTCAACCGCCAGAAGGTCAAGTCGGCCAGGGAATTCAACGCGATCATGAAGAAGGCCAAAGATAAAGTGTTATTGCTGATACGTAATGAAGATTATCAACAGTACGTCGTGCTCAATCTGGAGTAGCCGGCAAGATTGATCGGATGATGTTTCGGTCATCCCGGTTCGGCCCGATCGACGCCGCACCGGGATTTTTTTTGCCCGGGCCGAAAATACACGTCGTATCAGTTGATGTTTTCCATCACAAAGTGAGTACGTTCTGTTTTAACGTACGCAGAATCGCGGGCGATGAGAAATTCGTCCACGAAGGCCAGCCAACTGACGGCAAACATGACCAGAAGATAGGGGATCAACAGAGGCGACAGAATCAGCGAGACACAACCCGCGGGTTTGTTGGTACGATCGAGCCCGTTTGTCAATAGGGCCAGCAGGGGCGGCGTGGATGTGACAAACAACCACAGGATGAAAGAGAGCCACGGAGAAAAACAGGACGTACGAAAACCGAGGATGGTCAATATCAGAACCGGGAACAAGGTGATCAGCAGGCCGGGAGCAAGGGAGGACAGCAGACCGACTATCATGTCGAATTTTTTAATCAAGGGAATCGGCGCGGCGAGAATGGTCGCCATCTTGAATCGCGCGATCTGCATCCAGCCGCGGGCCCAGCGCTTTCGCTGATGGAACCATGCACAGAGTGTAGGCGGAGCTTCTTCAAACGATTGCATGGCGGGATCGACGACCACATTCAGACCCGCCAGGTGCAGCTTGACGGAAAATTCGACATCCTCAGTGAGAACATCTTCATCGAAGAGGCCGAGTTGATCGAAGATATCCCGGCGGAAGAAACCATGGCCGCCGCCGAAGTTGGCGAAACCGCCATATCGAAATTCGCTGTAGATACCAAGCCGTTCGATGGCGTCGCGTTCGAGGGTGACAAGGCGCGTCAGGAGATTGAGGTTATGGTTGATACTTCGACATCGGCCGCGAACGCAGCCGGCGGAAGGCGATTGGAGATGAGCGACAGCGCGCCGGACCAGATCGGGCGCGAGCGAGTGATCGGCGTCAAAGATGCCGATGATCCTCCCGGTGGCAAAACGCAGGGCGTAGTTGGTCGCGGCGGCCTTGCCGCCGTTGGTAGTGGGACGGCGGACGGGTTTGATGCGGGGATCTTGGGCGGCGAAATCGAGGACGATTTGTTCGGTTCGGTCGGTACAGGCGGATTCGTAGAGATAAATGAATTCGAGTTTATCGGGCGGATAGTCAAGGGCCAGTACCGTCGGGATTGTACGAGGAAGAACACGCTCTTCATTGAACGAAGGGATCACGATTGAGACGGTCGGCAGTTCATCCGGCAAAGGAGGCGGCGACGGCGGAGGCGAAAGAGCAATGGCCGCCTGGAACCACGCCCGCAGGGAAAACAGAATCACGGCAATAAAGACGAAGGTGCCGACAATCATCGGCCAGGCGGGGAACCATCGGATGGGCAGGAGGATGGCAAGCAGATACAGGAATGCAAACAACCCATACAAACAAACATATCGACCATTCATGGCTTCGGACGATTTGACCTGCATGGAACTCCTCTCAAACCGATCCAGATTCATGGGCACACGCCGTGTGCCCCTACCGGCCGCAACAGAGTGCGGCTGTCCACAATCCAACGAATGGACGGCCAAAGGGAGCCGCCCCTGTGAACACAACCGAGACGGTTGTGCTACAACTGTCTTGGCCACTCTACGGTAATGGAGCGGCGACGAAATGGATCGGCGTTTTCGTTCCGCCGAAGTCGAGAGTCAGGACGGTATCGGCGAAGGCCTTGTGATCCATCGGCCGCTCAAGCGTCACGATGAGTTTGCCCGAAGATGCAAGTTGGTCTTCTACGCTATGAAGGACCAATGGGCTGTCGGAAATAGTTTTGCCCGAGAGAACCGGTTTGGTTTTCGTATCCTGCGAAAGTTCAAGGGCATATTGATTCTTGCCCGGAAGGACCCAGACAAAAGCGGGGGAAATAACCGGCTGTTCGGGGGAAGAGGCGACAGATTGTTGCTGGATAATTATTTCATCCGATTTGGCTGCAATCTGGGTCAGTTCAAGATCACCAGCCGGTGTAGCAAGGGGCGATAGCGTCTCAACCGATAAACTTGCCTGTGGAGAATTTGCTTTAGGGACCCGATACTCAACGCCCCGAAGACGATCATCCACCGTTGTACCTTCCGGAAAATCAAAATCCATCTGACTGTCGGTAATTGGACGATTCAACGCAATGGATTGCACTTCAAACTCCTGACGAAAACCAAATGTGGGAGCCGCATATGTATAGGCCATAGGAATCCATAGATTATCAATCTTTGTCCAATTCCGAGTCTCGACACGCGACAAAATTGTTTTATCCGCGTGTAGCACGGAGTGAGAAACCGGAACATACTCTTTATCCGGATCGATCACGATTCGGAGGCCTGTTGATTGATCGCTATCTTCGTATTGAAACTCCAATACATAGAAATCTTGGTCTTTATATACCGACGCTGTATGAATTCGTTGATGCACGAGGTCCCACGGGACATTCTGAATACCCCAAATGGCATCATACACCGCATGAACATGAATCCCTTGCATTGATTGCGACTGAGCAACGAGACCTGAAGCGACATTGTCATTTCGATTTAATCTATATCGTTTGGCCTTGTTGGGAGTCAGAACATACCGCTCAATCTTGTTGATCCTTTGATCTGCGTGGGTCTGCATATCCATATCAAGGTAACGCCGTCCCGGAGTCATGCGAATCGTAAAAGTAGTTGTTCCCATCAAGGTTGGAGTTGAAGCAGAGCCGATTTTTTGAAATGTTTGTTCTTGGATCATGGCTTCCAAATTACGATATCGTGATCGCGATGCCTCCATTATATTCAGAATCTGATCAGGAGAAAGAGCTTCGGCTGCCGACATGTACCCTGGGAATATAAACCCAAATAATAAGCCCATAAAGAACATTTTCGTTTTCATATATTACCCTTTTAAAATAGTCACCGTACAGTTTTCAAAGAGTATCACATCAATAATGACATTGGGTTACACCGAAACCACAACCCATCCAACCATTAACCATCGAAATGGTACAGGCCCCTCCAACACAAAGACCTTGGTACAAAACCATACCCGTACATGGATAAGGAGGATCCCAAACGCACGCCCAATCCCAACCAATATCAAATACAACAAAACAACCTTCTCCTAATTCATTATCTGCGCACACCCACCTTGGAGTGCATGGATCAGGAGGGCAAGGTAACCTTCGATTACAGGTTGTCCCATTCAGAATGCAGTCTGTTTTTGTGAGACAACCAGCTTTTATGCTTGCCAATCTTTGATCAATGGTGAAGGCGTAATTGTTTTGGGTTCGTTTCATGCAATCATAGGGATTGTCGGCGGAATACCAACAATGGGCGATAGCCAAGGTCGTTTTCCAGTTCATCCGCTCGGTAATAACCTGGGAGAGGAAATCGGAGCGGGAT
>CAYLSB010000100.1:0-15388 GCA_964386005.1 uncultured Pirellulales bacterium | reverse complement strand
CCGCCAAACTGCCCCAAGCCCGGCCGCCAAACCGGATTACCCTCGATCGTGCCGGAATGCAAATCCGCCGCATCAGGCACTTCCCGGCCTTCGTCTTCATCCAGACGCCAATGAGCGACCAATCCTTCTTCCGGGCATACTGAATCCGTCCACATCCAGTGATCCGCCAATTTGATCAGGTCGGGAAAAGTGATCGCACAATCTCCCGTCAAATCCGCAAGGGGGCACTCTAAAGCGAATCCATTGCCGCAAATCATTGAAATACAAAGAGATAGGATAATCATAATACTTCGAGGACTCATGGCTTTCACCGGCTCTCTCCAAATTAATCCCATATTAGCCAACCATAGTATGTGAATTCATAAACAGACATCAACGTGTCCGAGTTCGTTACAATCGGATTTTGAGTATTATCATCCGGACAATAATATTTAACCTCATATAGAATATTGTGTTAGAATCAATTGCATAGTAACATTTTCACTATGTCGAAATGAAAAAAAACCGAAAATAAAGAGGAACTTTTTTTTCATATAATTGCAAGTTCTTAATAGAAAAGTATTTATGTTTCATGGGAAAATGGATGTCGGATAAAATAGAACAAATCAATCACTCGATTTCATCTGTTTCATCCTGGATTCAAAGCAAAAAAATTCCTTGGATTATCGCGGGTCCATGCAGTGCAGAGACGGAAACTCAAGTCCTTGAGACAGCACGACGTATCGCAAAATCGGAACATGTTGTCGCTTTCCGGGCCGGAGTGTGGAAACCAAGAACCCGTCCCGACAGCTTTGAAGGAGTCGGATTCGAGGGATTAAAATGGCTTGCACAAGTCAAGGCGGAAACCGGCCTTATGACAACAACAGAGGTAGCCAACGCTCGACACGTCGAACTGTGTCTCAAAGAGGGCGTTGATATCCTCTGGATCGGAGCCCGAACGACAATCAACTCCTTTTCCGTTCAGGAAATTGCCGATGCACTTCGTGGGGTTGATATTCCGGTCATGATTAAGAATCCCATCAATGCCCATCTTGCTCCATGGTTGGGAGCCATCGAACGCCTTTATGATGCGGGTGTACGCAGAATGGCGGCCATTCATCGGGGTTTTTCCGTTTATCTTGAGACCGGTTTTCGTAATCGTCCTCAATGGCAAATACCGATTGAATTGAAACGTCGTCTTCCCAATCTTCCCATGATTTGCGATCCGAGCCATATTTCGGGAAAACGAGAACTGGTCGAGGCGGTAGCTCAGATGGCGTTGGATATCGGAATCTCCGGTTTGATGATCGAGGTTCATATCGATCCGGAAAAGGCATGGAGTGATTCCTCTCAGCAGATTACGCCGGCCGTTCTGATGGACATGATGGAACGACTGCATGCCAGAAGTCAATCGATCGGAAATACGCAATTGGCCCGACAAATCACTCATCTGCGGGCGTTAATCGAACAGGTGGATGACCGAATTCTTCAGGACCTTGCTGAACGGATGAGATGGGTGGAGCAAATCGGTGCGATCAAACGTGAAAATGACATCCCGGTCCTGCAGATCGATCGATGGGAAAATCTGTTGGAGGATCACCTGAGCAAGGGAAACCAGCTTGGACTGGATGCAGAATTCATTAAATCCCTTTTTGAATTGATCCATGTCCAGGCGGTGAAAAAACAGATATTGGGACCGGAGGACCCCGCGGATACCGCTATCTGAGCGAAGGCCAGAAATCCATCGATAAGGCAAATCCGAGAATCACGGCGGCCATCAAAAAGAGGATGGAAATTTTAACGGCCGTGGGGAAAATACGATTGTTATCGCGGAGCGAAACTTTCTGTCCCTGTTTGATGGCGGCTATGATTTCCGGACGGTCGCACGATTGAGGTGCAATCCGCCGCATGACGAAGTACAGATCGCGAATGCAGGAATAGAGCAAGACCGATCCGAAAAGGCCAAGGAACCAGAAGCCGGCAAAGCCCGTTACGAATCCAACCAATCCGGAGCCAATACACAATCCCAATAAGCCCCACTGAGGCAATCGGTTCCAAAACATCATTTCCATCTCGCGAATCCGGGTTTTGTGCTGCTCGACTTGCCGGGTCTGCTCGTCAATCACATTTTTTGTGGCCGAATCTTGTTCTGTCGTGATACCAAGATTCTCCAGAACCAGAACCGAGGCAGACACCTGGAGCTGCTGACGTTCGTCGGCCAACTCATTATGGGACTTTTTGGCCAGATTAAGGATGGAAAGACTTCCCGCCCCGGCCCCCAAGATGGCTCCAAGCAACGCAAAATAAACGACCAACTGTTTATCTTCAACTCGTATTCGCATCTCGAGAGATATTTCGGCAAAGACGAGTCAGGGGTTTAGAAGATACCCGTGTTTATTCCGATCCAATTTTCGTTTCCAACAGGTTCTTGAGTTCGTACACGGCCACCTGGATTGACAGTTGCTCAACGGCGACGTTGGGGTTCTTATGTAAAGGGGTTTCCTTGGGCAAATGTGACGCGACGGACTCGGTAAAACCGATCCCACTGGGGCAATTGCGGGCGATCCAGTCCATAATAAGAAAGGCCCCATTCACCGTCTCGCCGGAAATATCCGTCCGGGCATAATCGGGGTGGCCGATGGCGCCAAGGTAGATCGGCCCGGCATTGAGGGAGATTACGAGGTTGGGATAGTCGATAATCTTGCGGGCATAGACGGCCGCTTTGACGGCCCGTTCGGCATGGGCCTGTCCGGAAAAAAAGCACAAAAAGCCATCGCCAACATATTTGACCGGAATACCGTCATAATGCAGGACCGACTCGGTCAACGGATAAAAGATTCGATTGGCCCAGTCGGCTACCTCGCGAGCCCGCATCCGCGTTGATTGCCGTGCAAACTGGTTGAGCGACGAGCAGAATACGGTACCCTCAAATTCCCCCGGGGGCTGATCGGCAATACCCAACAGGAAATCCGTCGTGATGTTCAGCATTGTCGCCAATTCGGTCAGTATTTCGATATCGGGCAAGCTTTCGTCCCGTTCCCACTTGGATACGGCCTGGGGGCTAACGCCCAACGCATGGGCCAGATCGACCTGCTTAAGGCCTCGCTTGATTCGTAACTGTTTGAGTCGTTCTCCGATCCGCATCGATCCATCTCATTTTTGAGTCCATTGTATCGCAAGGATCGATTCGGCAAAGAGAGAAATTCAACCTTTCCTGTTGAATCGAAATCGGTTTTTCCTTGTCAGAAGGGAGTGGGTCTGGTATCTCAATATCCGATCGACAATCTGACGATGAAAGGAAATCGTATCTATGGCAACCATTCTATTGCTGATTTGTTCGAATGTGTTCATGACGGCCGCATGGTACGGCCATCTGAAATATAAATCTTCCGTGTTATGGAAAGTCATCCTGATCAGTTGGCTGATCGCCTTTGTGGAATATTGTTTTCAGGTGCCGGCCAATCGAATTGGCCATACGAGCGGTTTTACGCTTGGACAACTTAAGACGATGCAAGAGATCATCACCTTGGTGGTCTTTTCGTTATTTGCCTTTTTGTATTTTGGAGAGAAATTGACATGGAACTACTGGGCGGGATTTGCCTGCATTGCTTTGGCGGGTTTTTTCATCTTTTACTATAAATGAGGATGGAGCGCGGGGACGAAACAACAATAATCGCCTTTCCATCAGAAATATCTTCATATCTTGGCCGATTCGTTTATGCAAAACCTTGTCGAATCCAATGGGATATATTGAATGAAGGGCGAGGGGGTTTCGATGGATCAGGATGGTACACGGACTATGGCGGGGGAGGGGATCGTTCAGGAATCGACAGGAGAAAAACCGTCGATGATACGAAAATTTTTTTGTCCGAAGCATTCCTCGAATGCCGGGGGAAGATTCTTTCGATTTCCAAAAATAAATCCATACGTCGCGGTCGAGGCGATTGGATGAAAATCACGGCTCTGAAGAATCTGGGGGCTGTTCAACAGGATGGTATCATAGTGCTTTCTGGCGGCCGAGACGATCGAAATGGGATGGATCGATCGGTTTCGGAACTGATATGCCGGCCAGACATGAAGGTCTTTAAACAGGGTTTGATAAGGTCGAGGTTCGAAGGGGTCCGAGGAAGAGGGCGGCTCCAGATCGAACACGCTTGCGATCGCATCGCGTTGAACGTCCAAGTCAATCAGAAGGCAACGTTTTTTCCGCTTGGCGATTTCCATGGCCGTCTGAACGGGGATGGTCACCGGTAAATTCTCTCGATCCTGGGAGGCCATCAGAATGACGGGACAAATTTCTTCCATGGCTAAAATCTCTTTGGCAAAACAGGATATAGCCGATGAATCCGGAGTACGAACAGAAACGGAACCGTTCGATTCCCTCGGTGATCCGTTCGAGAATCTTCGACGCCGACACCGCCGGTGAATGAACCCGCCGGCGATCCCCGCCACGGCAAGGGCCATTCCCAGCACGAGCAATCCCTGCCCCCTGAATCGGATTACCCATTGGGCCAACAGAACGATCATCTGCGACGTACGATCCATTGGGTTGATCCCTGTGAACTTCCCTGTCCGGATTTCATATTCCGCCCTTCGATTCCGCTGATTCATGAACCGTGGATCAGCCCTATCCCTGTCCGATGGACTATCAGTGCCCGCAGAAGAATGAGATCTGGGCGGCGACGATCTCGGACAGAATTTCCTGTTGGATCGGGCTTAGGTTCTCCATCGTCCGGCTGGGAACAGGGCCTCCCGATTCGATCTCCTTCCGAAGGCCCGGTTCCGATCGGCTCGGCGCGGGCGAGATGGATTGAATCACATGATCGATTCCCCGGACGATCGAAGACCGATCCGGGCTCCGAAACATTTCGGGCGGACCTTGCCGGCGTGAGGAGGAAATTTTCCTTTGTTCCGCCAGAATCTGTTCTGCCAGATTGAATTCTGGAATCGGCGAACCTTGATCGAGAATATCGCTATCCGGAGATCGATCGGAGGGCTCCGATGGAAGGGTCTCCGGAACATCCCTCTCCTCGACATGACCGTCCAACTCGGTTATTTCGGTCATTTCCGATTCGACGTCGTCCGTTTCGGACTGATGAAGTTGTTCTTCGAGAGCCAGTCGGCCAGGATCCTGTTGTCGGAATTGATCCAGTTGTTGCCGAACCGCATCGAGCTCCATTCGCGTCGAAGTCAGTTCATCCGCCGACCGCTGAATGTGTTCTTGGCGTTCGCGACACATTTCCTCCAGACGAATTCGCTGGTCGCGGATTTTCGCCAGCTCGGTTTCCAGAGCCGATTGTGTCTGAAGTTGGGCCTGAACCTGTTCTTTCAGACGTGCGGTTTCCTGATGGCTTTCCTCCAGATGCCGAAGGGTATCATTCAATCGGTTATTCAGGATCGCTCGTTCTGATTCACCCTGAAGAATCTGTTCCTGCAATCGGGCAAGTTGCTCCCGGTACTGGGCCGTCTGTGCCTGTGACTTTTCGATTTCTCCCTGCCGTTCCAGGACTTCGTTTTGAAGAGTTATGCACTGTTCCTGAAATACCGCCGACTCATCCAATTGTTTCTTTTGTTGAGCCGTCTGTTGCTGGGTGGAATGCAATTCATCCCGAAACCAACTCAATTCCTTCTGACGTGCCTCAAGCTGGAGCCGAATCTCGGCGACCTCTTTTTCCGAGGCCGTTGCCTGTTCCTGGGCAAGTCGATGGTCCCGGCGGCTTTGCTGCAATTGGATTTCCAGTTCCTTTAATCGGTTTACTTGTGCCTGCAAATCATCCTTTGCGGAGGATGCGGCCCGGAAATTTTCTTCCATACTCTTCAAAACCGATTCCGCCGATTCCTTTTGTTCCTGGAACAGGGAACGTTCCTTTTCGCTCCATGCGATTTTTTCCTGCAGTCGTTTGATCTCCTGCTGGGATTGTTCCTGCAATTGCTGTTCATCTTTCAACAGGTCTTGAAGTTCGATGAATTCCTTTTCACGACCGGCCAGTCGCTGCCGTGCGTCATTGATTTGTTCCGTAAGCTGTTCGATGCGTTGTTGAAAGTCGGTTATCTGTTCCTGAATCCGTCGGTTGGTGTCAGCGTTCTGTCGGACGTTGGCTTCGGAATCCGCCAGCGACTGGGTGAGAAAATCAAGGCGGGAAATCATTTGCGTCCTCTCGTTGTCCAATTCCGAACGGATCCGAAGCGCTTCATCCCGCTGACGTCGAAGGATTTCCATTTCAGAGGAATCGGCTGAGGCGGTTACCGCTGCTTCTGTGGGGGACCTGTCATCCAGAATCCGTTTTCCCCATGACAGGATTTCATCCAATCGAGGAATTCGGAACTTTCGCGAAGCGGGACCCGATGGCGGCGACAGGGAAGGATTTTCTTGAGAGGTTTGCAGAGTTTTTTCGATGAGGTTGTCCTTTCCGATGGAATCGGAAACCGTCCCGGATCGCTCGCTCGCCATACCGTTTCGTGGAGGAGTTTGGTTGGGGCCGGCTTCGGGGGAAGAAGGATGGGGTGATACCGGAACCGGTTGTCCTTCGGAAATCCATGGGTGGTTCTTGTCCCTTGATGTCACCGCTGCTTGATTGGGGGCTTGGCCGACCGGGCGCAGGGCAGTCGGGGATTTCCCCTTGGGAACGGCAATGGCAAGTCCGACTTGTACCTGATGTAACGGCCGTAACGCCGCGGGAACAGCCGAATGGGTTTGTGTCGCCTGGTTCATAGCCTGGGCAATAAGGGCGATGGGGTCCTCGGAAGAGCGCGCCTGCTTCGGTTTTGTGGAATTACCGTTTGAAACCATCTCCAGCAAGGCGTGAACCCCCTGATCCGGTTCCGTCATGAATGGGACTTGTGATCCTGCATCGTGTTCTGGACGCATCGTCTCCTTTGGCTTTCCCTGTTGACTGGCGATGGCGGCATTCCGAGCTCGCAATACATCCGCCTTGCATTGGAGGATATCCGCATCAATAGGTTTTGGGCTCATTTTTTTATCCATACAACCCTCTCCCGTCATCTTTTATTACTCTATCAAGTCCTATCCGATTGACAAGAGTTTTTTATCGGACCAAAAACGCAAAAATCGGGAAGACGGGGACATGGGATGATTAAATTTCGGGTCCAATCGTAAAGCAGGTGAAATGGCTCGGTGGGAATTCTCCGATCACCTGATTGACATCCTCAAGTGTAACCGCCTTCACATCCCTTACTTCATCAGCTACACTGAAATACTCTTGAAGATAAACCCAGTTCATTCCGAGATCGACCAGACGTCCCATAGGGACCTCAGACTTGATGGTTATCGCGCTGAGTATTTTATTTCGAGCGGTCTCAAGTTCCTCCCGTTTGACGCCGTGATCCTCAATATCGCGAAAGGTGTCCATAATCAGATCCAACACCTTGGAGTTGTTTTCCGGGCCGCAGTTGATGTAACTATCCATCGCCCCGACACCATCGAGCGACTCGAATTCCATCGCCGCGGTTTCGGCGATGGCCGTATCCACCAGTGACCAGAAGAACCGCGAACCGGTATCGTCGCCGATAATCATACTGAGTATGCTTGAGGCATATCGGCGTTTATCCTGGGCGGCCACGCTGGAGCTGATCAGACACATGTGTTCCCGCTGGAGGTTGGGCTTGACCAATCGTTGTCGTTTTCCCGTCCCCCGGTCGAAAGAAAGAATCCGCTTGGCCTCCATCGATTTCCACGAACCGCATTGCGTTTCGATCCGTTTGCATACCGCATCAAAATCGAGTTGTCCGCAACAGGCGACGACCATATTGTTTGGCCCATACCGATTGTTGTGATACGCCCGCATCTGTTCGGCCGTCATGGCGGCGATGCTTTCTTCGCTGCCAAGAACGCTGTTGCCGCAGGGGTGGCTGCCAAAATGGAGCGATCGACACCGGTCCATCACGTCGAACTGGGGCGTATCTTTGTACATGGCGATCTCTTCGAGGATGACGTTCTTTTCCATAATGAAATCGTCTTCTCGAAGACTCGGACGCATCAGGTCAATCCATAAGTCGGTCACATCTTCCAGATATTCCGGTAATACGGCCGCATAATACACCGTGTTCTCATGGCTGGTGAAGGCGTTGAACTTGGCTCCCGTACGATCGAAGGCCTCGTTGACCTCCAGCGCCGACATTCGTTCCGTACCCTTGAACGTCATGTGTTCCAGGAAATGAGACACTCCGCTGATATCAGCAGATTCGTCTCGCGAACCCGTCCGGACGAAAAAACCAATCGCCGATGACTGCGCCGAATCCCGGATCTCCCCGATGATCGTCAATCCATTGCTCAGTTGCCGATGCTGGAATTTCATGGTTTCCTCTGGTTACCTTATCCGTTCCTACAGACCTCTTTGGGTCCGATGGTGACTACGGTGAATCGATCGAAGGGATTTTCCCGGAGATAGCGATTTACCGATTCCACGCTCAGTTGGTTCAGTTGGTTTTTGATCTCCTCGAGACTGCGCACACGTTCTAATAAATGGTAATCACTGGCGATTCCCCCCGCCCGGCTGGTGGTCGATTCACTCTGCAGGATCAGGGTACTTTTGAGCCCGACTTTCACTCGTTGTAACTCATCTTCCATGATCCCCTCCCGAAGGCGTCGAAACTCGCCGATCACCACATCCAGCGTTTCCTGGGCTTTGTCCGGGGTGGTTCCCGCATAACAACTGATGCCCGCAATATCCCGCAACGTGTGATAGCGGGCTCCAACCGCATAGCACAATCCCCTCTTCTCGCGAACTTCGGTAAACAATCGGCTGCTCATGCTCCCGGACAAAACCGACACGGCCGCCATTGCATGATAATAATCCGGATGCGTGATCGGCACGGCGGGTGTCATCAGCCCGATATGAACCTGCGCGCCATCGTGCGCGACATGATGGTAGAATTCGCCGGTTGTACCGATGCGAATCGAAGCCGTTTTTTTGGGGCCGACGGACGAGCCGAAAAGGGCTTCCAGTTGGACGCATACCCGGTCAAAATCGTATCGACCCGCAATGGAAAACAGTCCTTTCGACGGGACAAAATTGCGATCCAGAATCTTCCGGACTGTTTCCGGGGTCAGTTGGCGAAGATCCCGCACGGTCCCCAGCGAAGGACGCCCCAGTGGATCCGGATAGAAACGCTCAAACAATAACATCATCACCTTCTGCCGCGGCTCATCTTCAATCCCTTCCAGCTCCTGCAAAGCCAGTTCGCGAGACGGTTCAAACTGGTCCGATTCAAGTTTGGGACGCAACAAGATATCGCCGTACAAATCCAGGGCGGGTTGAAGCCGGCTGGCTTCCAGGGCCGCTCCGAACAGAAGATGGTGCGAAGTGATCGAACAGTGCCGATGCAGACCCAGCCCATCCATGGCGTCAATCAACTGGCGAGTAGTGCGATCTCCCGCTCCGCGAAACATCCAATCGAGGATCACATTGCCCGCCCCGGAACATCCCTTCGGAAGTCGCGCAGAACCGCACGGTACCAAAAAAACAAACGCCGTCGATTCCACATGGTCCATCGGTTCACCGAGAACGATCATGCCGTTCGAAAGGCGATCAAACTGGGGTAATTCACTCATCCGATATTCTGTCCTTCCGGAAGGTTTTTTCCGTATGCCGGCGTCGCCGACCCTCGTGGCCCGGTTCAAGCCGCCGCTTCGTCTTGATCGGCATGCTCAAACTGCACGCTGATCTTCTTGCTGACTCCCTGCATCTGCATGGTGATCCCATACAACACATCGGCGATTCCCATCGTCCGCTTGGAGTGCGTGACGATGATGAATTGGGAATCCGCTTTGAATTCCCGCACAATCAGGTTGAACCGCTCGTTGTTGGCCTCGTCCAGCGCGGCATCGACTTCGTCGAGGATACAGAACGGCGAGGGTTTGCTGCGAAAAACCGCAAACAGCAGGGCGATTGCGGTCATGGTCTTTTCTCCGCCGCTGAGCAGACTGATGCTTCGGGTTTCTTTGCCGGGAGGACGGGCCACGATCTCGATGCCGCTTTCGAGAACGTCCTCCGGATTTTCCAGAAGGATGTCGGCCTTGCCTCCGCCGAACAACTTGCGGAAAAGGCCCTGGAAATTTTTGCGGACCTCCTCGAATGTCGCGATGAATTTCTCCCGGCTTTCCTTGTTGATCCGATCGATCAGTTGCTCCAACTGGGATTTACTCTGGTTGAGATCCTGCACTTGGCGGGTCAGGAATTCATCCCGTTTTTCCAACTCATCCTGTTGCTGGATGGCGTCGATGTTGACATTTCCCAATCGTTCAATTTTTTCCTTCAGGGTTTGGATCTCGTCCCGAACCTGTTCCCAATCGATTTGTTCCTGATGATAATTCCGATACGCTTCGACCAAGTCCATTTGCAGTTCGTCTCGTACGCGCTGACGAAGATCTTCGTCGCGCACCTGCAACTGACTCAGCTCGAGTTGCACTCCGTGCATCTGTTGTTCGACCTCGGCCTGTTCGGCCCGTCGCTGCCGGAGAAGTTGTTCGGTTTCTTTCTGACGTTCCAGCATCCGTTCGACTTCGCGGTGTAACTGCCGACTGACCTGCTGGGCCTTTTCCATCTCGGCGTATAATTCGTTGACCCGCGACTCGGCCGTCAGGATATTCCGTTCGGCGCCGACAATCTGTTCCTCGCATCCCACCGATTCGGCCCGGGACGATTCGATGGCCATTCGTGCGTGCTGGAGCTGACTCTGCAGGCCGGCAATCCGCTGGCGAATCGCTTTCTGTTGTTCGTTGAACTGCCCCAGTTCCACCTTCAATTCCGTAATCGTCATTCCCTGTCGTTGTTGGGCGCTGCGATGCTGTTCCTGCAGCCGTTGAAGTTCTTCGATCCGGGCCGATCGCTGTGCGTTGATTTGTTCCAATTCATCCAGCGTCTGCTTGGAATCATGTTCCCGCTGCACCGATCGCGTGATTTCCTCTTCCAGCATCTTGATTTCGCCGGCTACGACGGGTTGTTCTTCCGCGAGGCGTTTGATGTTCTGTTCGATCAGACGAAGCCGCGATTCGGCGTCGACCTTTTCGGTGTTGGCTTCATAAATGGACGTGCGAAAATTCGTGCAAAGCCGGGATAAATGCTCATTTTCAAGCGAATTCTTCTGCTGCTCGGTTTCGATCCGATGAATCTGCTCTCCGAGCACGAGCATTTCCTGATCGAGTTGAAGAATCCGGCTTTTTCTGGAGATTAATCCCGCCGCATGACGAACGGGTCCGAATCGCATGGCGCCGTTTTCTTCGACAACCTCGCCGCGCGTTGTCACATACCGATATCCGTTTCCCAGACGGCCGGATAAACCCACGGCCGTCTCAACCGATTCGACCAGTAGCGTCCGACCCAGCAGCTTCCAGGCCAACGGCGCATACGCGCTGTCAAACCGGATAAATTCGGCGACGCGCCCCAGAACGCCCGGTTCCTCCGACAAGTCTTGGCAATCCACAAAGGGTTCAACCCGGTCCAGGCAGTATACGCCGACCCGGTTTCGCCACTTCTCGTGTAAACCGCCGTCCCCCAACATGGCGCCGGTGTTGTTGACCACGAGAGCGTCGGTTGAACCTTCCAGTGCCGCTTCGACAATCGGGGCCTTGTCCGGGATTGCGCTAAACAAGTCGGCCACGATCCCTTCGATATATCCGAACGATTGTCCCCCCGAATCGCCGCGGATCTGCAGGATTTCCTTCAGGGTTCCGCTCAAGCCCTCGCGCTTGGCCTCCATCTCGCCCAACACATTTCGTTCGCCGGCCAGACCGCTGTATTGGGCACGTGCCAGGGCCAGTCGTTCGCCCGCCTCGACTTGACGTTCGTCCAGTGCGGCCAACTCATTCCTTTTGCTATCCAGGCTGCCTTGTAAATCGCTTAACACGATCTGGATATCCGACAACCGGGCCTGGTACTGGGCCTTCTCCGTGAGAAATTCCGCCAGTTGTTGCTCCACGGCGCTGGCGCGGCCGTTGAGACGATTTTTTTGCCCGTTGAGATTGTCTCGATAATGATTCAGACTCTGGATTTCGTTGTGCAGTTGGGCCGTCCTTCGAACCAGATCGATGATTCCCGACTTTTCATCTTCTAAATCGGCATCAATCCGATTGAGTTCGGTGTTGATCCCATGTATCTGTTCTTCCAGAGAAGCCAACGCATTCTGTTTCGATTCGAGAATCTGTTCGGTCTGTCGGAGTTGGGTTTCGCAACCGGCAAGCTCGCCCGACAGATGCCCGGATTGTCGCGTGAATGTCCGAACCTGTTCCGTGGCGACGGTTTTCCGCTGGGCCATTTCTTCGAGGCGACTCTTCAGGACCGAAATCCGATCCATCTGCTGCTCGATCTTGCTTCGTGCGGCGACAAGGGCGTTATCCCAGCGATGGATTTGTCCCTCGGATTCCAGCAACGATCCCTGCATCTGGCTCATGGAGGCGTCGAATCGCGACACGTCCGCCGCCACAACCGCAAACCGCCGCTGCAGGTCGGCCTCGGCCGTTTTTTTCTCGCCGGTCTGCGTGACGATCTTGTCGTATTCGGACAGCGAATAGGTGACGCGCAATTCCTTGAGCCGCTCGGTATAGGTCAGAAAACTGCGGGCCTTTCCGGCCTGCAATTTAATGCTTCGGAGTTGTTTTTGTACCTCACCCACAATATCCGCTAAGCGGAGCAAATTCTGTTCGGTCCGTTCGAGCTTGCGCAAGGCCTCCACTTTGTGAGCTTTGAATCGGCTGATCCCCGCGGCTTCCTCGAAGATCATCCGGCGATCGACTTTCGATGCCTGCAGAAGCTGGTCGATCTTGCCCTGTTCGATGATGGAATAGGCGCTGACGCCGATGCCGGTGTCCATGAACAGTTCCCGGATATCTTTCAGGCGGACAACCTTGTTGTTGATCAGGTATTCGCTTTCGCCGCTGCGATACAGCCGCCGGGTCACTTCGAGGTTGTCCTGCTCGATGCCGATCCCGCGCACATCCGAAAACATCAGCGATACGTCCGCCAATCCGCTGGGTTTGCGGCTGCTCGATCCGCTGAAAATCACGTCCGTCATCTGTCCGCTGCGCAACGACTTGGGACTCTGATTGCCCAAAACCCATTTCATCGCATCGACTACATTGCTCTTGCCGCAGCCGTTCGGTCCGACAATCCCCGTGATTTCCTGATGAAAGGTGAACTCCGTTTTATCGGCAAAGCTTTTAAAGCCGTTCAAAACGATCTTTTCCAGTTTCATTCCATTGCTCCGTGTTGCTCTCTTCAGCCGTCCTTGGGTGGTTTCTGATGCGGGGTATTCCCGATTTCACTTGTTTGGTTCTTCGTCGCTGGTTCCGATCGCGGGTTGCAGTTGTTTCGCCTCCGTCATCGGTCCCATCCGAAATTCCGCTCGAATCGCTCCGGCATGGCACATCCGATCCAGCAGCGAAACCACGTCGGAATACGTCGCTTCGAGGCCCGGCCGCATGGAGGGCTTGTTGGTTACATCCATCCGTTCGCAGGCCGTTCGGATGATATCCTGTACGTCATATTTCGCGCGGACAGGACCGATCGGTCGGGGAAACGAAGGATGCGTTCGGATCAACGATACATACGGATCTCCGGCTCGGGCATTGACCGTCAATCGGCGAGTGGGTGTTTCCACATAAATATTCGTTTCACAAGGAATATCCCCGCCGAACAGGGTAATTTGCGGATAATTTTTACGGGATATATAAATGATCTTTGGACCCGAACATTTTACCGTATCCACGAAAAATTCACCCCCGATCAGTTTGCGACTGATCCGCATATCGCCAAGGCGGACCAATTGTTCGTATGCGGCGAGCTTGACTTCAAAAGCATCATCATCCAGAAGCCGCCCCAGAATTCGCGAGGCGTCATTTCGCTTGGCGGCTTGCCCCACGGCCTCGATGACCTCGAAGCGCAGAGGCGATTTCGAATCCATCGCGATCGCCTGCAAAACATCCAGCCCACGGTCATCTCCGATATTCAACATGCATCGGGCCGCGTGAAACCGTACCGATTCATCGGATGGTCCGGACTTCAATAGATCCCCAAGGGCAAACAAGGCGGGCCGTCCGATGGCTTCCAGACCCAATTCCGCATACGCTTTGTCTTTGCCCTCACGGAGTTCCTGGAGTAACGATCCGATTCGCTGTTGCTGGGATGTATCGCCGCTTGCCATATACGTCATTTCGGCCAGTCGAATGAATTTGTCCCTGCGATTCCGAAACGCTTGCGGGATCGTCAGTTCGACCTCGCCGGGATTGACGGCCTTGGCGGTTCCCGGGCCAAAGCGTTCGATGAGTTGATTACGAATCGCATTGGCCGTAAAGTAATTGGGTTCTTTCAGGGCCAGGGATATCGTAACCCCTTTGTCCACGGTTCCGCCCCCAAGGATATACCCCGTATTCTCGCCTCCCGCGCCATCGCCATGATCATCCGATACAAGTTGTCCCTGTGCCTGAGCGAGGGAATTGAGATATTGATCGTAACGGATGAATCGGGACAATTCCTTCATTTCTGCGGTGTATAACCGTCCTCCCCGAAGCGAGATGGTTTGCGTTTGCGGTAACGCTCGAACCATCACGTCAAAGGTGTCTCCCTTACCGGCCAGAACCGGAAGGATGCCATAAATTTCTACCACCGCCGTGTCTTTGCTGTTAATCAGCTCATTGGGATTAACCTTAGACGTTCTTGGAATCTGCTTGCGAATATAGGCGGTCAGGGCTTCTCGCAGAGCAGGGGGACATTCCCCGGATCCCGTGCCGGCAAGACCGGCCACGAGCCCATACCCCTTGACGGCGATCGTTTGATTCTGATAAACCGAAGCAAGAGAGCCGATCGTTTTGTTGAATATGTCCGGTTTATCCAGTCTCGGATCGCGCGCAACCTCTCGATTGCAGGATAATCCTATGACTGCAATCATTAATAATCCCGCCAGATATCCTGTTTTACGCATATTCATATATCGTCCGATAAACATCAAAAAGGTTAAAAATCATGCTTCATGGCTTCCGAGACGTTGATAGGCCTATAATACTGGAAGACAAAGACTAACGTCAATGATTTCCCCCTGAAAATCCCGCTTCAGCCCCAATATTGATTTCTGTGTCCAATTCAAACACCGGCCAAGGCCAGATCGCTTCGCTTGCCCAGGGCGGAGCGACCATCGCCAGCTATCAGTATGTCGGTTCCCGGCCCGCAAGGCGGGTGTATCCGGTCCCCTCGGTAACGACCGATTCGGTCTATGACCATCTCGGCCGGATCACGGCCGTGGATGGGCCCTGACAAGCTCGTCGGAGTCTGGCCGCCGCAGGCCGAGCGGGCCGGAGCGGCCGCAATAGATGTTATGCTGGCATCGCATGACCCTTTTCTCCGGGTTCCCCTGGCCTCTCCCCCAACCTTATGCCGTCTGGAGAACCGGGCAAATCGGC
>CAYLSB010000099.1:0-15857 GCA_964386005.1 uncultured Pirellulales bacterium | reverse complement strand
CCGGCGTCCGATCCGATCCTGCTGTACGGCAATGATCCGACAAACTGGTTGGCCGATATTCCCACACCGGGGCAATCGAATTAATGAAGTCTTCCACGGGAAAGGCAATTATATTATAGTGCGAAGATGTGGGACCCCGTACAATGAAAGGATTCGGTAATCAATAAATCTTGACTCCGGAGCTTCGATGAAGAGCCAGACCCTGACAATTGTATTCTTGATCTTTCTTTCCACGGCCGGTTTCGGCCAACCCTCATCCGTCCGGCTCGTCGGAGTCGGACTGGACAATCTCCAATCTCATACCGCGCTGTTTGCCCACAAACGCGTCGGCATCATCAGCAACCATACCGGTATGGATTCCCGTTCGATTCCAATCCGGCAGATTTTTGCGAACCTGCCGGGCGTAACGGTCACGGCCCTATTCAGCCCGGAACATGGTTTCGCGGGGAATCTCGAGGCCGGAGAAACGGTCAGAGACCTCGCCGATTCCAATCATCCGATCCCGATTTATAGTCTCTACGGTCAAACGCGAAAACCCACCCAATCCATGCTGGAACAGGTTGATGTCCTCGTCTTCGACATCCAGGATGTCGGAGCTCGTTTCTATACCTACATATCCACAATGTCCGTATCCATGGAGGCCGCCGCCGAAAAAGGCATTCCCTTCGTCGTTCTCGACCGTCCCAATCCCATCAACGGTCAAACCATCGAAGGCCCCCTGCTTGATAAAAAATTCGCCAGTTTCGTCGGCATGTATCCCATCCCCGTTCGGTACGGCCTGACCATCGGCGAACTGGCTTGCTTGATCAATAAGCAGGGATGGCTCAAAGATGGCATCAAGGCCGACTTGACCGTTATTCCGTTGAAAAATTGGAAACGCTCGGCGTACTGGGATCAGACCGGATTATCTTACATCCCCCCCTCTCCCAACATTCGCAGTCCGATCGCCGCTATCGTTTATCCCGGAACATGCCTGATGGAAGGAACCAACCTCTCCGAAGGGCGCGGCACGGACAAACCGTTCCTCCAGTTTGGGGCGCCGTGGATTCGCTCCGGAGAACTAACGGATAAACTCAATGCTCTCCGACTGCCGGGAGTATCGTTTCGTCCTGCGGAATTTAAACCAACGTCTTCGAAATGCCGGGATCAGGTGTGCCACGGGTGCGAAGTCATCATAACCGATCGTGATTCGTTCCAATCCTTCTGGACGGGCGTAAAAATCGTCGAGGCACTTTTTCAATCCTACCCCGGTGATTTCAAATTTCTGTCCAGCCATTTCGATCGCCTCTGCGGCACGGACCAGATTCGTCTGGCAATCGAACAACGGATGGACCTCGTGGGTCTTCGCAATCAGTGGCACGTTCAGGCGACCGCCTTCCGAACCCTGTGTAAACCGATCCTTCTCTACGAATAGCTTGAAGATATCGAGAATCGAAAATCCCATTATCGCTTCACGCGCGCATTACCCTGCCAGATGCTCCATACCTGATCCTCATCGGCCGGGTGGGCATAATCGGTCAGCAACGTCGTGGCCAAAGCTCCCGTTGCCCATCCGAACTGGATCCACTTCTCCGCTTCCCAGCCGCGGAGAATGGCATAGAGCAGGCCCCCCACAAATCCGTCGCCGCCGCCGATCCGATCAAGTACCGTGATCTCGCGAGGTTCGACGATATGCCAGTTGTCTCCTTCAAGCATAATCGCCCCCCAAAGGTGACAGTTGGCGCTCACAACCTGGCGGAGAGTCGTCGCAAAAACAGCCGCGTTGGAAAATGCCTTTTTGACTTGGTAAATCATGGCCTTGAAGCTGTCGATCTTGCCCGCCAGGTCCTTGCCGCCGGCTTCGGGCCCTTCAATCCCCAGACAAAGCTGAAAGTCCTCTTCGTTACCGACAAGCACATCAGATATCCCGGCAATCTCCGTGAAAATATTCCGGAGTTCTGTCTGACGTCCTTTCCAGAATGAAGCACGATGATTGAGGTCGAAGGATATCCGTGTCCCGTATTTCCTGGCGGCCCTGGCCAGTTCCAGACAGAAAGTTCCCGTCTCAGGAGAAAGTGCGCCGATCAGCCCGGACAAATGAAGGATACCCACACCCTCCCGTCCGAAGATCCGGTCGAGGTCAAAGTCGTTCACATTCAAGGTCCGCCCCACCTCACCGGCGCGGTCGTTGTGAACTCGCGGGCCGCGGGAACCAAAGCCGGTATCGGCGATATTAAACTGGTGGCGATACCCCCACGGGCCGCCTTGTTCAACATCCCTGCCCTCATACGCTATATGGCGACTGGCAAGATCGCTCTTGATCAACGTGGCGATGGGGCTATCCTTGACAAAGGTGGTAAGAATCTTCACCGGAAGGCCCAGATAACTTGAAACGCTGGCCACATTCGACTCGGCACTGGTCGCCTGAAGAATAAAGGTATTGCTACAATGAACCGGTTGACCATGGATCGGAGTAATCCGAACTCCCATACTCGTCGGTACAACCAATGCATACATACAATCGTTCCGAAGTTGAATCGTCATCGACGAAATCCTTTCCTGCAAAATAGTTTAAAACCGTCTTCGGCTGCAAAATCAGAAAAAACTGTTCTCTTATGTATGTGTTATTGAACCAATAGTCAATCTCAAATCCATTCCGACCGAACAAACGTCCCGGCTTACGTATCCATCTCCGAAACGTTGTCCCAGGTTAATCCAATCTTATGCACGGCATAACCAACCTCGCGCAGGTAATCGCCATAAACCATCATCCAGTGAGAATCGCGGGCTTCGCGAATCAGTCGTTTCCATTGGCCGAGGATCTCCACATCCTGTTGGCTGCGGCAAATAGCGAAACAGGGATTATCGCGAACAATGCCTTTGATGCCGACCCAGCGGGGCTTGGTATATTCCGGACTGATAGCGCAGACGGTTTGACCGATCGGCATTTCAATCTTGGGTGCGGCGCCGAAGTCGGACTCGAAATGGGTCATGATCCTCGCCGGCTCGTATCGTTTGCCGTCCATTCGCCGCGGCGACGTGCAGTGAGCACAGGTGACGATCGCTTTATGCGGAAAGGTCGAGTTGTGCATGAATACGGGTTTGCCCGCGATATAATGCAGCAGAATCCCCGGCGGCATAACCACGAAATCCGACTCGCAAAAGGCGATATAGCCCTCGTCATTGAGCCAGCTCAGCGGCATGCAAGCCGCCGTATTCGATACGCCGATGATCGTCCCCATACACGAGGCGACCGTAATGGCCGAGGCGTTGTGCTCGCGCAACCAGTTCCGAAAAATGGTGTAAACGCCGAATGCCCTTTCGACAAACTCTCTCTTCGTCTCCAGCTTGGTATTCGGCAGGGCCAGGTAGCGATCCGTCCAGTCGGCAAACGGCTTCTGGAGTTTAGAATCCGACTGAATTGCTTGAAGTCTCGCCGCCAATTCCTTATAATCTACGGGCACTATATCCAGTTTATAACGTTTCCGCGCCACATCGGGAGCGCTATCGTCCCATTTGCCCAATGCCCCGCCGAGAGCCAGCATACGCTGGCCGATGAAATTCTTCAGACCATACAAGGCACGAAACCGCCAGAGAACCTCATCGTAATCATCGACCACCACATCATCGAGCGTCACACCGCCGTGGTTGTCGGCGCTATTACGCTGCCGGAGTTCGGGCGAAGGAACCTGGAAGAAGCGAGTCCCCAGGCACTCGTAGCCGTAATAAATCGGTCCCGATTTGTGACGGACAAATACGACCGTATCGCGTTTTGGATCGGCCGCACAACACGGCCGGAAAAGCCCTGCGTTCGAAGCCGCATACAATAGAATTGCGTCAAAGTCGCCCTTCTGGAGATTGGCCGCTTGTTCCGTCGTCGTTACTTTAACCGTCGGCAGGATCTCCAGCGGGAAGTCCGCCTTACCTGATAAATCCTGCAACTCCTTAGCGATTCTCTGCATCTCCTCGGCGGCCGCCGGTTCGTTAATGATGTCGCTCCACGATCGCCAGGAAGTTTTCTCCTTCGGTGCCATTACATTGTGGGCAAGGATCGGCTGAACACGCAAAGGACGGCCGGTAATGATCGGCGGTTTATCCGGATTCCACTCTTCGATCATAGACTCTTGGGCCGACACCGTCGATGACAGACCCAGCATACTCCCCGCTGCAACCGCGGTAGTCACCGCCATGAACTCTCGACGATTCATGCAATGATCACACATGGTCAAACTCCTTGGATAATGGTGAATTAGTGATTATTTAGCAGGCGGTTTCGTCTCTTTTCTGCATCTTGGCTGTTTCGATAAACGCCAGCATGTTCGCCAGCGGCACATCGCCCTCCACCGCGTGTCCCGGCGCGAAAATATACCCCCCTTCTCGTCCCAGTTCGATCAGCCGTCGCGACTCGGCCTTGACTTGTTCAACCGTTCCGAAAGGCAGGAGCCGCTGGGTTGAAAGCCCGCCATGAAATGACAATCGCCCGCGATATTTTCGAATCAGCGATGCGGTATCCATGATCTCCGGCTGAAACGGATTGAAGCAATTGACTCCCGCGGCAATCAGATCGTCGAACAACTCGTCCACGTCGCCGCACGAGTGAATCATCTGGAATTTACCCGCGCTGCGCACCGCCCCGTACATCCGATTAAGGTGCGGCAGAATGAATCGCTTCCAGTGCGGTTTGCCCATGATCAGCCCCCGCTGTTGGCCCCAGTCGTCGCCGAAATATACCGCGTCAATATCGTACTGCACGGCCCGACCAACCTGCGCGATGTTGTAATCGGCGATCGCCCCGAGAAGTTCATCGACAAATTCCGGATGATCGAAGAAATCCATCATCAGGTTTTCCATCCCGCGCAGTGTCCATGCTCTCTCGAACAGGGAAAATCCAATATAAAAAATCCGAAATCGATCCGGCCGTCTCGCGATTTTACTTTCTATCTCACAGAAGAAACGTCGATCCAACGGATCGGGTAAATTGAAATCTTTCAGCGTTGGCTCCGGAAGTACCAATCCCTCGACGATACCGATATCCCTATCGACGCTGCGGTTCCACACCGCTCCGAATACATCACAGTACCGTTCATTGCCGATCGGCTCAAAGAATCCGATCGCCGATCCCAATTCGAGAAAATGATTATCGATTGTTTCCTCGGCAGCCGTGTCGCCTCCGCAATGCGCGACCAGCTTATCCCACGCCTCGCGCGTGAACTGGTAGTGCCACGGAACATAAGCCGGCGCTTCGCCCGCGAATACCTGCCGAACAACTTGGCGCTTCGAAATTTTCATCCTCTTGCGCCCTTCTCAAACTGCCTTTGGATAACCGGAAATCGCTGCCGGATCGCCGGAACGTTTACACTTTATCCGGTTCAGGATGCTTCCAGGGGTTCCGATACGGCCGTTGCAGCAGTCTCGTCGCCTCTTTATCGCCGACGACCACACGCTTCTTCGGATCATAGATCAGAGGTCGACCGAGTTGCATGGCCATATTCGCCAGGATACAACTGGCCGTGGAGATATGCCCGTCTTCGATATCCGCTACCGGGCGGCCGCGTTTTTCGATCGCCGCAAGAAAATCGAGCATGTGGCGGCGTGTCGCCGGCGCGGCGTTCAGTTCGATGGCCTTCTCGGTCACGTCTTCGGGATACTGTTCCTTTTCAAAGAGACATTCGAAATGAATACTCTTGGCGTTTTTATCCATCGGGATGAAATCGGCCCGCATGGTACTGGCCTTGAGCACTCCCTTATCTCCGTAGAGAAACATCGCCCAGGGATAATCCGGATCGACGGGCGAACCCCAGGTGCGGTGCTGCCAGACGGCATTAAATCCGTCGTATTCGAATGTCGCGGTCTGCGTATCGGCGATATTTGATTTGCCTTCTTTTTGCACATAGATCCCCCCCGCCGAGGTAATCCGTTTCGGCCAACCGAGACCGAGCATCCAGCGCACGGTATCAAACATGTGTACGCACATATCGCCCATAATGCCGTTGCCATATTCCATAAACGTCCTCCACCAACGTACGTGCGGCAGTCCGTCATACGGCCGCAGCGGCGCGGGTCCCGTCCACATTTCGTAGTCGAGGTGATCCGGAACCGGCTCCAGCGAAGGATTCCCGTTGGCCCGCATGTGATAATAACAACACATTTCCACGTGACCGATTGTCCCAAGCAGTCCCGCATCCACGATCTGTTTCTTGGCGTCGATCAGATGGGGCGTGCTCTTCCTCTGCGTGCCGATCTGCACGACGCGTTTGTGTTTTCGCGCTGCGGCAAGAATCGCCTCGCCTTCCATCACGTCCACGCTGATCGGTTTTTGCAGATACACATCCGCACCCGATTCAATCGCGGCAATAGCGTGAAGGGTGTGCCAGTGGTCCGGCGATCCGATCAGCACGATATCCAGATCCTTCTCCGCAAGCATCTTGCGGTAGTCACGGTAGGTCCGCGGTTGCTTTCTGGATTGTTGCCGCTGAGAGGCGATCTCGACGGCTTCGGCGAGCATCTTCGTATCCGCATCGCAGATCGATACGACCTCCACAGGGGCAACCTGAATCAATCGCCACAGGTCGCTCTTGCCGTACCAACCGGCGCCGATGAGTCCCACCCGTTTGGGTTTTGCGTCCATCATATCCCCGGCGCCATAGGCATTCAGAGCCGACAGGGCCAATCCCGCCGAAGCCGCCTGCAGAAACTGTCGCCGACTGATATAAAATTCCCTGGGGATCCAATTCGAGTTTTCGTTTTGCCAAACCTGTCGTATCATCGTTGTATTCCTTCTAATATATCTACAGAATTAGTTCACGGGTTTAATTCTTCCGTTGCCGTCCACCTCGATCCTTAGAATCGCCGGCCGTTCACGGAAGGGGGCTACCGGGTCATTTCCAAAAAACGTTGACCAAAGTTTTCCATCTTTGTCCTTGAATAAAACATTATGTCCTCCATGCGGAATCGCCAGATATCGCAGTCCGTAGGGCCCATAGATGGAATCCGCCGATGCCGACATGCAGTGATACAACCCCGGCCGTCCGACAAAATCCGCGCAGATCAGGTGATACCGACCGTTGATTTTGAAGATCGCCGCCGCTTCGAATCCCACCTGCCCCGCGTTCGACGGTACAAGCAGCCGCGGCTCTTCCGCCAGACCGCTCAAATCGTCCTTCATCCGCGCGATCTTGCCGTTCTGATACACAAAGTACACGGCTCCATCGGTGTCCTCAAACAGCGATGAATCGATCTCCGGCGTCAGTGGCCCGTCGGGTTTGATATCCGTGTAGGGGCCTTCCGGTTTTCCGCTCGTGCTTTTGAGGATGCCCGTTCCCCCGCCCGGCCAGTTGATGCAATAGCTCAGATACCAGTTTTTCTTGATATAGTGTATCTCCGGCGCCCAGATCGCGCGATTGCCGTCCTTGACTTCTTTCTGCCAGGTCCCGTCCTTTTCGATGCTCCAGACCAATCCCATTTCCTGCCACTTTTTAAGATCCGTCGACTTCCACATCCGGATACCTTCGTTGGTCTTCCACCACGTTGGATGTCCGGTCGTTCCCGTCAGGTAATACATCCCATCGGGCCCCAGCTCGATCGAGGTATCGCGCACTGGATAATCAAATAACGGTTTCAGGTCCTGCGGGAGTTTCACAGCGGTTCCCGCCGTTTCCGTTGCGATCCCCACGTCAACGCCCTGTCCGCCGCTGGTCTGGTGGCAATGGACTGCCAGCAAATTGTTCCCGGGCTTAAGTGACTTCATGGCATCGGCCGAGATCGTCACATGTACATAACCGGTTACATAGCCGCGTACCTTCGCCGCCGCAACGCCGTTGATATACATCTCCACATCCTCGTCGTGATATACCAGCAGCTTCGGATCGCCGCTGACCGTTTTGGGCCACTCGAACGTCCGGCGCATCCAGATATCGGCCGTCTTCCACTCGGTCCCGACGCGAATCCCCGGAGTATTCGGCGAGGCGAACGGCCCCGGACCTTCTTTCCATTCTTGATCGCTATAGTTTACTTCAAACCAGTTATCCCCGGGATTATCCAGCGAATATTTCCACAAGACGGATTTGGCCCGGCTGGTCGGTACAATCTCATGGATGATCGGCTGCGGCGGAAACGGAGCCCACAGGGTAATCCGGTTCTTGTCGCGCGATGCCCATTTCCTCCACAGAGCCGGATCCGTCAGCGCCTTCATGAATACGCCGCCCACTACGGATCGCGCGCGAAAACCCACTTCCCTTCCGTTGTCGGTGCCGTACCAGTCCGTCATCGGATTGCGCTGCGGAACCTGGTTGAGAAACGCCACGATCGGATCGACGATGGCCGCAAAATCGTCCGCCTTCATCGCCATCGACGCCGTCCAGATCTCCCAATCCAGTTTCGTATAGGCCTTGCGACTGTCCAGAGGAAGACCGAATGGGTTGAGTTTTGTGCGATAGTATGCGATCTCTTTTTCAAAGACCTCCTTTGGGAACAAATTCAAATTGAGGACGCGATCCCAAACGAGATTGTATTTCTGGCTCCACGTCCCGGCCTTATCGAAGGTCAGGCGATAATGATCGCCGTCGTCGGCCTCTTGAATCCACCGCGCGGCCATCTCTTCGGCCAGCTTGCGGTACTCGGCGGCCGAAGCCCTGTCGCCCTTCATCCCGCACAACATCGACCAGGCCCCCAAAGCTTCGATCGCCTTGGCCGACAGGTTCACATTGTGCGCCAAGTGTCCCGCGAAATCGTCCGTGCAAAGCTGATTTTCCGGATCGAATCCCTTGGCTTTCAGGTATTCGGCCCATTCGTTGAGTTGCGGCCAGAACGGAAGCAAAAACTCCACGTTGCCGTCCAATTTGGCGATCGCCGCCGCCACCAGGAGCATATTGCCGCTTTCCTCGACCGGCATCTGGTTTTCCTCGGTCCGCTCCCCGCCGCCATAGACCTGCCCGGTCGCGTGCGGATACTGCCCCAGATCGTGCGGCGCAAACGGAAAACTCCATCGCTCCGACGCCGCATACACCAGCACCGGCGCGATCGAGGCCTTGGCCAGCGTGGGACTCAACAATAGATATTGTGGAGCCATTGGATATATAACATCTACTGTTCCAATGCAGCCATTGCTGAAATTTTCCTTGGGAAACAGCATCGGGCTTCCCGACGAATCCGCGCACAACTTGTTGGCCGCATGGCACTGCCGATACGCCAATGAACAAATCGCCGCGTAATTCATGCCGCCAATCCGCGTCAGATCGGCGACGAGTTCCTCATCGAATGCCTTGCAGCGGTTCTCCAGCGACACAAGATCGCGCCATGACGCCATCAGCATCTCGTTGGCCGTCATTCCTTTTCGCGCCCAGTACGGCCGCAGCTTTTGGCCCATGAAGTTGATTGAATACTCGTCATCGTAGGCCAGTATTGCCGTCTTTTTCACCGCTTTTGTGCCCACCTGGCCCAGCGGAATTACCGCCGCCATGGTCGGCATCTCGTCGGACACCGCTCGCGGCATTCGCTTGTCTTCGGTTGTTGGCAACTTGCCGTTGGAAACGAATGCCTCCATGCAGGCCTTATCGGCGCCGATCGCCGTCTGCGTTCCATCGCGCGAAACCGCAAGGATCGCGTATCCCCAATCAATCCGCAGATCGTCGCCGCGCTTCTGCAGAACCGGCTGCTCTTCGGTCCCGATTCGCAAAGTCGTCAACGCCCCGACTTGCTTTTGCGACCAGACCACCTTCTGGCTCGGCTCATTGACCGCCAGTTCGCCGCTTGCGCTCAGAAATACAGCCACATCATGCGATTTGTTGTCGGCGGCGGCGACTTCCCACATCACATACGTCACCGGCCGCGAAAGCACATCCGGATCCTCCGGCAATACGGGCGTCATGAATGTCAGCGTCACCATCACCTCTTTCGATGCGAACATGTACACCGTTCGCGTCGGCCGGACCGTCAGCGATTTTTGTTCCATCGCTTCAACACCTTTCGGCTCGGCGCCCATCAGCCGGTAGGTCTTTCCGTCCACACGAATCAGGCCCGTCAACGTCTGTCGCTTTCCCGTCCAGTGCTTGGTCGCCTCGTCCGTCAGGCGATCCGCGCCGGACCATACGCTGAAATACGGATCGCATGCCACCAGCGGAACCGCCGGCGGCCGGGTGATGCCCTGCCCTTCCGCGAGGAATGCCATACCGCTTAGGAAAATAAACACGCCCATCACCCATAATCCGACACTTTGCCTCTGCATGTTTCAGTCCTTTCTGTCTTGCCTGAAGAATGATTATTGCCGACAAAATATTCACTGAAATTGTACCACGACTTGGCCGATTCCGAAACCCTCGGTTTTTTCCTTTTTGAACGGTTGAAACAACCAATTATCGATTCTATCTTTGCGATCTCCTATTACCTTTTATCCGTTTCGACATCTTCATGTGTTCTTGAAGAATGCAGATTCCGCGAAATCCAATAATCGGATGTCATTAAAGTAAATCGGAAAACGGTTCCATAATTTCTGATAAGAGTATCGAACTCTGGAACAATCCGGTCCGTATAATCAGGTATTGAAGGACTTTAGTGGCGTAGTCAGTCCCTGAATCCGCGACTTGACAGTGGACATTTGAGGATGATCCTATGTTGCTCAAACGCCTGATTCTCCTGCTCATGGTGGCATTATTTCTTTTCCTGGCTATTCCTCAAATCTCTGAACTTCAGCTCCTTTGGCGGGATTACCACGCCATCGCCCGATATTGTGCGTTGCTTGGTTCAAACGCCGATAAGAATACCCTCGCCGATCGCATCCCGGACGATCTGGCCCGGCAAGACCCCGAGGCCGCTCAGATCGCCCGCTTCCTTCTCAAAGGCCAGTCCTTTGTCGATGCCGCCGATGATGCCGCCACAGGCGCAATTCGGTATCCCCTCAATCCATTCTTCTGGGCCCGCCTGACGGAATCCATGGTTTGCCGGGAGGAACGATACGATCCCGAAATTCTCCGCCGAATTGCCGACAAGCTCGTGACAGTCGATCCGACAAACGCAGATTATTATGTCCTCAAGGCCGCCGCGGTTTTACGATTGTGCGACGACAACGCGGTCAATGAGGCGATTGGCTTGCTTCATCAGGCCGTCGAATGTCGCCGCTTCGAAGACTCCTTCGAGATCTATCGCCTGCGGGTGATGAACCTGGCCCGGGAATCCGGACTGGGCCAGTTTGAATACCGCTCGCTGGGGGATTATGCTACGATTCAATGGTCGGTTCGCGATATGTGGGATGATTTGCTGGCCGTCGCGCAAACCCGATTCAACGACGGCCGCACCGACGAAGTCATCGCCATCACCGACACCCTCAACGATCTTTATTTTGCCTATGGCGGGCGGTATTCGGGTCCCATGGCTTTTATGGGCGGCCGGAATCCGCTTCAAACGACGGCGCTTTTGGAACTTCGCGACCCGGCCATCAGTTCCGAGCGCCAAAAGTACGACCATTGGCTTCTCGCGTCCGCAGCCATGTCGTATGACCTGCCGTCTCGCCCTAAATCGGATCCCAAACAATACCTCGTCCCCATCAAGGAAATCCAACGAAAATATGCCCTGGCGGTTCCACTTCTGATTCATTGCGGACGCATGGTTTTCGCTATGGCCGTATTCCTTGTAATGATTCGTTTTCTCCAAAAGGCCCGCCGTATCCCTGCGGATGCCCGCGTCGGCATTGGTAATGGATTTCTCTTCGCCGCCGCCTGCGGAAGTTTTTTTGTCCTGTCCAATCTGAATTACTGGCTGACCTACAACTACTGTTGTGGGGAACACTTGACCTACCTTGTGGCGATGGTACAGGACAAGTCAAGAGTGGAATTCTTTGCCGCCGATACCCCATGGGGTTTCGCGGTCGGACTCTTCGTCGTGGCCATCCCGTTGATTCTGGTTATCACGATCCATAAAGGATGGATGTGTCTGGCCGGATGGCGTTTAACTCTGACGGGACTTTGGGCCAAATTGGGTGTTTCCATTTTTCTGATCGTAATGCTGTTCTGGGCGTTAAGGGGCTTTTATCAATACAACGAGTTGGGTGGTGGCGGCCTTTCTGATGCCGTCGAGATTTTCATGATTGTATCGGCATTATCTATGCTGGCCTATGCCTGGGGCGGTTCTTCCGCACGCCGCAAAATCCTCTCCATCTTCTTGTTCACCGTCGTTTGGTCCTTGATCGCAATCTACCTCGTCACCCCCCATGCCTGGTGGTTTCCTTTTGCCGGTTTCCTGTTCAGTGCTGTCGCGATTACCCTCTGCAATCCCGCTCAGGACCGCTTCTGGCGACAGTTCGCTAACCTGTTCACAGCTCCACAGACGACCGCACGAGCCGTTGGCCTTCTGGTCCCGGCGATTGCGGTCTATCTCATCCTGATTCCCCTCTGTGCTCCCTGGACGATCCATGCGATGAATGCCGAATACAAATATGCTCCACCTTCCGTCAAACATCGTCGGATTTGCCCCCCTCCGACCCAGGAAACCTACCAAGCTGCCTTTCGATCGCTCCAGACTGGATCTCAGCAACTACCCAGGATAGAGACCTTGGCCGCTCTGGAACCAGATGATTTGAATACGGTGCTCAAGCAATTCCATGATGAAAACTGGAAATCCTTTGCGACCTATATGCCCGATATGTATACGATTGCCCGGCCGGGAAGAACCAACAAAAACAACGATCAGCCGCCGATCGAGCAAGACGACATTCGTTCTCCCGCAGAAGAAATATTGCTTCATTTGCTTGACATTTGCCCTCCGAGCTCCGTCTCGGCGATCACCGCTGCCTTTCGCAATCCCAATGAACAACTCGTCCTTCTCAAGCGGGCCCGTCTCGGCGATCGATCGGCCAAACAGCCGCTTCTGGATGTATTATCAAGCAAGCTCGATGCCGCCGCGCGTCGTCCGGATCCCTCCGACGCGAATCCGCAAAATGCGGAGAATTCCGCTGAAACGGTCGCCTTAATCGTCGAGTCGCTGGTTTCCGTTTCCCAGCCCGATGAAGCCGCCGCCCGCTTAATCGCGTTCCTGCAAAAAGTTTATTCGCCGATCCCGAATACGGCTCCGTCTTTCGGGGAGGAACCATCTCCCCGCTTTCACAATTTCTTCCCTTCGACGAATCTCCGACGCTTTGCGCAGGCGGTTTGTCTCCTGCCTTCGCCGCAGGCCGCGAATGTAATTAATGTATATCTGGACCTTTGTGAATCCATGCCGCCCCGATTCCAAAAAGAGTATCTCAGGGATATGGAAGAGGTTATGGCCGTTGATTTCGACGCATCCATCGCCGACAGAATCCTGCAAATGGACTTGGCCTCAATCGCAGAAGCGGATCCCGATGACAACCCGGAACCGTTCGATCTTGCGGCGCATCTCGGCATTGAAAGCATTCCCCACTTGCAGGCAGCGTTGAGCAGCCGATACGCGACCTATCGTGCCTGGTCGGTCTGGCAGCTACGCCGTCTGGGTTATACATTCACCGATCAGGAAATCGCGCGGCTCAAGACCGATCCGGAAGTCTCGGTTCGTGCCAACCTGGCCATGGCCGTACACCCGGTTCGGCTCGCCGATTTCGCTTCCGATCCCAGCCCGATCGTCCAGGCCGTTATCCTGCTGCGATCCGGCGGCACCTGACAGAAATACACGATATATTAACAATATTAACTCGTCAATAGTCAATAGTCGATCATCTATTGCCATGGATTACTTCGGCATATCCCACGTAAATCCGTTCTTCTCTTCCGGATACGCCAGCTTTCCGAATTCTTCCGGCAACGGCTTGTTGAAGAACACGTGATCGGCGAAATCCAGCAGGTCTTCGTTGCTGGGGATGTGTCCCACCGGCCGGAATCGAATGCTGATCCTGTCGGCGGTCTTAAGAAACTCGTACACCTTTTTAGCCGCAAGGTAGGTCAATTGTGCACCCTCGGGATTGATCCACGCATCCTGCGTGCCTTCGGTCAGCAGCAGCGCCCGCGGCGCGACCAGCGCCATCAGTTCATGCTGATCGAACGGAAGCTGCGGCACATGATCGCGGAACTGCGCGAAATCCGGATGAAACCAATGCGTAAAACCCACAACGTTGTGCAGTTGCTCGCTCTTGCCGTAAATGAACCGATACGGAGCCGCCCCGCCGCAGCCGGAATGGCTCGGCACGGTCAGCGCGATCCGCTCGTCGAACGCGCCGGCAACCAGCGACGCCTTGCCGTATCGCGAGTGGCCGGTGGCGACGATTTTCGTCGCGTCGATGTTGTCCAGCGTTTCCAGCGCGTCGATCGTGCGCGAGACGCACCACGCCCACGCCATCAGCCCGCCGCAATCGATCGAATCGCCGAACAGCGTATAGACGCCGCCTTTACGGGCGTTCTTGTCATCGGCGGCGGCTTCGACAAACGCGCACTCCGCGACAGCGTAACCGCGCTGGCCGAAGATCGCGTAGAATCTTCCCATGGGCACGGGCATTCGCGGCCCGAACGAACTTTGGATCACGACGGGCATCTTGCCTTTGGCCTCGCCGGGCAGGTACAACCGAACATGCAGGGCCAGGGTCTTGCCATCCTGTTCGAGGTTCAGCGTCAGGTCCTGGATCGAAAGCTTGCCGGATTCGTCGGTGGTGATCTTGCCGCGATCGATCGTCATCTTCTGCTGTTTGGGCGGTATATGGCCGTACTGGTAATTGGCGAACAATTCTTTGAGCTCCGCACGGCGGCGCTGCCAATCGTCGGCGGTCCGCACGGCCGAGCCATCGGCAAAAACAAAGGGATTCGGAAGCTCCTTGATCACCGGCAGCTCGGCGACGGGTTTGGGTTTGTTCGCTTCCGCTCCCACGGCCGGATATGAAATGGCCGCCGCAATCAATACAATCATAATCCATATTGTACGCATAACCTTGCCTCCTGTTCTGTTTGAATTTATCTCCAATGACTCGTCGTCCTCATTATAAATACTTTTTCCGGTTTCGATATTCGAAACTTTAATGTCGCGCAAGCGTCTCGCTTGAGTATTTACACAACCGAGACGGTTGTGCTACATCTTCATCCACCTCACTTCGTTCGGTTGCTGCCGCACGGCTAAATTGTAGGGGCGGATGGCATCCGCCCGTTTGTATTCATTCGCACGATACAACAGGGCACACGCCGTGTGCCCCTACGGAAAGCGGGACGCTTCTATACCCTGTATCATAAAAGGTGTCAAACCCTCGAACCGACTTAAAGGGTTCGACACTTTTTTGCATCTAAGGGCACACGCCGTGTGCCCCAACGCAAAAACATGGGTCCCTCCTTTAGTTAGAACGCTGTTGCGTAAAGTGTCCCAAGAAAATTTTGTCCAGAATTCTATGATGTTGAATGACAAGGAATTACGATTTTTAAAGGCAGCAAGAAAGTGACAAAACGCTGTTGCACAAATTGTTCTATATTGCCATTCTCAATCGAATAATATCCATTTATTATTTTGATAATTCATTATGCGCAAATAGTTTACGTTTAGCATAGATTGTTAGTGGAATATATCGATTGATAGCCGGTTTTTGGAGTATTCGCGAAAAATCTTAGAAAATTATTTTGAAAAAGTAATATGGGAAGATGCTTGCTCAAGTAATATGGCAAGATGGGCAATATGCAGCGAAACAACGACATCAAAATCATTAACGGATATTAACGGTATATACTATTTACATTATACAGGATTTACATGATTTAGATATTACAGCCGAGAATAAGGATGATACCGAGTAATATATTATACAGAGCTATATAATCTATTTCTAAGCGCAACTTCATTGAGATTCTGTCGCCCTTTCAGGGCTTTGGTCGTCGGGGGAATTGAACCCATGGCTAACCCGGATATTTCATAGACCGGATAAGCAGGCATATTCAGGACAGCCAGGG
>CAYLSB010000098.1:0-16326 GCA_964386005.1 uncultured Pirellulales bacterium | reverse complement strand
GGCACACGCCGTGTGCCCCTACACAAAAACATGTGCCCCTACACAAAAACATGTGGCCCTACACAAAAACATGTAACCCTCCTTTAGTTAGAACGCTGTTGCGTAAAGTGTCCCAAGACAAAAGATGTCCAGAATCATAAGTCGTTATAGAATAAAGAATAATCGTTTTGGGGTACCAGCAAGAAAGTGACAAAACCCTGTTGCACAAAGTGTCCTATCTAACCATTATCAATCTACTATTTTCAATTTTCAATTTGGATAAATTGTTGTGAATACTGATTTTACGTTTTGCATAGATTGTTAGTGGGGTATGTCGACGGATAAGCAGCTTTTGGGGTTTCCACAAAAAATCTGAGGAAAATATTTTGAAAAGATAATATAGATAACCTGCCCTGCATAATGAGTGTTAATCTGGGGATTATATCCAAGATCAAAGTGCAACAATCAAAACGAACATCAAAAGTCAAAATCGGGTGGGATGGTTCCTTTATCGTAATGGATTTTTGTTATCCGGGTTGGACTCCTGCGGAGTCTGGGAAGGATCATCAAGTGATTGAACGGCTCATACAAGATTCAAAAACATCTGAGAATGGGAAACTTGGGGCCACATCCATATCGAACCATCCCGCAGAGCGTGCGTTGGCCGGCAAGGAAGGATTGATGTTGCCGTCGTATCCGGGTTGATGAAGGATGACTTCACTTCGAACCGATACGATCCTGATACCCAATTCATCCGTCTCTTGCCGGATCGGCGATCATTAATGCACGTGCTGTCCCTGCTCCGGGAGGTGCGTGTCCACGGCTTTGGCCTCATCATGGTGATCGCCGGCCGACAGGATCGCGGCGTGGATGCCTTCGACATAATGCATGTATGTCACATAGTCCCGGACGTATTCGCGGCCCATCTCGACGCTTTTATCCTTGTTTTTGGCGGCCTTCAGAGCCGCGTTGAATTTTTCCCGGATGGCCTGGTCGATATGCGCCTGGATGATCCTGATCATCTCATCGGGGGAACCCCTGGTCAGCGCCTCATCGGCCAGGATAACGATTTTTTCCGGCGGGGTATCCTTGAGGCCCGAATACGGCGCACCTTCGCCGGCCCGATGAAGGCGTATCAGGGTTTCAAGAAAGTACTTATCCGCCAGTTCCCTCGCCTCGGGGCTCTGGGCACGAACCCTGGCGGCCTGGACGAACGCCGCTTTTACTTCGGTTTCGTTTTCCGGTTTGATCCACTTGAGGATCGGGGTGATATCGCCTTTGGCCAGCGCGGCTTTCGCTTCCGGGATGACGGGGCCGTTCATCGTGTCGCAGTGGGCGAACACGGCGGTGACTATAACGGAAAGGCCGACCGATATTCCCAACAGGATGATGGCGATATATATATTCCGTTTTACCATTGTTATCTCCCTCCCGATTTCATTCGTTTTTCCAGATATTCCCGTAATGCCACGGCGTTGTTGAAATTCTTGTCTTTTGCCGCGTACACCAGAGTGATCCGTTGACGGTTCGCCATACGGCAGATACGTTCCACAATGTCCGGGTGTTCTTCCAGGTCTTTCCCATAACGCTCTTTGAACTCATTCCACTTGTTCGGGTCATGATGAAACCATTTCCGCAGTTCATCGCCGGGTGCGATCTCTTTGAGCCATTCGTCGATCCGGGCGTTCTCTCCGGACACGCCCCTTGGCCAGAGGCGATCGATTAAAATGCGATACCCGTCATCGGGGGAGGGTTTCTCGTATATTCGTTTCAGTTCGATCTTCATACGATTGATGGGACATCCTGATTTCGTAGAATCGATCGCGACCCTTCCAAACCGATTATCCGCGGTCCAGATTTTTCTCGGCAAACTCCCAATCGATCAATTTATCGATCGCCGTTTTGAGGTAATCGTTTCGCCGGTTCTGATAATCCAGGTAGTAGGCGTGTTCCCACACATCCAGGACCAGGAGCGCTTTGCCCTTTTTTTGAGACATGGGATTTTCGGCATTGGAGGTTTTGATGATCTTGAGAACGGCGCCATCTTCAACGAGCCATACCCAGCCGCTGCCGAATTGGGCCAGCCCCGCATCGGTGAATTGTTTTACGAAGTTGTCATACCCGCCGAAATCGGCCTCAATTTTCTTGCCGATCCGTCCCGACGGCCTTCCGCCTCCTTTGGGAGACAAACAGTTCCAATAGAACGTGTGATTCCATACCTGGGCGGCGTTATTAAAAATGCCCGCCGTGTCAGCCCGGCCGGCGGTCCTGACAATCACCTCTTCAAGCGTAAGACCGGCATACTCGGTTCCCGCGACAAGCTCATTGAGCTTATTCACATACGCCTGATGATGTTTGCCGTAATGAAAACTCAGGGTTTTCGCGGAAATAACAGGTTCCAATACATTGGATTCGTACGGGAGAGCGGGTAAAACAAACGATCCTGATTCGGTTTGGGCCATCGGTGAACTCCTTTCCTGGTTAACTGTGGATTCAGGCACGGCTATCACGGATATCAATACCGTGAACGCCACGACCCCTATCATTATTTTCATTTCATGTCTCCTTATTCCTTTGACATCACGGATACCGGACCATCAACCTTCCATGTTGATTTGATACCTTGTCCACCCGCGATTGCCGATCGAGCCCTGTAAACACTATACCCCCCGGATGAAGATGTATATAAGGAAAATCCCTATTTTGCCCTTCGTTTTAACGTAGGCGAAAGATCAATTAAAAATGGTCAAACAACATCCGATATGCCGCCATACCGATACACGCGGAGAATTCTCGAGGGCGGACATCCTCCGCCTTGATTTCTCAAGCCATGCGGGGAAAAACAACGATGGGTATCCGCGGGCTGCGCCGGCACATCAATGAAACGAAAAGAGCGATATACGAATCGCCGATTTAAAACCTACCGAACCGCTGCAACGAGGGTTGCGTCGGGCGGCGGAGGGGCGTAGAATGATCGGCGGCGGTTTGAAACTATTTTCGGAAAGGGTCTGGCATGGGCACGGACTATTTTCGGTTACGGGAAAATCGGACGACGCTCAGGACGGAGGTCATCGCCGGGATCACGACGTTTCTGACGATGGCGTATATCATTCTGGTTAATCCGGATATTCTGGCTACGACTGGGATGGATAAGCCGGCGCTGATCGCCGTCACCTGTCTTGTAACCGGAGTCGTAACGATCGCCACGGGCCTGCTGGCCAACGCGCCGATCGCCATGGCCCCGGGCATGGGGCTCAACGCCTTTTTCGCCTATACGCTGGTTTTGAACCGGCAGATTTCCTGGCAAACGGCGCTGGGCGCGGTGTTTTTGTCGGGATTGTTTTTTCTGATCCTGACGTTGGCGGGATTGCGGAAAAAATTCGTCGAGGCGATCCCTCCTTCGTTAGCGGCGGCGATCTCGGTCGGGATCGGCCTGTTCATCACGTTCATCGGCCTGCAAAAGCTGGGCATCGTCGTGGGGTCGGAGGCCACGATGGTCACGGCGGCTCCGATGAGCGCGACGATCCTGATCGGCCTTGCGGGGCTGGCGGTCATGATTGTTCTTGAGATGAAACGCATTCCGGGGGCTTTGCTGATCGGCGTGGCTTTTTCAACCATTCTGGCCACGGTGTTCGGCCAGATCGAGCCGCCGAAAAAGGTCGTCGAGTGGAACCTGGATATCTCGGCGGTGGCGTTTCAACTCAACCTGAAGGAAGCGTTTACCTGGGGGATGTTTTCGAGTATATTCACCCTGGCTTTTATCGATATGTTCGACAGCATCGGCACTTTGCTTGCGGTCGTCCCCGCGGCGGGACTGGTGGACGAGAAAGGAACCATCCGCAAGCTGGATCGATTGCTGGCGATCGACGCGGGCGCGACGATGTTCGGGGCGGTTTGCGGGACCTCGACGACGACATCGTATATCGAATCGGCCGCGGGGATTGAGCAGGGCGGCCGGACGGGATTGACCTCGGTCGTGACGGGGATCTTGTTTCTGCTGTCGATGATCTTTGTTCCCCTGGTCGGCGTCGTGCCCGGTTATGCGACGGCGCCGGCCTTGATCATGGTGGGCATGTTTATGATGAAGCAGATCCGAATCATCGACTTCTCGGACCTGGAACACGGATTGCCCGCGTTTATTATCATGGTGATGATCGCCCTGTGTTATTCGATCAGCACCGGGCTTGCCTTCGGATTCATCGCGTACACGGCGATCCAGATTCTCGGCGGCAAGCTTTTTCAGATCAATCCGGTCCTGTGGATCATCACGCTGCTGTCGCTGCTGTATTTTACCGTCTGAGGAATCGTTTGCCTCCCCAATCCGGATCACCGCCGGCTTTCATCAATTTCCCGTTTGTCCGAAGCGGCGCTGGTTTCGCTCGAGAACTTTGACCAGCCACCACCAGGTGAACCAGCCGAGGACTACCATCGCCAGGACGAACAGGCCGTACGAGATCCACCAGTGGATGCCGCGCGTGAACATGCTGAATTCGGACATTCCGCCGATGCTGGCGATCAGGTTGAGCGGAAGAAAGACCACGTTGATGATCGTGAGGTTTTTGAGCAAAACGTTCATGTTGTTATTGACGATCGTGCCGCGGGCATCCATGAGCCCCGACAGCACGGTGGAGTAGATGTAGGCCTGTTTGCTGGCCTGCTGATATTCGATGATGATGTCGTCCAGGAGCCCGATGTTTTCGGCGGCGAATTTCAGCCGATCGGTCGCGCCGCGGAGCTTGGAAAGAACCGTCAGGTTGGCCTCGAGGGCGTTGTGGTAATAGACCAGGCTCTCGCCGAGCGCGAACATCTGGAGGAGATAACGATTTTCCATGGAAGTCACGATTTTGGCCTGGAGCTCCTGCGACATCATTTTGATGGCTTTCAGGTGGGCCTGGTAGTGATGGACATAATGCAGAAGGACGCGCAGGACGCAGTCCTCCACGGAAACGATCCGTTTGAAAGCCCGTCCGGTCAGAAAGAATTCGCCGCGCGGCACGATGAGGATCGCTCGGTTGCGGCCGATCACGATGCCCAGGGACGATACGTTGAATTGAACCGGATGATCGGCACAGGTGACATTGTCCGGACATTTCCAGATCAACAGAGTGTTCTCCGCGAAACTCTCGATGCGGGGCACTTCGTCAGGGTCGTAGATCGCCTCCAGATCCATCGGGTCGAGGCCCGAGACGCGCAGCAGGTCTTCCTTTTCGGAGTCGGTCGGCTGGTAATACACGAGAATGCCTGCCGCGTCCTTTTCGCACTGTAAAAGCTGCGACGATTCAATCTGATAGGCGGAGATCATACATGGCTTCCTGACTTATTCCGTGACCGTTGGACCCCGGATGTTTTCCGGAGGCGATCAGATTATATCAGGTCTTGCCGCAGGCAAAGTACTATTTTTACTGATTTCGAGACCGATCGGATATCCCCCGAAATCCATCGAAGGGTATTCGGGTCTGGCTCATGCAGAATGCGTTGGTTGGCGTTTATCATTGAAAAACGTGAATCGGTTGGTACACTGTTCGGTTTTGAAACTCGAAGTCGAACTTCGAAATTTCACATAGGATAAGGTGTCTGACACCTTTTTCGTTATGAATTTAAAGTATAATGATTTACATAAAAAGGTGTCTGACACCTTTTTTGGGATAGGGAGGGCGTTTGGATCGCCCAACTATCGGCTGTGGTTCGGCGGACAGTTCGTGTCGCTGGTGGGCCTGTGGATGTCGCATGTGGCGATGGGGTGGCTGGTCTATCGGCTGACGGGATCGCGGCTTCTGCTGGGGGTGGTGGCGTTCGCGGGACAAATTCCGTCGTTTGTACTGAGCCCGGTGGCGGGGGTTTTGCTGGATCGATGGAACCTGCGGCGTGTGCTGCTGATTACGCAGACCCTGGCGGCGCTGCAGGCGGCAACCCTGGCGACGATCACTCTGGCGGGCGTCGTCGAGGTCTGGCACGTTCTGGCATTGGCGGCGGCGCTGGGAATCGTCAACGCGTTCGACATGCCGGCGCGGCACGCGTTCGTCGTGCACATGGTCGAGTGCCGGGACGATCTGCCCAACGCGATCGGGCTGAACTCGTCGCTGTTTAATTCGGCGCGGCTGATCGGTCCGGCCATCGGCGGCTGGCTGGTGGCGGCGACGAATGAGGGCGTGTGCTTTTTGCTCAACTCCGTCAGTTTCGCGGCGGTGATTGCGGCGCTGGCGGCGATGCGCGTTACGCCGACGGTCAACCCCGAACCGCGGCATATCCTGCACGAGCTGTCCGAGGGACTTCGCTACGTGTGGAATAATCGCCAAATCAGGTATGTATTGTTGATGATTGCGGTCGTCAGCGTCGCGGGCGTTTCCTATTCGGTGCTGCTACCGGCGCTGGCCAGGGACATCCTGCACGGCGGACCGCAGACGCTGGGGTGGCTCATGACGGCGACCGGCGTCGGCGCCGTGGCCGGAGGTTTGCTTTTGGCGGCGCGGCGATCGACCGTGACGCTTCGACGATGGTTCGGCCTGGCGATCGCGGGGCTGGGGGTGGGATTGGCCGGATTGGCGATGGCCAGAGATCTGTGGCTGGCGCTGGTGATTTTGCCGGGGGTCGGTTTTGCGGCGACGGGGGTGATCGCGGCCGGTAATACGCTTTTGCAAACGGAGGCCGACGACGAAAAACGCGGACGAGTGATGGCCTTTTTCAGCATGGCGTTTCAGGGGATGATGCCGCTGGGAAGCTTGTTGGCGGGCGCCGCGGCCGAGACACGGCTGGGCCTGACGGGCACCGTCACCGCCGGAGGTCTGTGTTGCCTGGCGGCGGCGATGGCCTTTGGGCTGGTCTGGCGGAAGAACGGGACGATTGTCCGGGCGGATTGACGTCGGTTTTCTCGATCGCATGCCTTTCGCCGAACGGGAAGGAGAATCCCGTTTGGTTTCCGATTTCCCGTCGTTCCGTGAAAAATTTCTTATCCCTTGAAAGCCGTTGGTGTACAATGAGGAGCGTTGTACGGAGAAACGTATGGATGCAATCCGTTTCCATTCGAAATCGCTGACGTATCTTGTGCCGCTTGCCGTTCTGTGCTCCCCTCTCTCCGTCTGCCGGGCGGTACCAGAGGACTACTTCGTTCATGAGATTCACTTCGACGCGATCGAACCGCCGGTGGTGGCACAACAGGACATCACCGTGGCGGCTCCCACATCCAAACTGCAGAAGGAGCCCAGGCCCCTGGAATGCAGCGGGCTGGCCTGGGTCAACGGAACCTTGTTGATCGCCAGCGACCGGCATGAACATCTGCTGTTTACGTGTCCGGTGGATTTGAATACGATGGCGATTGGAACGCCCCGGTCCCATGTCGTGATTCGGAACGAGCAATCCCTTCTCCAGGACGGCGAATCGCTGACCGTGCTGAAAAAAGACGGCCGGATCGAACTGTTCATGATGGCTTCCCTGAGCAACGCTCCCAACGCCGAACCTCTGCCCCAACGACGCCATTTGCTCTGGGGCACCGTCAAACGAATCTCCCCCTTCGAACTGGACCCTTCCACCGTAATTTCGGCGACGGCTCTCCGCCGGCAGGTGGAAACCTGTTTCCTGGAAATCGATATTAAACCTTATTATGCCTACAATGCCGATTATATCGGCGACGATAAAAACACGTATCGCTGGGGGAACGTCGAGGGAATCGCTTTCACGCCCGACGGGCAATTCCTGCTCTGCGGAATGCGCAATCCTCTTTTTGACGGGGCCGCGATCCTGTTTGTCGTTTCGGGAATGGTCCGGACGAATCCATCTTCGCAAACGGAGTCGCTGGAGGTGACGGACCTGTTTCTGCTGGACCTTCAGGATCGCGGCATCAGCGATTTGTCATGGGATCCGGTGACGGAAGGATTTTTAATCACGGCCGCCAAAAGCAACGGTCCCCGTCTCGATCCCGATCGTCCGTACCCGCCCACGACGCTGGACAGCGCCCTGTTCTGGTGGAGCGGACACAAGCGGGATGCGCCCATCCTGGTCGCCCGCGTCCCGGATATGACCGTCGAGGCCGTCTGCCGGCTGGGAACCAGTCGGTATATCGCGCTTGGAAGCGACGAGGGCGACATCAGCGAGAGTCGCACGGCGCGGCAAAGCATCCTGACCGTGATGGAATTTACCGGAATTCCCCGATTGACGAGATGATGAACGATGGACGAACCGAAACAACCGCAGAATTCCGGGTCGGAAGAAAAGGCCTTCGCCGAGACGCTGGCATCGGATCGCGGCCGCGCGGGCGGGGACGAAACCGTTCCGGAAGTGACGAACATCGGAGCCGAGCGGACCCCGGAAAAACCCGATTCCAAACAGCCCCCCTGGGTCGGCAAGATGATGGGCCATTTCAAATTGCTGCGCCTCATCGGCGAAGGATCCATGGGTATGGTCATTCAGGCCCAGGACCAGCATCTGAAACGGATCGTCGCGCTGAAAGTGCTGCGCAAACAGCTTTCCACCGGCGAAAAAGGGAAGATGGCGATCGAGCAGTTTCTCCGCGAGGCCCGGGCGGCCGCTTCGATCGACCACCCCAATATCGTTCGAGTGTACGAGATCAATCAGCACTCCGGCTGGTGGTATATCGCGATGGAGATGGTATCGGGAAACAGTCTTCAGCAGATCGTCAAAGCCGCGGGGGCCTTGCCACCGTCGCGGGCCTGTCCGATCATCGCCGACGCCGCCACCGGCTTGCAGGTGGCCCACGAACTGGGAATGGTTCACCGCGATATCAAACCCGGCAATATTCTCGTGACGCGAAATGGACATGGAAAGGTGAGCGACTTCGGGCTTGTCCGGGTGGATGATCCGAACGATCCGTTCGACAGCTACGCGCATCAATCCATCGGAACGCCGTATTACATGCCGCCGGAAATCATCCGCCGGGAAACGATCGGGCCGGCGGTGGATATCTACAGTCTCGGGGCCACGCTATATTTTGTCCTGACGGGTGTACCGCCCTATACCGCGGAGAAAAGGGAGGATGTCCTCAAACAGCATCTGTATGCGGATCCTCCGAATCTGCAAAAAGCGCTTCCCGATTATTCGCCGAATCTGGCTTTTCTGATCCGCCGGATGATGGCGAAAAATCCGAACGAACGTCCGACAGCCGCCGAGGTGGCCGCGATCCTTCAGGCCGAGTCGATTGGATTCGCAGCCGATTCTCACTTTGCCGCCAGACCCGGAGGTTCCACCGTCGGAACCGAGTGGCTGGGTATCGGCTCCAAAACCCGAACCTCGTCCGGCTCGACGATCCTGGCTATCGAGACACCGTCTTCCAGGCGGTTTTGCTGGAATCCGATGCACTTGAGCGTCCGATGGCGATGGATTGTTGCGGCGGCGATTTTGCTGGTTCTTGGCGCTCTGGGTTTTTGGGTATTCGGATCCAAGAGCCCGCCGCGACAGGACCGTCGGGCGGTATCGCGTTTATTTCCGGAGGCGCCGGAAAGTTATGGTACACGAAACACAGGAACGGTTCCTGTGCCTTCGTCGATCCTGACGGATGTTCCTGGATACTCATGGAAAGGAAAGGTGGATACTTCGGGAGTTCAATTCGTCGCCAGTCGAACCGGCCGATACTTCTACCCCATCGACGATCCTCGGGCGATCACAATTCGGGTGGATCTTTTTGTCGGATACTCGAACGCCGACGAGGCGATCAAGGACAGAAAACAACCCGCACCATAAAAAGGTGTCAGACACCATTTTAAATAAACTCTTTAATCATAAGTTATTATGAATAAAGGTGTCTGACACCGTTTTTGGTCGACCACGGGGTCTGATCGCTGGCATAAGTTCCATTTGTTCGGCTGTCTGGAATTGCCAACTTTCATCTCCGAAGGGACAACCACGTTCAATACAATGTTCGATCTTCTTCAGATCATTCTCACCCGGAAGCAGATCAACAAGTCCAATCCAATTTTCCGGTATCTCGACGGGCCCAATCGATAAATTCAAGCCGTCTTTATGAATTCCCTGACGGATGGCTAAACTGCTCCATCGCCAGAACAATGCGCTGCTGACCAGACCGGCCCGCAATGGATTACTCTCGATGTATCGAAGAGCTGAAAGGTAATAGCTATTCGATTGTACGGGAAAACTTTTAAAACGGCCTTGATACAAATGCCCGTATCCGGTTTCTCCATGAGCGGCATTCCACCGATGCGAATGGGTCATCGTAATCCATTTCATGAACATGGATAGGTTGCCTTCTTCGTGAGGCCACAGCAACAGATGCCAGTGGTTCGACATGATACAATAACCTATTAAACGAATTGGATACAGCGAAAGACCTTCGGCCAAGACTTTTTCAAAGGCCGCAAAATCCATCGCGTTTTCAAAAATCATTCGTTTTCCGTTGGCGCGATTCAATACGTGATAGACGATTCCGCCTGGTGTTCGCCGTTTCGCTCTCATGATATTCTCCAAAAAGGTGTCAGACACCATTTATGGAAATTCTACTCGACTTCAATTAAAAACCAAGGATTTTGAGATAATATCGCATATTATTCACATGTCAATCAGTATTTCTCGATAAAAGGTGTCTGACACCTTTTTGGATTATTGTTTATCCTGGATGGCATGTTTTAGAAGTCGTTCGATATCGGACAGTCGGGCCTGGATCTGGCTCATGGTTAGCGAGCGCTGTCGCACATACAGCGAGATCGTGAAACTGACGGCGACCAATAACACGGCCTGCACCACCATGATCCCCACAGGGACGACAAGCCCGCTATCCAAAAGCCATTCGAGTACGGCAACGATGAGAAAACTGATCGGCCACGCTATCCAGACCAATAATGTCAGCTTCTTCATGCGTTTGACTCGCGCTTCATCCCGGGCGAGGATCGTCTGAATCGTCTGGTTCACGTCGGAGTTGCCGCCGGAACCGTTGTGCTGCGCTTGTTCCAGCAGTCCTTCTTTGAGAGGGTTTGTCGTCGTCATGGTCATTTCTCCATTTCTTGTTTTAGGAATTGTTTGGCGTAAAAGAGCCGCGACCGCACGGTACCTACCCCGCAATCCAACACATAGGCCATCTGCTGATACGACATGTCTTCGAGAAACTGAAGTATCAATACCTCTTTGTGCTTCGGGCTTAGTGTATCGAGGCAGCGGTGCAGCTTGGCCACATCGTCGGCCCGGATGGCCTCGTTCTCGACATCCGTTCCGTCCGGAATTTCCGGATCCAGTTGATCATAACTTTTTCTGTCTCGTCCGCTCTGATAGACGGCATTGCGGGCGATGCGATACAGCCAACCGGCGAAGTGGTCGGTTTCTTTCAGCGTGGCGATCATCCGGATAACCTTCAGCCATGTTTCCTGAAAGAGATCTTCGGCGGTGTCTCGGTTGGAAACCAGCCGTCCGATGAAGTACCGTAGCGGCCGTTCGTATCTTCGGATCAGTTCGGCGATCGCGTCTTTGTCGCGTGTCTGACACCGAAGAATCAACACCTGTTCGTAGAGTTCGTCGTATCGCATTTCGGGCTCTCCGGATAACCAGATGAACCCGACGACAAAAAGTTCATCCGATCAGCGGATTTATTTTAACCGGGAATACAACGGCCGGGAACTGGCTGTACGGAAACTGCAGCGGGCGATGTTTATCGATGCGTAGCGCAAGAAAAAAGCCGTGGAATGCTCCACGGCTTTTGTACGAATCTGAACTTATCAGGCATGGACGAAATGAGGGGGACTCATCCTTTTCACTTCATCTTACAAACTTCCTCTTCGTCGCATCCAGCCGACCAAACCCATTCCCATCGAACCCAGCAACAGCGCTCCCGGCGCGGGAACGACAACCGTATCGGGGCGAAGGATCTGGGATCCTTCCAAAACACTATCCACATCGTTGAGGGCGATAAAGCCATTGTTCCACAGGGTATTCGTGCCTTGTCCGCCGGCATCGCCATCCTTGGAATAGAAATCGCCCAGGACGGGGATGCGTGTACTATCGAACTGGATCTCCATCGTCGTGCTTGTCCCGCCGAACTTCACGCCGTGGATCGTTCCCGGCATATTGGGATTTCCCTGCTGGCTGGTCCAGGTCCCTATCTCGTCCAGGTATCCGCCTGTGACGGACAAATTGAACATGTCCTCATCCAGATCAAAATCATCGGACACCTCGATGATCAGATGGCTTATATTTCCCGTGGATCCGACGTCGAGTTTGTATTTGTAGGTGAAATAGGTTCCGTTGTCGATTACCTCATACTGGAAATATGACGAAGCGCCCGCCCACACGCCCGTGCCCGAAAGATCGCCCGGATAATTCAGGGTGGCTCCCGCTGAGGCAATTCCTACAACCATACAGAATGTCATGAATACAATCAGATTTTTTTTCATATTTCTCCCTTTCCAGAAAGACCATATCATCTTGTTCAAGCAATGTATCGTCGGCCCTTCGAACAACCGAAGGGCATTTGCGCATACAACTTCAGTTCAAAGTTGTTTACAGGGGCCTCACCGGAGACCGAGCCCTTGCCACAAAACTCTTCCATGCGCCGTGCGGCATCAAGGTATGCAAAATGTGGTTCTCCCCTCCCGCATTTTTCATCGCCCTGCATGTTCTTTTTATATACTTGTCCATAATAATAGCATATTCTAATGAATCATGTCAAGCCAAATAATGCTGAATCTCCCTTCCTCCCTCATTTTTCTACTGAAAACGCGCTTTTTATGGGTATTTTCCCTTTTCCTCGAACCAAAATCCGTCGATCTCCGGTTTTTCGCTTCCCTAACCGTGCCGTAAAAAAACAAAAAAGCCGCGGATCGCTCCGCGGCTTGGGTGATTCATTACGCCCGCCCATGTGAGCCGGGCATATTCGATTTTATATGTCTATTTTCTTACAAACTTCCTCTCCGTCGCATCCAGCCGACCAGACCCATGCCCATCGAACCCAGTAACAGCGCTCCGGGAGCAGGAATCGTCGGGGGAATAATAATCCCTGACGCATCGGTCCGGACATTATCAATACACCAGGCATTCCCCGAATCGTGGACCAGAACGTAGGAAATATAATCCGTTCCATTCCAATCTACTCGAAGCGTCCCGGGCCCGCTTTCATTGCCATTGGCATATCTCAGGTTCGCCGATCCGGTGTCCGAATCCAGCAAGTTGCCGAATTGATCAAACGCTTCAAGATAGAACGCCGATCCGGAAGCATACCCAATCTCGACAAAAGTCGCGTTTTCATCGTCAAAGGCGATTTTTCCGTCTCCTCCAAAGACCTCCGTCCAGGCGAACACATTATCGTACAACCAGTAATTTCCGGCGTTATAGGCAGTCCCTGACGGCCATGAAGATGTGTTGTAATACTGGGCCTCGCCCGCCACCCACTCCTGGCCGGAACCTGCCGCGGTAAAGCTGATCCCGCTGTAGAAGGTGCTGATGGGGCTGCCGTTAAATCCCACGAATTCTTCAAAGGTCATCGTAATGTCCGCTTGAACGGCTGCACAAACAACCAGAACGGAAACCGCCACACATAGAGTACACACGATTCGCTTCATATTCTCCCTTTCTCGATGCAAAATAGTCTTTTTGACATTTCTCCGGTAAACGCGTCTGACAAAAACCTCCTTTCAATAGGTTAATGACGGTCTTGTTGTGTTATAAGTTGGTAGAAGTAGGTGTCGATTTGAACCTCTCCTGCACCGTCGATTACATCGAATTTATCTGACGCTCCAGCCGACGAAGCCCATACCCTCGAACCATCGACGAGTATCGTACGTCTTACCTTTCCGAATATTTCAAACAAGTTCGCTACAGAAACAAACCTTCCTCTTCACTCAACAAATGCCGTGCGGCAACAAGGTATGCAAAATGTGGTTCTCCCCTTCCGCATTCTTCATCACCCTGCATATCGTATTCAATTACCCGATAAATTATAGGACCTTGCAATGAATCCTGTCAAGCCAAATAATGCTGAATTTCCTTTCCTCCCTCATTTTTCTATTGAAAACGCGCTTTTTATGGGTATTTTCCCTTTTCCTCGAACCAAAATCCGTCGCTCCGGTTTTTCGCTTCCCTAACCGTGCCGCACAAAAAAAGCCGCGGTTCGCTCCGCGGCTTGGGTGATTCATTACGCCCGCCCATGTGGGCCGGGCATATTCGATTTTATATGTCTATTTTCTTACAAACTTCCTCTTCGTCGCATCCAGCCGACCAGACCCATTCCCATCGAACCCAGAAGCAGAGCGCCCGGCGCCGGAACATACGACGAACCGAATTCCACATTATCCCAAATCGTGTAGGGTTTTTCATTCCAACTGGAAAGGGGGTCCAGAAACATCGTGTACAATCCCAGCGTGATCAGATCCTCGTAATCATTTCGATAACTCATCCCGACTTCGACCCCGTCAACATAAAAACGAACATATCCATCGGCACTGGAAAGCTGCATTTTCAATTCATGCCAGCCGGTCGTTCGTTCCACGCCCGTATCCTGCCATCCGGGATGGCCCTCGCCGACGGCTACATAGTAATAATCATCCGTCCGGTTAAATCGCGCGCCATGCTGAATATCCGTCCAGTCCTCCGAACCGTTAATGTACGGATTCACCCAGCTCGGAACGGCATAGATTTGACCGCCCACATTTTCCGCTCCGCTATCATAATACATCGCGCTGAACCACGGATCGAACTGTTTTTGCATGGCATAGCCGTCGATATCCGTCGGATTTACCGCCGCCCACCACATCCATGACTGTGGCGTACTGTCGGCGATCAGCTTCATTCCATTGCCGGTAAACCCTCCGGCGACCTGTTCCATCATTTTTCCAACCGGGGGTTCCCCGTGCCGGTAATCCGAATTTTCCCAGCCGGGCGCATAATCGCCGGACCAGGACGTTTCAAAGTCGAAGAGGACTTGATACGGCCCGGCCATGGCAAAGCTGGACATCATGAGGATCATTGCCAATAGAACAATCGGTTTCTTCATACATTCTCCCTTTCCGATTAAAACAAGAACAATTCCTTTCACCCGTCACCCCGGCGGCGACGGATTGTCCGAAATGGGGACGCGGCTTTCGGTTCCGGCCCCAAAGAGTTTGCGACCCGCGGCAACAAGGAATGATTCATGAGGAAGTTTTCTCCCCTCCCGCATTTTTCATCGCCCTGTTTTCCGATATTGTCCTATTAGTATAAACCTTTCAGGGCATCCTGTCAAGTCCGGAAAAATACCTAATTTACTTTATCCCCCCTCTTTTTTAGCCAATAACGAGGTTTATCGTGGTTTTTTTCGACCCGCTCCACTTTTTCCTGGCCAATCCTCGTCCGTCCGGTTCGGAAAACGAATTCTTTTCAAAATTAAAATCCTATTTCGTATTCCCGCCCTCGATAATCGGATCATACTCCTTTCCATAACCTCTTTATTCATAAGATATTACGTCAATATGTGTATTGGTCTTCTCTCGAATCGGATCCTGTTGTTCGTTTTCAATAAGGCATTTTTTTTCAGGATTCGGGATTTTACCTATTGCAAAAGAGGGGCAAAGTGGGTTAACTGAATAGTATTGCGGACGGATACCCGCAATGCAAAGTGTGTGTGAAGGTTGTGTGTGTGAGTGGAAAAACTCGTGGGGGAATTTTGTTTATGTGGAGGTAGTTTATGATGAAAACACTTCAGTGCACCCTTGTGATACTCCTGATGATGACGGCGATGGTATCGGCCGACGTACTGTGCGATGCGAATCCCCCGGATTGGCGGGGCGAATCCGGTACCACCTATCAATCGTGGTCGTTTTCGATCAAAGAGGATCCGGCCGCTCCCGATGTGGGATGGAACAATCCCTATGGAACGCCCAGCATCGACTTGGTGGGAGATTTTTCCACCAACACCGTGTGGCTCAACGAGGACTATGGACATCAGGGTATTTGGATTGTGGATCGGGTCATTGACAGCGACATGGTCCTCAGCGTTCCGAACTCTCCCGTGCAAAATCTGTACAAGCTGCTCTGGCTTCAAATCGTGTATTCCTCCCAGGAAGACAATGCTCCGATCGTGTATGTCCTTCCCGAAGGGGGCGATTACACCCCGATGGTTTTGCAGAGCACGACACCGATCGACGACAAGTATAACAGCGCTGTGTACGCGTTGACCATCATGCCGAATCCGACATCGGAAACAATTTCCATCCGTCCCTGGGATTGCCAGGTGTATATCGACTGCGTCACGCTGGATACGCGATGCATCCCGGAACCGATGACCTTCGTCATGCTGGGTTTGGGTTGTCTTTTGCTGCGGAAACGGATCTTTTAATCGCACAACATCACCAGGAATATTCGGCTACAACAGGCCCTGCTTGTGCAGGGCCTGTTTTTTGCGCGATATGCGATTCCTTTATCATT
>CAYLSB010000097.1:0-16539 GCA_964386005.1 uncultured Pirellulales bacterium | reverse complement strand
CTTCCACCTTATGCAACGCCCTTTTTGGTCTTGACAACGGGGAGGGGTTCAGACCAATGTTGCCATGGATATCGTTTTGTGAAATCATTTCATTCTAGAGTTGTCAAACCCATCGTCGTAGAAAGTTCAAAGTCATCATCCAGCAAAATGTGGAGTTGAAAGGGGTTAATACAATTCCTTGTTTGAAGGATATCTTTGGTGAATTTCTTCGACAACGGTTTCATCTATGCTCTATAATGGATTGGCGTATGAATGGTTGGATTCCAGATTAGACTGCGAGTATATATATGTTGGATACGGCTCTCAAGATCGGCGTGATCGGAGGCGGTATTTCGGGCATCACGGCCGCATGGTTATTGTCCCGTCGATATTCGGTCACCCTGATCGAAAAGGAATCTCAGCTTGGCGGCCACTCCCACACGCATTTTTTGGACAGTGGTCCGGATGCCGGGACACCCATCGATATGGGATTTATCGTCCTGAACGATCGGAACTACCCTACCCTTCAAACCTTATTCAGCCAATGGGGCGTCCGTGTACAGAATTCGGATATGTCTTTTGGATTTGAAGACAAAGACTCCGGATTTTATTATTCCAGCGATGTTCCCCGGGGGTTGTTCGCCCGCCGGCGAAATCTAATATCTCCTTGTTTCTGGCGGCTTTTTTTGGATATTTTCCGGTTTAACCGAATCGCCGCACGAGCATTAAAAACGGGATTGGGACATCTGACCCTGGGGCAGTTTTTGAAGCAACATGGATTTTCCAAAGCGTATGTAGATTTTCATATTGTCCCCGTCAGTTCCGCCGTCTGGTCAACGCCCGCCGACCATATTCTGGACTTTCCGGCGGAGTCGATCCTTCGCTTTTATGACCATCACGGCCTGCTGACTCTCGCCAACCGACCTCAATGGCAAACGGTCGTGGGGGGGAGCATTTCCTACATTCGAGCATTCGAACAACGGTTTGGCGGGTCCGTCAAAAAGGCCAGCCCCGTCCGCCATGTCAAACGAACTGCCGACAAGATCAAGGTGATCTTCGAAGACGGCAACGAAATGGATTTTGATTGTGTCGTGCTTGCGACCCATGCCGACATCAGTCGCCGGCTTCTGATGAATCCGGAACCGGATGAAAGCCGAATCCTGAGCAAATGGACCTATACTCAAAACCATGTCACTCTGCATACCGACATACAAGCGATGCCTCCGCGTCGAAGCGCCTGGGCCAGTTGGAGTTATGTCCGGTTTGGATCCGGGCAGCCGAATCCGGCGATGACGATGTCGTACTATATGAATCGGCTCCAGCGTTTTTCGACAACCAACGACTATTTTGTGACTCTCAACGGCGACGCCTGGATTGATCCAAATCGACGGATTGAATCCGTTACCTATGATCACCCCTGCTATACCTTTGACTCTCTGAGCACGCATCCGGAGTTGGATGCCATCAGCGGTCAAAACCGTATCTATTACTGCGGGGCCTACTGCGGTTACGGATTCCATGAGGATGGAGCCCGGTCCGGTCTTGCCGTTGCCCAGAAGTTCGGGATTGGATTATGAATTCGCAGATTTTCACGGGAGTGGTATCGCATGCCCGCCGGTGGCCCTGCGGCCATCACTTCTCCTACCCGGTCTATTTCTACCGATTCGACCTGAATGAATTGTCGGAATTGGACCGAACGATCCCCGGATTTGGATACAATCGCTTTTCGATCGTGCGCATGGACGACCAGGATTTCCTGTGGCGCGGTAAAGAACCTCTCCGAGAGAAGATCGCGGGGGTGCTTGGGAAAATCGGTTATGAAGAACCGGTTCGTCGCGTCGAACTGATCGGTTTTGCGCGGTATTTCAATATCATCTTTCGGCCAGTGAGTTTTTTTGTCTGCTATGATGACGCCAATCGTCGACGATTAGTTCTGGCAGAGGTGCATAACACCTTTCGAGAGACGCATTTATATGTCCTCCAGGATCCTCAAGTATCGTCTGAAATGTCGTGTTATGAGATAACCAAAGCGTTTCATGTATCGCCCTTTTTTGATCGGAGCGGGAAATACACTATCCGTTTCAAGGACGATGGACAAACGATTGATATTGCCATCGAATTGACAAAATCGGAGTGCGGCGAAAAGCCCGTCTTTTTCACGCGTCTGACAGGACAAGGACGCCCGCTGACAGGCCAGACCCTCCGCCGCACTTTGATCCGCTACCCCTTGAATGCGATGCTCAATATGCCACGAATCCTCCGGCAGGCCCTAACCTTATATGGTCGGAAAAAATTGCCGTATTATTCCAAACCTATCCCGCACAGTGAGTACACAATGAGAAAACAACCTCCCTCATGGTTTGCCCGTCAGAGCATGAAGTTTTTCTTCTCATTTTTGAAGACTCAATCTGCAGGAGCAATCACGGTAACACTTCCGGAAGGCGATCGCCACCTCTTCGGACCCGCTGGGTCGGGTCCAGCAACGGAAATTCAGATTCACGACTACCGGTTTTTCAATCTGCTGGCAACGGCCGGTGAAATCGGACTGGGAATCGCGTACGAAAAAGGGTATTGGAGTTCGGACCTTCTGGTCCGGTTTATGGATTTTATGCTGAGCGCCACGCTGGCCCATCCGGTTCGAACGCCGTGGTATTCGGCATTCTTGAAAACCTTTTATCTGGCCTGGCATTTCCGCAACAGAAATACCCTGAATCGGGCCCGACAGAACATCTCCCGACATTACGATCTAAGCAATGCAATGTATGAGATGTTTTTGGACGAGACGATGACCTACTCCTGCGCTATCTTTGACCATGAAAGCGAATCACTGAAGGATGCACAACTCCGAAAAATCGACCGAATTTTAGAAAAGGCCCGCCTTTCCGAACACCACCATGTGCTGGAAATCGGAACCGGATGGGGTACCCTGGCCATGCGAGCGGCGAAACTCTACGGCTGTCATGTCACCTCGATTACATTGTCCAAAGAACAACAGGAACTGGCCTTGCAGCGGATTGTTCAGGCCGGATTGTCGGACCGAGTCGAGGTTTTACTGTGCGATTATCGCAATGTTACCGGGCAGTATGACCGAATCATCTCGGTAGAAATGATCGAAGCGGTGGGCAAGGCCTACTATCCCGCTTTTTTCCGCAGCTGTGACCGTTTGCTAAAACCCAACGGTATGCTGGTTCTCCAGACGATTACGATACCCGACCAACGGTATGAGGCCTATTCGAAAACCACCGACTGGATGCGCCTGTTTATTTTCCCGGGCGGCCTGCTTCCCTCGTTGACGGCTCTAACCCAGGTCCTTACCAAGCATACCTCGTTTGTGATCAAATCCGTGGACAGCATCGGACCGCACTATGCATTGACCCTGGCGCGATGGAAAGAACGCTTTCTTACCCATCGGGAAAACATCCTCCAACTCGGCTTCCCGGAAAGTTTTATTCGACGCTGGGACTATTATTTTTCCTACTGTCAAGCGGGTTTCGCCCAGCATTATATCGATGATCTTCAAATCGTCATGACCCGTCCCAGAAATCAGTATTGCATCGATGCTTTTGGTCTACAAATTAGTCGCGGCAAACCGCAGGCGGTCAAACCACAATGATTGTTCAGGGAATCCTGCTGAATCTGCTGATCGGTACCGGCACGCTGGCCGGATTGTGGTTGGTCTATCTGTGGAGACGAAACCCGGCGGTGGTGGACCTGGGATGGGCGATCGGTTTAACCCTCATGGGTTTAACGCATAATCTACAAGGCGGCTCGATTTCAACCGGGACATGTCTGACCAGTTTGCTGGTTTTGTTGTGGGGGAGTCGACTCGGCGGATACTTGTTTTGGACTCGGCTTCGGCTTGGGAAACGAGACCCCCGATATGAATCGCTTCAGCGTCGGCAGAAACTCGCGGCGCCGTTCTTTTTTCTGATACATTATCTTGTTCAGGCCTGCTTTCAAACCGCTGTAGGATTCGTGTTTCTCTTTACCGCCCAGAATACGGTATTCGATTCCTTATGGGGATTTGCCGGTTTGACTCTATGGTGTGTTGGCTATGCGGGTTCAATCGTGGCGGACGCTCAATTGCATCGGTTCCGAACCCGTCCGGAGAATCGAGGAAAAATCTGTCGGGTCGGTCTTTGGAATTACTCCCGTCATCCGAATTATTTTTTTGAGATTCTCCTGTGGTTCGGGTTTGCCTTGATTGGCTTACCGGCTTGTCTGGGATGGCTTGGGCTTCTCTCACCGATCACGTTGCTGCTGACCATGGCACTGATCACGGGCCCCATTTCAGAACGGCAATCCCTCCAATCCAAACCGGAGGCGTATCGTCACTACCAAAAAACCACCTCGATGATGATTCCCTGGTTTAAACGCGACGAAACCCCATCGACTATAGTCGAGTCATAATCAGGTAGGTCAGTCCCGCCGTCGACGCCGACAAAAAAGAACCCCACATCATATCAACAATCGATAGCATCAATGGCCAGTCCCGAAGTGTCGCCAGGTTGGTCAGGTCATAGGTGGCATAGGCGATAAAACCAAACAATGCCGCCATCTTAACCGTATACACCAACGATCGCTTTTCCATGCCGGGAAGCAGGGCAAAAACCAGAACCCCGACCAGAAACAGAAGATAAAAGATGATCGCCGCTGTCCAGTTGATGTTCGGTGTCAGAAGCGGCTCAAGGGCTTTGCGGTAAAAACCTCGTGCAATCACACCCAACCAAATCATGTCGACCACAAAAAATACAGGGACACTCACCCCGTAGGTTAAAAGAACTCTCGACATCTGCATAAAACACATCTCCCTTCAGAAATGGATCCCATACCCCCGTTCAGCATAGCCATAAACAAGTATGGTTTCAAAGAAAATCCGAATGAACAAAAGTCGCCTGATACCATATGTATAGTATCCATAATACAGTGACGTCGGCGAATTATACTTCAACGAAAACATGAATATGTTGGTTCTACGGCGGCGCGATTACACGAATTGCTCTCGAAGGTCTATTGCAGCCTCATTTTCGATACGATCCCGATAGCCCAAAGCGATAAACTCCTGCTCGACATCGGCGGGTTGAAATCGTTTTGTTATGTTGCGATTCAAATTAAAATGTGCGTAAATTTTATCGGTGGTTTTCAAAAATAAACAACCTTGGGGTGCATTGATTACGATCGGCCATAACGATATAATCGCTCTTGTGATTGGATAAAATTTTGGCTGACCGGCGAACATGGCGACAACCGGTTATGAAGAAAATTGATGATGATTTAATGAACAAAGGATGTGTTTTATCTATGGAACAATACCGCCTTACGCCAGATGAAATTTTCGACGAATTTGGGTCGAGAGCAAGCGGTTTGACATTTGAAGAGGCGGAAGCCAGATTGCGTCGCGTCGGCTTGAACCAACTCGAGGGGAAAAAGAGAGCGTCTGTCGTTGTTATTTTCTTTCGGCAGTTTCTAAATCCCATTGTGTATATTCTGGTTGCTGCCGCGAGTATCAAAGCCTTTGTCAAAGGTCCCTTCGATGCTATAGCAATCATTGCAGTACTTCTTTTTATGGCAATAGTCGGTTTTATTCAGGAGTTTCGCGCAGAAAAAGCAATGAACGCGCTGCTTGAACTTGCCTCACCAAAGACTAAGGTCAGACGTAACGGTATAATAGATATTATTGAGGCCTCGGATATCGTTCCCGGGGACATAATTATACTCGATGCGGGAGATAAAATTCCGGCGGACGGTCGTTTACTGGAAGCCGTCAGCTTAAAAGTCAACGAAGCATCGTTAACGGGTGAATCGCTGCCTGTTGAAAAAAACACTCTTCGTATTGACGGAGAAGCTGCCCTTGCAGAAAGAAAGAACATGGTTTACACCGGGACGGCTGTTGTATATGGCAGGGCGTCTGCGATTGTTACCGCCACCGGTATGCAAACAGAGATTGGCAAGGTTGCCTCAGCATTACTGAGCGTAACGGATGAAAAGACTTCCCTGCAAAAAAGTATAGATACACTGGGAAAATCGCTTCTTTGGATTATCCTCGTTGTTTGTATTTTTCTGGTAGCACTCGGGTTTTGGAAAAATCTCAATCCTGTTGATGTATTTATGATGGCTGTGGCCGCGGCGGTTGCTGCCATACCTGAAGGACTTCCTGCCGTGGTGACGGTTGTCCTAGCCGCCGGGATGCAGAAGATGGCTCGTCATAACGCAATCATTCGGAAATTGATCGCTGTTGAGACCTTAGGTTCAACAACGGTTATCTGCACAGATAAAACAGGCACCCTGACTCTTAATGAAATGACGGTCAGGAAATTATATGCGGACGGAAAATATTTCGATGTTACTGGACAGGGTTATCAGCCAAATGGTGAAATCCAGCAACATGGCGAAGCGGCTGTATTGGATCAGATGCCGAGTATTCAATCGCTTTTACAGATCGGTATTTTCTGCAATGATTCTACTTTGTCTTCCAAAGACGGTTCTTATGGAATAATAGGAGACCCTACGGAAGGCGCTTTACTTGTGGCGGCCGCTAAAGCGGGAATTCATAAGGAAGATTTCGTAAACAAATATCCCCGAATTGATGAGATACCTTTTCAAAGCGAAAAACAGTGTATGGTGACAATGCACAGGAAAAGTGACAGAAGGTTTGTTTATGTAAAAGGTTCGCTTGAAAAAATCATGCCCATGGCAGGTTTTTATCTCAATTCCAATAAGAGCGAATCATTAACGGAGTCTGTTCGTAAAACTTTCTTTGAAGCCGCTGATACGATGGCGCGCGATGCGATGCGGGTGTTGACGCTGGCTTATATGGAATACCCTCGGGAATTAGAGAAATTGAGCGAGGACAATATTAAAGGGCATTTGGTTATTGCCGGCTTATGCGGGATGATAGATCCTCCGCGCGAAGAAACAAAACAAGCGATATCGATATGCAAGCAAGGCGGAATAAAAGTTGTAATGGTTACCGGGGATAATCCTGTAACCGGACAAGCGATCGGCATTGCGGTTGGACTTGAGGGCGACTTACACCTGATAGGAACCGCGCTCAATGAGATGTCGGATGCGGCTCTTGAAAAGAAGGTACATGAAGTATCTGTATTTGCCCGCATAGAACCTTTGCACAAGCTTCGAATTGTGCAGGCATTTAAGCGACTGGGGAACGTTGTCGCAATGACCGGCGATGGAGTAAACGATGCGCCGGCATTGGAAGCGGCTGATATTGGTATTGCTATGGGTATTACAGGAACAGATGTGGCGAAAGAGGCCTCGGATATGATTTTGGCTGATGACAATTTTGCTTCAATCGTCACAGCTATTGAGGAAGGCAGAGCAATTTTTAATCGGCTGCGTAATGTAATTTTCTTTTTGATGGTAACCTGTTTTGGCGAGCTGCTGACGCTTCTGCTCGGCATTTCATTTCTTGGCGAGGCGCCTCTGGTTCCTATGCAGATATTGTGGATCAATCTTGTTACCGGTGCCCTGATTGCGATTCCTCTAGGGCTTGAGCCGAAAGTCGGAGATGAGCTGTCTTATCCTCCCCGGAATCCCAAAGTCGGGCTTTTGTTCACTGGAATGCTCATGCGGATAGCGGTTTTGGCGGGATTGTTGGGAGCAGGTGCATTTCTTGTTTTCCACTGGACGCTGGTGCACTATGAAATTCACGAAGCCCGTACCATGACTTTCTGCAGCATTATTATTTTTGAGTGGTTATTGGCTTTTAATGCCCGCTCCGATGTCTATACGATTTTCAAACTTGGAATTTTTCAAAACAGAGGTCTCGTATTTGCCGTTTTAACCGGCGTTTTACTTCAATTGGCCGTTATTTATCTGCCGTTTATACATCAGCCGTTGGATACAGTTGCTTTACGATGGTTTGAATGGGCGATAGCCCTGATGCCCGGCTTGTTTATTTTTGTGTTCGAAACTCTCCGCAAAATCATTGCCCCAACATTATATAGTATAGGCAAGTGGCAGCCGCTTTCTCGGGAACGATATTGAGAAGAGTACTATATTGAAGTTTATGACCGGTAAGATAGTGTATATTATAATTCTTTCCGGTGCCCGAGGAACAATCTACTTGTACTGTGCCATTTATTAAAGAGTTGTAAGTGTTTTATACGACGAACTTTCCATGGGGATCGTCCCAATGGAAAGGGAAAGTCATGGAACGGCGATTTGAGGTCCGAAAGCGTGAAATTCTTCGGGACGCAGACATCCGGCCTGGGGTATCGAACGGGATGCTGAAGCGACTGGAGCAATTTGCCCACCCCTTTGTTGCGTCTTTGGGCCGGCGGGAGGTCAAAGACAATGCCCGGATCTATCTGCACGGCCTGTTGTCGGATGTGGAACGAAAGAATGCCGAGTCGATTGCCTATCGGCATGATCGTCCCCGGCGTGCCCTGCAGCGGTTCGTGGGCTCGTTGTCGTGGGCGGTTGCCCCCCTGCAGCACGAGCTGGTCCGGCAGGTGGGCATGGAACTGGGGGAAGCCGATGGCGTTCTGGTCGTGGATCCCTCGGCCTTTCCCAAGTGCGGGACCGAGTCGGTAGGGGTCCAGCGGCAATGGCTGGGTCGGTTGGGAAAAGTGGATAACGGCCAGGTGGGGATCTACCTGGGCTATGTCTCGCGTCCGGAATATGCCTTGGTGGATGAGCGACTGTATCTTCCGAAGTCCTGGGCCGGCGACCGGGTTCGATGCCGGAAATGTGGCGTGCCGAAGACGATTCGGTATCAAACCCGTCATGCCCTGGCCTTGGAGATGCTGAAAACCAACGGCCCTTTGTTGCCTCATGCCTGGATTGCCGGAGACGATGAAATGGGGCGTTCCAGCGGGTTTCGAAGGGACTTGCGGGCCTTGAAAGAACGATATCTCTTGGCGGTTCCCTCCAACACCGGGATTCGGGATTTGGACAGCCCGCCGCCGACATACGGCGGCCGAGGCCAACCTCCCAAGCAGCCGTTTCAGCGGGTGGATCGATGGCGGGATACCGTGAATGCCAGAGCTTGGACGAAGGTCGAGGTTCGGGATGGGGAAAAAGGCCCGCTGGGAATCGAACTGGTGACCCGACGGGTAATCGCCCGGACCGAACGAAGGAATGGGAAGGATGCCGAAGAATTGTTGATCGTGGCCCGAACCCCGGAGGGTAAAACGGATTACTATCTTTCCAATGCTTCGGCGAACACCCCGCCGGAGGAACTGGCCCGGGCGATCAAGGCCGAGCATCGCATCGAAGACAGTTTTCAGAGGGCCAAGAGTGAGGCCGGGCTTTCGGATTATGAAGTGCGGAGTTGGGCGGGATGGCATCATCATCAGATCCTGTCGCTCATTGCCCTGTGGTTTTTGATCGTGGAAACGCGGCGGGGGAAAAAAATATACGCCGGCGTTGACGGTCCCGGAGGTTCGGATCCTGCTGGACAGACTGTTGCGTCAAGAGTGCGACCTGGCGTACCCCGACTGGGCGATCCACCATGTCCGGCGAAGAAGCCGGCGGCGAGAACTGGCCCGGTTTTACCATTACAAGCGACATAACCGACTGGCTCCGTTACGAACTTACCAGCGAAAATGAAACGGCACAGTACAACTACATACAACGATGGTTAAAGCCAAAAACAAAATACAGAGACACTTTCACCATAGGTAAAAGGGATTTCAACATCTACATAAATCATATCTCCCTTCAGAAATGGATCCCATACCGCGTTCAGTCTATCCTCAAACCGACACGATTTTAAAAAATTCCGAATGAATTATCGCGCCTTTTCATGGTGTTGAATCGAAGATTCAGAGAAATCGCTGGCCATGATTCGCTTGCAATTATTTACCAAGACAGGATAATTACACCGGCATGATTGTGTTAACGGATCAGAATCATCTATTCCGGGATCCATTTTCGCCGTTTCGTTTATTCGATAATCCAGAGTTCTGATTTATGAAGGTGCCTTATCCGAAACATTCCTTCGCTACAAATTGGTCATCTTACGATTTGCCCTCCGATCATCCAGGGGGGCATGGGGGTGAGAGTGTCGAAAGCCAATCTCGCATCCGCCGTGGCGAATGAAGGATGTGCAGGCGTGATCGCCAGTGTGGGATTGGGTGGCTATGAACATGCCCCGGGAGCCGATTTCGAGACGGTAAACCGTGTTGCGCTGCGGGAGGAGATTCGAAAGGCCCGCCGGATGACCGATGGAATCATCGGTGTCAATGCGATGGTTGCTCTCTCCAATTATGAATCTCTGGTGCGCGTTTGTGTCGAAGAGAAGGTGGATCTGATTATATCGGGGGCGGGCCTTCCTCTCCAGCTACCCGCCTATACCGCTGGAACCGATATTCAACTGGTTCCGATCGTTTCATCGATGCGATCGCTGAACATCATTTACCGGAAATGGATGAGAGATTTTAATCGCTGTCCTGATGCAGTAGTCGTCGAGGGGATCAACGCTGGTGGCCATCTGGGATACAGTCTTGAGCAAATCGAGCAGAATAGGCCCACCTTAGACCAGGTGCTGGCCGATGTCTTACAATTCACACGGCAACTTCACACGCCGATCCCTGTGATTGCTGCCGGGGGTATTTACAGCGGCCAAGATATGGCGCACTATCTGAACGCCGGGGCCTCAGGCGTACAGATGGCCACACGATTTGTCTGCACGGATGAATGTGATGTCGATATCCGATTCAAACAGGCCTATCTGGATGCCGGATCCGAGGACATAACGGTAATCAAAAGTCCGGTGGGATTGCCGGGCCGTGTGATCCGCAATGCGTTTGTCGACAAGATTATCCAGGGACACAGGGTACCGTTTCGATGCAAATACCGTTGCCTGAAGACCTGTGATCCGTCAACGGCGCCGTACTGTATTGCCGAAGTGCTGGCCAAAGCGTCGGAGGGGAGAATGGACGAGTCGTTCGCTTTTGCCGGCACGAATGCTTGGCGATGTGAAGAGATTGTTTCGGTGAAACGGCTGATCCAAACGATCCTGCAGGAATATCAAAACGCCGACACCGTAACATAGTTGCCGGGATATGGTTATCACGATCCTTTATTTCGCAGTAAGTCTATGCGTGTCATTTGTCGATGAAGGGTGATATACGGATTTTGCTAAAAGACTTAAACAAGGCATCACAAAAAACCATACTACCCCGATCCATAGCAAGCTGCCGAGGAGCGGTTCTGACAAATTCAATGCGCCTAAACGGTCCCCGGCATAATAGGCCCCCGGCGCAGTTAGCGCCCCCAGAAACGCCGCAGCCAATGGTTTCTTCTGCAAAAAACGAAGAGAGGTGTCCAGCATCAGAGAAAAATTGGCCCAAATCATAATGTCCCATAGGGTTGTGAAAGGTGCCGGAATGATCCACCGGTTTGGCTCGACGGTGCCTATGATTATTAAAAGCGTGTCCATAAAAAAACCAATCGCCATTGTCGTTAAGGCAATAATAACAACAGCCCGTATGTTGTGTGATTCAATCGCCGCGATATGAATGCCGAAGAGAATCGGCACGACAAACAAACCCAACCAAGGGTGCCCTTGAGCCGCACCTGCAATGCAGGCCAGCCAACCTATGTCGGCCGAGATGACATTCCATACCCCTTTTGTTAAACCACCAATCCATAGCATCTGTCCGGTCTTATCTGGTTCCATGGCATTCTTTCATGAGTCGGGAAACCATTCGATTGTCAAACCTTGTTCGCAAATTTAACCAGGGTCAGGATTCGTCCATACGCAATAGGGTAACCTGTTGAAATTGCTCGACAACAGAATAAGTTTCCACGCGAATATCCAGAACAGCGGAAGTGGAGGACCAGAGAAAGTCCCGGAGTCGGATGTGCTTATCCAGGTAGATTTGAATTAGGCGATTATTCCGAATTTTGCGGACTTCCCGAACCGTTCCAACAGCCGTGGCAACCATGGCTTTCTGAAAATCGCTGGTCCGTCCGGACCGGTTGTCAATCAACAATGCAATCTTTGCATTGGCGGTGAGGTTGGCATATTTTCTTGTGCGACGGGAGGTGACAAATACGATGTGCCCAAGATCGTCCGTTACGGCAAACGCGACCAGACTGGCATATGGCTGCCGACGGCCGCAGGTGGATAGTACTCCCAGCATTTGTCCCTTCAGAAGCGCTGATAACTTCTGTCTCAGATCCCTACCTTGGGTCATGTTCAACCTCCATTTTGTGGGGTAAACAATCGTACGTCATTGGTCCAATCTCCTGGGGTTTTTGCGATGGTTCGGGCGCTTTATCCGGATCGGCTATTTGAATCCTCCGGGTTCATCCTGACTGGGGTACGATCGAGAGCATTATTATGTTCTGCGATTTTGGCAAGTTGTCTCAGCAATCCGGAGAAGATCATGCGATGGATCGGATTGAGCAGGTACCAGTAAAGCAACCCCAGTAAACCACGCGGGGCAAAATAAACGATTTGTACCAATTTTGTCATACCCTCGTTCAGGGGTCTTGCCTCAAATTGCAGCCACCCTGTTCCGGGCAGCTTCATTTCGACATGGAGTCGGAGAAATCGGCCCGGCTTGATCTTTTCGACTCGAAAGAAATCCAGCGTATCCCCTTCGTGCAGGGTATCGTGTTGCGTCTGACTGCTGCGCATACCAACCCCACCGATCCATTGATCCAGAAAGGCCCGAAGTCGCCAAGCCCAATCAACGTACAACCAACCCCGTCTGCCGCCCAAGTTGGAAAATGTTCCGAAGACCGCCTCGTGCCTGGCCCGAACAACTGTTTGCAAAACCTCTATGATCATCCCCTGATCAGCTCGTACCTCCCGCGAATACTTTTTTGAAACGGGTCGTTCCAGAATGGTTTCCACGGTCTCTTGAAAACTTTGCGGCTGTAACTCATCCACGGCACGACGAAGGGCTTGGTCATATCCCATCGGGTATATATCGGGAAATAATATCCGGGCATCGTGGTTTTGAACGATAACCTCGCTGCGCAGACCCTCAATGAGGGGGCGTGCGTATGTGGCCGGGACCGGGGTCGTCCAGTGAACCCAATGGGAAGACAGTTTCGGTGTCAGGATGGGAACAGGTAATAACACCCGCTTTAACCCTCGGATCCGTGCGTAATCCCGGATCATCCGGCCGTATGTCACAATGTCGGCTCCACCGATTTCAACGATCCTGTTCTGGTCCCCAGACAAGTCAAGAGCGGCAACAAGGTAACACAGAACATCGTCGATTGCGATCGGCTGAATTCGTTTGAAGACCCAGCGCGGACAAATCATAACCGGGATCCGCTCGGTCAGATGCCGAATCATCTCAAAGGAGATGCTTCCGGCACCGACAATGACTGCGGCACGGAACTCCGTGACGGGCACGCCCCCGCTTCGCAGCGCCTCGCCGGTTTCCTGCCGTGATCGAAGATGTTCAGAGAGGTTCGCATTCGGATCTCCCAATCCGCCCAGATAGATGATGCTTCTTAATCCAGCGTCCCTTGCGGTTTCTCCAAAATATTTGGCCAGCTCGATATCACGATGGCGGAATCCCTTTCCAGAAGTCATGCTGTGGATGAGATAATAAGCGAACTGCATGTCGCACAAGGCATTCCGCAACTGAGACAGTTCGCCGATATCGCCCACGCAGACTTCCACTTGGCTAAACCATGACAGGTGGGCAATCGCCTGTGGGTCTCGAACCAGGACTCGAACCTGATTGCCACGGTCGAGAAGAGGGGGCACAAGACGACGGCCGACATATCCACTCGCTCCCGTAATCAAGATCTTACCCCGTTCAGCCATCGTGGGGGCTCTTTCCGGAGTACAGCCGCCGGAGAAATCGTTCTGCCGTATCGAGATGAACCTTTAATCTTGACGGATCCATTCGCTCCAATTGAAGGGCCATCATGTGCATTCGTGGATTGGCGGTAAAAACAGATTTATGCCGATGAATGAAACGCCAGAACAATCCATCCCAGATTTGGCTCCAATCACCCTGCCTCCAATCGCTCATCTTTCGAATATAATTCGAAGAACCGATATACGGTTTGGTCGTAATCCGTCCTCCATCGGCGTATTGACTCATGCCATACAGATTTGGCACCATCACCCAATCGTAAGCATCGATGAAAAGCTCCATGAACCATCGATACACGTGGTCCGGATGAATTTCGCACAATAGCATAAAGTTCCCCAGAACCATCAGGCGTTCGATGTGATGCGCATACGCGGTACCCAGAACCCGGTGTATGATCGTATCCACCGGTTCGATTCCGGTCGATCCGTCATAAAAACATTGCGGCAGGGGATGTGTGAATCCCCAGAAATTCGTCTTTTTCTGCTGCTCTCCAATCCGCAGATATACGCCCCGGATAAACTCTCTCCATCCAATGACCTGTCGAATAAAACCCTCGATGCTGGTGATATCGATTCCATGGACGCTGCCATATTCCAAAACCTTCTGGATGACCGTCGCAGGCGTCAAGAGACCGGCGTTGAGCAAGGGCGACAATATCGAGTGAAAAAGGACCGCATGATTCTTGGAGATAGCGTCTTCATACGTTCCAAACGATGACAATCGCTTTTCGAGAAAGTCTGTACACCATTCTTGTGCTTGCTCATGGGTAACTGGATAGATCCAATTCTCTGTATCTCCCGGATTGCCGGAGAAATGTTGTTCGACATACGACTCAGCTTCTTTGACATGCTTGTTGACCCTCGGTTTCGGCAAGTTGGGAATCTGCGTCTGTTTCGGCAATCGACGGCGGTTCTGCGGATCAAAGCTCCATTGACCTCCGACCGGCATGCCATCCTCTACCAGAATCTCCAGACGCTTTCTTTGCCGTATATAAAAACTTGCCATCGAAAAATGTTCTTTTTCTCCCAATAATTCAAACACCCCTTCACGGCTGGTAAGAAACTGCGGGGTCTCAAGAATCTGAACCTCGATCCGGCCACCTGTTCGAAGTATCTCCAACTCCAGACCGATCGCATGTTCGACGGGGTCCACGATAGATATCTTTTCGACCCCTTCCTGTTTCAGACGATCCGTTAACGATGGAAGATTGGCGCCATGATGAAATTCTATGTAGGCAACCCGTTTTCCCATCTGAATCAATCGCTGTTCATACGCCTTCATGGATGCTCGATGAAACAAGAGTTTTTTCTTGTGGAACGATTGACTCGTGAAAAAATAGGGATGTTCGAGAAGATAGAATCGCGACAAGGCCTCAAACAGGGGATTGTCTGCGAAAAGCTGATGCGGCAAAATAACACCGACGACACGCTCCATCATGGAATCTCCAGCGCCAGCATCGACACATCGTCCCGCAAAGGATTCCCCTCTGACCAGGATTTAATCTGATTGAACACATCATCGAGACTGTCAGACAGGGATAATGACTTCGACATATGAATCGCGTTGCACAATGATTGGGTTCCGAACTGCTCGCCTTTGGGATTCTCCACCTCAACCATCCCGTCTGAATACAAAAACAAACGATCGCCGGATTTCAATTCAAGCACATGATCCTCGTACTCAGGAACATCCACAACTCCCACCGGGAAACCGCTGGTGGAAACAAGAGTCGGTTCGCCAGAATGGGGCAGATGGATCATGGGAGGATGACCGGCGTTGAGATAACGAAATATCCCATTCGTTGTGTCCAAGATGCCATAGAGAATCGTGAAAAACTGAGACTTTTGCTTATCCATTTGAAATCGCTGGTTCAAACGGTATCCCACCTGGGCTGGAGAAAGAATGCTCTCGGTTCCCTTACCCTCGGTATCCGATCCAACGAGAAACGCACCTTTGGATTGGGGGAATAGGAAATGGCTTAGGGTTACCGATAGCAATGCGGCCGATATTCCATGCCCCATGACATCCAGGAGATAACACCCCAGATGCCGATCATCCAACCAGAAGGCATTCAGGATATCTCCGGCCAATGTCGCACAGGCCTCCAGCCGCCAAGCAACCCGAACCCCGTTCCCCCCGCAGAAACCATGCGGCAGAAGGGCCATCTGCACATTCGCGGCCGACTCAAGGGCTCGTTTCATATCCTCATTAGCTTTCAGCAGTTGCTCATTGGCCATGCCCAAAGCGTCCTCGGCATTTTTTCGATTGGTGATATCCGATTGGATGCCGATAAAGTGCGTAACATGACCGGCTGAATCGCGGACGGGAGTAATCGACAGTCGGTTCCAGAATGCTGTACCATCTTTGCGGTGGTTGATCAACTCAACCAAACAGGGCCTCTGTTCTCGAATCGCTGTACGGATTTCCTCTGCAACAAGAGGGTCCGTCTGGTGGCCCTGGAGAAAACGGCAATTTCTTCCCAAGACCTCCTGGGCCGTGTAACCCGTCAACGCTTCAAAACCTTCGTTCACATAGATCAGGGGATTATCCGGAAGTGAGGGATCCGAAATGGTGATCCCCTCGGCCGTTGCCGACAAGGCTCGCCTCATTAAAACGGAAGGAATACCGAGAAAACCAGCATTCTCGGAATGGATAGGCTCCGGTCGTTTGGATAGTCCATCCTCTGGCATACATTTGTATAATTAAGCTTCTTTCCGTACATTTTTAATGAATTTTTTGACGGTGT
>CAYLSB010000096.1:0-17116 GCA_964386005.1 uncultured Pirellulales bacterium | reverse complement strand
CTGGGTTGTATATAACTTCCTTTCCTTTGTCAAGAGAGAAGCCTAATCATACAGTATTGGCGTGCGTCCACGGCCTTTGATGTAACGATAACCGCATATTATTATGCACCGATCACTCATATTGATTTTCATGTTGGCAGGATGATTGATGTTCTTAAAAAACGCAGATTGTATGAAAACAGGATAATCATATTTACCAGTGACCATGGAGAAGACCTTGGCTTTCATCATATGATATTGAAGGGTGGGCATCTTTATGATTCGATCGCCAAAGTTCCACTTATAATCAAATATGCATGGGTCAAATCCTTCCAGTATAAACTAACTGCTTTTGGCCCACAGTGTACGATCAAGTTGAAATCGACAACAATCATTTCTTGCGTAAACCGTTATAATAAAAATACTTACAACAGAACCACGTCAAGTTAACGGGACAGTAGGGGCAAAAAGTGTTGCGTTATCGCCAGGGTATAGGAATAATATCGGCCGAAATTGGAACGCTTGTATTGCGTATGATCGCGGGGGGCAACTTTTGCTGGAGGCGAGTGTATGAGAAACAGAGGATGTTACAGAAATCTGGGTTGGATTTTTGGGTTTGCACTGGTTCCTTTTTGCGCGGCGGCTCCCAACGCCCCGTCCAATCTTGAGGTTCATCTCCTTCCGGGGCAACTCCATCTGACCTGGCATGACAATTCGTCCGACGAGTTTCGGTTCAGGATTGAGATGCGACGGACGCCGTTTCCCGGTAACTGGGAGGTGTTGGATGAAGTTGCGGCGGACATCACATCCTATCAGGTTCTTTCCTTTCTGACCGGATGGACCTATTCGTTTCGGGTGTTGGCGTGGGGAGAGTATGGAGCTTCGGAGTATTCCAATGTGGCCAGCATCACCCCCGCCGTCCTGATCAGCCCGTTTAATTTGACAGGACCCGACGGAGGCGAGGCCTATCCTGCGGGGAGCGTATGCCCGATCACCTGGACCAATCTGACAGATCCGCCGAGTCGGGTGGCGATTGACTATTCCACCGACAGCGGAAGTCGCTGGACGACCGTCGTCGGTTCGTATCCCAACACGGGTTCGTATTACTGGCTGGTCCCCGATACGATGTCGATGAATTGCCGGATTCGGCTGCGGGGAACCACCGGCACCGCGTATGATTTGAGCAAACAGGCCTTCTCGATCGCCGGATATGATTTTGATCTGGACGGCCTTCAGGGCTGGACCACAACGCCGATCCTCGACGAGGACGGTTACACGGTTGAGGGGGGACCCTTTATGTTTGTCCGGAGGGACGATGTCGATTACCCGGGCGTGCCGGGGTTGGATCCGGCGGGCAATCGCCAGGCGGCCATGGGACTGGTCCTGCAGGGACAGACATCGATGCTGCCGGACATGCAAAATCCGCTGGCCGAATACTGGTATGTGGACTATGTCTCGCCGGTCCTGACGAATATCGAGTATTGGCAAAAAGCCCAAGGGGTCGAGGTTCAGATCGCCCACTGTCTCAACTCCGTCAAACCCGGGGGGAATCTGTATAGCAACATCATCCTCGAGGTGTTCGATACTGTACAGAACAAGATGCGATTTTTTACCCATCCCGTCGAGGCGTGGAAACTGACATACTGCGAATTCAAAAAGGATGACACGTGGAATCCTCGGTCTTTCCTCTGGAAAGTCAAACCCGGTTTCCCGACGGATTACGAAATCCAGAGGATCAGGGTCCGCATTTGGGGGGATCTGTATTGGAAATATGAAGGCGGGGTCTATCTCGATCATGTCAAGGCCATTTGGCCCAAGACGGATTTCTCGGGCGACGGCAAAGTCGGAGCGGACGATTTCGCGGCCTTCGCGACCGGCTGGCTGAGCGATTCAACCGACGCGATCTGGAACCCGGTATTCAACCTGGACGCCACTTTGGGTAACCAATCAATTGTACTTTCCGACTTGTTGCTGTTCGTACGGGATTGGCTGGGAAACTAATCACCATCTCAAGGACTTAGCGGCATGGATAAAAAACCGGTCGTAAAAACGCGCAAAGACCAAAATCCCGAATCCGGGGTCAGGCGTCCGTTTTGTGTCTGGTAACCGTCTGTTATCCCCCGACATCCTGTTGTGGTACAACCGCTTCGGATGCGGGATTTCTCAATACCACAAAGATAACGAGATTCACAAAAAATGTATTTTGCATAAGAATATTTTTCCTGTAGGCCCTTTTCGGCAGTATTCGCACATTTTTTCGGACCCGATTTGGCAAACTGGGTGTCTATGGATACATTTTGGTGTCAAGGATTCAAGCCGAAACCTGATGCTGCTACTACTGTGTTTTCAGCTATCCTCCACTTTGGGCTCGAGTTGGCCGCGCCACCCTGTTTCGTATCTCCAAGTTTATGACGCTCCAGCCTGGCAACCCGCCTCTGACAAGCACACGATGTCCGACAGATCCAATTTTCTCTTAACCCAACTTTCGCAGATAGGCATTGAAATCGGCGGTTTTGGTAGCGCCAGCGGGGTTAGTTTCCACCACAAAACCTGTCATTTAGCTGGCAGCTGTATATCTTTGGCGGCGGCTGTGTCGGCAAATTCATCTTAAGCTTGTCGAGTATTATCCTATGCTCAACTTCAGGCTGACTATAGCGGCGCATCTCAAGCATTCGGCCATCGGTTGTCGGTATGCGAACATCGATCATCATAATCGAGCCAAGTTTATCAAGGACATCCTGCCCAGTAAGACCCTCGGCACAGCCGCGAAGTTTATGCCGCAGGGTAACCATAAGACAGTATGCCATGACGGCCACAAATATATGTGCCTCAACCCTGTGCTCAAGCTGATGACGCATTGGACGCACAGCCAGATCACTTTTTAAACTCTGAAACGCCGCCTCAACCTGTGTCAGCAGAATATAGCGCTGCCAGAGTATATTCGGATCTGTCTCGGTAAGATTGGTTCTCAGCAAATACATGCCATCCCGCAGAAGCATTTCCCTATACGTATCCCTGTTGAGATGATAGCGAAAAGTGGCCGGGGTAACGGGGCAGCCTTGCGGCGGTAGTACCAGATCAACACAGCCGTTCGATCTGCCCGCCTGTTGTTTTAACGCCCCGAGTCTTTCGATGAGCTTATCACGGTTACGACAGTTTTTACGCAGTTTTGCAAGGCCGACCAGATAGTTGCGCCATCTGTACTTACGCATGGCGCGTTCTTTGGCTCTGCGGTCTTTGCTCTTTGCCAAAACATACAGTTCCTGATCTTCGGCCAATCGTTTGACGGCTACAGTATCATTCGCTTGTTTCCAGTCCAGATCCACGAGTTTGTCTTCGAGTTTGGTGAGCATGGCTCTGGGAGTGCCGACCAGATCGTGGATGTTCTCCTCGCGCATCTGCGAAAGAACCTCTTCCGTAGGGATGCCTCTGGTGGTGCAGTGAATGAAAAAGGAATGAACCAGCCCATTACATATCATTTCTCCCAAGGTAGTACCTCTTCACCGATTCCTGTCGGAAATGAGCGTTGAGAGCTTGTGCAGCCGCCAAGCGTTGTACCGGACTTCAAATTCCATATATAGATACGTTATTTGATCGATCCCTTGGATGAACGATGTTCGTTTCAGCCACTCATGTTTGAACGTCTTGATGACCCAGTAGGAAGACGGGTATGATCTCTTCCGTTTTTTTGTATTTTTCATCTCTCACTTGCCTGTATTTTTCGGTAAATATGGAGAAGGGTACCCGAATCGTATGGATCGATAATGGATCAGGACAAACAAACCCTGGAATTCCTGAGCCGCTTTGTACGGTATCGGCAAGTCTATGCTTATACCGGAGGGACCATGCAGAGTGAGCTATACGATATTGATTCCGTAGAGAATCCGTTCCACAGAGTGTCCAGGCGTTTCATCGTGACCGATGCGAGTCCCATATGGATTCGCACCTTCCCGGAGCGATCCATTTCGGTTACTCGTTTCAAAACTTGACACTGAATCTCTTCTGTAATTTGACTATGTTGACATCTACGATACAATGTGAGGTACGATTATGAATTCAGTCCGGTATTCGCGGGTACCACATCAGGCCGGATCTGTCCGGGTTTTCCTGGTTGTCGTCGGCATAGGGGCTGTTGTCACTCTGATGGCACCCTGTGGCTGGGCCCTTGAGGGGCAGATTCGAATCCATGACCCATCCACAATTGTCGAATGCGGCGGTAAATTCTACACGTATGGCACTGGAGGAACCTGCTTGGTCTCCGACGATGGCTGGACATGGCGACGCGGGATTACTCCTGCTCGTCGCGGCATGGCACCGGATATCATTCGTCTTGGCGATCGTTACTACCAGTATATTTCATCCAATCCCGGTGGGCAGCCTCATTCTCAAATTATCATGATTTCAAGCAAAAGTCTTGATCCTGAATCACCTGATTACGAATGGGAAGACGGCGGTATTGTCAATTCGACCGATGGCGTTGAGTTCTGTAACGGTATCGATCCGGGGCTCTTTCTTGATCCCACCAGTGGGAAACTGTGGATGACGTTCGGTTCCTATTTCGGGTATATTCGGATCGTCGAACTCGATTCGAAAACGGGTCAACGTGTTGATGATACGTTTACAAACATTGCGATCAACTGCGAAGCTTCTATCGTCATTTATCACGACGGCTGGTATTATTTGTTGGCTACCCACGGCAGTTGCTGTCAGGGCGCCGACTCCGGCTATCATATTCGTGTGGGTCGTTCCAAGGCAGTCACCGGTCCCTACGTCGATCACATGGGTATCGATATGCTCCTGGGCGGCGGCAAGCTCTTTGTCGGTTCCGGTGGTCGTGTGATTGGACCGGGGCATTTCGGATTGATCGACGAGGGCGATGGCGTGCAGAAGTTTTCCTGTCACTACGAAGCCGACCTCGATCGTGGCGGGGCCAGCGTGATGGACATTCGTCCGTTGCTGTGGAGAGACGGCTGGCCCGTAGCGGGTGACAATTTCCGGGAGGGTACCTATGCAATCGAATCCGTTCGTACCGGCACGGCTCTCGAACTTGCCGTGGAAGGAGTTCCGGTCGGAGGCCGGCGTCTAAGGGGCCGCGGTGGGCCGGGAGAAATGTCCGGTGGCATCGGCATCGTGATTCCACCGCAGGATGTGGCAGAGGTCTCACAGAGTTGGCCCCCCGGTAACGTAGACATACGTATGGCCAATTATATGTGTCAAGCCCAGCAGAAATGGACAATAACGCCTGTTGCCGACGCGGGGGGTACTTTCGGTTCGCCGTATTTCAAAATCACCATTGCCGGTACGGACAGGACACTTGCAGTTGGCGAAGATAGCGAACTGGTGGCCCTCCCGACCTTTACCGGTGGGCCGGGACAACTCTGGCGTCTGGACCGGTTAACGGATGGTACGTGGCGCATCATGCCCCAAATCGCCTCTGTTTTGGATGAGCATTTGGCCCTTTCGGCCATTGGCAGCAGTTTCGCAACTCTTTCCAAGTTCAATCCGACCAGTGAAAAATATCGCTGGCTCTTGAAAGAGCCTTGATCCTCTATGGAATGCCCAGTAAAGGGATTTCAAAATGACAATGTTTCGCAAAATCCAGAAGATACGGGTCGTGATTATACGAACCGGTTTGATGTTCATGATCCTATCCGGCGTCTCCGGCTGTACCGCCTCTCACTCGCGTCGAACGGCAGCACAAACCCCTCCCGAGAACGACGGCTTTATTCGGCATTGGGTCATTCTCGAACCGATCCGTGTTAACGGATTAACCGACAGTGCCGTACAGGCAGCGGTCAAGCGTGAGTATTTTGACAATCAATTTACTATGATACCACGAGACGGCGACCAGGTGATGATCGAGGATGCAGTATTCACGTGGCACGCAGTTGACACCCATGACTACAACGTCAATCTTTACTACTTTGCCAAAGATCTGGGCAAGCCCACGTCCAACGTCCTGTTTTGGGCGGTCACCATTATCGACTGTCCACAGGAGATATCCGGCGTGCGTCTTGCCGTCGGATCCAATGCGGCCTCAGTATGGTGGGTTAACGGCCGGGAGGTCATCGGCATTTACAACGACCGCCAGACTGTGATTGATGACGGCGTGTCCAAGCGCCTGACGCTCAAGAAAGGCCGGAATATCGTGCGTTGTTCCATCATTAATGGTGGTGGGGCCACGGATTTCTGTGCACGGTTCCTTGGCGCAGATGACGTACCTTTGAAGGGATTCATCGTGCGTGTCGATGACGCAGAGAAGTGAAGCAAGGATCGAATTCTACGCTACATCATGCCATGAACTTGAGTTAATAGGTGTACTGATGAATGTATTCCATCGTTTACGATTTACCGTAATCATGCTACTGTCCAGCCCTGTCTGTTGTACCTGCATGGCGCAACCTATGCCCAGGTCTATGGTTCGTTGTATGTCATGTAGTATTGGGTAGGTTGTTTTACATAGAAATGAATTGCGGTAGATATATGTACCGGATCTGCTATATTATAGACTGGGAAATATTGGGAAATCTCAATCGGAAGGAAACAAACGATGTGTAGAAGTCTGTTGTCGAGCTTGATCATGTGTGCGACATTGGTTGTATCCGTATTTGGTCATATCCAGGGTGACACGGGGGCGACCCAGACGACATCCGCGGCCTCTATGGCCCTTAAAGACGCGTATGCCGGGAAATTCCTCATGGGTGCGGCGGGCGATCTGAGGAGGTATTCGGAGGATGAACTCGCAAATATCAAAACTCACTACAACATCCTTACCCCGGAAAACTGTATGAAGCCCCAACCGATACATCCCGCGGAGGATCGGTACGATTGGGCGACCGCCGATGCGCTGGTTCTGTGGTGCGAGGAAAATGGCATCAAGGTTTGGGGCCATACTCTGCTCTGGCACGCCCAGACGGGACGCTGGTTTTTCCAGGGTCCCGATGGCCAGCCGGCGTCACGGGAATTGGCTTTGGAACGGCTGAAAACACACATCCTTACAGTGGTCGGACGCTACAAAGGACGCGTCTTGGGGTGGGACGTGGTCAACGAATCGATCGAAGATCGCGGAGCCGGCGAAACGGAGAATCTGCGAAAAAGCAGTTGGTACTCGACGGTTGGACCGGACGTCCTGACCATGGCATTTACGTGGGCGCATGAAGCCGATCCGGATGCCGTACTGTATTATAACGACTACAACATCGAGCGGGGTGCCTTGGAGGACAAAGGCAAGCATGCCAGTTCCATGATGCTGCTCAAGCGTCTCATTGCCGAGGGCGCGCCGATCCACGGGGTGGGTATCCAGGGACACTGGCATCTGGACACCAACCTCGCCGAGGTCGAAAAAGCCATTGTCAACTACGCGTCTCTGGGGCTAAAGGTCAGTATCACCGAGTTGGATGTGACAGCCACAGGAAGCAACAGCGGCGCCTTCGATGTACGTCGTGAAAACAGTACCATCCCGAAAGAGAACTACCAGAAACAGGCTGAACTATATGCGAAGTTGTTTGAAATCCTTAAACGTCACTCGGATGTCGTCGATCGCGTGACCTTCTGGGGCATCAGCGACAGACGGTCGTGGCGCCGGGGGCAAGACGCTCTCTTGTTTGATGGTCAGTTGCAGCCAAAGCCGGCATTTAAGGCGGTTCTTGATGTAGGTTTACACAAGCAAATGACGACATTGCCGTGAGTGATCTGTCTCGATTGGGACTGTCATCGTCCCTGGTATATGCAGTACACTTGTTGACGACGGCCCTATGGTGTAAGATTCTGTCGCTGATTTGGAATACGTCACTTTTCATATTGAGGGTATCCTTGTATGAATTCATCTACACCACCAGCTTCTGTTGGCAGCGACCGTCTCAAAACGAGCGAATACATTGGGTATGCCTTAGGTGACACGGCCTCGAATTTCTTTTTCCAGACCTTCAGTATTTTTCTCACGTTCTACTATGTGGACGTCTGGGGAATTCCGAAAACGGCTTTGTTGTGGTTAATCCCCGTCGTCCGCCTCTTCGATGCCGTTAATGATCCGGTCATGGGCATGATTGCCGATCGCACAAATTCGCGATGGGGAAAATTCCGTCCGTATATTCTTTTTGGTGCGATCCCTTACGGTATTTGCGGTTATCTTCTATTTGCCGGCCCGGAATTCACAACCACCGGTAAGATTGTATATGCCTTTCTAACCTACATGTTGATGATGATGAGCTACACCGTTATCAACGTGCCCTATTCGTCACTCATGGGTGTACTCAGCCCGTCCTCACGCACGCGCGCTGTCGCATCCAGCTATCGCTTCGTTGGCGCGTTTGCCGGCGGTTTTCTGATATCAACGTTTGTTCGTCCTCTCGTAAAATACCTTGGAGGCATCAACGAGGCCGGTAATGTCAACTACATTCTGGGCTTCAAGTGGACCATGGCCATTTTTGCCGTTGTTTCTGTGATTTTATTCTGGATAACGTTTGTTCTGACGAAAGAGCGTGTTAAACCACCCCGAGGGCAAAAAACCAATGTTTATGGGGAATTGGGGGAACTGGTTCGCAACGGACCCTGGATCATGTTGCTGATCGCGGCGGTTTTGTCCACAACCTTCATCGCGCTGCGTTCAGGTACCACCCTTTTCTATTTTAAGTACGTCCTACGCGACTCCGGCGCGCCGATCGTGCATATCGGATCTCTTTCATTCGACCGCGCAGACATCTTCCTTTCTACAGGTATGATGGCTCAGATTGCCGGCACAGCGGTGCTGGGCTTCATCGCTCGTCGTGTGGACAAGAAATATGCCGCGGCAGGTTTATGTGCAGTCACAGGCCTGTGCTTCATGACATTCTATTTTCTGCCAAAGGATCAATATATTGTATTCGTCATGGTTAATGCGATCGGCTGCCTGTGCATGGGGCCGACTTCGGCGCTTACCTGGGCCTTGTATGGTGATGTTGCCGATTACGGCGAGTGGAAATTCGGACGTCGATCCACGGGGCTGGTTTTCTCGGCCTCACTGTTTTCTATAAAGACCGGAGCTATGGTTGGTGGTTTCCTTCTGCCGTTGTTCCTGCTTTGCTTCGGTTTTGTGGAACCAAAGGAGGGTATGGAAAACATCGTGCAAACCCCCGCCGCTTTGCTTGGTATCACCCTGGCTTTCTCAATTGCACCCGGATTCATCGCGATGCTCAAAGCCGGTGCACTTGCACTGTATCCGCTCAACCAGAAGCGTGTGAGTGAAATCGAACGGGAACTGGCTTTCCGACGTGCCGCTTCATCCGCTGCAATGGAGGCCGTATGACCATTCGTAATCCCATCCTGCCCGGCTTCAATCCCGATCCGTCCATCGTCCGTGTGGGCGACGATTACTACATTGCAACCTCGACCTTCGAGTGGTATCCCGGTGTACAGATCCATCATTCGCGCGACCTCGTCCACTGGCGTTTGCTTACGCGTCCCTTGAATCGCGCCGGTCAGCTCAACATGCTGGGTGATCCCGATTCCTGCGGGATCTGGGCGCCGTGCCTCAGTTATGCGGATGGTCTGTTCTGGCTGATGTACACGGACGTAAAGCGTTATGGCCGCACGACTATCGGTGGTGCAAGCGGCGCTTCGCTGCGCGATTTTCATAATTATCTTGTCACCTGCCCGCATATTGACGGTGACTGGTCCGATCCGATCTACCTTACCAGCAGCGGTTTCGATCCTTCGCTGTTTCATGACGACGATGGACGGAAATATCTCTTGAACATGCTGTGGGATCATCGGCCCGGAAATAACCGTTTCGCGGGCATCGTCTTGCAGGAGTATTCGCACTCGGAACGAAAGCGGATCGGCGACCGGATCAATATTTTCAAAGGTACCTCACTGGGTTTCACTGAAGCGCCGCACCTCTACAAACGCAACGGCTGGTATTATCTGCTTACAGCCGAAGGCGGTACGGGCTGGGGCCATGCGGTGACCATGGCACGTTCACGGAATATCATCGGGCCATACGAACTGCATCCCGACCGGCACATCCTCAGCGCTCGCCATCGCCCGGATGTCGAATTACAGCGCGCCGGTCACGCGGATCTGGTCGAAACGCAAAACGGCGAAACATATATGGTTTATCTGTGCGGCAGGCCCTTGCATAATCGCGGCCGCTGTACGCTCGGTCGGGAAACGGCCATTCAGCAAATGGCCTGGGGAAAGGATGGCTGGTTACGAACGTTAGATGAACAGGGAATCCCGACGCTCGAAACACCCGCCCCTGATTTACCGGAATACGCGTTCCAGCCGTCACCCATTCGCGAGGACTTCGATGCACCGCAACTGCCCATGGATTTCCAATGGCTTCGCACCCCGTGGCCCGAGGAGATTTTCAGCCTTACCGAGCGTCCGGGATTCCTGCGACTTTTTGGCCGTGAGACGATAGGGAGCTTGTTCAAACAATCCCTTGTCGCTCGACGTCAGCAATCGCACTGTATTAGCGCTGCAACGGTCGTTGAGTTTGAACCGGAACATTTCCAGCAAAGCGCGGGCCTTGTCTGCTACTATAACGGCACGAAGTTCCATTACCTCCATCTCTCTCATGACGAAACGCATGGCAAACATCTTCGGGTAATGTCCTGCGTACCTGACTCAACGCAGGCCGACTCCTTCACCCCACCGGTCGGGATTCCTGCCGGTACATCCGTACATCTGCGCGTCGAGATTGATTATGAACGGCTCCACTTCGCTTACCGCATCGAAGGTGACAAGGACTGGCACTGGTTGCCGCAGCAGTTCGATGCCAGTATTCTTTCCGATGAAGCCGCCGCGCCCGGCCAACCGAACTTCACCGGCGCCTTCATCGGTATGGCCTGTCAGGATATGTCCGGCGCGTCGAGACCGGCGGATTTTGACTTTTTTGAATATCGCCAGAGAGGGTATCGTGCCGAACCATTCTACGATTGTGCATGAGATAAGCAGAGATCGTTGTTGCGATGGCTCGATCGTTCGGGTTAGGTGTAAATCGTACTTTGACATAATGGGGGCCAGGTCATGCTGATTATTGTACTGCTTTTGTTGAGCATTCTTTTTATCGTGATTTCCACAACCCGGTTCAATCTCCATGCATTTCTCGCTTTAATCATCGCGGCTCTTTTTTATGGAATAGGTTCCGGCATGCCTTTGAATGAAATTGTATCCTCCATTGAACAGGGATTTGGTGGAACGATTGGAAAAATCGGGATTGTGATTATCGCCGGAGCAATCATAGGTACGTTTCTGGAAAAATCGGGAGGCGCTTATGCGCTGGCCGAGCGTATTGTGAAAACCATCGGTAAAAAAAATGTGACTCCTGCCATGGCGCTGATCGGCTTTATTGTCTCCATTCCGGTGTTTGCCGATTCCGGTTTCGTGATCCTGTCTCCCCTGAACAAGATACTGACCAAACGTGCGGGACTTTCCCTGGCGACAACGGCCATCGCTCTGGCCCTGGGACTGATGGTCTCGCACACCCTGATTCCTCCGACTCCGGGCCCGATCGCCGCCGCTGGATTCCTGGAAGCGGATCTCGGATGGGTGATGGTAATGGGTATCCCGGTGGGTATGCTGACCCTGTTTTTCTGCTGGTTCTGGGCGGCGAAAGTCGCAGGACGTGTTTCGATCGATCCGAATCCGGAATTGACGGAAATCGAATTCACCGCCCGACTGAAAGCGGCTCCCTCGGCGTTTCATGCGTTCCTTCCAATTCTCATTCCGATTGTGTTGATCGTCTTGAAATCCATAGCAGATTATCCTGCCCATCCGATGGGCCAAAGCGGCTTCGATCAGATCATCAGCTTTTTCGGTACACCGTTGATCGCCCTGTTGATCGGCATTCTCGTCGCAGTCACACTTCCCCGAAAAGTGGATAAACGAGTCCTCTCCTTGTCCGGCTGGGTCGGAGAAGGAATGCGCGCTGCGGCCATGATTATGATGATTACCGGCGCCGGGGGGGCATTCGGTAAGGTGTTGCAGAATTCCGGGATCGCGGATAGTATTGGAAAAGGGATGTCATCGATGTCGATCGGACTATGGCTGCCTTTTATAGTTGCGGCAGCCATCCGGGCGGCGCAGGGATCTTCGACGGTGTCGATCATCACGACCGCGCCGATTGTTGCCCCTATGCTTGCCTCCATGGGTCTTGATTCGGCGATCGGTCGAGCCCTTACTGTTCTGGCAATCGGTGCAGGATCGATGGTCGCTTCGCATGCGAATGACAGTTTTTTCTGGGTCGTTACCCAGATGAGCGGCATGGATGTAAAGACCGGTTACAAACTCATGACGACCGGCACGCTCTGCATGGGCATTTTTGCCTGTACAATCATCTGGATGATTGGGTGGATTGCACTATAAATACAATGAGATAGTAAGGGATAATTTTATGATCCTAACCAAGCATCTATCCGAGGAATTGGATCGCTGGGCACTGGAGGGATATCTGCTCTCGCCCGAGTTTGAATTCAAACGGCTTTGCTGTTTGCATCCCTCGGAGGTTCGCTCCTATCTGAATTCCCTGCGAACCGATGAGAAAGCGGCCGGCAATCCGCTTGCTCCGATTGAAAAGGATCAGGAAGTCTGGGCTTGCGGCGTTACCTATTCTCGAAGCCGGGACGCTCGGGAAGCGGAGACGGATATAAAAAACATCTATGACAGGGTCTATGAGGCCAAACGCCCCGAACTGTTTTTCAAGGCCATTGGCTGGAGAGTCCAAGGGACACGTTCGCCGATCCGCATCCGAAAAGACAGCTCCTGGAATGTGCCCGAACCGGAATTGACTCTCCTGATCAACAGCTTCGGCGAAATTCTCGGATTCTGCGCGGGAAACGATGTCTCCTCCAGAAATATCGAGGCGGAGAATCCGCTCTATCTTCCGCAGGCGAAGATGTACGACGGATCCTGTGCGCTGGGCCCGGGAATCTGTATTGCCGAAGCCGACCGGATGCGGAATCTCGCTATTCAACTGATGATCGAGCGAGATGGTACAATCATCTTCAAGGGAGAGACAAACAGTTCGCAGATCAAACGGTCTTTTGAAGAATTGGCATCGTATTTGACTCTGGAAATGACCTTCCCCTTCGGGGCCTTTCTGCTCACTGGAACGGGGATCATACCGGATGAGAAGTTTTCATTGTCCGTGGGAGATAAAGTTGTTATTACCATTGACAATCTGGTTCTCGAAAACCGGGTTGAATCGTAATCATAACGGATCGGCAACGAAGGAGATAACATGGATTGTCAGAAAGTTCTCATCGCAGGCCAGTGGCGGGATCCCAAAAATCCGGCGGGTTATTTCCATGCGGTGAATCCCGCAACGAAACAAACCCTTCCTGAATTCTATCCTGTTTGCGGCCAGGAGGATGTATCCGAAGCGATCCTTGCCGGCAAACAAGCGGCGACTCAATTGAGATCCGTTCCCCGGGAACGATTCGCACAGTTCCTGGAATTGTTCGCGGATCGAATTGACGCCCAGGCCAACGAGCTTGTAGATATCGCCAATCTTGAAACCGCTTTACCCAAAGAACCGAGACTGAAAAACGCGGAACTTCCCCGCACGACGGATCAACTCCGAAAAGCGGCAAAGGCGGCACGCGAATTAAGCTGGTGCCATGCAACCATCGAAATCTCCGTGAACATCCGAAGTAAGATGGGCCCGCTGGACGGCCCGGTCACGGTCTTCGGACCCAATAATTTTCCGTTCGCCTTCAACTCCATCGCAGGCGGAGACTTTGCCGCCGCCATCGCCGCCGGCAATCCGGTAATCGCAAAAGCCAATACCGGCCATCCCGGGACGACGCTTGTGTTTGCCCGTCTGGCATTTGAAGCCGTCGAAAAGACCGGGCTTCCCCCGGCGACCGTTCAGATGATATACCGGACTCCTCCTGATCTTGGATTCCAACTGGTTTCCCATCCGTATATCGGCGCTTCGGCGTTTACGGGAAGCAAGGCGGCCGGACTGATGCTGAAGGCGGCCGCCGACAAGGCCGGTAAGCCGATCTATCTGGAGATGTCCAGCGTCAATCCCGTGTTGATTTTGCCCGGCGCCGTTGAAGAGCGTTCCGATGCGATCGCTACGGAGCTGTTCGCGGCATGCGCTTTGGGAGCCGGCCAGTTCTGCACGAATCCGGGACTGATCATCCTTCATAAAGGCGACCGATCCGAATCGTTTATCAAGGCGATCGCGGATCTCTTTGATCGCAACCGGCCGGGGATCCTCTTGTCCCCGAAAGGACCGGACAGTATTCAGGAAGCGGTTGAAATTCTGAAATCCGCCGGGGCGACCATAATGGTCGGCGGGAAAAAAGTGGAAGAGGAAGGATATCGGTTTGCCAACACCCTGTTACGAGTGGATGCGGCGACATTTATTTCAAAACCCAATGTTCTTCAGACGGAGGCGTTTGGAACTGCCAGTCTGATCGTGATCGCGGACGATATCCCGCAAATGAAGGAGGTGGCTTCCGTTCTTGAAGGGAATCTGACCGGCTGTATCTATTCCCATTCACAAGGCAAGGATGATGCGGCCTATGCGATCCTCGAACCTGAACTGCGGACCAAGGTCGGCCGCCTGTTGAATGACAAAGTCCCGACCGGCGTGGCGGTTGTCTCTTCCATGAATCATGGCGGTCCCTACCCGGCCACCGGACATCCCGGATTTACGGCTGTGGGATTGCCCGCCTCCATGCTTCGTTTCGCGGCTCTGTACTGTTATGACAATGTCCGCCTCAACCGGCTGCCAATCGAGCTTCAGGACAAAAATCCCACCGGATCGATGTGGCGAATGATCGACGGTAATTGGACGCAAAAGGATGTGTAATCGTACCGAATCAGGAATCAACCATGGCTGACAGAAAGTCTCCATCGTATGAAGAGATTGTCGGGAATGACCAGCCCGTCCGAACCATGCGTACCTGCGGAACAGGTCCGTCCGGGAAACTCCCGTTAACGGAAGAAATGCTTCGGCATGCCCCCAGCGGCGATCTGTTCGGCATGACCCAGAATGCCGGTATGGGATGGACTCCCGAGGACACCAACCTTGACCAGTATTTGATCCTGAGTACCCTCGGCGGCTTGCGTGCAGAGGACGGCCATCCCATCGCACTGGGGTACCATACGGGCCATTGGGAGATTGGCCTGCTGGTCAAAGAAGCAGCTACGACTCTGAAAAACCAGGGCGTGCTTCCTTTTTCTGGATTCTGCAGCGATCCCTGCGATGGTCGCACCCAGGGAACAGAAGGCATGTATGACAGTCTTCCCTATCGGAATGACGCCGCGATTGTGATGCGCCGGCTGATTCGTTCGTTACCCCGAAGGAAAGGCGTGATGGGTATCGCCACCTGCGATAAGGGGCTTCCGGCCATGATGATGGCTCTGGCGGGTTGCGGGGATCTGCCCGGTATTATCGTTCCCGGCGGTGCCATGCTGCCGACGAAAGACGCGGAGGACACGGCCAGGATTCAATCTCTCGGCGCTCGTTTTGCGCATGAGTTGATTGACCGGGACTATGCGGCCGAAATGGGATGCCGCAGTTGCGGATCGGCGGGGGGAGGATGTCATTTTCTCGGTACGGCCGCATCTTCCCAAGTGGTAGCTGAGGCCTTGGGCATGGCCCTTCCCCACAGTGCTCTGGCTCCTTCCGGCGAGCAAGTCTGGATCGACACGGCGCATCGGTCCGCACTGGCCTTGCTGCGCCTTTCAACAAATCACATTCCTCTCCGGCAAATCGTCACGAAGGAATCCCTCGAAAATGCCATGCTGGTATTCGCCGCGTTTGGCGGATCCACCAACATGTTGCTTCATATTCCGGCGATTGCCCATGCGGCCGGACTGACCCTGCCTTCGCTGGACGACTGGATCCGGATCAACAAGCTCGTTCCCCGTCTGGTTGATGCGCTGCCAAACGGGCCCAAAAACTTCCCGACGGTTCAGGTCTTTGCGGCCGGCGGCGTGCCGGAAGTGATGCTGTACTTGCGGGAGATGGGATTGCTGAATACCGGGGTTCTTACCGTGACCGGTAAAACGCTGAACGAAAATTTGAACTGGTGGCAACAGAGCCAACGGCGCAAAGCCGTAAAGGTTCGGCTTCGAGAATTGGATGGGATTGATCCCGGTCAGGTTATTATGGATTCCGACGCCGCTTCAAAAGCGGGATTGACCAGCACCGTGGTCTTCCCTTCCGGCAATATCGCGCCGCAGGGATCCGTGGTGAAAGCCACCTCCATCGATCCGATCGTGATCGACAAAGACCAGGTGTACCGACATACCTCCCGGGCAAGGGTATTTGTTTGCGAAACAGATGCGATCAAAGCGATTAAAGGCCAAGGGAATGCTCCGATTCAATCCGGGGATATTCTGGTTCTGATCGGCTGCGGCCCGATCGGCAGCGGTATGGAGGAGACCTATCAGCTGACGGCCGCCCTAAAATATATTCCCTGGGGAAAACATGTGCCGGTGATCACCGACGCGCGGTTTTCCGGCGTATCCACCGGCGCTTGTATCGGCCATGTCGGCCCCGAAGCGCTGGCGGGAGGACCCATCGGTAAGTTGCGGGATGGAGACAGGATTGAGATTGTCATCGATCGGAAAAACCTGACCGGCAGTATCCAGTTTGTCGGAGAAGGAGACGAACGATATTCACCGGACAAAGCCGCGGAGGTCCTCAAGGCCCGGTCTGTGCATCCCGACTTGAAGTCCGGCGCCAATCTCCCGGACGACACCCGCCTCTGGGCGGCGATGCAAAACATCAGCGGAGGCACCTGGGCCGGTTGTATTTATGATGTGGATACAATTAGTGAAAAACTTAATCTGTCACTATCGAAAAGATAAGGGTTACGTTGTAAGGAAGCCGACATCGTCGATAGAACGCGTATGCGTGGTAAGCTTTCATGGAATTGTTGATATTTATTATGATGTAAGGCCAATGCCTCCGAAAAATGTCGTACTGTGCCAACACGTATCATCGACGAAATCCATCTGTTTTCAATGCCGTAGCACGAAAATACGGCTTGGATTTCGATGACGGATGTGTTATTGGAATCTGAGCGGAACACCGCAAGCAACGAGAAAACTTTCTGCAGAATGCCGGAAAGAATAACGGAATCTAACCCAAGTTACGCAGTAATGAGCCCAAAAAATATTTTTTCTGGTTTGA
>CAYLSB010000095.1:0-17156 GCA_964386005.1 uncultured Pirellulales bacterium | reverse complement strand
TAAAAACATCGGCTATGTCGTGTCCCAACAATCAGTTAAGGTGCGTTTGCCCTGAAGATTCACCGCGTATATCGACTGTCGATCAGTCGAGACTGAGACTCATGAGGAACTCGGCATTCGTTTTGAATTTGGCCAGTCGGTTCTTGAGAAGCTCGACCGCTTCGACAAGGTTCATCTCGCTGAGAACCTTGCGCAGGCGATACGCAAGTTCCAGTTCCTTCTTATCCAACAGAAGCTCTTCGCGGCGGGTTCCGCTCTTGCTGATATCGATCGCCGGAAAGATTCGCCGTTCGACAAGCTTTCGATCCAAATGCAGTTCCATATTTCCGGTGGCCTTGAATTCTTCGAAAATGACTTCATCCATCTTCGAGCCGGTATCGATCAGGGCCGTGGCGATAATGGTCAGCGATCCGCCGTGCTCGATATTCCGGGCGGCGCCAAAGAATCGTTTGGGCATCTGCATGGCATTGGCATCCACGCCGCCGGTGAGGATCTTGCCGGAGTGCGGCATCTCGGTATTGTAGGCCCGGGCCAGGCGGGTAATTGAATCCAGCAGGATCACGACATCGTCGTTGAATTCAACCATGCGTTTGGCTTTTTCAATAACCATTTCGGCAACCTGACAATGACGGGCGGTCGGCTCGTCAAAGGTCGAACTGATCACTTCGACATCTTTGGCGACCTTGCGCTCCATATCGGTCACTTCTTCCGGACGTTCGTCGATCAATAGCACGATCATCCGCACCTCAGGGTGATTGGTGCTGATGGCATTGGCGATTTTCTGAAGCAAAATCGTCTTACCGGTTCGCGGCGGAGCTACGATAAGTCCGCGCTGGCCTTTTCCGATCGGCGTAATCAGATCCATAACCCTCATGCTGAGCTCGTCATTGGTGGTTTCGAGAATCAGCCGCTCTTCGGCATGGAGGGGGGTAAGATCGCGGAAGACCACCTTTTCCGTCAGTTTGTCGGGTTCCTGGTAATTGATCGCCTCGACGCGAAGCAACGCGAAATACTTTTCGCTATCCTTCGGCGGACGAATCTGCCCGGAAACGATGTTACCCGGTCTCAGTCCGAATCGCCGAATCTGTGAAGGCGATACATACACGTCATCCGGCGAGGCAAGGTAATTATACTTGGGGCTCCGAAGAAAGCCGAAACCATCGGGTAATATTTCCAGAACGCCCTCTCCATACATCAACCCGTTCTGGCGGATCCGTTCCTTGAGGACCTTGAAGATCAACTCCTGCTTGGTCAGGCCCATATATTCGGTCACGCCTTCCGTACGGGCAATCTTATGCAATTCGACCACATCCAGATTCTGCAGATCCTTCAGATGAAGGTTGCCTTTCTTGATCCGCTCGTATTTGGCATGGACGGATTCATCGATCGGAACGGATTTGGGGCCGGTTGGAAGGCCGACAGTTTCAGGCTGTTTTTGAACCGGCTGTTCCTGTGACCCGCCGGCGGGTGGCAAAGGTTCCAACGGCGCAGAAGCCGGACGATATTCTTCCTCTTCGACGATTGGCAGCGGCCGGTCGGTTGGACCGGCAACATTGCCATCGGCATCGCCATTGGCCGAAAGATCGTCGCTACTCACATAGGCGGTCTGTGATACGGGCTCATCCTGTACCGGCGGGTTCTGGCTCTTGGGCTTACGTCCGCGTTTTTTAGGCATTTTTTTGTCGTCAAGCTGATCGGTTGGCTTAGCCATTCATGCTCCTTTGCAACATACCGGATATCCATCCATTCGTGGAGGAGATCGTTATTATAAGTACCCACATCCTTAGAACTTCATGGGAAAACCTGGACTTGGTTGTAAACGGGTTGACGTTTCTCTGCATGATTACCGGAATATGGGAAATGCAGATGCCCCGAAACTTTACTTTCTGTCGATCAATGTTGTGTAAATCCTCTCGACTTGCTCAGCTATGGCTGATAAGTCCGAATTGCCATCAATACTATAATCCGCTATCTTACGTTTTTTGTCCAGAGAAATCTGGAAATTTTCGCGATTTTTTAAATCTTTTTCCGAAAGCCCCCTACCGGCGGCTCTCTGAAGGCGGTTTTCATCGCTGCAATCGACAAAAATCAGGCAATCATATTGCCCTTCCCAGCCGGCTTCCAGTAAAAGGGGGGCATCCAGGACGATCCCTTTACATGCTGGATTCCGACGAAATTCTTCGATGGATCGTCGGCAACGATTCATAACCCGGGGATGGATAATCGCGTTAATTCGTTGGACATTTTCCCTCGACCAAAAGACCTTATCTGCCAGCAATCGCCTGTCAATCGATCCCCGTTTATCCCGAATATCGGTGCCAAAAGAACTCACAAGCTCCTGTTGAACCTGTGGATCCTCCAACAAGTCGTGGGCTATCCGATCGGCATCCAGCACGACGCATCCAAGCCGCCCGAATGCCTGGGCGACTGTACTTTTACCCGAGGCAATCCCTCCGACAATCGCAATAACTGGAACGGATTTGAATGTCACAATAATCCCAATCTGGCCTATTCATCGGAATGGCTGTCCTCTGAGGACAGCCCATGCGGGACTGTACCACGGCAACAAATCCAAAGCAACAGGAATATCGCTCGATCATTCCCCTCTCTTCTCCGGACGGTGGTTTTCCATCAGATCCCGTCTTGTCCGGACAGATTCTCTTCGTATAATGGAAACCGAAAACTCAAAAACAGGCCGGAGACCATCATGAATGACGCAATACGTCTGGCACAAGTGATCCAGGGCGGCAGCCCCTGCATCTCGATTACCACGTTTGAAGAAGGGTACGCCATCGAGACCATCCGTCAAGCCGCCGAAAGCCTGAAGCGAGACCTGTGTATCTGGTCCGCGGGACAGGGGGTCCGAGAAGGTCTGATGAGAGTCGGAAACTGTGAACCCAGCACCGACGTCCCTGGCGCCGCTCTGATGTTCATGACAAGCTTGAGTACCAATCCAATTTGTGTTACTCTCGATCTGGCCGCGCACCTCAACACCCATCTTGTCCTGAGAATTTTAAGGGATTCCATCGACCGATGGATGATCAACAATGGAACGCTGATCATGATCGACTGTACGGATTCTCTTCCAGAGGTGGTTCGGTCGTACACCACCTCGTTTGAGCTGTCTCTTCCGGATGAAAAGGAACTGGATCAAATCGTCCGTAATACCCTGCAGATGATCAATTGTAAGCGTCCGATTGAGATTGGGATCACCAAAAAAGGATTTGACGCGGTACTAAAGAACCTCCGCGGACTAACCCGACGGCAGGCCCAGCAATTAATCCGCGAAACCGTCACGCAGGATCGGCGTTTCAGCGACGGAGATGTCAACCGAATCCTGGCGGGTAAACGCCGGATGCTTCAGGCCGACGGACTTCTCACCTATATCCAGACTCCATTGGACCTCGACGAGATCGGGGGCCTGGATAACCTCAAACGGTGGCTCAAGCTGCGCAAGGAGGCTTTCCGACCTCAAGCCCGTCAATATGGTTTACGTCCTCCGCGCGGGGTTCTGATGGTCGGCGTACAGGGTGCCGGGAAGAGTCTCTGTGCCAAGGCAATCGCCACGGCATGGCAATTGCCGCTCCTCCGCCTTGATCCGGGCAATCTCTACAATAGCTACATCGGACAGTCCGAGCAAAACCTGCGAAAGGCCCTTCAGCAAATCGAGATGATCAGCCCGGTAATTCTGTGGATTGACGAAATCGAAAAAGGTTTCGCTTCCGCGGCCAGCCAGAGCGTCGATGGCGGATTGAGCCAGAGGATGTTCGCGACGTTGCTGACTTGGATGCAGGAACATGAGTCCCCGGTCTTTCTCATCGCCACCGCAAATGATATCGCCGCCTTGCCTCCGGAATTGCTTCGCAAAGGCCGTTTTGACGAGATCTTTTTTGTCGGACTTCCCAAGCGGCCGGCCCGAAAGAAAATCTTCGAGATCCATCTAAAGAAACGAAACCGTCAACCCGGTGAATACGATCTGGACCGGCTTGCCACCGTATCCGAAGGATACAGCGGCGCCGAAATCGAGCAGGCAATTGTCTCCGCTTTGCATGAGACCTATGCCAGCGGTACTCCATTATTAACGGAACATATTGAGCAATCTTTAAACAACTCGCCGCCTTTATCCGTTACTATGGATGAACATGTTCGTCAGCTTTGTGAATGGGCCAAGGGCCGATGTGTTCCGGCCGACTGAACCGACGAAAGATCATGAAACGCTTTTGAATAACTCGTAATCTTTATATCTGTACTCGTTTTATCCACATTAGAGATTCTCGGCTGGATCGACATAATTTACGTTTCCGCCAGATTAGGTATTGACTCAATGGTGTATTTTGTCTATAATGTCAATAGACTTGATGGATAAGGAAATAAACGGACTCTCAATATGAAACTGACAACCAAAAGCGAATATTCGATTCTGGCATTGTTGCACATTGCCCGCAAAGGTGATAATGGTTATACCAAGATCGAAGAGATCTGCAGGACCTGCGAGATACCCAAAAAGTATCTGGAGTTGTTACTTACGGCGCTGCGGCAAAACCGATTCATTCAGACGCGGCGCGGCACCCGCGGCGGGTATCGACTCGCGCGCCCCGCCGATCGGATCACTATCGCCGAGATCATCCGTCTGATGGATGGGGCACTGGCGCCGACGGAATCGGTGAGCCAATATTTCTTCGCGGATACACCGCTGACAAGGGAACCGAAAATGCTGGCGGTATGTCGTGACATCCGAGATTACATTGCCGAGCGGTTGGAAAAACTGACACTGGCGGATTTGATATAACAAAGGAGTTCTTATGGTTCGATTCATGTTGCTCACAATGATTGCGGGGATTGTATGCAACGGCGGATGCGATAAACAACCGAAGGAAACGATCAGTTTGTCCGGCGCCTTTGCGCTCTATCCCATGGCGGTCAAGTGGTCGGAAGAATACCGTAAGATCCATCCGGATATTCAGATCGACATCTCCGCCGGCGGCGCCGGCAAGGGTATGGCCGATTGCCTATCGGGCATGGTGGATCTCGGCATGGTCTCGCGAGCGATTAATCCCGCGGAACGCGAAAAAGGCGCCTGGTCCGTCGCGGTGACCAAGGACGCCGTAGTCGCAACGATCAATCGCAAGAATCCGGCCGTCCATGAATTGCTGGCCGGGGGTATCTCCAAACAACAATGTATGGATATCTGGATCACCGGTAAGATCACGACGTGGGCCGGTGTGGTCGGGGGCAATCGTACCGAGGTCCTGAATGTCTTTACGCGATCGGACGCCTGCGGCGCCGCCGAAACCTGGGCACTCTACATGGGAAAAAAACAGGAGGACCTGAAGGGAACGGCCGTGTTCGGTGATCCGGGGCTGGCCGAAGCCGTAACAAGAGACATTCTCGCCATTGGATTCAACAATGTCAATTATGTCTATGACACCACGACAAAGAAACCCCATGCGTCGCTGGCGGTATTGCCGCTGGATCTCAACGGCAATGGCACGATCGACCCCGAGGAATCCTTCTATGACGATCGGGATTCGTTGGCGAAGGCGATCGCAACGAATCGGTACCCTTCCCCTCCGGCACGGGAGTTGTATTTGGTATCCAAAGGAAAACCGGCGCGCAAGGAAGTCGCCGAATTTCTGCGATGGATCCTCACCGAGGGTCAGGCCTACGTGCCCGAAGCGGGATACGTGAACCTGTCGGCCGCAACCATACAGGACGAGTTGACCAAGTTGCAGGATTAACCAGGCAAAAACTACCATGAATGATTCAGGGACGAAACAACGCGAAATGCTTCCGGCGATCCGGACAAGCCGGTTGTGGATGGACCGCGCGGCGGCAAAGACGATGGCCCTGTTGACATGGGGAGCGGGACTTGTCGTTTTTTTTATGGCGGCGGGACTGCTGATCAAATCCTGGCCGATCCTGGAGATCAAACCGCTGGGAAAACTGTTGGTATCGTCCTCCTGGTCTCCGCTGCGTCAGGAATTCGGTTTCCTACCGTTCATCATGGGATCGATCTGCGTGACGGGTACGGCTATCCTTATCGCGGTCCCGTTGTGTTTGCTGACGGGGATTTACCTGGCCGAATATGCGCCGCGGATGATTCGCGAACTTTCGCGGCCGTTGATCGACGTACTGGCGGGAATCCCATCGGTTGTGTATGGCGTGTGGGGAATTCTCATTGTCGTACCATGGATCAAGGATACAATCGCGCCAATGTTCGGGACAACCTCATCGGGGTATTGCGTCCTGGCCGGCGGAATCGTACTGGCAGTGATGATTTTTCCGGTAATTATTCACGTCACAATGGAAATCCTGCGAGCGGTGCCGAGAGAATTTCGCGAGGCGTCGCTTTCCCTGGGCGCGACGCAATGGCAGACGATCAAGCATGTCGTGCTGCGCAAGGCCTCGCCGGGGATCATCGCGGCTGTCGTACTGGGTTTGTCGCGGGCATTCGGCGAGACGATGGCGGTACTGATGGTGGCGGGCAATGTGGCCAAAACGCCGACGACACCGCTGGATCCGGCCTATCCGCTGCCGGCGCTGATCGCCAACAATTACGGCGAGATGATGTCGATCCCGCTCTACGATTCGGCGATGATGCTTGCGTGTCTGATTTTGATGGTGGTCGTTCTGGTGTTTAACATCCTGGCCAAGCTGGTGCTGATCCGGGCGGAAAAACAGGTGCAATAGGATGAAGAATCGACGAAAGATCGAAGAACAAATTGTTAAAGGATTGATGATCGCCTCGACACTGGCGATTTTTCTGATCCTGATATTGATCCTCGGTACAGTCGTGATTAAGGGGATTGGCGCACTGGATTGGGCGATGATCTCGCAGACGCCCAAGGACGGTTTCTACCTCGGTAAAGAAGGCGGTATCCTCAACGCGATAATCGGCTCGTTGTATTTGGCGGGCGGTGCGACACTGCTGGCATTGGTTCTTGGACTGCCGGTGGTGTTGTATCTGAACGTCTTTGCCAAACAGGGATCGCGAACCGCTTCGCTGGTGCGTTTCTCTCTGGATGTGCTGTGGGGCGTACCGTCGATTGTATTCGGAGCGTTCGGATTTTTAATCATGTTGTCGGTCGGAATGCGGGCGTCGCTGTTGGGTGGAATCATCACGGTAGCGTTTCTTGTATTGCCGATCCTGTGCCGGGCGATGGACGAAGTCGTACGAATGGTGCCGGGCGAATTACTGGAGGCCTCGTATACGCTGGGGGCGACGCGGCTGCAGACGGCCTTCAAGGTTGTCATTCGGCAGGCATTGGCGGGGATCATGACGGCGGTACTGATCGCATTCGGCCGGGGAATCGGCGATGCGGCATCGGTTCTGTTTACGGCGGGATTCAGCGACCAGATTCCGCATTTGTTCACAGAACCCGCGGCTACGCTGACACGGCCGGTGGCGACGCTTCCGCTGGCGATTTTCTTCCAACTCGGAACGCCGTTTCCCCAGGTACAGCAGCGGGCGTACGCTTCGGCCCTGATTTTAACGCTGATTATTCTGGCGACGAGTTTGGCGTCGCGAATTCTAAGCCGAAAATTCACCCGACATTCGATTCAATGAGGGCCCGATGAATCCCGCAACCCATATCCGCGTGGAAAACCTCAACGTGCATTACGGTCGGGAACATTCGCTGCGCGACATCAACATCGACATTCCCGACAAGCAGATCATCGCAATAATCGGTCCTTCCGGGTGCGGAAAGACGACATTCCTTAAGTGCCTCAATCGGATGATCGACCTGATCGAAGGCGTCCGCGTTACGGGTAAGGTGCTGGTCAACGGCGAAAATATCTTCGATCCCAAAGTCGAGGTGACCCACATCCGAAAAAAGATGGGGCTCTTATCCCAGACACCGCGGCCGTTGCCGATGTCGATCTATGACAACGTCGCCTACGGCCCGCGCGTTCACGGCATGAAGGACAGGCGAAAACTCGATGCGATCGTCGAGTTCCGGCTCCGGCAGGCAAGTTTGTGGGATGAGGTCAAGGACCGACTGCACAGCCCGGCTTCGAAGATTTCCATCGGCCAACAGCAGCGGTTGTGCCTGGCCCGCGGGTTGGCGGTCGAGCCGGACATCATTCTGGCCGATGAACCGACCTCGGCCCTGGATCCGATGTCGAGCCGTCGGATCGAGGAGAGTTTTAACGAACTGAAAAACGATTACACGACGATCATCGTCACGCATATTTTGCGGCAGGCCAAGCGGCTGGCTGATTATGTGGTGTTTTTCTACTGCGGAGAACTGATTGAACACGGCCCGGCAAAACAGATGTTCGAGGATCCTCGCGAAAAAATGACCCGCGAGTACATGAAGGGCGTGATTAGCTGACTGCTTCCGGGAATCCGGAGATGACTTCCATGATACCCGGGTTTGCACGGCAAATGGATTTAATTTTTTGGCTATAAGGAAAGTTTGCCGCCTTTCCCCGCCTGCTTCCAAAGGTCGTCATTGTCATAGACCCAATTGAATCCGTTGCGCCAAGGCCTACTTTTTTGCGAAGGCCTTGAAGAAGGTATAGCAGAAGGTGCCGTCGTCGTGCGTGGCACGATACATCTCCGCAATACCCCGATCCCAACGGGCCGCGTCAGTAAGGCCGGCGGCAATGGCCCGCTCGCGAACACCTTCGACCATCGCAATAAAAGTATTCTTTGAGAATCCTTCGACAAGATTCGGCCGGGAGGAATCCACATACACCATGCGGGGCGATACGCGAACATTTTGAAAACCGGCCTGTCGGAGCAGCGGATACAAACGTCGGCCGATTAAAGCATCGCCGCCAAGTTGTCGTTGGAGTCGAACCAGGCAATCCACCGTATGGGCGGCCAGATCGGATCGAGGATGACAATACCACGAGCCGTGGTCGCCTTCGATACAGAGGATGCGGCCGTGCGGCTTGAGAACGCGCTTGAGTTCGGCGAGGGCCGCCGCCGGATCGGAGAGATGCTCCAGGACAAAACAGACAAAAACGGCATCGAAGGCATTATCGGCAAATGGAAGGCGGAAGAGATCGGCCTGTTGAAAGGCGACGTTGGTTATTCCGCGGGATTCTATCGTCTCTTTGGCTTTTTGTAGAGACTCGGGGTTTTGGTCGATGGAGGTAAATCGGCATTGGGGATTCTTTGGCGCAATATGAATTGTCTGAGCGCCGGTTCCGCATCCGGCATCGAGGATGTTGCTACCGGGATCGAAGAGGGTATCGGAGTGGAGCAACTCGGCAAGGGTATCGGCCTGGTCCGTCAGACGCGACGACTCGCGCTGGGAGTAACCGTGAACATAATATTCATGCCGCATAGTCAGGGCCTTTCAATGAATTATTCAAGATGGAAATGTTATCATGTTCTGACCGGATTGTATAGATTAACTATCTGATTTTGGTTTCACGATTCCGATTGAATCCTTGTTGTATCCCGATAGAATGGATTCAATGATAAAGGGATGATCCTTTTTCAAAAATGCAATCTAAAGGAAGAAAAATCCATGTTCGTTCCGCACATCAAAGACGGTTACGCCCAATCGTTACCGGGTATCACCCAAAAAACGCTTGCTTACGGCGATAAAACCCTGATGGTCGAATTTATTCTCAACAAGGGCAGCGCCCTTCCTCTTCATTGCCATCCTCATGAGCAGACGGGGTACCTGATCCAAGGACATATTCGACTTATAATCGGAGATACGGAATACGACACACATGCGGGGGATTCATGGACGATTCCTTCGAATGTCACGCATGGGGCAACGATTGTCGAAGATTCCAAAGCCGTTGAGGTTTTTTCCCCAACCCGAACAGAGTACATTCCACGACAAGGGAAATAAAGCGAGGTCGGGTTCATTTTTCTTCCGGAAATATTTCTCCTCCGAACTCATTGGCAGTATAATGAGACGGCTGGCATGGAAGCCAGCGATGCAAATTCAAGGGATCACGAAGGATTTCGATTGAGGTTCTGAGAATCAAACCGTCGGGGAAGGAGAGGTTACATGAAAAAAGGCACACGGGCGTTTACGTTGATTGAATTGTTGGTGGTCATCGCCGTGATTGCGATATTGCTGGGCATCCTTATACCCGGTTTGAACCGAGCGAAGGAATCGGGCAAGCGAGCCGTATGTTTTCAGAATACCAGGACACTTTCGACCGCCGCCCTATTATACTGCCAGGACAACGATGCGATATTTCCTTCCTGCAACGCCGGGCAAAATACCGCAACCTGTAAGGGCTGGGTGAGCATGGTTTTGTATCAGGGCAGCTATGTATACCCATTTCAAACTGATCCTATCGAAATACAATTGGAATCGCTGCGGAACGGGAGTTTGTATCCGTATATCGAAGCCGAAGGATCGTATCATTGCCCGGTTGCGAAAAAAACCGAGACGAGAACCTACTCGATGTTCGAATCCATTAATCTGGGCAGGGACTTTCAGGGGGGACCGATCGTTACCAAGCTTGGCGAGATCCGAAACACAGGGGCTCGGGGACTTTTTATCGACGACTATATGGATAACTGGGACGCCGACTGGACGATTTCGTATATTGAACCGCGATGGTGGAACCCTGTTCCTATGAGGCATGGGAAGGGGACGGTTCTGTCGTTTGCAGACGGACATTCGGAATGGTGGGCATGGAAGGATACCCGGACGGTTGAAATTGCCCGGCTGAGTTGGGCGGAAGCCGAGTCGCAACGGACTTCAGGTCCGTTTTTCCAGCCGAATAATCCCGATCTGATCCGATCCCAGATGGCAACATGGGGGCGACTTGGATATTAAAGCCCACAGGAGATCGAATCCGTTCTGGTATTATGTGCTGATTGCGGCCGTACTTCTTGCGTTCCTGGGTGGAATACTATGGTACGTTATCCCGCTCCATCCCTTGTGGATCTATCTCATCAGCATGACTCTGATCGCCTTTCTGTTTCATGGATTTGATAAATTCCAGGCAAGAAATAACGGGAAACGAATCCCGGAGATCGTGCTTCATTTGCTGACTCTACTCGGCGGGACCGCGGGGACATTCGTGGGACGGATTGTCTTTCGTCACAAGACACGAAAATTGAAATATCGGATCCTATTTATTATGATTATCGTCTTGCAGGCGGGATTGATTTTGTGGTGGGCGGTGAAGACGGTGAGCCATGATTGAGCCATATCCATTTCATTTCCTATGCATTGGCGGATTGAATAGATCGACCATCTGCAAAGAAAAACCGGTTGACGGAGCGAGGGCAACGGAGTAGAATATGTTTGTTCGCTAGGGGTGGTCCGTGTGTGCGGATCTGAGAGAGGCCCTTGGAACCTGATCAGGCCAGCCGAAAGGCGTACCTGCGTAGGGAAGCGAAGACGATCAAAGGCATTTGACAAGTCGCTTCCATCGGAGGCGACTTTTTGTTTTGATGGAGATGGCTATGGCGACACAACTGGAACTGGCCCGTTCGGGGCAGATAACCGAGGCGATGCGTCAAGCGGCGGCCAAGGAGCCGATCTCGGCTGAGGCGCTACGGGAAGAGATTGCGGCCGGGCACGTGGTGATCCCGGCCAACCGGATTCACCTGGCAGGCAACTTGAAACCGTCGGCGATCGGCCGGGCGGTGACGACCAAGGTCAACGCCAATATCGGCGTGAGCAATGTACGGTCATCGCTGGAGGGGGAGATTGAAAAGATGCGCGTCGCACTGGAGGCCGGTGCCGATGCGATGATGGACCTGAGTACAGGGGGCGACCTGGACGCGATTCGACGCGACCTGATCGGGCATTGCCCGGTGGCATTCGGGACCGTGCCGGTGTATGAAGTGATTGTGGATCGGGATGTGGATCAGATTGATTACAACACGATCCTGGCCGTGGTGGAAAAGCAGGCCAAACAGGGCGTGGACTTTTTCACGATCCACGCGGGATTGCTTCGAGAGCATCTGGGGCTGATTGGTGACCGCGTCTGTGGGATCGTCAGTCGCGGCGGGGCTTTGATGGCCAAATGGATGGCGTACCACAACCGTCAAAATCCGCTGTATGATCTGTTTGACGAATTGTGCGCGATCATGCGGGATTATGACGTTTGTTTTTCACTGGGCGACGGGCTTCGGCCGGGTTGTATCGCCGACGCGACGGATGCGGCGCAACTGGCGGAGTTGCAGACCCTCGGCGAACTGACGCAGCGGGCGCAGGACAAGGGTTGCCAGGTGATGGTCGAAGGGCCGGGACATGTACCGTTCGACCAGATCCAGCGGAATATGGAGATGCAGAGGGACATTTGCCGGGGGGCGCCGTTTTATGTGCTGGGGCCGCTAGTCACGGATATCGCGCCGGGCTACGATCACATCACCAGCGCGATCGGCGCCACCGCCGCAGGGTACTATGGTGCGTCGTTTCTATGCTATGTTACGCCTCGTGAACATCTTGGATTGCCGAACGCCGAGGACGTTCGGCAAGGCGTCGTCGCCGCGAAAATCGCCGCGCATGCCGCGGACGTGGCGAGGGGACTTTCGGGAGCGGCGGATCGCGACCGACGGCTCAGCATTGCGCGGGCGGCGCTGGATTGGGAAAACCATATCGGCGAATCGATCGATCCGCCGACGGCGCGGCGTATGCACGATGAGGCCTGCGAGCAAAGCCGGATGGCCGGCAGCGGCGACACCGATTATTGTACCATGTGCGGCAAACCCTGGTGCAGTCTTCGGATCAATCGGGAATTGAAGGAGATGTTATCCGGAGGAAAAAATACATAACCTTCCGATCTCACATTCTAAGGATTATGTGTCTATATTTTACGTTTTCATCGAGTCAAATTCGAGCAGAGCGATGGGGAGGAAGAGGAAGATGGGCGCCCACGCCCATGTTTCCGGTATTGCCCGGTTGAAGAATTCCTCGGTGGCCAGCAGCTTGCAGCCGAACATGGTCGCCGAACACAAAATCGACAACCCGAAGCCGATGAGGATGGCCGATTTCATGGCCTTAGGATCGCGGCAGACCAGCACGGGCAGGGTAATCAGAAGCATAACCATCACAAAGATCGGATCGGTGATCCTCAGGCTTTTCTGCAGGTACAACTCGGCGACATCTTTGACGCGTCGCTGTTGTTTTTCGAGAGCGGCCAATTGTCGCCAACTGAGCAGGGCCTTGAATCCCTCCTGCTGCTTGAGGGGAATTTCTGCGGGCGTGAGGCTGCTGGGGTAGAAATCGATCGGACGGGTACGTAAACTGCCTTCGACGATGTCCACATCTCCGATGGGCATGCTCTGACCCTTGATGAGTTGCCAGCCGCTCTGTTGGGCGTCATAGACGGCCGAATCGGCCCGGATAATGCCGACAACCCGCCAATGCAGCGAATCAGGGACCGGCTCCCGAACAAGGATCGTGGGAAAGGCCATAGTGACATTCTCGAACCGTCGCGTGTTGATCAGCGAATTCCGATCGTCGGTCATGAACCACAGATTGTTGATCTGTTTGATTTCCACAGGATCGTCACGGGAACGAATGAGCTTGTGAGCCAGCCGTGGGATGATCAGTTCCTGATCGATAACCAGAAGGGATGTGGACATCAGCGACAGAATCAGGATGGGCACAATAATCCGCTTGAGACTGATGCCCGACGCCATGACGGCGATAAATTCGTTGTTCATGGTCATCCGCGCCGTCGAAAACACGGCCGCGATGACGGTGATAAAGCCAGCCAGATCACGAAACCAGACGGCGGTATGGCTGCAATAATAATCGGCGATATTCTTCAACACCGCGAGTATCCCTTCGCCGGAGCGCTCGGCAAATTCGTCGATATTGACGAACAGATCAATCAACTGGCACAGACCGATCAGGACAAACGCCGTGATGACATAACCGACGATATAGTTTTTAGCGACATATTTATCCAGGGTTTTCATGGCGGTCGATCTCACGTTCGAGTCAGACTGCGAAAGAGAAGCAACGCCAGAATCGACAGAATCGCCAGTCCGCACCACATGACGAACAATCCCGTCTCGATGGGCGTGGCGGGGTTCTTACCGATTTCTTTCCCGGCCAGGATGCATACGATTAAGGCGCCGGCGGGTATGGAACTGGCCCCGAATGCGCTGAGTAGATGCCCCCCGCGAAAACGAATTCCCAGGGCGATTCCCGTCAGGATCAGCGTCGTACAGCCCATCCCCAGAACGAGCTTGGAATGCAATTCGGAACTGATCTGCTTGGAGGTTTTCTGAATGAGTTTGCGTAGCTGATTGCGGAGGATAAAGACGGCATCCGTCGGCTGGCGAATCAGCAAGGGGAGAGTCTCGATCCTCGCCAGAATCTGTTCTTCCTGAAGCGCCGCAGCCAGTGTTTCCGGAAGACGAAGATTTTTGACGACGTGTTTTGCGGCAATGCCCTTGACGCCGCCTCCCCGGTCCCAGGAGGGATTGCTCAGGACCATATCCAGGGTGGAGTCGGGACTATGGCTGTCGAAATACATGTACCCATCGGCACAATCCCATTGGCAGGTAAGATTCTGGCGATCCGGATCGAGTTCGAGAACACGGATGGGACCGGTAAAGATAATTTTCCCCTCTTCTTTCCCCTCTGCCGGAAGGCTGGTTCCCACACTCAGCAAAACGATCCGATCTTCGCCCCGGAGCTCGAAATACCCTTCGGGGTGTGTCATCTTCAGTTGGATGGCATCGGAAAGCATTTCTGCGGCCATTCGCGTACGGACGGTCATCGCCAGCGATCGGGTGGGGAAAAACTCCAGCGGATTGTTGCGAATCCGCTTGATCTGTTGAATGGTCTGAAATTTTACATTGTCGGCCAGGAGCGGGGGAAAACGCCCCGTGAACGATAATTGGCCGGAATCGAACTGGGCGTTTTCGTCAATTTGCCGGGTTTGACGGGCGACAACGGTAATCTCGTTGTATTTGCTTTTGCTGTCGATTTGAATCAACGCCGAATCGGCCGTGATCAGCTTACGGACTTGCTGACCATGCAGTTCAATAATGACCACGCCATAGATCATGTCCGTGGAGGGGATCGCCGTATCGGCATAGACAATCCAACGACCCTCGATGGCATAGAATCCTTTTCTCTGAAGATTTCGAAACAAGATCTGTTTGGCGTTGGCTTTGACGGCCCGTTCGGCCCGATGAACAAAATTGGGAGCGACATAAAAACTCAGCACCAGAGTCGCGATGGAAACGAGAATCGCCAGAAACAAGCCCGGAAGCACGACCGACATGACACTGATCCCGCTGGCCCGGCAGGCATCCAACTCGTTTTCATAGGCGAATCGTCCGTAGATCAGCGCGGCGGCAAACAGAGCGCTCATCGGCAACACAAACGTCAGGGTAATCGGAAGGAAGTAACCCAACAGGCGGAGGGTTTGATCCGGGGCGACACCGTACTGCTGAATGGGGCGCAACATCAACCCCATGCTGAGCATCATCGACAGAGCAATCGCCGTCAGCAGAAACACCCGCAACAATTCGCGGAATAAATATCGATGGAGAGTAAAGATCATTCGACTTCCCTATCCGTTCGAAAAATCGACGGGGCTCAATTGTTCCAACCGGTTCCACGAAACGACCAAAACCATCCTGGTTTGGACACAAATGTTTCAGGACGGGTATTTTAGATTGATTTCAACACGGGATCAATCTAAAATTGAAATGAATGGGGAAAACCTTTTTAGTGAATTCAATTCCCGGCGGGGCTGACAGGTTCAATCGCTCGGACCGGAACGGAATGGACTCATGCGAAATTCAAAAACCAGAGTTGTTTTTGTCGGGCAGGTTCGGATCGGAGGCGGAAGTCCCATTGCCGTCCAGTCCATGACCAAAGTGGATACCACGAATGTTCCGGCTTGTATTCGCCAGGTTCGCCGCCTGGCGTCGGCGGGATGCGACCTGGTCCGGATCGCCGTTCCCACCCGGGCCGATACCGAGGCCTTCGGACGGATTGTCAAAAGGACAAATGTTCCTTTGATCGCGGATATTCACTTCTCCGCCGATCGGGCCATCGAGGCCATTGAAGCCGGTGCGGCCAAGATTCGCCTTAATCCGGGCAACATCAAGAACCGCCGGCAAATCGAACGGATTATCGATTGTGCCAGCCAGCATGGCATCGCGGTTCGTATCGGCGTCAATGAGGCCAGTATCCGCGATCTGAAAAGCGGCGATGTGCCCGCCGAAGAGCGGGTGGCTCTGATGGTTCGTGAGATGGCCGGATATATCCGGCTATTCGAGAAACGCGGTTTTGAAAATCTGATTCTGAGCGTCAAAAGCGCCAGTGTCCTGCGGACGATCGAGGCCAACCGGGCGATTTCCAGGGCCTTTAATTATCCGATTCATCTCGGCCTGACCCATGCTGGGCTTCCGGAGGATGCTACGGTTCCCTCCGCCGTGGCTCTGGGCATCCTGCTTTCGGAGGGAATCGGCGATACGATCCGGGTAAGTATGGCCGGCGATCCAATTCATGAGGTACACTGCGGCCGGGCGATCCTGCGATCGCTGGGGATACAACGCGACTCTACGCCTGAGCTCATCGTGTGTCCCACTTGCGGACGCTGCCAGGTGGATGTGGTACGATTGGCGCGGCGGATTCGAAAACTCCTGCCCGGGATTCGCCGTCCGATCCGCATCGCCGTGATGGGTTGTATCGTTAATGGCCCCGGAGAGGCCGCCGATGCCGATCTGGCGGTCTGTGCCGGACAGGGCAAGGCCTTCCTTTATCGACAGGGGCAAAAAATCGCCGTAGTCGATGAAATGAATATCCTTGAAAGGGTTGAAAGGGAATTATCGCTTTTTTGAATCGGCTCACGGTGAAATATCTGGACAGAAAAAACCCCGGGTGGAAGTTCTTCCATCCGGGGTCTGTAAATTCGAACAAGCAATGGCTTACTTGTTAAACTCGTCAAAAGATCCTTCTGAGTCATCCAGCGGAATGGCCTTATGAGCGGCCGCCGAGCGGGTCACTTTGGATTCGACGGTCTTGTTGACTTTTTTCGAACCACCTTCCGAGATCTGGTGGAACACATGATCGGAAGCCGATAAGGTGGCTCTCTTCTTTCGGTTGATCCTGGACGTTGAGGTGGTCGTCACTTTTTGCGCCACCGTTCCACTGATCAAGGCGCCCAATTCGTTAACGATACCATTCATCTGTTCGGCCTGAGCGTTGAGTTCTTCGGAAGCGCTGGCCGACTCTTCG